>JAAUQI010000010.1 GCA_012032345.1 Leptolyngbyaceae cyanobacterium RM1_1_2 | reverse complement strand
CTTAGAACAGGTAGAGCAGCGCTGTGTACAACTGCTAAACCTCACCGACTTTATCTCAGGCTTGACCCAGTTCCACTGGTGGAGGGCGTTTCAGTGCTAAGTGTGGTTGATTAAGCGGACTTGATATTAATTCCTGCAATCTCGATTTCTTCACTCACGCACTCAATTTAGCGAAGTTCTAACCCTGCATTCCCTAAAATTTCTTTGGCTTCCTGGGACGGTTACAAAGTATTTTGTCAGTTTTTAAGGATTAGCGGCTGCTTGACCTGAATGTTTTGAATGAAGTTTACGGTGGAGTTCGCAACAAGGGCATGAGGCATCTGCGGCAAAGACTTACAACTGCGCTATTAACACTCTTGGCATTTCTGGCAGTCTTGGGCAGTGACCTAGCCAATGGTGTTTTGTGGCTACCCGGCCTTGCAGCGACAGCTTATCCAAACCAGGAAATTCGAGGCGTCTGGCTGACAAATGTTGATAGCTCGGTGCTATTTTCGCAGCAGACGCTAGAACCTGCCCTTGATCAGATAGCAGCCGCTCATCTGAATACGGTTTATCCAACGGTTTGGAGCTGGGGGTATACTTTGTTTCCCAGCGCTGTGGCAACTCGTGAAATTGGCTATAAGCAGGGCCTCTACCCTGATCTTGAGGCTGAAGGCCGCAACGAAGTTTTAGAAGCAGCTCAGGGCGATCGCGATCTGTTGCTAGAGCTGGTTGAGCTGGCTCATCAACGCCAGATTAGCGTTATTCCCTGGTTTGAGTTTAGCTTTATGACTCCGGCTAACTCAGAGCTAGCGGCCCGTCATCCTGACTGGCTGACCCAGCGTCAAGGCACGCTACCGGCGGCTCAATATTACCAAGAAGGCCGTCACCGCCGGGTTTGGCTAAACCCGTTTCATCCCCAAGCCCAGCAGTTTTTGTTAGATATTATTGCGGAACTGATGGCGAACTACGCAGTAGACGGATTGCAGCTTGACGACCATCTCGGTCTGCCCGTTGAGTTTGGCTATGATCCTTATACTCAACAGCTCTATCAGCAGGAGCACGGGGGTCGCTTGCCGCCGCGCAACCCCTACAACGCTGAATGGATGCAGTGGCGCGCTAACAAAATTACCGCTTTTATGGAGCGGGTTTTTCGCGTTGTCAAAACCTATCGACCTCAGGCAGTTGTCTCTGTTTCTCCCAACCCGGCTCAGTTTGCCTATACTCATTTTTTGCAAGACTGGCCCCGCTGGGAACGGGCAGGCTACATTGAAGAACTCATTGTCCAAGTCTACCGGGATAACCTCAGCAGCTTTAGGGCTGCTCTGCAAGATCCGCTGATGCAGCGAGCCAGAAGTCATATTCCGACTGCAATCGGCATTTTGACTGGCCTCAAAGATACCTCCGTCTCCAGTCAGCTAATTCAGCAGCAGGTGGAAGCTGTGCGACAGGCTGATTACGCAGGCGTTTCCTTTTTCTACTATGACAGTCTCTGGCAGACGGCTGGTGGATCCCCAGAAGCTCGTCAGTCAGCCGTGGAATCGCTGTTTCCGTCTATACAAACTCGACCCGCTGTTGCAGCTAATCGCCCGGATATGTAAGCTGCCGGAACTAGCATCGCTAGTGTCTTGATTAAACTTAAGCCGATAGCTGGCGTAGGCGCTGCTGCTCCTGGTTGAAGGCTTGCTCTTCTGCAGAGAGTACCTGAGAGGTAACAGGCGATCGCATGTCCCACTGCACCTCAGAGAGCAGCATCAGACAGCCTGACATCACTCCACCCGTAAACAAAAACGGCCAGTGAGGCATAGCTGACAGCGCCGGTATGCTCAGCCCGTGAATCAGCGCCGCCAGTACAAAAGTGCGCGATCCCATCCCCATGCCCATCATTAGATAGCCTGCGGCAGTGAGTCCCAGCCAGAGCGGACACAGATTGATCAAAATCCAGCCGCAGGTGCCAAAAATGCCATAGTCTGTCAGCAGCACGCCGCCCAGCATCAGCACTGCCCAGCCGTAAATTAGCCAGCGCAAGCCTTCTACTTTGACCCAGTACCAGGCCAGATAGGTCATAGCGGCAGTGCCCAAGAGTGTCAGCATGGTCCAGGCGATCGCCTGAGCGCTCCAGCTTACCTGCGTAAACTGCGCCACCCCAAATATAATTGCGGTAATCCAGCCCCACAACACAAAAACCTGATCGATGCGCGTATACAGGTTAGACAAAAGCGTGCGATCGCCCAGCTTCCAATGAATCTGCCAGAGTCCACAAAGATCTTGAACATCTAAATTAGGCTGCTTACGACGTAAAATCGGCTCTGCAGAATTAAAAAAACTATAAGACATCTGTCTATGTATAGATTTTATGATTAACAATAGTAACAAATAATAAACTTCCTGCAAGTATTTATTTGCAGGAAGCAGCAATTCTCAGTCTGACTTGTGGCTGGTGCATAGCCCAGAGCGCTAGGAGTGAACTCTCTGGCGCATATCAGCAGTCTGCTTTAGCAGACCAGGCGGTTCCAACAGTCCTATTCAAAGGACTTGAGCTTTGAGCCTAAAACTTCTAGCCCCAGGCTCAGCGATCGACTCTCAACTATAAGCTGAACTCAGTTCAGTACTGTGAGCAGGCAGATTGACCTGGCTCAAGAACTGTTTCAGGGTTTCGCCTTCGATCACTTCTTGCTGTAAGAGCAGCTGAGCTATCTGCTCTAGCAGTTCGCGGTTTTGCTCCAGGATATTGAGCGCTGTCTGGTGGGCCGTTTCGACAATGTCTTTGACTTCTATGTCGATTGCCTTGGCCGTCTCTTCGCTGACCATACGGCGCGGATTAGCCATGCCGTTTTCTAAAAAGCTATTGGGCTGATTGCGCTGATAGGCTAAAGGCCCCAGCACCTGGCTCATGCCGTAGGTAGTCACCATTTGCTCGGCTAAATCAGTAGCCCGCTGCAGGTCGTTGGATGCCCCGGTGGTAATGCTGTCAAAGATCACTTCTTCAGCCGCTCTTCCCCCTAGCAGCGTAGCAATCTGACCTTTAAGTTCCGCTTCGTTGCGCAAGAAGCGATCTTCGGTAGGAATCTGCAGGGTATAGCCTAGAGCCGCCATGCCGCGCGGCACAATCGAAATCTTGGCGACGCGATCGCTGCCGGGCATGACGGTACCGACTAGGGCATGGCCAACTTCGTGATAGGCCACAATCTTTTTCTCTTGCTCATTTAAGACGCGGCTCTTTTTCTCCAGTCCAGCCACCACCCGCTCGATCGCCTCCTCAAAATCTTCCTGCTGGACGGCGGCGTGGCTGCGACGAGCGGCGAGCAGAGCGGCCTCATTGACCAGATTAGCCAGATCAGCTCCGGCAAACCCTGGGGTACGGGTTGCGATCGCTCTCAAATCAACGCTCTCCGACAGCTTGACGTCCTGTGAATGAATTTTGAGAATCGCCTCGCGCCCGCTGAGGTCAGGCCGATCGACTAGCACCTGGCGATCGAAACGTCCCGGACGCAACAGGGCCGGGTCAAGCGTTTCCGGTCGGTTGGTGGCTGCCAGCACAATAACGGTGGCGTCTCCGGCGGCAAAGCCATCCATTTCTGTGAGGAGCTGGTTGAGCGTTTGCTCGCGCTCATCGTTGCCGCCGTAAATACCGCTGGTGGCACGAGATTTGCCGATAGCATCTAGCTCGTCAATAAAGACAATACAGGGGGCCTGCTTTTTGGCCTGCTCAAACAAATCTCTAACCCGTGAAGAGCCAACACCCACAAACAGCTCTACAAACTCTGAACCTGAAATGCTAAAAAAGGGAACACCTGCTTCTCCAGCCACGGCTTTAGCCAAAAGCGTTTTGCCGGTTCCCGGCGGGCCAATCAGCAAAACTCCCTTAGGAATTTTAGCCCCTAGCTGCGTGAAGCGCTTTGGCGTTTTGAGAAAATCGACAATTTCGACCAGCTCAGTTTTGGCCTCTTCTACACCCGCTACGTCATCAAAAGTGGTTTTAGTCGCTTCGTCTTCGACGTAGGCTTTGGCGCGGCTCTTGCCGATAGAGAGTGCTCCTTGTGGCCCCCCTGCGCCTCTGGCAATAAAGAAGCGCCAGACGCCGATAAAAATCAGCGGCGGAATAATCCAGCCCAGCAGATTGCCGAACCACTGATTTTGACGCGGTGGAGCCGCAAACTCGACCCCATTATCTTCTAGACGCTGGGGCAGGTTGAGATCAAAAATAGGCGTCGTGGTGTAAACATCACCGGGTTCACCCGCTTCGTTTCTAAGCTGATAGCGAATCTCGTCTTGCCCTACCGAAGCTCTCACGACCTCATGCTCTTCAACCTGATGAATAAACATGCTGTAAGGCATTCGAGAGGGGCGATTAGCAAATGCACCTGGCAGCAGTAAATTGATCACTAGCAAACCGCTCAACACCAGAAAAGCAATGTTGAGGATTTGACGCGATCGCGGCGGCTGCGGCGGCTTTTTAACAGGCATAATCCTTCTCCACGTAAGGTTCGCCAGTCGCAAAAGTCGTTCGTGCGATTGGCTAAAACCCTTGACTTAAGTACCAGTGTACTAAGCTCATTCACTTAAAACACCGCCCCAAAAGTTCGGAAATCTCACCCTGCCAAGCCTCCAATCAGCTTGGCGGGGTAGGGCAGGCTAATGCTGCTCTAAGCTGATGTCAGGCCCTTTATACTCAATCAGGGTTTGGCGTTTACCTAAAAGCTGATTGAGACAGAACTGCAATTGTCCCTGTAGTTCAGGAAACTTTCCTAAAAGACAAAAGAAGGCATATATTGAAGCTTCTTTTGCAGCCAGATTTGTTCCTGCGGCGGTCCGTGCAGCAATTTGAAAAATCTTAGTCAGGTAGAGAATTACTGTACTAATAAATCCCACAGTCGGCATTGCGATCGCTAAAACTACCGATAGGACTGGCAGGACAAATCCCCAAATCCAAATGCCGCTAGTCTCTTTCAGGCAGTAGAACCCAGACTGATGACGATGCAGCCATGTCTGCTCCGCATAAGCATATCCTCCCCGCTGCGATCGCTTCCACCATTGACTAAAATGGTAAATCTTTGCATCGTGTACGGAAGAGTCTGCGTCTAACCTGATGACCCTACCGCCTATTTGCCGTAATCGAAAACAAAGTTCAGGTTCTTCCCCTGCAATTAAATCAGTTCTAAAACCCTTTGTCTTTGCGAGAAACTCGGTTCGCATCAGCGCATCAACGCAAACCCCCACTTCCCCGACTGGCGTATCCCACTCAATGTCGCAAAGCAAATTATAGACAGAGCGATCGCGCTGCTTCTCTCGGCGGCGACCACACACAGCTGCAACTGTAGGATCAGCAGTGATTGCCTGATAGGCAGTTGACAACCAGTTGACAACCAGTTCGCAATCACCATCTAAAAACTGAATAAATTCAACACCGGGATGGATGTCCATCAAATACTGAACTCCGGCGTTGTAGGCACGAGCAGCCGTAAACGGAACTGCGTCATCAAGACAGAGAATATCAACCTGCAGCGCTTTTGCTATCTCTATGCTGTTGTCAGTTGAGCCTGAATCTACATAGATAACCGAGCAGTTTTGAACTTTCACTGACGTTAGGGTTTGATCTAAAACAGCTCCTTCGTTTCGTCCAATGACGACAATGCCAATTTTGTCTGAGTCTATAGTCATTGCAAATTTCCTAAAGAGCAGTACATAAATAGTCGGCAGTTCTCAGTATGAGAATGGTTCTCGCGGTTGAAATAGCTGAAAAGGTCAATTATCGTTTTGCCCTAGTTGACGGACAAAACTCTTGAACCTGTGATTCTGCTGTAGGCTAGGTGAGGCTTTGGCGCAACCCAGCAAAACAGTCGTTGGCGTTGGGTTTTACGTTATTCCACCCAACCTACGCGAGGAACTTTCGTCAGTCGAATTATCGTTTTGCCACCCTGAAGAGTGCTATGTGGATAAAAATATCATTTGAAAACTCTCAAAAAATCAAAGTTAGAATTGCTGGCAAATGGCAGTATTTAATACTTCTAAAATCAGTTAACTTTATTTATTAGTGAAGCTAGCAGAGAAATTTTCAACGTTTAGTTTGAGGCCATTGCTTGATAAAGACTTTTGAGCAATCTCGATCAGGCTAATAATTTCCAAGCCCGATTGAAGGTTAGCTTCGTCACTCTTGCCTTTCCGAACACAGTTTAAGAAATGTTGTAGTTCGGCCTGCATTGGTTCTACCCAGTCAACTGAATGAAGAATACAGTTTTGAGAGCTATCTAGAGTATTAAGTGAATTGATATCACAGGACAAAGATTCGTAGTTTATATCGTAAGTTTTTATTATTCTTTCGTCTTTAGAGTTATATAAAACCGTTTTCTTACTGCCGACAATCATTAAGCTTCGCGTTTTAACAGGATCTATCCAGCTAACTCTAATTGTTGAAAAAATGTTTTCAGGAAAGTAAACAGCAAGGTTGACAATATCCTGGAGGTGAGATTTTTTTGTACATAGCTCTGCCCGTGAGCGCTGATGGCGAGTGGTTTTTTGGGTAAAAGATAGTTGAGAATAGAGATATCGTGATAGGCTAAGTCCCATAGCGCACTGACATCTGAACGAAATTTTCCTAAGTTGCTTCGGACTAAGTCAACATACTGAACTTTTCCAATTTTCTCGGCTCCGACCAGTTCTCGAATGAGTGCGATCGCTGGATTGTGGTGGAATATATGGCTTGCTTTTAAGGCTAGGCAATTTTTTTGAGCTAGGCTAATTAGATCTTTAGCTTCGTGCAAACAACAGGTTAAAGGCTTTTCGACCAGAGCATGTTTGCCAGCTCTTAAAGCTGCTTTAGCCAAAGCGTAGTGAGTAGAAGCAGGGGTTGCGATAATCACTGCTTCCGTTGGAGCAGCTAAAAATTCTTGCGGATTATCTGTTAAGACGACAGAACTATAGTGTTTACCAAAGTCTGCAAGGCGATTGCGATCGCGATCGCATAGAGCTATTATCTGTACGGTTTTAAGTTCGCTGCATTTTTTTATTAGCTTGGTGCCCCAATAGCCGCAGCCTATAATTCCAATTTTGATAGGATTTAAGTCCATTTTGGCTAACCTGAAGCTTTAGTAAAGACATGAATTAAAGAATGAAATACAAAAGTGCTTTGTAGTAACGGTCTTTTGTTTAGCCATTTTGCTATAGTTAAGGACTAGCAACGAGTCTGCCGTATCGGTTCACGTCTAAAACTCACTTAACCCCCATATTGCTATAAGAAATTTCCACAATGCTCAGCATCAAAAAGGACAAAGCCGAAAGATATTCTCTATATGTGAAGTAGTCACTATCTTTGAGCTTTTGAAAGCTAGAGAAAAGTATTAGACTCGTAAGAGGTTGTTTGAGAAAGAATATGCTGTCACATTCAGCACCCGGAAATCCCCCCTTTTACAAGGGGGATTAGAAGAGTATAAATACCTCACAAGAGACCTTTGAAACATCCTCTAAGACGTTCTTAAATTGCGAGGGCAATTCCCGTCTTAGTGACATCTAGTATGTGTTCAAAAAGCTCGTTCTACAATTTTATGCAGCCAGCCTAAAAACGCATCACCTCGCCTGAGACTTATACAGAGAAACTCAGGCATTGTCTTGCTTTTACCAGTGCAATACAAGTTTTAAATTAAAGCCTTTTTAGAGCTGCGTCACTTACTACAACTAGTCAATCATTGATCAGATGTGTTCTGTATAAAAGTTTCATGAGCAGGTATGAACTTTTGCAGCCAGAATATCAGGGCAGGCTCAAACCTGCCCTAGTAGGCTTCTAGGAAGCAATAAACTCATTCCACTTTTGCACCAGGTAAACCTGCTCATCCATTGTTGAGTTCCAGACGACAATGTTGCCAAAGCGCTCGTCAAAAGAGCCACCGTCGCGGACTGCACCTGCTTTTTCGAGCGTTTTGCCAAACGGGTCAACCATGTCTTCAGCTGCAGGTTTGCCCTCATACCAAAAGGCCCATTCTGCCTCTGACATGTATTTCTTAGAGTTTTCAGGTGCAGCGCTGTAATAGCCCTGGCGTCCCAAGAAAGCACCCACCCAGCCTTCTAGCATCCAGTTAAGGTATTCGTAGGCCGCGTCTAGCTCTATGCCAGAGAGATTTTTTGACAGGCCCACCCCGCCGCCCCAGCCGCGATAGCCTTCTTTCAGAGGCGCGTAGACACACTCAATTCCCTGGGATTTTACCGCCGTCACTGCGGGCGACCACATAGATTGCAGAACAACTTCGCTGGAAGCCATGAGGTTGACTGACTCATCAAAAGTCTTCCAAAAAGCCCTGAACTGTCCTGCTGCCTTTTGCTGCTTGAGAATATCGGTAATTTGATCAATTTCAGCTTTGGTCATGTTGCCTTTGTCGGCAAAGGTCATCAGACCCAGGGATTCCGCCACCATTGCTGCATCCATGATGCCAATAGAGGGAATGTCTAAGATCGAGGTTTTGCCCTTGAACTCTTCGTTAAAAAGTTCTCCCCAGCTCTCAATCGGACGGCTAACTAAATCGGGGCGGTAGCCCAGGGTATCGGCGTTGTACTGAAAGGGAATCAGCGTGACGTATTCGGTTGGAGTCGGCGAAAACTCAGTTGAGTCTGGCCCGGTCAAATACATGACCTTATAAGGCGCTGTTCCCTGAGAGGTTTCGACGGGCGTACCGTCAAATTTGCCCGTGATGAAGAAGCTGACAATTTTGTCAAAGTCTTTGATTTTGCTGACTTCAACCGGCTGCAGGTTGCCGGAGGGGGCGACCAGCGGCAGGCTGAAGTATTCACCGTCAAAAATGTCGTATTGCTTGGGCTGGGTGATGGCGATTTGGTTATTTTCTTCGGTGCTGAGTGCCCGCATTTCTAGCTTGAAGCCGAGGTCTTCCTGAGCGCGATCGCGGATTTCATTAATCTGTGAAACCCCAGTACCAATCAGCCGCAGGGTGATATCTTTAGTCTTGTTGGCATTGACCTGGGGGCCAGAAGCTGGGTTGTTTGGGGTACCTTTGGGGGCGGAGCTACAGCGAGTAGCCGTGAGAAAAGCCCCGGCAGCGAGACCTGTGCGGATCACTTGACGACGCGAAATTTTAGTCATGAGAAAAAATAGTTAAAGGGACTGAGTGGATGAACTGTGTGTGAGACAAATGCAAGCTGATAGAACTGCTAATGAGCCAAAAAGATACAGTCTTCTGCAAACCATTCAACCGCTACGACCTGCCCTTCGCTCAGTGGTTTTTGAATCAGGTCAGTTGTGCGCGACTTGTAAAGCAGTTCTGTACCTGTTTTTTCGAGCATCAGCGAGATACGGGTGATGTAGCCGGTAAACTCAATTGCGCTAATTCGAGCGCTCAGGCGATTAGTGGCAGGTTCAGAGGCTGTGACCTGAGAGAGCGATCGCAGATGCAGCCGATCGGCCCGTACAGAGCAGGCTGCCTGTGTGCCTGCTTGAGCAAAGTCGCCCCGACAGATCAGCGGCCCCAGTCCCTCAACTGCTAGCTGCACCAGGTAGCCCTGAGTATCTTTCACCACGCTGCTGACCTCACCGCTAAAAATGTTGTTGTCGCCCGTAAAGCGAGCCACAAACTGCGAAATTGGCTTGGCAAAAATTTCCTGTGGTGTGCCAACTTGATCAATGCGACCGTGATCCATGACCACGACCTGATCGGCTAGAGCATAGGCTTCATCCTGATTGTGAGTAACCTGGATGAAAGTCATACCAAACTGTCGCTGCAGCTTACGCAGCTCGCCTCTGGTTTTGACCCGCAGTGATTCGTCTAGAGCGCTCAGGGGTTCGTCTAAGAGCAGCACCTGAGGTCGGGTAATCAGGGCGCGGGCCAGGGCAACTCGCTGCTGCTGCCCGCCGCTGAGCATGTGGGGTTTGCGCTCAGCAAACTGGCTCAGCCCCACCACTACCAGCATTTCTTTTACCCGCTGCTGTCGCTCAGACGGCTTCATACCGCGCATTTTGAGGCCAAACTCAACATTTTGCCAAACGTTTTTGTGAGGAAACAGGGCATAGCTTTGAAACATCATGGCCGTGTTGCGTCTGGCGGGTGGCAGGTCATTGATGCGGGTGTCGCCAATGTAGATGTCGCCCTGGCTAATATCTTCATGTCCGGCAATCATCCGCATAGTGGTGGTTTTGCCGCAGCCGCTCGGGCCAAGCAGGCAGCAGTAAGAACCTGCCGGGATCTGGAGGGTCAAATTTTCGACCGCGACCACAGGGCCGTATCGCTTGGTTACAGACTGAAGCGTGACGCCCTTAGCATTAGAAACTGGCTCAGTTAGCTCTGAGTCCGCCACCTGAGGCAAATTCGGTCTAGTCTCTTGCATAGAATCGAAGCTTCCCCCGCGATCGCCCGACATATCAACCACTGCTAAAAAGCAACTCATCCCACAGCTAGCGGCTTCTCGCTTAGCAGAAATTACCTGACCAAGCAAACATACTGAGACAGGACAGTCAGCTCAGTCCATTCATAGAGGCTTGAACTAGAGGTTACTGTATCTCTCTATACTGTTCAGGCCGATTGTGCAGCTTTCAAGGTGCTTTCAGGGCTGAGGTTTTTTGACATCTAGATGCGATTTTGAACAACTCCCAGTACAGTAGTGTGGACTGGGTTGAAGCTATCGTTTAGCCGTTGATAGTTCATTATTTCTTGCGTTTTATTAACCATGACGAGTCCTGTCGGTGCCAAGCTTGTGTTCATTTGCGGGTCTGCTCTACGAGGCCAGCCCGACCATCAAAATTTGCGCTCTGCTACCTTTGTTCGCTCTACTCAAACCGCCCCCAAGTATCGCCTGCACTCAGTCAGCGATGGCTGGCACCCCGGCATCTATCGTACTGAGTCAGGCGGCGTCGCCATTCCGGGTGAACTCTATGAAATGACAGCCGAGCAGTATCAGCATCTAAAAGACAGTGAACCCCCTCACATGTACCCCGAAACTATTGAACTAGAAGACGGCGATCGCGCGATCGCCTTTCTCTATCCCCAAGCCCTGATTGAACAGTACAGCTGGCCCGATATCTCCGATCAAGGTGGCTGGGCGGCCTACAAAGCGGGCCTGAAGTGACTGGGGTAAAGTCCTCTAGGTCGGTTCTCAGGCTGGAGTCTGCGGAACCTGGGGGCCGCAGAACTCGCCAGCCGCAGTCGGCAAAACCGGGAGAAAAATTATTTCACTATTGCCTGCTATGCCCGACACTTTAATCAAAGGCGGTCGCATTGTGACTGCCGTGGATGACTACACTGCCGACATCCTGATCCGCGACGGTCAAATTGAGACGATTGGCCGCCTCCTCTCAGGCGAATCAGCCCAGGTTCACGATGCCACCGGGCTAATGGTGCTACCGGGCGGCATTGACGTGCATACCCACATGGAAGGGCCACAAGGCCCCGCGATCAACTGCGATACCTACGAAACCGGAACGATCGCAGCGGCCTTTGGCGGTACGACGACGATTGTAGATTTTGCCTACCAAGCCAAAGGGGACGGGGCTAAGAAAACCCTGGACGATCGCATAGCGCTGGCCGATCCCCAGGTTTGTATTGACTACAGCTTTCACCTGATTCTGGTAGATGTGAACCCAGAGGTGCTAGCCGAACTGCCAGATGTGATCAATCACGAGGGCGTCTCCAGCTTCAAAATGTACATGGCCTACCCCGACATTTTGATGGTGGACGATGCCGCCATTTTTCGCACCATGCGCGCTGTCGGCCACCACGGCGGCATGGTCAATCTCCACGCTGAGAACGGGCAGGTGATTCAAGTACTGATTGAGGAAGCGCTGGCCCAAGGCAACACCTCGCCCAAGGCCCACATGCTGACGCGGCCCCGCCTGATGGAGGCAGAGGCCACCCACCGGGCTATTCGCATTGCTGAGCTGGCTGAGGTGCCCGTCTACATTGTGCATCTCTCCGCCCCTGAAGCCCTAGAGAGCGTGGTAGAGGCCCGCGATCGCGGGTTGCCTGCTTTTGCTGAGACTTGTCCTCACTATTTGTTTCTACACGCGGCTGAGTATGACCAGGCTGGCTTTGAGGCGGCCAAATACGTGATGACGCCGCCGCTGCGAGAGCATCACTGTCATCAAGCCCTATGGCGGGGGCTGCGGTTTGATGATTTGCAGATTGTGGCAACGGATCACTGTCCTTTTTGTGTCAATGAGCGGACGATGGGGCTGAAGTATTCCAAGCAGCTGGGGCAGGATAACTTTAATAAAATTCCAAACGGGGCACCGGGAGTCGAGACGCGGCTGGTCTTGCTCTATGACGGGGGGGTGGGGGCAGGAAAAATTTCGCTCAGTCGCTTTGTGCAGCTCACAGCAACCGCTCCGGCTAAAATGTTTGGCCTGTTTCCGCGCAAAGGGGCGATCGCCGTGGGCAGCGACGCCGATCTGGTGCTGTTCGACCCCCATCAAAAGCAAACCCTGAGCGCTCGTACCCACCACTCAAACGTAGACTACAGCCTGTTTGAAGGGCGCGAGGTCACCGGTGCAGTCAAAAAAGTGTTTTTGCGCGGAGAGCTAATTGTAGACGGCGATCGCTGGCTGGGTCGTCCAGGGATGGGGCAGTTTTTAAAGCGGGGAGCGTCGGGGCAGTTTTTGTAGAGGGGCGATCGCCTTTAACATCGTCTTTAACTAACAAAGATCCCCCTTATGGACAGCCAGTCATCCCCTTTTTATGCGTTTATCTTGTCAAAATAGGAAAGTTCTTCTGATGAGTAGAGTCCTTGAGTTCTTTTTCGCTACCCGCAGGCGATCGCTACTGGCTCGCTAACGCCCGCATTCCGCTGATTTTTTTAGATCCATCCCTCGACTGGATACCCCTTGCGCGTCTCAGCCGCCCTCCCTTGGCGGAAGACTTAGTCGCCGTAGACATTGAGATCAGGGGCGCTCAAATTTTCAGCCTGCAGCCAGCAGGTCAGGTGCCGCCAGCGGCTGTTAGTGTCAATGTGCAAAAAGCACTGGTCTGGCCTTGCTTTGTCGATGCTCACACCCACTTAGACAAAGGCCATATTTGGGAGCGGCGACCCAACCCAGACGGCACCTTTAAACAGGCTCTAGAAGTCGTTAGCAAAGATCGAGAAAAATACTGGGATGCCGAAGATGTCTATCGGCGGATGGAATTTGGGCTTAGGTGCAGCTATGCCCACGGCACCCAGGCCGTTAGAACCCATCTGGATGTCTTTGGAGAGCAGGCAAAAATCAGCACCGAGGTGTTCAAAGTGCTGCAGCATGAGTGGCAGGGGCGGCTGAAGCTAGAGGCAGTTAGCCTGGTTTCTTTAGACTACTATCAGACCCCCGCAGGTGAAAAACTGGCGGATTTGACCGCTGAGACTGGCGGAATTTTGGGCGGGGTGCTGCAGATGAATCCAGAGCTGGATCAGCAGCTCGATCGCCTGTTTGCTCTAGCTAAAGAACGCCGTTTGCCCCTTGATTTGCATACAGACGAAAGCTTAGACCCGGCAGAAATGACCCTGCGCCACGTAGCGATGGCCAAGCAGCGCCATAGTTTTGACCATCCGGTGGCCTGTGCCCACTGCTGTAGCCTCTCTGTGCAAACCCCCGAGGTTGCCGCTGAGACTATGGGCTGGGTCAAAGCCACTGAAATCACCATCATCAGCCTGCCGATGTGCAATCTCTATCTGCAAGATCGCCAGCCCCAGCGGATGCCGCGCTACCGGGGAGTAACGCTGCTGCATGAGCTAAAACAGTGGGGAATTCCGGTAATTTTAGCCAGCGACAACTGCCGCGATCCTTTCTTTGCCTATGGCGACCATGATGGTTTAGAAGTCTTCACCCGGTCTGTTCGGATTGGCCAGCTCGATCGCCCCATAGGTGACTGGCCTTTGGCAGTAACGCGCCTGCCCGGTGAGCTGATGGGACTGCCCCAGAGCGGACGGATTGGCGTGGATCTCAGCGCCGATCTGATTGTGTTTAAGGCCCGTAGCTTTAATGAGCTGTTGGCCAGACCCCAGAGCGATCGCGTCGTGATTCGCCAAGGGCAGGCAATTGACACCACGCTGCCAGACTATGCTGAGCTAGATGACTTGCTCACGGCGCTTGAGTAAAATTTGGGCAGACTGCCTGACCTCGTAAATTCTAAAAGCCATGCCAGAACTGCATACCCTGGGAATCCCACCAACTGCCTGGACGGTCAATGCTGAAACTGCTGATATTACCCGGCCTGCTCTGCCGCAGCGAGTGATTAGCTTTCCATCACAGACCAAAAAGCTACAGATAGACTTGAACAAAACCGCCTGTGTGGTGGTAGATATGCAAAACGACTTTTGCCATCCCGATGGCTGGCTGGCCCATATTGGCGTAGACGTAACCCCCGCTCGTCAGGCGATCGCGCCGCTGCAGACCCTCCTGCCCCAGCTCCGCCAGGCTCAGATACCAATCCTCTGGGTCAACTGGGGCAACCGCCCTGATTTGCTCAATATCAGCGCCGGTCTGCGCCACGTTTATAACCCGACGGGTGACGGGGTGGGGCTAGGGGATCCGCTGCCCAAAAATCAGGCTCCAGTGCTGACTAAAGACAGCTGGGCAGCGGCGGTTGTCGATGAGCTAGGGCAAAAACCTGAAGATATCAGGGTCGATAAGTATCGCATGAGCGGATTTTGGGATACCCCGCTTGATAGCATTCTCAAGAACCTGGGGCGCACGACGCTCTTGTTTGCCGGAGTCAACGCCGACCAGTGTGTTCTCTGCACCCTGCAGGACGCTAACTTTCTTGGTTACGACTGCATCCTTTTAGAGGACTGTAGCGCCACCACTTCTCCTAGCTTTTGTATGCAAGCTACTGTCTATAACGTCAACCAGATTTTTGGCTTTGTGGCTGAGTCGGCCCATGTACTAGCGGCGATCGCGGCCTGATTTCTCACCCTTCCCTATTGTTTAATTGATTGCACTATGGCTACAGCGACTGACTGGAACCGCTTTGCTAGCACCCTGGGCGACATTGAAGTTATCCGCGATCGCCCTCAGGTAGAGAAACTCTCTAAAGACTATTACTACTTCAGTCCGGTGCTGCAGGGGCAGCTAGCAGACAAAGTTGCCGATATCGTGGTGCGGCCTCAGTCAGAGGCTGAGGTGCTGCAGGTAGCCAAAGTCTGTGTAGAAAAAAAGCTACCCGTCACGGTACGCGGTGCTGGCACCGGAAACTACGGGCAGTGCATTCCGCTAGAGGGTGGAGTCGTACTGGATTTGAGTCGCCTGAACACGCTTAAGTGGCTGAAGCCAGGGATAGCCTGCGTCGAGGCGGGGGCTAAACTGGTAGCCATTGATAAAGTAACGCGAACGTCAGGCTGGGAAATTCGCATGTACCCTTCTACCTACCGCACCGCTACAATTGGCGGCTTTGTCGGCGGCGGCAGCGGTGGCATTGGCTCAATTACCTACGGACAGCTGCGCGATCGCGGCAACCTCAATGCCGTGCGCGTGGTGACGATGGAAGACGAACCGCGTGTCTTAGAGCTGCGCGGCGATCAGGTGCATAAGGTGCTTCACGCCTATGGCACCAACGGCATTATCACTGAGCTGGAAATTCCCTTGGGGCCTGTCTATCCCTGGGTGGAGCTGATTGTTGTGTTTGATCAGTTCATGACCGCTGCTAAGTTTGGTCAAGCTCTGGGTGAGGCAGATGGGCTGGTCAAAAAGCTGATCAGCATTCATGCCTGGCCGATTCCTAGCTATTTTCAGGCGCTCAAGTCTTACCTGCCGCAGGGCAAACACGCGGCTTTGCTGATGGTGGCAGAGCCGTCACTAGAGCTATTTGAGGAAATGGTTAAGGACTGGAGAGCTGAGATCACCTATCGCAAAAGCGCGGCTGAGGCTGGCAAAGGTACGGCGATCGCAGAGTTTACCTGGAACCACACGACGCTACATGCCCGCAGCGTTGACCCTAACCTGACCTATCTGCAAACGCTGTTTCCCTACGACCCAGAGCTAAAGCTGGTAGAGCACATGATCGATCACTTCGGCGACGAAGTGCCGATGCATCTGGAATTTTTTCGGGTTGAGGGCAAGGTAATTGCAGCAGCCTTGCAGCTTGTGCGCTACAGAGACGAAGCGCGGCTGCATGAAATTATTCGCTACCACGAAGACAAAGGCGCATTTATCGCCAACCCCCATACCTATATCCTGGAAGATGGGGGCCGCAAAATGATCGATCTGGCTCAGGTCAACTTCAAGGCTGAGGTAGATCCCTACGGACTGCTTAACCCCGGCAAAATGCGCGGCTGGCTGGAGCGACACTAAAGGGGGCTATCCGCACCTGAAGGAGCGGTTCTCTAGCTGAGAAGAGATTTACATTTTGTTACGATCGCAATAACGACATGAGAGCGCAGTAGTTTATAAAAATTAGAGCTGCGATCGCCCTGTAGCATTCTTGAGGTGCCTATGAACGGCAGTATACGTGCGGGCAATTTGTTCGGCATTCCCTTTTACATCAACACATCCTGGTTTTTTGTCTTAGCGCTGGTGACGTGGAGCTATGGCAGCGGTTTGGCCTATGAGTTTGATACCCTGACTGGACTGGCTCCCTGGATTTTAGGCTTTTTTGCGGCCCTGCTGCTGTTCGCTTCGGTGCTGGCTCATGAGCTAGGCCATAGCTTCGCCGCTATTCGACAAGGCATCAAAGTTCGCTCAATCACTCTGTTTCTCTTCGGCGGTCTAGCGGCCCTAGAAAAAGAATCTGACTCCCCAGGAAATGCCTTTTGGGTGGCGATCGCTGGCCCCGCCGTCAGCATAGTCTTGTTTGGAGTTTTAACGCTCATTAATACCGTGCTGCCTACTAGCGGCCCTGTTGAAGCCATTCTCAGCCTGCTGGCCTATCTCAATCTGGTATTAGCGCTGTTTAACCTGATTCCTGGCCTACCTTTAGATGGCGGCAACGTCCTCAAGGCGCTGGTCTGGAAGATTACGGGCAACCCTTACAAGGGCGTTGGTTTTGCCAGCCGAGTTGGACAGCTCTTTGGCTGGATTGCAATTGTGATCGGCGTTCTGTCTGTACTAGGCGTGAGTCAGTTTGGTAGTGTTTGGACGATTTTGATTGGTTTCTTTTTGCTGCAAAACGCCAACCGTTCGGCTCAGTTTGCTGAAGTGCAAGAGCAGCTTGATGGGCTAACGGCAGCGGATGCGGTCAGTGCTGATAGCCCCATTGTGCAGCAGTCTGCGACGCTACGTCAGTTTGCTGATGAGGCTGTTCTAACCGCTGATAAGCGCTGGCGCAGATTTCTGGTCGTCAACGAAGCTGAGCGGCTAGTGGGTACCATCGGCGTGTCAGTTTTACAGGATGTGGCTAGAGAAGACTGGGAAACTTTAACGGTCGGCGATCGCCTGCAGCCCGTTGAAAGCGTAGAAGAAATTGCTTCAGATCGGCCTTTACTAGAGGTGCTCAAGCTGTTTGAAGAGAAACAGGTTTCTGAGCTAGTTGTCTTAGATAAAGACCGCAGTCTGCTAGGTCTACTAGAAAAATCTTCTATCGTTCAGCTTTTGCAAAAGCCTTCAGCAGTGACACCTGCCTGAGGCGTAATCCGCACGCTTGCTGATACCTCTTCCCCGCACCTGTACTAGCTGAAGTTCACTGACAGTTACAAAAAGGATGCCCCCCCGTCTGCACAGGCGGGGGGCATCCTAGCATTTCAGATCACTAATAGCTTATTTGTTAGGCTGAGGCGTCATGCGCAGGTAGGGCTTAATTTCAGTGACGCCTTTGGCAAACTTTTTCTTGGCTTCCTCGGTAGGAATAGCAGGAGACACCACAACATCATCTCCTTCTTGCCAGTTGACCGGAGTGGCTACGCTGTAGTTGTCCGTTAGCTGGAGCGAGTCGATTACCCGCAAAATTTCTTGAAAATTCCGCCCGGTGCTGGGGGGATAGGTGATCGTCAGGCGAAGTTTTCGCTCAGGGTCAATCACAAATACGGTACGCACTGTGACCTTAGCATTGGCATTGGGGTGAATCATGCCGTATAGGTCAGATACTTTCTTGTCAGCATCCGCAATGATGGGATAGTTGACATTGGTGCTTTGAGTTTCGTTGATATCGCTGATCCAGCCTTTGTGAGAATCTGCATTATCGACACTCAGTGCAATCACTTTAGCATTGCGCTTTTCAAATTCGGATTTGAGCTTAGCGACTTCGCCTAGCTCGGTGGTGCAGACGGGGGTGTAGTCTGCTGGGTGAGAAAACAGCACAACCCAGCTATCACCGGCCCAGTCATAAAACTTAATTTCGCCCTCAGAGGTCTGCTGGGTGAAATCGGGGACTGTATCGCCAAGTTGAAGCGTCATATCGCTACTACCTAAATTACCTAAATTATTTGCAAGGAGGAGACTAGAACAGGCTCAAACCGCCTGCTAAGCTATCTTTACACAAACCTCGGTTTTCCGGTCGGAGTTTAGATGATTGTTTACAATCCTAGCGTGAAATGTTGCCTTCGATACAAACAATTTTGTGCTAACCGCCTCTACCAGAGGATTGAGCTTCTTTGGGGTTTTTAGACTGACTGATTCGTTCTTCCGGGAGATGTGGCAGGGGCGATCGCTCAATTATAAAGAATGAGGTCTTTGATGTTGCTGTCCAGCTTGTGGCTTTGCACGGATAGACCGAAAACTAAAGACCTCGGGTCACAGCATGAGCAATCTGGAACAGGTAGGTGCTTAAAGCCTCCGGTTTCTGAGTCTGTGACGTTTTTTTATTGTTGAAGACATGGTTCTGGAGGAACTTTGAATGAAATTTCTAGAATTTAATTTCTCTAAGGTTAAAGTGGTACGTTTTTTCCTAAGTCTTGCTGTGAGTGCTATCCTGCTATTTTCTCAGACTCTGCCAGCATCTGCTCTTGGCGGTCGTCAAAGCGCGCCGAATGAAGGGGTAGATCAGCTCCCTGGAGTTCAGGAAAAATCTGAGCAGGTGCTTAAGAGAGAGCCTCGCTCTAGAGGTGAAGTACAGGCAGAAGCCGCAGAAGGTACTAACGAGATTCAGGGTAAGGCCGATGCTAACAAAATGAAAAATCCCAGCAACTCTCAGGCTTCTGAGTCAGTTGAGCAAAAGTTAGAAGAAGCTCTAGAAAATATCACGCCTTAGTCAGGTTGAAAAGCTAGAGCATTACGAATAAAGCCCCCCCGACCGGGGGGGCTTTATAGTTGTCATAATCTTTAAGGATTGGGCAGCAATTTCCAACCTCTTTAGGAGTTCTTTAGTTTTGTCGTCTAGTGTGTAGAAACTAATGAGTAAAGTTTCTTACTTCCCTGAATAGTGGCAAAAGAATGCTGTCTCGCTATCCTCGGAAAAAGATCTGCTCCGGTTTGTAAGCGCAGTCAGAGTATTGATTATGCACCCCGCGTATTCCCAAAATCCCTCAGATCCTGGTCTCAGCTTGATGATAGATGCCTTTGAGCTGCAGGACAAAAACATCATTGAAGCCTGTCAAAATACTTTGAGCGCAGTCATGGGTAGCGATCAGGCCATTGACATTACGATCGCAGCTATTTTTCACCTAGCCGATAAGCAGTCTAACCTCTGTCACTGGATTCTGCAGGAGTTTCAAAGTCAGGCGGCCTGTGAAGAAGTTCTGCGCGGAGCTAAAGACTTCGCTGTGACTGGGCTGTTGCAGAAAGGATTTCAACTAGGCCAAGACTTTAGCGCTCTTGACTCCCTACATTTAGTAGTCAATCACTCAGCCAAATCTGCCTTATTGCAGCAGGCTTCTACAGCCGATAAAGTCTTTCTGGATTCTGTTTTAACAGCTAGCCCAGGTGCTCAGCCCGACTCAGAGACTGCTCCGCCACCTACAAATCCATTAGAAAAGTAAAGTTACTCTACCTGCACAGCCCAACTGTGCCTCACTAGAGCCAGAGGAGCGATCGCTAGAGTTTAGACAGCTCCTCTAGCTTGGCTCGAACTGCCTGAATATCCTGCCACATCAGCCACTTGGGTTTGCCCTTCTCGCGTGAGGGGTTGCGCAGCAGATAAGCCGGGTGAAAAATTGGCATACAGAGCCGCCCTTCCCACTCTATCCACTGGCCTCGGATTTTCGTGATCCCCCGCTTGTCCCCCGTCAGCCCCTTCACCGCCGTTGCGCCCGTCAGCAAAATGATTTCAGGATCGACAAGACGAATCTGCTCTAACAAGTAGGGGATACAGGCATTAACTTCATCTGTGGTGGGTGCCCGGTTACCGGGTGGACGACACTTGACGATATTGCAGATGTAAACATCCTTCTCGCTGTCAAGCCGCACTGACGATAAAATCTTCCCCAAGAGCTGACCCGATTTTCCTACAAAAGGCAAACCCTGCTCATCCTCATTTTGCCCCGGCCCTTCTCCGACGATTAAGATGCGAGCCTGAGGATTACCGCGCCCAACGACTACGTGGGTACGTCCTGCCGCTAGATCACAGCGCTGACATTGCTTGCAGGGTATCGCTAGAGCAGACATCGACTCAAACGTACCGGGCGGAATGGGGATAGCCGCGCTGGTTGGAATCAGCGCAGGATTAAAATCTTTGGGAACAGAAGCTTCTGGCTCTGCAAGGTTGAAAAGGCTAAATTGCTCTTCACCGGACATGAACTTGGTTATCTAGAGGTTTAATAACTACCCCTTACCAGCGACTCGCTCAGCTCTGTTGTCCTTGGCGCTATCAGATGGCTATGAGGTAGAAGCTCATTCTCTAAGAAAATTGCCGAAAGATCCACTCCCTTGGGACTGATTATGCGCTGCTGCCCAGTTTTTAGGCACGGGAAGGACGTCTCTGACGGGTTGAGGCAGTCAGAGACATACACTAACTCTGAGTTTTGATTGCTTTGGCGCGAGGGCTTCGAGTAAGCCTCAGCCGAACGGGTCAATTTTGCAAAAAGAAGGACGGCGACTTGGCCCTCACACTGCGTTGTTGTCACGGATACGAAACTTTATAGGAAGGATGGGCTAACAGGCACCTCGACGCAGCGCCACAACGGCGACTGTCTGCACAATCAGCTTCAGGTCGTATAGCACCGACCAGCGCTCCTGGTAGCGTAAATCCAACTTCACAATATCTTCAAAATCTTTAACGGTAGAGCGACCGTAAACTTGCCATTCCCCTGTAATACCCGGCTTAACCTCAAGGCGCTGCCAGTGATGTGGCGCATACTGAATCACTTCACTGACAGTAGGCGGACGGGTACCCACCAGACTCATGTCACCCATCAGTACGTTCCAAAACTGGGGCAGCTCATCCAAGCTGGTTTTCCGCAAAAAGCTTCCTACACGGGTAATTCGAGGATCGTTAGCGTTCTTGAAAATAAGTCCCTTAGCTTCATTGTTTACCAGATGCATTAGCTTGTCAGCATCTCTCACCATTGAGCGGAACTTCCAGATGCGAAAAGTTTTGCCTCGATGACCACAGCGAACCTGGCTGTAAAGCAGGGGGCCTGGATTGTCTATCTGAACGGCAAGAAAAATAGGAACCGCTAAAACTGTAGTGAGGGCTAGACCTACCAGAGCGCCTGCAATGTCAACTAGACGCTTAAGTACGCTTCTTATGGAGGAATGGGCCACCTCATATTCAGGTAAGACAGACTGCGAGATTTGGAGGTCTTGAGAACAAGTTGTTTCCAAAGCTGCTGATAAAGAGATTTTTGGGGAAGACGGTGCTTTGCAAGCAGAGAGCTGGGAAATGCTGACCACGGCTGGCTAAAGTCTCCTTCAAACGTTTACCTGTCACTGACATATTAAAAATGCTGAGCGGGGATCGGTAGGTTAACGTGGGAGGTTCGTCTAAACTTTGAAAAACGCGGCGTTATGTAAAGTTCACGCAGCTATTTGAAGGGAGCCAGGAACTTTCTCGAAACCGTCATTGTTCAACCAGAACAGTTGTAGATGATGTTATCTACGTAGATCCTGCTATCAGGGATGATTGATAAATCAGGCTGAGGATTTGGTGAGCCATTGTTAACTTACTACAGGGTAAAATCGCCTGCTGTTCACCTGACTTATCAATGAAGATAGCCTGATTGCGATCGCTACCAAATCCGCTATCTGGCTGATCGACTGGATTAGCGACAATGGCATCTAGGCGCTTTTGCGTCAGCTTGTACAAAGCCGGAGGTACAACGTCGCCTGTTTGAGCCGCAAAGCCGATCAGCTTTTGGTGCGATCGCTTAATTTGACCTAGCTCAGCCACAATATCAGGGACAGTTTCCAGAGGAAGCTGGGAGGGAAGCACCTGCTTGGGTAGTTTTTGGCTAGCGGTTTTGGTAGGCCGCACATCGGCAACTGCTGCGGCCATAATAATCCAGTCAGCCTGGGGCGCTTCTGCTAGCAAAGCCTCACGCATATCGGCCGCACCGGGCGTAAAGTACGTTCGAACTGGCGGCAGTGTCTGCATTAGGCTGTCTGCTATGGGGCCATGCACCAGCGTAACAGCACCGCCGCGATGATGGGCTGCTTGGGTCAAGGCAATTCCCATTTTGCCCGTAGAGGGATTGCCAATGAATCGTACCGGATCTAAATATTCTCGGGTGCTACCAGCGCTGATCAGCAGCTGTTTACCGCTGAGATCGCGTTGCCCTTGGCTGTACAACAGAGACTGTAAATAGCTCAAAATTTCAGCAGGTTCTGCCAGCCGACCCTCTCCTACGCGATCGCAGGCCAGTCTGCCAGCCCCAGGCCCGACGGTATGATAGCGCGGCTCCTGACATAGCTGAGTCCAGTTACGCTGAACGGCTGTCTGCTGCCACATGTCTGTGTTCATAGCGGGGGCCAAGAGGACTGGGCAGGTCGAGGCCAACAGCGTATTGGTCAACAGGTTATCTGCTAGGCCGTAGGTGAGCTTGGCTAGAGTATTAGCCGTCAGCGGGGCCACTAAAATGACGTCAGCCCATTCTGCTAGCTCAATATGTAAAGGCCGTCCCTGATTGGCCTGCCAGAAATCGCTGTCGGTATAGGCAGGGTGACGACACAGGGTAGCAAAGGTTAAAGGAGCAACAAACCGCTGGGCCGCCTCAGTTAAGACAGCCCGGACTAAAATTCCCTGTTTGGTCAGTGCCGAGGCAACTTCGCAAATTTTATAAGCAGCGATACCGCCGCCTACACCCAACAGGATTCGTTTAGAAGTTTGCTTGTTCAAAAGCTACAGCATCAGTTAAGTCACGCCCTCAGGCTTCATCAAAAGATTCCATATCTAATAAATGAATGTAAGACTCAACCAGTTCGGGCCGCTGAAAAGCAACCGCTCTTAATAAATGCCAGTCTTTCAGTCCTTCAAAGGCGTTCTCGTAAGAATCTTGTTCTAAGCGCTTGGCCAATTCTGCTACAGAGTCTCTAGTCATCGCCGAAACTTCTTGCTGAGAAAGATGGAGCGTCGTCATAATAGCTTTTCCCCCTTTAGGATTTACGCGTCTCGAAATATCTTCAACACCACAAATCCACAGTCTTCAATCCCATCCTAGGACGAGGAGGGGCTAAAGCGCCCTACTTAGTCCACAAAATTTCGCAAAAGTGCTTCATTTGCGTTAACATCTCTGGCTGAATTTCGTGTCCCATGTTGCGCTCATAATACTCAACTGCCAGATTATGAGTCAAGAGTTCCGCTCTGGCCTGCTGCGCTAAGGCTAAAGGAACAACCAAATCCTGACGTCCATGTATGATTAAAATGGGCAAATTTGGGTGCTGCGGCCTAACTGGAGCATGAAGATAGCCGCTGAGCACCATTAGTCCGGCTAGCGGCAGTTGGGTGCCCACATCCAAAGTCATGGCCCCGCCCTGAGAGAAACCAGCCAAAACAGTTTGGTTCAGCGGTACACCCGTCGAAGCTTTTAAAGAAATTAGCCACTGAGTCAGACATTGCCGACTTTGATTGAGATCAGATTGCCTCTCAAAATCAGGAGGACTGCGAAAATCATAGTTTTGAGGAAACCCGTACCACATCCGACCGCCGGGTACTTGAGGATGGTGAAAAGGAGCATCGGGAAAAAGCATTTGGCAATTGTCTAGCTCAAGATAGGGCGCTAGCCCAGCTAAATCTTGAGCATTAGCGCCCCAGCCGTGCAGGGCTACAAGCAAGTATTGAGGATGACTGCCAGATGCAGCCGGAAAAGCGATCGCGCTCAGAGTCAAGGGCCTGTTTCCATGTTTTACCCAATATCCTATGCCGATTCCCCTGATTTTGACTCAGCTTCCCCAAGCCTTTGTGTGACTACCGCTATCGAAACCGTCATTAAGTCATAAAATTGACGAGTAGCTCTCATTTTTTGGTTTTTTAGCAGTTTGTCCTCTGGCCTAAACCAGGGCTGATTGCAACCGCCGCAACCGTCGAATTGCAACCTCCCGCTCAAGTTGTGTTCCACCCGAGGTTTTCACCTGTGGTTCAGTTCCATATTCAGACTGAGAGTGATATTCCAGCCTCTACTCAGCTCTACGATCAAATCTGGTTTGCCATTGCCTCTCGGCAGTTTCCTCCGGGGCATCGACTACCCAGCACCCGACAGCTTGCTATGCAGACCGGGCTACACCGCAACACCATCAGCAAAGTTTATCGACAGCTTGAAGATGCGGGTATTGTTGAGGCCCAGCCCGGCTCGGGTATCTATGTGCGCGCTCAGGGCGGTGCTGACGGGGCCAAACCCCAGTCGCCTCTGTGGGATCAGTTTCCCAAAACCCGTGAAGTGGTCGAAAATAGCCTGGATGAGCTACTGCGACAGGGCTGCTCTCTGCATCAGGCCCGTGAGCTGTTTTTGGCTGAGATTGATTGGCGGCTGCGCTGCAGTGCGCGAGTGCTGGTGACTACTCCCCGCCAGGATATTGGCGCGGGTGAAATGATGGTGCGAGAGCTAGAGCAGGCGCTGCAGATTCCGGTACAGCTAGTGCCTATAGAAGAACTTGAGGGGGTGCTAGCTCAGGCACGCTCGGGAACGGTAGTGACTAGCAACTACTTTATGAACGAAGCCGAAGCGATCGCCGGGCCTAAATCAGTGCGGGTGATTCCGATTGATATTTACGACTATGCCACCGAACTCGATCGCCTCAGGCACCTGCCCAAAGATACCTCTCTGGGCATGGTAAGTATTAGCTCAGGAATCTTGCGCGCTGCCGAAGTGATTGTCTACAGCCTGCGAGGTGATGATGTTCTCGTCACTACTGCTCAAGCAGATGATGCCTATAAGCTCAAGGCGCTAGTGCGCAGTGCCAATACGCTTTTCGTTTTTGATCAAACTAGTCTGCCTTTGGTCAAAGAGGCGATCGCAGAAGCCCGCGAAGATCTGATTCGCCCACCCCAAATCATCTGTAGCGACAACTACATTGGTGAAAAATCGATTGCGCTGCTAAAGCGTGAGCTAGGGCTGGACTAGTGGTGGCCTGGTTGTCTGGCTAAGTCAAGAAATCGTTGACTACCTGCAAATACTGCTCAGGCTGCTCCAGCATCGGGAAATGGCCCGTTTTAGGAATCAGGGCATACTCAACCTTATCGTTGAGCGCAGCAGCGGCTGCGCCTAGCTTGGCGGGTGTAATTTGATCAAATTCTCCCGATACCAGCAGAGTCGGCACTGAAATTTGGCGAAATTCTGCTGGCATCACCTCGGTAGCTTTTTTACTAACAGAGGTGAAAATGGTGCCTAGAGCCGTTTCGTAGTCTGCTGTGAGAAAATCGGCTAAGAACGCCTGTTTTTCATCTACCGGGATGGGGCTGCTCAAAAATCGGCTCATGAAAAGGGTCGGCGCTAGGGGAATCTTACCCAACCATTTAGGGCGGAAGGCAACCACGTAGCCGCCAAATTTGTAAAAAGCATCAAAGGCGGGCTTGTCATACTCAAAAACGCCATTGCAGGTTAAAATGGCGCGCTCAACGCGATCGCCGTAGAGATTTAAGAAAAAGACAGCAACTGTCGCCCCCATTGAGTGAGCGTTGAGGTAAATTCGGCTGATACCCAAAGCACTCAGCAGCCCGGCTAGATCGTCTGCAAAGGTTTCTAGCTCGAAGCCTCTAGCTAAGGTAGCCGCTCGCTCATCTGCCGGAATGACTGAGCGGCCAAACCCCCGCATGTCGTACAGCAGACAGTTAAACTGCTGGGTAAAAGCTTTAGCGGGTCTTTGCCAGTATCGAGCCGAACCCGCCCAGCCGTGGATAAAGACCAATACAGGTTTTTCCCCTACCGGAAGCGAGTCTGATGCCGTCAGCCATTCGTAGTAGTGAGGCACCCCTTTGACGGTGACGTAAGGCATCTTCAGGCTGACTCGGGCTTGGGTAGAGAAGACGGGTGAACCAGGAGTTCTGCTGTCGATCGCTTCTCTACCATCTCTCGCGTCACCATACAGCGCTTCACATCTTTGCGTGAAGGCAGTTCATACATTACCTCTAGCATGAGTTCTTCAACAATGCCGCGCAGCGCTCTTGCTCCGGTTTTGCGGCGGTAGGCTTCGCGGGCGATCGCCCGAATTGCCTCAGGCTTGAACTCCAGGTTTACATTATCCATCCGCAGCAGCTTTTGAAATTGCTTAACCAGCGCATTCTTAGGCTCCGTCAGGATTTCAACCAGCGCGTCTTCATCTAGCGGATCAACAATAGAAATGGCCGGAATGCGACCGATAAACTCTGGGATTAGGCCGAATCTGACCAAATCTTCAGGTTCGAGGTGCCTGAGAACGTCAGAAGTTCGCTTTTCACGAGTTTGTTGAGCTTCGCCGGGCTGAACAAAGCCCATAGTCTTTTTACCGATGCGCTGCTCAACTATTTTTTCTAAGCCTACAAAAGCACCCCCGCAGACAAAGAGAATGTTGCTGGTATCAATTTGAATGCAGTCCTGATAGGGATGCTTGCGTCCGCCCTGAGGCGGCACGTTGGCAACAGTTCCCTCCAGCATTTTGAGCAAAGCCTGCTGCACCCCTTCACCTGAAACATCGCGCGTAATTGAAGGGTTCTCGCTCTTACGAGCAATCTTATCAATTTCGTCGATATAAATGATGCCGCGCTGAGCTTCCTCAACATCTAGATCAGCAACCTGCAGTAGCCTTAGCAGAATGTTCTCAACGTCTTCGCCGACATAGCCCGCTTCTGTTAGGGTTGTAGCATCGGCTACAGCAAAAGGAACTTCCAAAATCCGAGCTAGGGTCTGCGCTAGCAGCGTCTTACCGCAGCCAGTTGGGCCGATTAGCAGAATATTCGACTTCTGTAGTTCAACGTTTTCTTCTGAGTCATTACTGCGATTTTGGCTGTAACTGAGCCGCTTGTAGTGGTTGTACACCGCCACGGATAGTACTTTTTTAGCTTCATCCTGACCGATGACGTGATCGTCAAGGTATTTTTTAATCTCACGCGGTTTAGGAATCTGGTTCAGTGAGATTGGACTGGCAGCACTGCGGCGTCTTTCAGGGGGGGGATCTCGTCGCTGAACTGGTTGAGAAACCGATGCGCTAGAATCAAACAGCTCTTCGTCGAGAATCTCATTGCACAGATCGACGCATTCATCACAGATATAGACTCCCGGACCTGCGATTAGCTTTCGCACCTGCTCTTGAGACTTACCGCAAAAAGAACACTTTAGATGGGAGTCGTACTTAGACATAGTTGCCCCTTATTTCAGCGCTGCTACGTTTGCATTAGATGTCAGTGCCTGATGCTCAATGACCTGGTCGATTATGCCATAGCTCTGAGCGTCATGAGCGGACATAAAAAAGTCACGCTCTGTATCCTCTCGAATTCGCTCTAAGGGCTGCCCGGTATGCTCAGCCATTAGCTCGTTCAGCCGCTGCTTGTGATACAGGATTTCTCTGGCCTGAATCTCGATATCCACAGCCTGCCCCTGAGCGCCTCCTAGAGGCTGGTGAATCATAATTCGAGAGCTAGGCAGAGACATGCGCTTGCCTTGGGTGCCACCGCTGAGTAAAAAAGCGCCCATGCTGGCGGCTAAGCCGTAGCAAATCGTCACCACGTCCGGGCGAATCTGCTGCATGGTATCGTAAATCGCCATGCCAGCGGTGACAGAACCACCGGGTGAGTTGATGTAAAGCTGAATATCTTTCTCAGGATCCTCAGCATCTAGAAAGAGTAGCTGAGCCACAATCGAGTCGGCAATGACATCGTCAACTGGAGTGCCTAGAAACACGATGCGTTCTCGCAGCAGTCGAGAATAGATATCGAAGGCCCGTTCACCTCGGCCAGACTGCTCAACTACCATCGGCACGACGCTGCTGACTCGCATTGCCGCCGCTGCCGCTGGGCTGATATTGGATAAAAAGTTGGATATTTTTGAAGAAGCCATAGGGGGCTAGTCTTTCACAAGTAACGTCTTCCGGTTAGATGAGGAATTGCAGCTTACCTGCTGATCTCTCGTACACTTAACCTCTTCAAACATTATGCCTTAACTCCCTAAAAGGATTGATATTCGTATGATCGAATCCTTTAAGAAAATACAGTTCGTTGACATTCGCTATCGACCGAGCGCGCTCTGAAGCCCGGATTTGACTCCAGAGACGCTAAATAGTGTCCAAGTAGTTTCAGGTAGCCTCGAAGATTCTTAAGGCTAACCCAGCCTGGGTTATCATCCGGCTTCTGAGGTTTCTTCTTGACCAAGCTCCTCAACATCTGCTGCAGCCGCTTCAACGTCAACGGTTTGAGAGGCCGCATCAAGGATAGACTCATCGACTGCCTCTTCAGACAAAGTCCCTTCTGGAACTAGCTCAATCGTACTATTTTCCTCTAACCAGGCCAGAATTTTCTCTTTGAGCAAATCTTCACGCACGATTTCTCGTAAGCGCTCCATGTCTACATTTTGAGCGTCGTCAACCTCAGCTAGCATTTCCTCAGCTCTAGCACTGATCTCAGCCTCATCAACGGCGATCGCTTCTTGTTTCGCCACTTCTCCTAAAGCCAGGGTACGCTTAAGCCGGGCGATCGCTTCGGGCTGAGAGCGCTCTCGCATGTTGGCTACAATAT
Organism: Leptolyngbyaceae cyanobacterium RM1_1_2; assembly: GCA_012032345.1. Classification (GTDB taxonomy): domain Bacteria; phylum Cyanobacteriota; class Cyanobacteriia; order Phormidesmidales; family Phormidesmidaceae; genus Sphaerothrix. The sequence continues at coordinate 70,939 of JAAUQI010000010.1, read as the reverse complement.
CCTTGGTTAGCAGCTTTTGAATGTCAAGCCCTTGGTTACCAAGCTGCATGGCTGTTTGTGTGACTAGATAATCTACTTCGCGCTGCACTAGCGTTTGTGGAATTTCTGCTTCCAGATTGCTCACCAGTGCTTCTAGCAAAGCGCTGTCTTTGTTAGATTTAGTCTTTTTCTCAGCCTCCTCGCGGTAGCGTTTTTCTAAAGAATCGCGTAGCTCGGCTAAAGTTTCAAAATCGCTCACCTCTTGGGCAAACTCGTCGTCGAGATCGGGAAGTTCTTTCTCTTTAAGTTCCTTCAGAACGACGGTAAAGACAGCGCGACGTCCAGCTAAATCTTCTTGGGGGTAGCTTTCTGGGAACGTAACCTCAACTTCTTTTGTTTCTTCAGGCTGCATGCCAATGATGCCGTCGATAAACCCTTCGATGAAGCGGCCCTCAGACAGATCGAGCTGAAAATCTTCAGCGCTGCCTCCCTCAAATTCCCTAGGCTCCTCACCTTCGATCAGCAGCTTACCGACAAAGTCAACAACGACGACGTCTCCCGCTTGAGCAGTTCGATCTTCAATCGGAACCAAAGTTGCCAAATTTTCCTGGTATTTGGTCAAAACATCATTTACCCTGCTGGGATCGTGCTGAATTTCTTCTGCCTGAACCGAAAGATTTCTGTATTCTGCCAGAGATATTCGGGGTGGTACGTCAACTGCCGCTGAAAAAGTAAGGGGTTGACCAGGCTCGTACTGGCCAATAAGATCTTCAAAGGATGTCTTAAGCTGATAGTTGCCAATCGCCTCTATTTCTTCCTGGTCAATGGCTTTCTCTATAGCCTCTTGAACCAGTTCCTCTATAGCGGCAGCCTTGACCTGTGCCTGCCCAAACCGCTGTAGCAAAACCTGGCGGGGGACTTTACCTTTGCGAAACCCAGGAATATTTGCAGAACGTGTGAATTTACGCAGTACTTGCTCATAAGCCTGCTTAGACATCTCTGCGGTAATCTCAATTTCTAGGCCAATCTGGCTATCGGGCAACTTTTCCTGAGTAACTTTCATCGAATTCCTTAGAGTTTTAGCAACTGATTCAGCCCCGTGTCCACGAGCGAGGCCCTTTTCTCAATTAATCGCAGTTAGACATCATAGCGGATTCTTTCAAGTAGCGGACAGTAGCGCAAGGAATCTTGCCAGTAAGCGCAGCCTAGAGGCATCACTCAGGTACATCTCAGTTCAGGCATTACTTACATCTGTACAACCGGATTCTCTACCCGGTCAAGAGTTAAGCCGGATCCAAAAAACTACGAAAGTTAACAAAGCTGGTTTAATCTGGGCGACTACAGTAATCTGAGAGCAGCACTAAGTCAGCACTAAGATAGAGAATCTCTACGGGCTTGCTAGCACCCTAGTGCACTCTCACAGCTAGAAATTGGGGTTGGTAGTCAGTGCTTCAGCGCTAAAGCACTGACCATAACATCGCCGTAAAATTAAGCGTTGATGCTGCACTAAGTGCGTTCTGGGTCTGATCAGTAACATAGTTTTTTGATTCTTTAATTACTCACTACTCTTCTTGACATCATCTTTTTTACGTTGACCAAGTTTCAAACTTATAAACTCTTTTAAGTTAATCCGCATTTGCTCAAAACTTTGGAGGAAACACGATTGTCTCAGTCTTACAGAGTTGCCATTCTAGGGGCAACGGGCGCGGTTGGCACAGAGTTGATGGCTCTGCTAGAGAGCCGTAACTTTCCGGTAAGTGATCTTAAGCTCTTGGCGTCTGCTCGCTCAGCAGGTAAAACCCTTGAGTTTAAAGGTGAGCCTCTAACCGTTGAGCTACTAGAAGAAGACGCTTTTGACGATGTTGATTTAGTGCTTGCCTCTGCTGGGGGATTTGTTTCCCGGCAGTGGGTTCCTAAAGCAGTCCGGGCCGGGGCTGTCGTCATTGATAACTCCAGTGCTTTTCGTATGGATCCTGACGTGCCTCTAGTCATTCCAGAAGTGAATGCCTCGGCAGCCGCTCACCATGCAGGCGTTATCGCCAATCCTAACTGCACTACGATCCTAATGAGTTTGGCCATTTGGCCCCTGCATCAGGTACAGCCGATTCAGCGGGTAATGGTAGCAACTTATCAGTCTGCGAGCGGGGCTGGCGCGCGCGCGGTGGAAGAGGTGAAAACGCAGGCTCAGGCAATTTTAAATGGCGAAGAGGCGATCGCTGAAATCCTGCCATACCCGCTGGCCTTCAATCTCTTTCCGCACAACTCTAAACTCACAGAGTCAGGCTACTGCGAAGAGGAGATCAAAATGATCAACGAAACTCGCAAGATTTTTGGGGCTAAAGACCTCAAAATTACGGCAACCTGTGTTCGGGTTCCCGTCCTACGCGCTCATTCAGAAGCGATTAACCTAGAATTTGAGCAGCCCTTTGACGTCAATCAGGCGCGGGCAATTCTATCCCAGGCCCCAGGTGTGCGACTGGTAGAGGACTGGCAGACTAACTATTTCCCCATGCCAATTGAAGCCAGCGGTCAAGACGATGTATTAGTGGGTCGCATCCGCCAAGACTTATCACACAGGTGTGCCTTAGAGCTATGGCTAAGCGGCGATCAAATTCGTAAGGGAGCCGCTCTCAACGCCGTTCAAATTGCTGAGCTACTGGTAGCTCACCGCTGGCTAGCTACGTCTGTGCTCGCCTAGCTGTTGGGTTGAGAGCGCTATTTTTTCGGTAACATGCAGAAAAAGACCGCGCTCATTGATCTAGCGCTATAGCGGTTTTGCATAACTGCCTCTGTGATTAGAATGCAGAGATGAGGCCGAGCTTAAACTGTTCAAGGAGCTTAAATGGGCACAACCAATTTTGGACAAGTTCTCACCGCAATGATTACCCCCTTTACTCAAGCAGGGGCGGTCAATTATGCGCTAACAGAGAAACTTGCTGCCCATCTAGCTGATAATGGAACCGATGCACTAGTGGTTTGTGGCACTACCGGAGAATCCCCGACTTTAAGCTGGGATGAGGAGTACACCTTATTTCAGGTTGTGCGGCAGGCAGTAGGGGGCAAAGCCAAAATTATTGCCGGAACAGGTTCGAATTCGACCCAGGAAGCGATTTCAGCAACGCAAAAAGCGAGTAAGCTGGGATTAGATGGTTCACTGCAGGTTGTTCCCTATTACAACAAGCCTCCTCAAGAAGGTCTTTACCAGCACTTTAAGATGGTGGCTGAGGCAGTTCCTGAGCTTCCCGTGATGCTCTACAACGTTCCTGGGCGAACCGGACAAACGCTAATGCCAGAAACGGTCGCTCGTCTTGCAGATGTGCCTGGCATTGTTGCTATTAAAGAAGCCAGCGGTAATCTGGATCACGTCAGTCAAATTCGTCGGCTGACGCCCCCCGAATTTGCTATCTACTCTGGCGACGATGGGCTGACTCTGCCCTTATTGTCTGTGGGTGGAATAGGGGTGGTCAGCGTAGCGAGTCATCTAGTCGGCAAACAAATACAGCAGATGATTCGGGCTTTTAAGCAAGGACAGGTGGCACAGGCAACGTCTATTCATTTGCAGCTTTTACCCTTATTCAAAGGACTTTTTCTAACGACAAATCCTATCCCCATAAAAGCAGCCCTGGCGCTGCAAGGCTGGGACGTTGAATATCTCCGTCCGCCGCTGTGCTCACCGTCCGCCGCCTTGAAACAAGAGCTACAGGCTATTCTACAAGCCGTAAACCCTCAATAGCGAGTCGCTGGGGCCGTTTGGAGTGCGATCGCTACCAAACAAAATTTACAGCCTTTTCAAACAATTGAATAAATATGCTGCTACGGCCAGCTACCGCCGCTTTCTTGAATGTATTTGCATATTTCTAATCCAATAGGAGACTTATTCCTGAATGTTTACTGAGCAAACTGATTCCAATCAAGCCTTGAAAGTCATTCCCCTAGGGGGACTGCACGAAATTGGTAAAAATACCTGCGTCTTTGAAATCAACGACGAGATCATGCTGCTAGACGCAGGGCTAGCTTTTCCCACTGACGGTATGCACGGCGTTAACATTGTGCTGCCAGATGTGACCTATCTCCGCGAGAACCGCCACAAAATTAAGGGCATGATCGTGACCCACGGCCACGAAGATCATATTGGCGGCATTGCTTTTCATCTGAAGCAGTTCGATATTCCGGTTATTTACGGCCCTCGGCTAGCGATGGCACTGCTAGAAGGGAAACTGGAGGAAGCCGGGGTTAGCGATCGCACTGAACTGCGCACCGTGCTCCCCCGAGAGATGGTTCGCATCGGCAACTCATTTATTGTCGAATACATTCGCAACACTCATTCCATTGCTGATAGCTTCACAGTCGCCATTCATACCCCGGTTGGCGTCGTTATTCACAGCGGCGACTTTAAGGTAGACCATACCCCCGTTGACGGAGAGTATTTTGATTTTCAGAAACTAGCAGAGCATGGTGAAAACGGAGTTCTTTGCCTGATTAGCGACTCCACCAATGCAGAGGTACCTGGACATACACCCTCTGAGCGCTCGGTATACCCCAATCTAGACCGCACCTTTGCCCAAGCAGAAGGCCGGATTTTGGTGACGACTTTTGCCTCTTCAGTCCACCGGGTCAACATGATTCTGGATATTGCTAAGAAGCAAGACCGGGCCGTCTTTGTTGTGGGTCGATCCATGCTTAATGTCATTGCCCATGCCCGTAGCCTGGGCTACATCAAGTGCGACGATGACCTGTTTCAGCCGCTTAGAGCACTCAACCAGTGGCCTGCCCACAAAGCTTTGATTCTCACCACAGGGTCTCAAGGCGAACCGATGGCGGCTTTAACCCGAATTGCTAATGGCTCCCATCGACAGATCAAAATTAAGTCAGGAGACACGGTTGTCTTTTCAGCTAATCCTATTCCTGGCAACACCATTGCAGTTGTCAATACTATTGACAAGCTAATGATGCAGGGCGCAAAAGTAGTCTATGGCAAAGACAAAGGGATTCATGTCTCAGGTCACGGGGCGCAGGAAGATCAAAAGCTAATGCTGGCCCTCACCCGGCCCAAATTCTTCCTGCCTGTTCACGGCGAACATCGGATGTTGGTAAAACATGCCGAAACCGCTCAAAGCATGGGTATTCCTGCTGAAAACATGGTGATCATCAACAACGGCGACATTGTTGAAGTTTCTCAGAGTAGCATTAGAATTGCGGGTAAGGTGCCCTCCGGTATTGAGCTAGTTGATTCGTCTCGCAATGGCTTAGTTGATCGAGATGTTCTCAAAGATCGTCAGCAGCTAGCTGCTGACGGGATAGTCAGCGTTGCAGCTACTGTAAGCTGGCAGGGTGAGCTGATTGCTAAACCTTCGGTTCATCTGCGGGGAGTTGCCAATGCTACTGACCCAGAGCGCTTAGGACAGTCTATTTATCTGCTGATTGAAACGGCTTTAAGAGATCACTGGGCGGCAGTATCAAGACCTGTTCAAAATGGTGATCTGCCTCAGGTAGACTGGCAAGACCTCCAGCTTAGACTAGAGGGAGAACTGCGACGCTTTTTGAAGCGAGAACTGCCCAAGCGCTATCCCCTGGTTGTATTTTTGCTGCAGCAGCCGGCTTTAGAGGCTCATGCAGTGAAGAAACGACAGCCAATAGTTGCTGTCTCTTAACTCGCTCCAAAAGCTGCGCTGGGATAGTGACTGACAGAACTTCTTTTCTACTGAACTTCGCTATCCCAGTCTCTTATTATCCCTGTTTCAATTCTTAAAGATTGCTTTTTTCTGCCTGCTTTCGACAGCAGGTGTGCATTTTCATACGAATTATGCTAGAAAGGAGCCAGTCCTATAATTTTGGGCTGCTCTAGCGTTATAATTCATTTCAACAGAAGCTAACGCTTAGAAATAGCTTTGATACCCTGCGGCTAGTGACTAGGCGATTAGAGGAACTTGTATCTGAGGTCTTCTGTCAAAGTTTTGTTGAATTTTGACGCTGGTTTGACCCTTTTGGATCGTGCATGTCGCAATTGTGCTTTCTCTGTGTGGGCGTGATGCCCCTTAGATGAGTTTACTATTGCACTCCTGATTCTTCGCAGATCTCTTTCTGCGATCGCTTCAGGCCATTGTGCAGGAGCAGTTTAAAAATCCTCTTGCTTTTGATCGACCCAGATTTTAGCCATACACCAGTCAATCCGTTGCAAGGACTTTACTAATGCCGTAGCTGGTGCCAGTATTTGAGGAAATTGAATGCCAAAGCAAATTATCATTGCTGAGCAGCATCGAATTGCTGCTGTATTTTCAGAAGATCAGATTCAGGAACTGATTGTTGCAACTGGTAGCCACCAGGTCAGCGATATTTACCTGGGTACTGTCGAGAATGTTTTGCCCGGAATTGACGCTGCTTTTGTCAACATTGGGGACAGCGAGCGCAATGGCTTTATGCACGTCACCGATCTTGGCCCCTTGCGGCTAAAGCGCTCGGCTGGTTCGATTACCGAGCTGCTGGCCCCTCAACAAAAAGTGCTGGTTCAGGTGATGAAGGAGCCAACTGGCAACAAAGGGCCACGGCTGACAGGTAACATTACTTTACCTGGGCGCTATTTAGTCCTGATGCCTTTTGGACGAGGGGTCAATCTATCGCGCCGTATTCGGAGTGAAAACGAACGTCATCGGCTGAGAGCGCTGGCTATTTTAATTAAGCCAGCTGGCATGGGCTTGCTGGTGCGTACAGAAGCTGAAGGCGTACCCGAAGAAGCCATTATTGAAGATTTAGAGTTTCTGCAGCGGCAGTGGGAGAGTATTCAGCAAGAAGCGCTCTCTACCCGTGCTCCAGCCTTGCTTAACCGCGACGATGATTTCATTCAACGAGTGCTTAGAGATGTCTTTAGCACTGATGTTAACCGGATCGTCACAGACTCTCACACAGGTCTGAAGCGAGTTAAGCAGCACCTGGCCAACTGGAATGCCGGCAAATCTCCCCAAGGCGTTTTGATTGATCATCACCGCGATCGTGCTCCCATCCTAGAATACTTCCGCGTTAATGCGGCCATCCGAGAAGCGCTCAAGCCAAGGGTTGATTTGCCCTCAGGTGGATACATTATCATTGAGCCGACTGAGGCACTAACGGTCATTGACGTTAACTCAGGTTCCTTTACTCGTTCGGCTACGGCACGCGAAACCGTTCTTTGGACTAACTGCGAAGCCGCTGCCGAAATTGCGCGTCAGCTACGCTTGCGCAACATTGCTGGTGTGATCATTGTAGATTTCATCGATATGGATTCTCGGCGCGATCAAATGCAGGTGCTAGAGCATTTCAGCAAGGGGCTAAGAGCTGATAAAGCGCGGCCTCAGATTTCCCAACTCTCTGAATTAGGGCTTGTAGAGCTTACCCGTAAGCGACAGGGCCAAAATCTTTATGAGCTTTTTGGCAAGCCCTGCCCCACCTGTGATGGTTTAGGTCATCTGGTACATTTGCCAGGTGATAAAGCTAGCATCAACACAGAAGTTGCAGAAGTCTCGCGCGATTACAGCGCTATGCCGTCCGTGCAGAGTAGCAGCCCCGTCAGCCCGCCTGCTCCCAAGCTAGAAAGCTATAGCGATGACTTAGAGTCTCATACTGATCTACAGGAGCTAGATTTAACTAACCATCCCAGCTATCAAGAAAAAGGAAATGCCAAAGGTGGCAATCGTCATCGCCGTCGCCGTCGTCCGACCGATAGCCTGCCTAGTCGCAGCCCCCGCGAACCAGAGCGCGAACCAGAGCTAGTTGAGATCAAAAGTGCTGAGCCAGAGCCGATAGAGCCTAGCAAACCCAGCAAGGTTAAAAGCAATGGTCGTCATGAGCGGAAGCAGTCTCCTGAAGTCATTGCGGTTGAAATGACGCCGGAAGAACAGAAAATTTTCGCTATGATGGGCATCTCGCCTTTGGTATTGGCCAATAAAGAGGTCAAAGATCCTCGCTCTGCGATTGTTTCAGTTGTTCTACCCGGTCAGAGGACGGCATCTTCGCCTGCGGAGCCAAAGCTGAAGCCAGAGGCTACAGAAGCGCCTAAAAGCGTGGCTGCTCCCGAAGCAACAGACGCGCCTGAAGAAACACCCAGCGACAGCGCTGACGCTGAAATTTCGTTTACAAATCAGGCTGTAGATAGCAGCGAAACTGCTTCTGATACCCTAGCGGCTGAGGAAAACGATAGTGATGAAAACGGTGTTGTGCGACGGCGACGGCGGCGACGTTCTTCAGCCGAGTCAGCCACTGTCGAAGTCAACTAACCTGTCTGAGGCGAAAGCGGGGCTATCTTTTGATCGAGCGGTGGGGAAAACAGCAGGGGTTGATGAGGTCGGTCGAGGTGCCCTCTTTGGCCCTGTTGTGGCAGCCGCTGTGATTTTGCCAGCAGCGAGTTTGAGTTTTCTCAGGGCAGCAGGAGTTCAGGATAGTAAACAACTCTCACCTCAGCGGCGATCGCAGCTAGCTCAGCTAGTTCTAACGACGGCAACTGACTGCAAAATTGGGTTTAGCTCAGCTTACGAAATCGACCGTATCAATATTTTGCAGGCTACCTTGCTGGCAATGCGGCGCTCTGTTTTAAAACTAACACCCTCGCCGCAGCTCTGTCTGATTGATGGCAATCAGGCTATACCTAACCTGCCTTTTGCCCAGGAAACCTGGGTTAAAGGAGATCAGCGTTCAGTGGCGATCGCGGCAGCCAGTATTGTTGCTAAGGTGTGGCGCGATCGCTTAATTGTACGCCTCGACTCGCACTATCCCGGCTATGATCTCAAATCTAACAAGGGATATGGCAGTCGTCGGCACCTAGCTGCCCTGCTGCATAGCGGCCCCAGTCGTCAGCACCGCAAATCTTTTCGACCCTGCCAGCAAGGCTGAGACGGTCTTAGCAGACTATGTGTAAAAGGTAATCTCAACACAGGCTCTGGCGGACTGTGCCTAGCCTGCTTCAGAGTAAGTCTTGGCTACGAGCTTTGAGTTGACCCATCGTTCGTAATCTATAAGCAGTTGTTGCATTAGGCGCTGCTTAATAGTTGCCAGAATACTGCGCAATAAGCGGTTTCCCGCAGACTCAATCAGGGACTTGGGTGTAAATCGCAGGGCTGGCGGCGGCTCTACCTTGATCTTTAGATACGCTTGGCCGACTAGAATTGTTTTCTCATTAGCTGGGTGAGGCTCTAGCCATCCTTCCAGGTTAAGGCCAAATCGCTGGCTGATATACTGATTGCCTTTAATTTCGCAGCCAATGGAGCGCAGTCTGACTTTGCCCGCTGCGCTCACATGCACTTCTAAATCAACCATAGGCTGAATTTTCAGAACTAAAAAGTTTAGCGGCTGCAGGTTCAGCCGGAACTGATCAAAAGCCAGACTTTCAACCTGTTCGGGTCTCATCAGCGCATGGACAAGTCGCTGGGGTTTTTGGAGATAGCACTCAAGGGCAATAGGCTTTTGAGGAACAGTAATCTTGACTGACTGCGAGGCCGAAAACTGAAGCATTTCAATGGAGATTGAGGTCGGAGTAGAGTCAGTTTTAACGAAATTCAAAGAAGAGACTCAAAGCTCTAAGGCAGTCGTTTTGGTTTATTTTCAAATTATCGCACTATGCTGGCTTAAGTAGGTGTGCAGGTTTAATTGCAGTTATTGCTGATTGTATGTCTCTGGTTATTGCTCATCTAGGCCCGAAAGGAACATATTCAGAAGCCGCTGCCTTGGCTTATGCCCATTGGCTAAAACGGGTGCATGGTCAGTCTGCTAGCCTGAAAGCTTACCCCAGTATTACCCAGGCGATTAAGGCAGTGGCCAATCAAGATACTAATTTAGCCATCGTGCCCGTTGAAAATTCTATCGAAGGCGGGGTAACCGCTACGCTTGACAGCCTTTGGCAGTTAGATTGTTTACAAATTCAGAGAGCACTGGTGCTGCCTATTCTAAATGCTTGCCTTTCTAAATCTCAGGATTTCCTGTCAATTCAAAAAGTTTACTCTCATCCTCAGGCTCTGGGGCAATGTCAAGGCTGGCTAGATCAGCACTTACCTCAGGCCCAGCTAATTCCCACTCGCTCAACTGTAGATGCTCTGCAGTACATCTTAGCAGACCTAGAAGCTGCTGCTATTGCTTCTAGGTGGGCAGCTCGGCTCTATGATCTCCCAGTTTTAGCCTGCCCTATCAATGATCACGCGGATAACTGCACTAAGTTTTGGGTTATGGGGCTTACCAGTTCACTCCAGGGTGAGCACACTTCAATAGCCTTTAGCTTGCCAGTGAACGCTCCGGGCACTCTACTTCAAACCTTGAAGCTCTTCGCTGATCAAAATATTAACCTCAGCCGCATTGAATCTCGGCCAACGAAGCGATCGCTAGGAGACTATCTTTTCTTTGTCGATTTAGAAGCAGATTCCAGCCAGGAGTCAGTACAGCGGGCATTAGAGAGCCTAAGGGGCTGCACTGAAACGCTCAAGATTTTTGGTAGCTACACCACAATGTCAGTCAATGAAACCGATATTACGCCAATAGAGTAACCGATTGCCAAACGTTCTAACGTTTTTAGGCAAGAGTCCAACAGGCACTATTCAAGGACATCTTTCAGGGCTGTCCGGGCAGCCAAGTGGTTACGGGTTGAAGTCAAAATTTCAACTTCTCGCTCTAGGCGTCCCGATGTGTCCTGCATTTCTAGAAGAGACTGCTGCTCGTTTGCAACTCCGTAGAGATTACCTGCCACCCAGTAAGACAGCTCTAAGGGCAGTTCTGGAATGCTATCTGGCAGCTCGATTTCCTGACTGGTAAGCTTAGCAGAGAGATGGACAACATCCCGCAGTAGCTGATCGACTTCAGAAGCTAAAGGATAGAGATCTGTTTGAGCAGGCTGATCTTCAATCCATTCGACCAAACCTACCCGGTAAGGTTTTTCTCGAACGTAGTCTAAGACTCTAAATCTCTGCTGACCAATGGTTAGAATCTTCATGCGGTCATCCGGTAGCCGCTGATAGTGAACAATTTCCGCGCAGCAGCCAACTTTGGCAGGTTGTCCAGTGGCGGGATCAATCATCAAAACACCAAAGCGCCGATCTCCCTGCAAAATCGTATTCATCATGATACGATAGCGAAACTCAAAGACATGAAGCGGGAGGCGACGACCTGGAAACAAGACTAAGTCTGGCAGGGGAAACAGAGGGAGTTCTCGAACAGCGATCGAGGATAAAGATGTCATTATTGGCTTTAAAGGTTGGAAAGCAGTGCTCTAGATGATGTCAAGAAGTCTGGCAGATCAATTTCTATACAAGTCTTGATGGAGCTTATCTTTATTTTATCGCATCTATTTTAGAGTTCCGAAAATCGGCAAAGCTTGTGACATCAAATGGGCATGAGCGTCTATAAAACAACGGGCAGATGGATTGCATTCATCTATCTGCCCACATAGTTATCTGTCGGGAGGCAAAGGCCGTTTTTGCCCGCTCTCTCTAGCTAAAAGTTCTAAAGCTTGACCTCAATGTCTACACCAGCAGGTAGGTCGAGCTTCATCAGAGCATCAATAGTCTTTGAAGAGGGCTGATAGATATCGATGATGCGGCGATGAGTCCGGGTTTCAAAGTGCTCACGAGAGTCTTTATCTACGTGGGGCGATCGCAAAACGCAGTAGATTCGCCGCTTGGTCGGCAATGGAATTGGGCCAATCGCCGTGGCGTTGGTGCGATTGGCCGTATCGACAATTTTCTCGCAGGAGGTATCAAGCAAACGCTGATCGAAAGCTTTGAGACGAATGCGAATTTTTTGCTGTTGAATCGTTGCCATTAAAGCTACCGTTGTTCAATTATCAAGGTTCGGATCAAAAGCAGATGCCAAAACCAAGCGTGAGGGGTTTTGACCTGAAGCCTCTGCTCTCAAAAAAAAGGAAGTATTACACCCTAGCGCTCTACTTCCTTTTTCAGGATTTCATGTAAGTCTACTGGACAATTTTGGAGACGACGCCTGCACCGACAGTCCGACCGCCTTCACGAATAGCAAAGCGCATACCCTGCTCGATAGCCACCGGGTTGATTAGCTCTACATTCATTTTGATGCGATCGCCCGGCATAACCATCTCAGCGGTGGTACCATCGTCAGCCGTAAAGCTTTCGATCTTGCCGGTTACATCTGTAGTTCGTACGTAGAACTGAGGCTTATAGCCAGGGAAGAAAGGCGTATGACGGCCTCCTTCCTCCTTTTTGAGAATGTAAACTTCAGACTCAAATTTGGTGTGAGGCGTAATGCTGCCGGGCTTAGCCAGCACCATACCCCGCTCAATATCAGCCTTTTGCAGACCCCGTAGAAGTACCCCAACGTTATCGCCAGCCTGACCTTCATCCAGAATTTTCTGGAACATTTCAACGCCTGTGACTGTGGTGCTGCGGGTATCACGAATGCCTACTAGCTCAACGGTTTCGCCAACCTTGACCTTGCCCCGCTCAATCCGACCGGTGGCAACGGTGCCTCGGCCCGTAATCGAGAATACGTCCTCAACAGCCATCAAGAAAGGCTTGTCCACATCTCGCTCAGGTGTAGGAATATACTCATCTACCTCGTCCATGAGAGATAGAACTTTGTCAACCCACTCGTTAGAGCCGCGAGCAATCTTTGGGTCGCCTGTGAGGGCTTCAACCGCCATCAAAGCGGATCCCGCCACGATAGGGACGTCATCGCCTGGGAAATCATAAGAGCTTAACAGCTCGCGAACTTCTAGCTCAACCAGCTCCAAAAGTTCTTCGTCATCTACCTGATCTTGCTTATTCAGGAAAACAACAATGCTAGGTACACCTACCTGCTTGGCAAGAAGAATATGCTCTCGCGTTTGAGGCATGGGACCATCGGCTGCCGAAACAACCAGAATGGCACCGTCCATTTGGGCTGCACCCGTGATCATATTCTTGACATAGTCTGCGTGACCAGGGCAGTCTACGTGAGCATAATGACGATTAACAGTCTCATACTCAACGTGAGCTGTATTAATCGTAATACCCCGAGCCTTTTCCTCAGGCGCTGCGTCAATCTCGTCATATTTACGAGCTTTAGCGCCACCAGCAGCCGCTAAGGCCATTGTGATAGCAGCCGTCAAAGTCGTTTTGCCATGATCAACGTGACCAATGGTACCGATATTGACATGAGGTTTGTTTCTTTCAAACTTTGCGCGTGCCATGAGTGTACGTATCCCTACCTATCTATGCGTTCCCTTTACTTTTAGCGATGATTACTTCAGCGACATTACGCGGTACTTCGTCGTAACTGCTGAACTCCATTGAAAATCTGCCGCGACCCTGCGTCTTAGAGCGGATATCGGTAGCGTAACCAAACATCTCGGCCAGAGGAACCTTAACGGTCACCTTGGCAAGACCTTCTTCAGATCCCATGCCCTCGATTTGACCTCGACGAGAATTGAGATCGCCCATAACGTCTCCTAAAAACTCTTCAGGAGCTTCAACCTCAACTTTCATCTTAGGCTCAAGAAGGACAGGATTGGCTTTGATGACAGCATCCTTAATAGCCATAGAACCAGCAATCTTGAAAGCCATCTCGGAAGAATCTACTTCATGGTATGAACCATCTATAAGTGTAGCTTTCAAGTCAATCACTGGGTACCCAGCCAGGATACCAGATTCACAAGCTTCTTTCATGCCCTGCTCAGCCGGAGCAATGTACTCTTTTGGGATTGTGCCACCCACAATTTTGGAGACAAACTCAAAACCACTGCCGGGATCGCTGGGTTCCAACTCGATTACGACATGACCATACTGCCCTTTTCCTCCACTTTGGCGAATAAACTTACCTTCTGCTTTGACTGACTTGCGGATAGTTTCACGATAGGCAACCTGAGGAGCCCCAATGTTGGCCTCAACCTTGAACTCTCGCAACATTCGGTCTACTAAAATCTCCAGGTGAAGTTCACCCATTCCAGCAATGACCGTTTGATTTGTCTCTGAATCGATACTAACTCGAAAAGTTGGATCCTCATCAGAGAGAGCTTGTAAAGCTTTAGAGAGCTTTTCCATGTCCTGTTTGGTCTTAGGCTCAATAGCCACGGAAATTACAGGCTCAGGAATGTACAGCGACTCCAGAACAATAGGATCTTTTTCACTAGCGATCGTATCTCCGGTAGAGGTCACCTTCAGCCCCAAAGCGGCCCCCAAATCGCCAGCGCGTAGCTCGTCAACTTCAATGCGATCGTCGGCCTTGAGAATGATCAAACGAGAAATTCGTTCTTTTTGATCCTTAGATGAGTTGTAGACATAGCTGCCTTTGGTCAGAATGCCAGAGTAAACCCTGATAAACGTCAGCCGACCGTAGGGGTCTGACATGACCTTGAAGGCCAGCGCTGCTAAAGGTTCGTCGTCATCTGCGTGGCGAACTGCTGTTTCACCATCGGGTAACAGCCCTTGAATGGGAGGAACCTCAGTAGGTGCAGGCAGATAATCGACTACAGCATCTAGCAGCAGCTGTACTCCTTTATTCTTGAAGGCAGAACCGCACAGCATAGGCACTATTGTGCCTTTAACCGTTCCTTTGCGGAGGGCCGAGACAATTTCTGCCTCGGTCAGGGGTTCTTCCTCTAGGTACTTCATCATCAGCTCATCACTTGTCTCAGAGACCGCTTCAACTAGAAGCTTGCGGAACTCATCTGCCTGCTCTTTAATGTCTGCTGGAATCTCTATCTCTTCCATATCGACGCCTAGATCGTCGTTATAAAGACGAGCACGCATCCGCACCAAATCAACTACGCCTCGAAAGCCATCTTCACTACCGATGGGTAGCTGAATGGGCACGGCGTTGGTTCGCAGGCGATCGCGGGCCTGATTGTAAACCTTGAAGAAATTAGCCCCGGTTCGATCCATCTTGTTGACGAAGATAATCCGGGGAACCTTATAGCGATCGGCTTGCCGCCAAACTGTTTCAGTCTGAGGTTGAACCCCTCCCACCGAACAAAGCACCGTGATCACGCCATCTAAGACGCGCATAGAGCGCTCTACCTCAATGGTGAAATCTACGTGGCCAGGCGTATCAATGATGTTGATCTGGTGATCCTGCCAGCTAGTGCTGATAGCAGCAGCCGTAATTGTAATTCCCCGCTCACGTTCCTGAGCCATCCAGTCAGTAACAGCGCTACCTTCATGCACTTCACCGATCTTGTGGATGAGACCGGAGTAAAACAGAATTCGCTCTGTTGTTGTGGTCTTACCGGCATCTATGTGCGCAGCAATCCCAATATTTCTGACTCGTTCAAGTGGGGTTTTACGTGCCACAGCTACCTCTTTGATCCCTGATTACAGGTCTTAAATCCGTCTGCAACTTTACCTAAATTCTATATGCTGAAAACGAGTTGCAACAACATCTCATTGAGTAGCGTTAGTAGCGATAGTGAGCAAATGCCTTATTGGCCTCAGCCATCCGGTGCGTTTCTTCCCGTTTACGGACAGCGCTGCCCGTTTCGTTGGCCGCATCCATCAGCTCATTTGCCAATCTAGTTGACATGCTACGCCCCGATCGCTGACGAGAAAATTGTGTGAGCCATCTCAGCGCCAGTGCGGTGCCTCGCTCTGAGCGAACTTCCATAGGCACTTGGTAGGTAGCCCCCCCCACTCGACGAGCTTTAACCTCTACCAGCGGAGTCGTATTTCTAACAGCGGTTTCAAATACCTCCAGGGGATCGCCGTTCGTCCTTTCCTCAACTATCTTAAAAGCGTCGTAGATTAGACGATTGGCAAGCGACTTTTTGCCGCTGCGCATAACCCGCCGCGCCATCATACTGACGAGGCGGCTATTGTAAACAGGATCAGGAGGAACCGGACGTTTTTGGGCCGTAGAACGACGAGACATAAAACAACCTTTTGGAGAAGAAACAATTTTTTCTAGACAATGATTTATGAGGCCCAATCTACAGTCCGCTAAAACCTGCTATAGCTGAGCTAAACCGAATAATCTTCTTGCTTACTGCTAGCATAAAATATCCTAGCTTCAACAGACCTTCAAGACTTCAAATTTGACCGGGCACTTATGGTGCGTTTGCCCCTCTATTTGGGCCTCTTAGCTCCATATTTGGAGCGACCTTGCTTTCTATCTTTAACACCAGCGGTGTCAAGCGTGCCTCGAATAATGTGATAGCGCACACCCGGCAGGTCTTTAACTCGCCCGCCCCGAATCATAACGACAGAGTGCTCTTGCAAATTATGACCAATACCCGGAATGTAGGCAGTTACCTCAAAACCCGAAGTCAGGCGTACCCTCGCCACCTTGCGAAGGGCTGAATTGGGCTTTTTAGGTGTAGTCGTATAAACTCGTGTGCAAACTCCCCGACGTTGCGGACAGCTTTTGAGAGCAGGAGATTTGGTTTTCTTCTTGGCTTTCTGACGTTCGCTGCGGATAAGCTGTTGAATCGTGGGCATAAGTTGCGATGATTGAGGACTCTGTCGGCTTAAGTTTTCACAAGATCTAATGGTATCTTTTTGAGAAGCAAATTGTCAATTCCCTGAAAAAATGTCAGGGCAGGGCTGTAAGGGGATGTTTTCAGTGACTGATCAGCCCTCTGAGCCAGCTAAGCTAATTGAAAAAGAATTGCCGCAGCCGCAGTGAGCCGCCGCATTGGGATTCTGAAATCGAAACCCCCCTCCCATCAAATCTTCTGAGTAATCGATTACCAGCCCTTCTAGATAACCCAGGTGCTGGGCATTGACGACGCACTGCACACCGTGAGAGCAATACACGATATCTTCGCCAGATTCGGAGGCTTGGTCAAAAGTTAGTGTGTAATACCACTCTGAGCATCCGCCTGACTCAAATCCAATCCGACAAAAAGTCTCTGACTCAGTCTTTGGCCCAGCCTCTGACGCGTGGGACTTGGTGTGTAGACGGTTGATTTCGGCAGCAGCGGCAGGATTTAGGTGAATCATGGGGTTATACAGGTCTATTCTCAAGCCTATTCTAGGGTCACGATACGCTCTAAAGCACTCCCATAGCAAAAGGCGAAGAGAGCATCTCTTCGCCTAACAGGTCGTTTCCACAGCTTTACTACAGCTTTTGTTTACTACAGCTTTTGGCAATAGCTTTCAGCCGCGCTGGCTCCGAACTTATAGATAGCTCACCACTCAAAAAGCTACTTTGAGGATTCTGCGCGGGCGTAATCATCTTGAAATCGGACAATGTCGTCCTCACCCAGATACTCACCGTTTTGAACTTCAATCAAAATTAGAGGAATGACCCCAGAGTTTTCTAAGCGATGGAGTGTGCAAGATGGAACATAAGTAGACTGATTACTGCACAGCAAGATTTCTTGCGTACCGCAGGTTACTTTTGCAGTTCCTGAAACCACAATCCAGTGTTCACTGCGGTGGTGGTGCATCTGCAGGCTGAGACGATGTCCAGGCTTGACTTCAATGCGCTTAATTTTATAACCTCGGGCTTCCTCCAAGATGGTAAAAGATCCCCACGGTCTTAGTTCTGTCGCCGCAACACCTTTCGCTGTAGCAGGTACAGGTGATGTCAATGTACTGGGTTGTGTAAGCTCTTTAGTCTGAACCACTGAACCTCTCCTTGAACCAATACTTCTTAAGGATGAACTTGAAATTTGTAACCAGTATCTGTGGCTGTTTACCCGCTTAGCGTAGTTGAAGCCAGATCGAGACGTCAGCAAAAACTGATGTACCAACTGCAAAAGTGCCCACTGCAGCCAAATATAGCAACCCTGATGGTGAATTGCAGTCTGCTAGCTGAAAAAACGCTCATCTATACCAATTCTTTATGAAGACGTTTGGGTTTTAAACCGAAATTTATGCAGTATGTCTACAAGTAAGTGGTTAGTTACTTTAGAGTTGTCTCTTGCTTCAAGCACTGACGTCTAAGGCTCAAAAAAGATGCCAATTGCGTTGTTGATGCGAGCGGCAGTTTGGGGCGATCGATTAATTAGCGTTCCGGCGAGATATAAGCTTGAAGAACTCCCCCCGTCTAAGTTCACAGCATCCGTACAGCCCAACTGTCGCATAATTTCGCTGAGTTCGGAAAGGGTTGGGCCGCGTCCACCTGGGCCTAGGTGAACTGTGACTGCAAGAAGCTGCCCTGTTGCCGTGTATCCAATAGCGCTGCGAGGCGCAGCCTGATTTGCAAAGGCAGCACTAAAGCTTTCAGCCTGAGGATTTAAAACATTTGTACCGTGGCTTAAAAGTAGGGGGCCACCGCTGGCGATGTAAGGAGCGCTATCAAAAGCGGCAGGAATAACTTCCGTCTCTAACGTCAGGCGACTGCCGGGGCTAAGCTGATTAGCGATCGCCAGATTTGCCCTCACCGCCAGCAGCACCCCTGAGAGGGGAATCATCGTCGCCATGTTTTGACTGGCCGCAACCTGCCGGACGACCTGGTCAGCATCAACTGACACTAGCGTTTCACTGCCTGTAATTGGGGTATAAGCAGATCCCCAGTCAGGCGTATACAGACCAACACCTGCCTGCACGTATCCTGTGTTGATGCCCTGTAGGGCAATGCGCTCTCCTGCTGACGTTATTAGGGTTTGCCGCAGGGCTAGGCGATCGATCAACACCTCGCCTGCATCTGTCCAGCCCACTGCGCCTCGCCCCAAAATTGGCCCTGATATCCAGCGGCCATCGCTGCGGATAGCTCCTAGGGGTAAACGGTTATTGCGGTTAAAAAAACCTGCATTGATGGCAGCGGTGGCTTGCCAACGACGGGCGATCGCGCTTAAGGGGGCTGTGCCTACAACCGTCACGGGGTCGCTCCAGATCGGTCGGATTTTGATCTGGGGATCTTTAGGATCAACCTCCAACCAGTAAACTGGGAAAGACCGCCCCGCAACTGAAACCACCTGCTGATGCCAGCCCAAGCCAGCAGCCCACTGAATGTGTCGAGGCACCAGCGGATCTAGGCGAATATCAATCACCCATCGATCGGGATTTGAAAGCGACCAGACCCGAACCTGGCGATCGCGGCTGATAGTTCCCTGCAGTATGGTCTGCTGCGTTGTTGACGTAAGCCGCAGTGAGCTGAGCTGTGGATTACGCTTAAAGGCATCCACTACAGTATCAGAGGCTCTGGCATCGAGGGTCAGGCTAAACTCGCTTAGACTTTGCTGGAGCTGTAGGGTCGTCGGCTGGGCTAGGTCTATAACAATGCGATCGCCCCCAAGCTGCTGGCTGTTGCGAATATTGGAGATTTCTCCCAGCGGGGTTTGAATCTGTAAAACCTCGCCTGAGGGCTGTATTTGCCAGCCATGGCGGGCGGCTAGGGCTGCTATGTCTAAATAGCGAAACTGCCGATCTGACCAGGCTGTTAAAACCTCAGGGGAAGATTCCGGTGAGAACCACCCAATAGGCTGTTGGGCAGGGGCTGACGTATCGAGTAAATCAACTCCTAGCTGCAGCAGCAAATCCATATCGGATAGCCCAATTTGCTGCTGACGTATCTGCCAGGGCAGCGAGAGGAGTCGGCCATTGAGCGAAACCTGACTGCCAGCAGCACTCACTACTATAGAATCGTCTATGGAGGTAGCCGACTGAGAAAAAGCCTCTGTGGCTGCGGCAGTCTGACTCACCTGATCTGATACTGAATCAAAGCCTCTACCTGAAGTCTTGAGCACAGCCCCGGCTGGCATGGCTAGCAGCATCATGAAGGCCGACTGTGCGATCGCAGAAATTTTACCCAAAGCAAAACCTACCTGATTGAGCCGTCTAACTCGCGTGGTTCCAATCTGAATTCTCTGGTATCAGAGGTTTCTTGATCAAGGGCCATCACTGATTTATTTGCTAAAAGCAATACAAAAATCATTAAAGTTAGCTGTTACAATAGGCAACCTTAGCTTTCATATGAGTCAAAGACTAAACTTTTCCACATGAATAATACAAGACAGGTGAAACGTTAAAAAGTTGTTCAGCTTAAACAATATTTGCAACTGTTGCCCAAACTGAACCCTGAAGCAAACAGCTTCGTTCAAAAGCTCTAAAGGAAGAAAATCAGCAGCCTAGGGCAATATCTCCCATGCAGAGTTAAAGGCAACGCTGACTAAGTGCTCTTTTCCCCAAGAGCACTTAAAGAGTACCCAAGTGAATTCTCTTTTTTGCTAGAGCAATTCACTGGGCTGATACTGCTGATTTTGTGGCTGCCCGGAAGATGTAAACCAGCTAACTTTTTACGGAGAATGCAGCTTTTGTGCCAGCTCAGGCAAATTCTAGGTATGAGTTTGTGCCTTTTGTATTCTTTTTAAAGTGACATTCAGACCGATAAATCTGTGGTTTACAGTTAGCTCTGCTCTAAGTGCAAAGCTGAGTCTTGAGCGCAGTAAAGACTGGATTGAAAGAGAGTTGTCTGCTTAGCTTCACAACCTTAGAATGTTAAATATTAATTACGATTATAGGCTCGGTTAGCAGCTTAGCCATCTCGATCAGTCACTGGCTCAAGCGTTTAGCCATTATCGGAAGTTTCCCCAGCTAAACCCCAGATAATGGGGTGTTAGATAGCCGTTTACTTGTAGATTACCTGAGATAGATTGCCCCATGAACAATACGCATATAGATAAAAACCCATTACTCGATCAGAGAGCGCTGGTGAGGTCTTGGGGGCCACGATCGCTAGTTGAGGAACGAGATGCCTGCGGTGTGGGCTTTGTTGCTGACCAATACGGACGGGCCAGTCACGAGCTGATTACTCAGGCTTTGAGCGCTCTCGACTGCATGGAGCATCGCGGAGGCCGCTGTGCTGATCAAGACTCTGGTGATGGGGCTGGGGTAATGACGGCGATTCCCTGGCAGATGCTGAAAAAATGGGCAGAAACACAGGGCTGTGCCGATCGCTTTCAGGCAGAGCGGATAGGTTTGGGCATGGTATTTTTGCCGCAAAATCCTGAGGCGGCGACGCTAGTTCGAGATGTTTTTGCTCGGGCGGCTAATCAGCTGAAAATACAGGTGTTAGGGTGGCGACAGGTGCCTGTGAAGCCCGAAGTACTGGGGCCAGAAGCGCGTAAACATCAGCCTCACATTGAGCAAGTTGTGCTGCTGGCGAATCAGCTTGAAGGCGCGGCTTTAGAGCGCCAGCTCTATCTATTAAGACGGCAGGTCAGTAACCAACTAGCCCAGCAGTCCTCAGCGCGATCGCCCGAAGTGGTGCAGGTGCTACAGGAAGTTTATGTGTGTTCTCTGTCTAACCAGACCGTTGTCTACAAGGGCATGGTGCGCTCTGCCGTCCTGGGAATGTTCTACCAGGATTTGCAGGATGAAGACTACATCAGCCCGTTCGCGGTTTATCACCGTCGCTTCAGCACCAATACCTTGCCGAGATGGCCCCTAGCGCACCCAATGCGTCTGGTGGGGCACAACGGCGAAATTAACACGCTGATTGGCAACATCAACTGGATGAAAGCCCGCGAAGCAGATTTGGCGCAGCCGGTTTGGGGCGATCGCCTCCAAGATCTAAAGCCTACAGTCAACGCCGACAACAGCGACTCGGCCAACTTAGACAACGTCATGGAACTGCTGGTGCATTCGGGGCGCAGTCCGCTAGAGGCTCTGATGATGATGGTGCCAGAAGCCTATATGAACCAGCCTGATCTAATTAATTATCCTGAGATTGTTGATTTCTACGAGTATTACAGTGGCATTCAAGAACCCTGGGATGGCCCTGCTCTAATTGTCTTTAGCGACGGTAAACAATTGGGGCAGCCCTCGATCGCAACGGCCTGCGTCCGGCCCGCTACATCATCACTAAAAGCGGCTATATTGTTGTTTCTTCGGAAGCAGGCGTTGTCGACATTGCCACCGAAGAGATTCTTGAAAAAGGCCGCTTGGGGCCAGGGCAGATGATTGCCGTTGACCTCGAAACTCACGAAATTTTGCACAACTGGGCGATTAAGCAGCGGGTTGCTCAGCAGCAGCCCTACGGTAAATGGGTCAGGTCTCAGCGTCAAGATGTCCGGCCTCAGCTTTTTAGCGAGGAAAGCTTCTTAGACGATACGCAACTGCTGGTTCAGCAAACTGCTTTTGGCTACACCGCTGAAGATCTAGAAATGATCATTCAGGACATGGCGGCTCAGGGTAAAGAGCCCACGTTTTGTATGGGGGATGACATTCCGCTGTCGGTACTCTCGCAACGTCCTCACCTGCTCTATGACTACTTCAAACAGCGCTTTGCCCAAGTGACTAATCCGCCGATTGACCCCCTGCGGGAGCGGCTAGTGATGTCGCTAACAACTCAGCTAGGGGAGCGCCGCAACCTGCTGGAGGTGACGCCGGAGCATGTACGGCTGCTGAAGCTAGAGTCGCCGCTGGTGAATGAGAATGAGCTGGCGCTAGTGCGTGAGTCGGGCTTTGAAACCATAACGCTCTCGACGCTCTACGACATTAAACAGGGGCCAGAAGGTCTGAAGCAGGCAATCGCAAGTCTTTGTCAGCAGGCGGAATCAGCCGTTAAATCGGGGCAGGAAATTTTGATTCTCAGCGATCGCATGGGCAACGCTGATGAGGCCATGCAGATAGCGGCTGAACGCACCTACATGCCGCCCCTGCTAGCGGTAGGAGCTGTGCATCACCACCTTATCCTTCAGGGACTCCGCATGAAAACGTCTTTGGTGGTAGATACGGCTCAGTGCTGGAGTACCCATCATTTTGCCTGTCTGCTGGGCTATGGGGCCAGCGCAATTTGTCCCTATCTGGCGATGGAGAGCGTGCGCCACTGGTGGGCTGACAGCCGTACTCAAAAGCTGATGGAGACCGGGAAGCTGCCGGTGACTACCCTAAACGGAGCGCAGGCAAACTACCGTAAGTCAGTAGAGGCCGGACTGCTGAAGATTCTCTCTAAAATGGGGATTTCGCTGCTGACCAGCTATCAGGGTGCCCAGATTTTTGAGGCTATTGGCCTAGGGACTGACCTGATTGATCTGGCATTTCGAGGCACCACCTCGCGCCTCGGCGGTCTGAGCGTGGCTGACCTGGCTCAAGAAACGATAGCCTTTCACCAACGAGCCTTCCCTGAGCTGGCGGGTAAGCGTTTAGAAAACATGGGTTTTGTTCAGGCTCGACCCAAGGGCGAGTATCACATGAACAACCCGGCCATGACCAAGCTGCTGCATAAGGCACTGGAAACCAAGCAGCCCGATCACTACGCCCTTTACAAGGCCCAGTTAGCAAATCGTCCGCCGACGGCGCTGCGAGATTTGCTGGAATTTCACAGCGATTGCCCGTCGATTCCTCTGACAGAAGTTGAGAGCGCTGAGAGTATCATGCAGCGCTTCTGCACTGGCGGTATGTCCCTGGGGGCGCTATCGCGTGAGGCCCATGAGGTTTTGGCGATCGCCATGAACCGCATTAATGGCAAATCCAACTCTGGCGAAGGCGGAGAAGATCCGATGCGCTTCAAGGTGCTAGACGACGTGGATGAGTCTGGGCATTCGCCTACGTTCTCCCATCTGAAAGGGTTGCGCAATGGTGATACGGCTAGCTCTGCGATCAAGCAGGTGGCCTCGGGCCGATTTGGGGTAACGCCTGAATATCTAATGCAGGCTAAGCAAATCGAAATCAAGATGGCTCAGGGGGCAAAACCGGGGGAAGGCGGCCAGCTCCCCGGCAAAAAGGTCAGCCCTTACATTGCCATGCTGCGCCGTTCTAAGCCAGGTGTGCCGCTGATTTCACCGCCGCCCCACCACGATATCTATTCGATCGAAGATTTATCTCAGCTCATTTTTGACCTGCACCAGATCAATCCTAAAGCAGGCGTTTCAGTGAAGCTGGTGGCTGAGATCGGCATCGGCACAGTGGCCGCCGGAGTCGCCAAAGCCAATGCTGACGTGATCCAGATTTCGGGTCACGATGGCGGTACGGGAGCCTCTCCGCTCAGCTCGATCAAGCACGCAGGTGCCCCATGGGAACTGGGCCTGACTGAGGTTCACCGGGTACTGCTGCTGAATCAGCTCCGCGATCGCGTGACGCTGCGGGTCGATGGCGGTTTCAAAACCGGATGGGACGTGCTAATGGGCGCTCTCATGGGTGCTGAGGAGTTTGGCTTTGGCTCTATCGCCATGATTTCTGAAGGCTGCATCATGGCCCGTGTCTGCCACACCAACAACTGCCCGGTTGGGGTGGCTTCTCAAAAAGAAGAGCTGCGCAAACGCTTTACCGGGATTCCTGAGCATGTGGTGAACTTCTTCTATTTTGTGGCCCAAGAGGTGCGATCGCTGCTGGCTAAGCTGGGCTATTCCACGCTAGAAGACCTGATCGGTCGAGCCGATTTGCTCACCATGCGCGAGGATGTCAGCCTTGTCAAAACTGATAAGCTTGACCTCACCTGCCTGACTAGCCTGCCAGATACTCGCAGCGATCGCGCTTGGCTACAGCATGGTGACATCCACGGCAACGGCCCGGTCTTAGACGACGAGCTGCTGGCTGATAAAGCCGTCTGGGAGGCGATCCAAAATCAGGGCAGCGCTACTAAAACGGTTTTAATTGTCAATACCGATCGCACTGTCGGTGCCCGAATTGCTGGGGTAATTGCTGAAAAATACGGCAACGCAGGCTTTGAAGGTCAGCTTAATCTCAATTTCACAGGCAGTGCGGGTCAGAGCTTTGGCGCTTTTAACCTACCGGGCATGACCTTGACTTTAGAGGGCGAAGCCAACGACTACGTAGGCAAAGGCATGCACGGAGGAGAAGTCATCGTCAAGCCTCCCACAGACATTGCCTATGATCCCTCACTAAATGTCATTGTGGGCAATACCTGTCTGTATGGATCTACTGGGGGGACTTTGTTTGCCTCAGGGCAGGCGGGTGAGCGCTTTGCCGTCCGTAATTCCAAAGGTCAGGCCGTGATTGAAGGGGCTGGCGATCACTGCTGTGAATACATGACAGGCGGTACCGTAGTTGCTTTGGGACGGGTGGGCCGCAACGTCGGTGCGGGGATGACGGGCGGACTGGCTTACTTCTTAGATGAAGAAGGCAGTTTCCCAACCAGGGTCAATCCCGAAATTGTTAAGGTTCAGCGAGTTCTAACAGCAGCAGGCGAAGAGCAGCTTAAGACGCTGATTCAAAACCATGCTGAGCGTACAAACAGCCAAAAGGCCCAGCAAATTTTGGCTCACTGGTCAGACTATTTGCCCAAGTTTTGGCAAATAGTGCCGCCCTCTGAAGCCGATACGCCTGAAGCCAATGCGGAGCTGCCTGAGGCAGACAAAGTCCTCAGCTCAGTTCAGTAGATGATCTAGCTCATCAAAACAGCTGAAATAGTAAAGCGACGCCAGCCGCGTCGCTTTACCGTAAAAATCAAAGAGCTAAGAGATCATCCAAAGCATCTAGAGCTTCGCAGTTATTTGCTGTACTAGCCCCGAGTGCGCTAGCTGAGGTTGAGGAAGACATAGCTGATGAAGGGCCTTCGAGCGATCGCAGTCTACCATGCAAATACTCGTCGGAGTACCTGCGAAAAACGGCTTCAACCGCCGCCCTGGCATTTTTTAAGCCCCACTCATCAGCAATCTGCTGGGCTTTATCAAGCACATCTGGACTAAGTCTTACTTTGTTGTCATGCATAGCTGCGTATCCGTTGAAAGTGAAAATAAGCCACGAACGTTAGCAAACTGGGGTTCTCCCATCACTGCAAACAGCTTACGGCCTTCTAATCGATGCACAATCAGATGAGAACCGCCCCCGGTCACCAAAAAGCGAGTGACGCGGGCCATGTAAGGCGTGTACTGGGCTTTAACAGTTTGAAAAATTCCCTTAAACCAGGGGTCGAGGTATTCGTCTAGCCAGCCAGCCCAGCTCAAACCAGTGTCAGCATAGACATGATTACCGCGAAAGCCATCCATGACAACGCTGGGATCGGCAGTGGTGCCCAGGTCGTTAGTCAATCGTCGGTCGAAGCTAATAGCTGTTGCTAGCTCATACGTCCCGCCCCGGTTCATTACATTTTCATCAATGACTTCGCCCTCGGCATCCACCAGCCGGGTTAGCCAGGTGCCGCCGCCAATGTCAATAACGATAGTGTAACCGCTATCGGGAATCAGCCCCTGCTGTCTGGCGGCGTAGTAAGCTCCCATGCCTTCTCGCTCCACTGTCACTGATTCAACGTCAATGTCAAAATCCAGGCTGTTGCGGCGAAATTTGTGTAGGCCCAAAAGCTGATCTCTTAAAGCAGCAGCATGTTTAGCGGGTTCAGGGGTTGAGAGATAGAGGTCGAGCGGAAACTCACAGAGCGAACCGTTAATCGGTTCTAAGCACGCATAAAGATGCAGCCGCGCTAGCTCGACCTTGTTTTCAATCACCGTTTGTTGCTGCCGTCGATATTTGTAAGCCTGTGCTCCAAAATGATGGCGGGTACCGTCAGGCAGTTCAATCAAGGGCGAAGCTTCTGAATAGCGGACAGCATCGCGTCCCTGGGGTAGCTGATAGCGGACAGACCGGATGGCTTTGGGATGGCTGACACCGTCAAAGAACTTGAGGTCGTAATTGCCCGCATCTAAAGCTAGCGTGCGCATCAGGGCGACCTCAGCAGTTGGCTCGGTTGGCTCTAAGGCTTTTGCGCCAGTACGGCGCTTGGCAGTTGCTTTGGGTTGAGTAGCGGTGGTCATGGGTCTCCCCCTAAAGTGCTTTGGGTAAGTTTGTCCCCAATAATACTTTTGTACTATAGCATCTCTTTTGCGAATGCCGAGGCGGGAAAGTGTCCGATTCAATAATTTCTTTAAACGGAGCATGCAGCCGTAGATTGTCTGTCGAATCCGAGAAAATAGCCGTCTCATACTGTCACCTTTTTAGTTCAACCAGAGTGCAGCCAGCCCCAATGCTTTTTTCTTAAAACGTCACCACGTCCCAGAAATCGCTGATACTCCCTACTTTTTATCTCTTTAAACACAAAAGATTAAGAAAATCTTGAGACTCGTCCCGTTCGTCCCTACAATTAGACCAGTTCGTCTGTTTGATATTTATTGGCTGCCTGGAGAAATCATGAGTCGTCCTATTATTCTGGGTATCGTAGGCGATAGCGCTGCCGGCAAAACTACGCTGACGCGAGGTATCGCTCAGATTTTAGGAGAAGATCAAGTAACAGCTATCTGTACAGATGACTACCACCGCTACGACCGACAGCAGCGAAAAGAGATGGGCATTTCTGCCCTTAATCCAGACTGTAACTACATTGATATTATTCAGCAACACCTCAAGCTGCTTCAAGAAGGTGAGGCTATCCTTAAGCCCATCTATAACCACAGCACGGGTAAATTTGACCCACCAGAGTATGTTCAGCCCAAAAAGTTTGTTGTTGTCGAAGGTCTGCTAGGCTACGCAACCGGAATCGCTCGTGACTACTACGATGCAAAGGTTTACCTGGCACCACCGGAGCCTCTGCGCCATAGCTGGAAAATTAAGCGAGACACTCGCAAACGCGGCTATAGCGAAGACCAAGTCAGAACCCAGCTAACCCAGCGAGAACCTGACTCTGACGCCTTCATTCGGCCACAGCGGAAATGGTCGGATGTGATAGTGAGCTTCTATCCACCTGATAACGATCAGACCCAAGAGGATTTACTGTTGAATGTGCGGCTAATCCTGCGACCCACTATTCCCCATCCCGACTTCACCCATATCCTGCACGATCAGGGCAGTCATTTAGGGGATGCGATTCGCCTTGGGCTTGACCGGGACATGGGTAAACCCGTCGATGTTCTTGAGATTGATGGCCACGCAACGGCAGAACAGGTTCAAGAGCTAGAGCGGGTTTTATGTAGCGAAGTCCCTTTTCTGAGCCAGTTTTGTAGTCTAGAAGGCAATCAAAATATTGGCAAAGTTGTAGGAACCACTGGAGAAACTCTGCAAAGCTATCCGCTAGCCCTGACGCAGCTAATCATCACTTACCATATGCTCAAAGCCGACAAAGTTCAGCAGCAGCTAGTCAGCAATTAAAAATCTGTTTCTCGCTATATTTTCTCAGATATGCCCTCTCCATAGCAGCCGTGCTCTAGCCGTGAGCAGCCGCCTGACGCAGCGGGATACCAACTAGAAAAACCGTTCCCTGTCCTGGCGTAGAAGAGCAAGTTAGGCTACCTCCGTGCTTCTCAGCAATAATTTGATAGCTAATGGATAATCCCATGCCAGTGCCTTTGCCAACGGATTTGGTAGTGAAAAACGGGTTAAAAACCTGCTGCTGAGTTTTTTCAGACATCCCTGAACCATTATCAGAAACACTGATGGTAACAAACCGATCGCCTGTTAGTTGAGTTCGTAGTTCGATTGTAGGCTGATAGCTATGAGCTGGCTCAGCCGTTTCAGGTTTAGAATCAACCCGATCGAGCGCTTCTTCTAAAGCGTCAATGGCATTGCTTACCAGATTCATAAAAACCTGATTAAGCTGCCCAGGGTAGCACTCAACTAAGGGCAGTAAATCATACTTTTTGACAACCTGAATGGCACAGCGGTGAGGCTGCTCTTTTAAGCGGTTTTGTAAGATCATCAGGGTGCTGTCAATACCCTCGTGCAGATTAACTGCTTTGACTTCAGATACGTCCATGCGCGAAAAAATTCGCAAAGACTGAACAATCTGCTGAATTCGCTTGGCACCTACTTCCATTGAGTTGAGTAATTTAGGCAAATCTTCGATTAGAAAATCGAGTTCGATAGTTTTTACCTTTTGCTGAATGGCTGATGTTGGCTCTGGGTAGTGAACTTGGTAAAGCTGAACGAGGCTAAGTAAATCTCGGGCATAGTCTTTCGCATGTACTAAATTACCAAAAATAAAGCTGACAGGGTTATTGATTTCGTGAGCAACTCCTGCAACAAGCTGACCCAGGCTAGACATTTTTTCACTTTGAATCAGATGCATCTGAGTCTGCTGCAGTTCGAGCATTGCCTGCCTCAGTTCTTGGGCCTGCTGCCTGAATCGGGCTTCTGAACGAATTAGTGAAAGCTCAGCCTGTTTGCGCTTGAGGCCGAGGGCAAGTTCATTGGCACTAAAAGATAAGATTTCTAATACTGAGTTGCTTAAGGGATGCTGGGCAAAAAGAGCGACTACGCCCAGTAGCTCATCTTCGACAATCAGCGGGTGACCAGCAAAGGCAACCATGCCCGTTTCTCTAGCCCAAGCCTGATCGCTTACACGCGGGTCGTTAGGCACATCGTTAGTCAGATGGGGCTGGCGCTCAGCGGCAATCAGCCCAATTTTGAA
Source organism: Leptolyngbyaceae cyanobacterium RM1_1_2 (assembly GCA_012032345.1). Lineage (GTDB taxonomy): Bacteria > Cyanobacteriota > Cyanobacteriia > Phormidesmidales > Phormidesmidaceae > Sphaerothrix. The sequence continues at coordinate 41,824 of JAAUQI010000010.1, read as the reverse complement.
CCGACCCACCGGAACTCGGCTGTGAATACCATCAGTGTGGGTATATAGACCAGCACTCGCCTGAAGTTCTAAAACATTTTCTTCGGCGTTGAGTACCCAGATGCGAGCGAAGGCCGCGTCTAAGTGCTGAACAATCACCTGGCAGCAGCGCTGCAGCATGTTCTGTAGACTGTCTTCACGGGTCAAGATTGAATCAATTGCTGCTCTAAATTCAGATAGCTGTGCCTGTTCTTTGAGCGCCTGCTCTATCTGCCGCCGCTCGGTAATGTTGAAGGTGGTACCGACAATTCGGTAAATCTTATTGGCTTCGTCTTTGAGCGGATTTAGGGTAGTCAACCACCAGGTTTCTTTGTTATTGACGACTAGACACTCCTCATAGCCAATAGCCTGTCCTGAAGAGATGCAGCGCCGATAGTTTTCTTGAAAATGGGGGTAAGGCGATCGCTGCTTGAATTCATCGGGGCTGAGGCCGAGGGCTCGCTGTGAGGCAGGATTCATATCAGAAAAGCGAAATTCTCCATTTTCTAATACATCCACTACAAAAATAGGATTTTCAGAACCCTCGTAGACACTGCGTAGAAACTGTTCGCGATCGCGCAGATTGGCTTCTACCTGCTTTAAGCCTGTAATGTCTTCGTAGGTGCCAAGAATACCAATGACGTTGCCGTCGGCATCATGTAGGGGGGCTTTGTTGGTATTGACCCAAGCCTGTTTACCATCTGCCTGCAGTTGGGTTTCCAGCATATGTAGCTCAGGCGTACTGGTAGCCATGACGCGGCGATCGCACTGACGATAAAGCTCAGCTTCTGTGTCAGCCCAGGGTAGCTCATAGTCAGTCTTGCCAATAATATCCTCAGGCGGTAACCCTGCATCTTCGGCAAAGTGTCGGTTACAGCCTAAATATACTGAGTTGCGATCTTTCCAAAAAACTGCCTGCGGTAGCGTATTCATCACCGTTTTCAGCAGTTGCTCAGAGCGCTGCAGCTTGACTTCAGACTGCTTGCGATCGTGAATGTCTCTGGCAATGCCGACAACCTGCATCACCTGCCCTTCAGAGTCAAAAATAGCAGTTTTGATCGTGCTGAACATGCGCTCCTCACCTGCATGGTGAGTAACTGGCGCTTCACTAACCAGGGTATAACCTGGCTCAAAAACGTAGCGATCTTGCTCAAGATACCCTGCCGCGCTGTTTGAGGGTATAAAGGAAGCATCGGTTAGCCCCTCTAGCGTTTCAGCCGCTAAACCGTAATAGTTTTGAAAAGCCTTGTTGCCATAGATAAATTGGGAGTCCGCAGCTTTACAGAAAATCAGATCTGGAATTGCATCTAGAATTTGCTTATAGAGGGTTTTAGTTTCAATTAAAGCTTGCTGAGCCTGCTGCCGCTGGCGGATTTCGCTCAGCAACCTCTCATTCGTAGACGTCAATTCTGCGGTACGCTGCTCAACTCTTTCTTCTAGGCGTAAGTTAAACTTCTGGAGCTGGCTTTCTGCCTGTTTAAGCTGATTGATATCTATCAGCACCCCATCCCAAAGAATTGAGCCATCGGGCTGTTGCTCTGGCCGAGAAGCGGCTTTAATCCACTTGAATGAGCCATCAGGCAGGCTGAATTGGCCCTCCCACTGCCAGGGTTGAAGCGTTTGGGCAGAGGCGGCGACTGTTTTCTGAAAGCTGGCGAGCTGGTCTGGATGAATTTTCGAAATAATTGTGTTGGCGTCCTGCATGATCTCAGTCGGCGTTAGCGCCAACAGCCTGTATACCCCTGAACTGATGTAGGGAAACGAAGCTCTACCGTTCGCGTCTAGCTGAAACTGGTAAATCGCACCTGGAATATTGGCTGCTAGCTTTTGAAACCGAGCTTCACTTTGATACAAAGCGGTTTCGGCGCGCTTACGGGCAGTAATCACCTCCGTTAGCATGACAATACCGCCGATTTGCCCAGTGCTGTCGTGCCAAGGGCGCACTTCCCATCTAATCCAGTCGGTTGTGCCATCTTTGCGCTCAAAAGGAGTTTCCTCACAGCGCTCAACAGCTCCGGCTAGACAGCGCTGGTGAACAGCTTTCCAGTGCTGAGGAATGAGCGGAAAAACGTCGTAGTGAGAGTGACCAATAATGTGCGATCGCCCAAACCATAATCTTCTAGCCAGCGGCGACTGGTCGTGAGATAGCGCATCTCGGTGTCAAACATAGCAATAGCCGCCGGGGCATGTTCGACCAGTATTTGCAACCGCTCAGGCGCTAGCTGAGGCTGTTCACAATTAGACTTAGCAGATTTAGACGTTGGCTTTAACAGAACTAAAATTAGCGGTTCTTCCTCTGGCTGAGTCATCAGCGATAGCTGAGCGATGGCTGGCCGTAAGCTCCCTGACTCTATGGCTAACTGTAGAGAAATATCTGGCGAAGCGCCTGTTTCCAAAACTTGCTCAACCGCAGCCTGCAGCTTTTTTGCTGAATTGTCTTCTAGGAGCAGATGTGCACGCTTTATTAGGCTGTCTGGGGTGTTTCCGGCTAGCTGACACAGCGGATTGTTGACAAAAAGCCATTGGTGCCGGGCAGTTTGAATAAAGGCAGGGTCAGAAATCTGGCTTAGCAGTCGGGTGACAAGCTTTAAGCAGTCCATGTGGGAAAGTAGTTTTGGAAGAAGAGCGCGATCGCAATGGCTGTGGCTATGGTGCCCACAGGCTTTTTGACAGAAACCAGCCGTACAGAATCCTGAAGCAGGCCGCTCTTTTCTCAGAAGATCATGTATTCTGTCTTCACTAAAGTAATCATAAAACCCGAAAAACCGCTCTGTAATGAGTTAAATCACAACAGAGCGGTTTTCAAGTGGGCAAATTTAGCTAATCAATTAGAAGAGTTTGAGCTTAGTGGGGTGCTTTTTCCCTGACCAGCTTATCCCAGCCCAGATCCTTGAGGCTGCTGTTGCGGCGTAGGGGCCGAGTCACCAGCTCTAAGATATCGCGGGCGTTGCTAAAGCCATGAATTTGAGCAAACGTGAACTCAACCGACCACTTAGTATTAATACCCCGTGCCTCTAGCGGGTTAGCGTGAGCCATGCCCGTAATTACCAGATCAGGCTCTAGCTGATAGATACGCTGAATTTGGTTGTAGTTGTCAGGCTTTTCAACAATCTTGGGGGTAGGCGTACCCATTTCATGACAGGTTTGCTCCAGCAGCTTCAGTTCGGCTGCCTGATAGCGCTTATCCATGTAGGGAATGCCCACTTCGTGGACGGTCATGCCGCAGCGGGTAAGGAAACGAGCCAGCGAAACTTCTAGTAGGTTATCGCCCATAAAGTAAACTGACTTGCCGCGAATGATTTGTAAATAGTCTTCGAGAGATTGCCAAATTTTGGCTTCACGCTCTTCCAGCCCTTGGGGTTCAATCTCCAGCACAGAGCAGATTTTTTCAATCCAGGCGCGGGTGCCGTCGGGGCCAATGGGGAAAGGTGCCCCCACAAGCTTGCATTTGCGACGGCGCATCAGCGTAGAAGCAGTACGGGAAAGAAACGGATTAATCCCAGCGACGTAGTAGCCTTCCCCTAGCACAGGCAGTTCAGTATAGCGTTTTGAGGGCAGCCAGCCAGACACCTTAATGCCCTGTTTTTTCAGCTCCAGCGTTATCTGAGTCACAACGGGATCGGGCACAGAGCCAAACAGCACCAGCGGCGCATGATCGACATATTCAGACTCTGCGGCGTCAACCTCCTCTTTTTTGCGGCCAAAGTTCAGCAGCTTGGTAATGCCACCGCGCTCTTCTTTTTCTGCCTCTGCCACTGGGGCTTGATCTGGACAGCGGTGCGCCATTGCCGCCAGCACTGTATCTTCTCCCTGGGTAAAGGCGTAGTCTAAACCGTTGGCTCTAGCAACCACAATTGGAATGCCAATTTCGGCCTCTAATCGAGGAGATAAGCCTTCAAGATCCATTTTGATGATCTCGGTGGTGCAGGTACCAATCCAAACGATAACGCTGGGGTTGCGATCGCGCTTGATCTGCAGGCACAGCCGCTTGAGTTCTTCATAGTCATTGAGCTGAGCTGAGATATCGCCTTCTTCTAGCTCAGCCATAGCATAGCGAGGCTCAGCGAAGATCATGACCCCCATCGCATTCTGTAGGAAATAGCCACAGGTCTTGGTACCGATGACCAAGAAAAAGCTATCTTCAATTTTTTGGTACAGCCAAGCCACGCAGCTAATTGGGCAAAACGTATGATAGTTGCCTGTTTCGCACTCAAACTCTAGGGCTTGGGGTTGGGTATTGGCAAGGGTCATGATAGTTTTCTCTCAACAAGATGAATAATTGCGTCAGGGTCATAATGAATGGACTTTAGGCCGAGGTCGGATGCTGGCACCAGATTCATCCATTTCTCGGGGCAGCGGCGGGCGGGCAGAATTGGGCTTGGCTACTGCTGCTGGCTGGGTGCCCTCTGGCAGCATTTTAGGCTGTTCCGGCAGGGACTCTAGCGCTTCGTCAGGATTAAAGTTAAGGCCCAGAGCTGCCACAATGCGGTCGGGGTTACTGCTGAGATCAACGACTAGCGGCAGTAGCTGATTTAGCTGAGGCTCCAGGATGGCAAGGGTAGCCAGAATAAAGCTAGAAGAGGGGCGACGCTGGCCCTGGTAGGTCACCCAGACCCCCAAACGCACCAGCCAAGAACGGTTCTCGCAGTAATAATCCAGCCATTTTTGGCGCAGTATTTGGCGCAGTTGTTCAGTGTTCACGTCAGTCTTAGTCTAGATTCAACGCAGGCAGCACCGAAAGGGAAAGCCTGAAGAGGAAGTGATTCCTTTATTCGAAGGCATCTTGAGCATCGGGCAGCATCGGGGTGACGTCAGTGTCTTCAGCGGCGATTGTCTTAGGGGTGCCGTTGTTATCTAGCGCCATTTCGGGATCAAAATTGAGTCCCAAAACTTCGACTAGAGCATCTTCATCAGAGTTGAGCTGATAAAACGGCACCATCAAATTAGACAGTTTTGGCTCGATCGCGTTCACCACGCCTAAAACCAAAAACGAAGAGGGACGGCGACCTCCGTCTGGGTTCTCACCGATGTTTGACGCATCTGTAGCTCTAGCCAAGGCCGATTGGCCTGAACATAGTCCAGCCATTTTTGCCGAATAACCGAGGTAAAGTTTTCGAAGAATGCCATGAGTTTGCCTCACTCTAGATTGCAAATCAGCTAAGTCACTCAGGGACAACTGAAAAAGCCGTACACAGGATGATACTGCAGCAATCTATCACCGTCCGATGCGATCGCAAATGAGTTTATATTTCGTCAGGCTTAATCTAGACTGGCTCGTCTTCTGTAGCGCTAAACCATCATCAGATCTAATTTTTCTGATTGAGCCTCGGCAGCAGCGGCAGGAGGATTGAGATAAAAGTCAGACAGCAGAGCAAACAGCTCCCGATCCGGCGTATCGTTTGGAACAACGCCTTCTGGGGCTGCGAGTACCTGATCGGCAATATTGAGATAATACTGACAAACGGCGTGGAGTGAAGGGTCGGTTTCAGCCATCTCAAAAATAGTCTTACCTTTGACCCGCGAAACCCGAATGTCTTCAATCAGCGGCAAAATTTCCAGCACGGGCATGGGTACAGTCTCAACGTACTTATCAATCAGGTCGCGCTTAGACGTGCGGTTACCGATTAGCCCAGCCAGACGCAGCGGGTGAGTCCGCGCTTTTTCCCGCACCGAGGCGGCAATGCGGTTGGCGGCAAACAGAGCGTCAAAGCCGTTGTCAGTGACAATCATGCAGTAGTCAGAGTAGTTGAGCGGGGCCGCAAAACCGCCACAGACTACGTCACCCAGCACGTCAAACAAAATAACGTCGTACTCGTCAAAAGCGTTTAGCTCTTTGAGCAGCTTGACGGTTTCACCAACTACGTAGCCGCCACAGCCAGCACCCGCCGGTGGGCCACCGGCCTCCACGCAGTCTACGCCGCCATAGCCCTTGTAGATCACATCTTCGGGCCAGATATCTTCGTAGTGATAGTCTTTTTCCTGCAAGGTATCAATGATAGTCGGGATCAAAAAGCCGGTCAGGGTGAAGGTGCTGTCGTGCTTGGGATCGCAACCAATTTGCAAAACTTTTTTGCCGCGCTTGGCTAAAGCGACTGAAATGTTGCAGCTCGTCGTAGATTTGCCGATGCCGCCTTTGCCATAAACAGAGAGTTTCACGCTAGTCGTCTCCAATATACGTGTGAGCTGTTTGAAATTGCCTCGTGCCGATATCAGATCTAACACGCGGTTTTCGACTCGCTAACAGCATTATGGGAAACCCCACGGGTAAAAGAAAGGGGATGTTTAAAACAATTAACCCAATCTGGTGGCTCTAGAGCCTTTATAAGAGGAAAGAGTCTAATTTTTTGCCTGCTGAAACTTACATGAACCTGAAAACTCAATTTCTATAGCTTTTAAATTTCCTATTTGTAAAAAGCAGAACAAAAGAAAAAATGCCCTATTTCTACCCAAGAGGTTGTTTGAGAAGAAATATGCTGTCCTATTTGGTAATCGGAAATCCCCCTTAGCCCCCCTGAGAAAGGGGGAAAATCGTCTTGGAACTTGCCGCTTCTCAAGGGGGATTAGGAAGATTTCAATAGCGTAGAGACCTCACAAGAGATCTTTGAGGCATCCTCTAAGGTACCGAGATGAAGCCGATACAAAGACAATCTGGCCCTAGATTCAGCACTGGACTAAACTACAAACCTCTAGCAGGCGATCGCTTTAGCCTTTACCACTTAAGTCCAGGGGTTGCTCCGGTTCAGACGAATTTTTTTACAAGATTGATCAGCTAAAAAAAAAGAATTGTCATCAGCTTGAGCCTGCAACCTTCAATGCCGTAAAAATCAGGAAGGTTTGTTACGAATAATCAAGTTAGTAGCTTGATTAACAATCGTAAAGCGGGTCAAAGAGTAAATCCCCCCGCATTACCGTCACGGCCTGACCGCTAATTTTGACGCGATCGCCCACGCAGCGCACTTGCAAAACGCCGCCCCGGGCTGATATCTGGTGGGCCAAAAAGTCATCTTTAGCCAAAACTTTTTGCCAGTAAGGCGCTAGGGCGCAGTGGGCCGACCCAGTGACTGGGTCTTCGTTGATGCCCGCAGCCGGAGCAAAGTAGCGCGAGACAAAGTCTACAGGGGCAGCTTCTGCCTGACTGGTGACAATTACGCCCTGGGTTGGCAGCAGCTGCATCAGGGCAAAATCAGGCTGTAGCAGGTGGACATGCTGCTCGGAGGCTAGTTCTACAAAGTAGTGGGTCTGGTTTTTGCCGACAAACTGCGGCTCAGCGCCGCGTAAGGCTCGTAGCAGGTCTGGCTCAGCCGCGATCGCGGTTACAGGCTGAGCTGGGAAGTTGAGGGTAATCCAGCCGTTTTGCAGAGTGGCGGTGAGCAGACCGCTGCGGGTGTGAAAGCAAATTTCTTGCTCAGGGGGCAGATGGCCCTCGCTCCACAGCACATGGGCGCTGGCTAAAGTCGCATGACCGCAGAGATTAACTTCGATTGCGGGGGTAAACCAGCGCAGACTGTAGCCGTCTGCCTGGGACACTAAAAAGGCTGTTTCGGACAGGTTCATTTCAGCGGCGACAGCCTGCATCCAGCGATCGCTAGCGGTCTCAGAGAGAATACATACAGCGGCAGGATTGCCCGCAAAAGGCCGATCTGTAAAGGCATCAACCTGGCTGATGGCAGTTTTTGCCTGAGGCATAGAAGTAAGAGGCATAGTAAAAAGAAAAACTATTCAATCGGGTCGAACCAAAATTCAACTTCAGCCGTGGGCTGCTCAAAGCGGGCGGCGTGCTGTTCTCCAGCAGAAACGTGATACCACTGCCCCACCCCAAAGCGCTGCTGCTGACCCGCCAAAATCAAAATCAGCTCTCCCTGAGTAATCAGGCCATAGTTGTCAGTCTCATGGTGATGCGGCTCAATCACTGTCCCTGCTGGATAGCTGGCAAAATAGATCTGACAGCCCTGGGCGACTAGGTGAAAGGCATCAAAGGGGCCGTCATATTTAGGCAGATGACGAATGCGATCGGGAAACATAGTCTCTTTTGGGTATTAAACAGGTAACCTGTCTCCAATCATGACTCAGGTCAATTTGGGTGAAGCATTGAAGCTATTCAGGCTGTCATCGATGCGATCGATAGAACCAGGCTAGTAGGCTGACTGAGCTATCTCAGCGGGAGGAATAGTAGAGAATGCGGTTCAATCGAATTCAGAGAGGGAAGTCACAACAACCCTGATGCTCAAAAAGCATATCGACTAGATCTTAGCGGAGCGGGGGTTTATCTCGCTTGCAGAGGTGCGATCGCCTGCAGTTCCGCCTCACTCAAGCTCTGCCCCGTTTCTGCCCAGGCTTGCAGCGATCGCTGCCTCAACCCCTACCTTGTCGGTACAGCCCTGCGGTTATATCTAAAGCTTTCGCAGAAGAACTAAGAGCTTCGTTCAACTATAACTTCTAGCTCAGTGACGGGCACCTTTAACCAGTTACCCAATTCGTATGCTAGCCAATAGGCTTCTTGTCGAGACAGCCAGAATTTACGATTTCCAACGGGTAAGCTATTTGAGTTTTGAGTAGCAGAATTTTTGGCAAACTTGAGCTGGACATGATAGATGGCGTTTCGATAATCGGCTTTAGACAGATAAGCTATTTGAATACTGGAAATATCTCGGGTTGGAAATCGCTTCAAATGACGTAAAGACTCTTCTGATCGATGCTTTCTCCGTACAGACACGTTATTTTTGTTGATTTCAAGCAAAATTCGCGTGAATTTCTGCTCGTCTTTATAGAGTCTTATACTTAGTCCTAAAGCAGTTATTACCAATATAACTGGAAATACAAGTAGAGGATTGTAAGCAACAATAGAGCACATAATGGCAAGGATGGGTGCTCCCAAAAACAATACAGGGAAACAGTCTGTAGTGGCCAGCTTTAAATAGCTTGAATCAACAGGTGCAGAGACTTCTATTAATCTATCGTTTTTTAGGAGAGTACATTTGGCATCTGCTGGAGATTGTGTCTTAGGTAGATTGAGGGAGTAAATTGGCTTTATCTGTAGGATCGCCGCCGTAGAAATGCTCTCATTGGTTGCGGTTAAGGGTTCTATGGAGCTGTTATCAAGGGTTTGAACAGGTAAATCTAGCCAGTCGCTGATCTCCATAGCTAACCAGTCAAGCTCCAGCTCTGTCAGTTTTTTGATATCACTAGTACTAATAGCACCCATTGGATAACATTGGTTTCCTGCCCAGATGCTGAGTGTAGAAAACATGGATCTTTTAGCAAAGCTAAAGCGCTCAAGCTTGATGATGTCTTTGCGGGGAGAGGAGCGTCTTCTCTCAAACCCCAGATAGCTCTGGGTTAAACAAATTTCTTCAGAGGTGATACGTAGCTGACGCCGCTCAAAAATTTGCAAGATTGAGCGTATCCAAATTGTAGAAATAGGCCACAGTACCAGAGGTATGATTAACCATAGCGTTTTGATGTCCCAAAAGCCTAAAAGTAACGGCGAACAACAAAGAAGTGTGAGCCAAAAGTTTGAGTAAACGGCTCGAAGTTTACGGATAAGACTGAGTGGAGGAACCGTGATTTTAAGCTGATTGTCAGTTTTGATTAAGCTAACTTTACTGTCGGCAGGCTTGGTAGAAATAGGCTGATGAATCGGTAGCGTCAGACTGTGGTCATTCAGAGCATTGAGCGCTAACCGGGCACTCTGAAAACGCCGATCTCGATCTGGATGCACCAGACACTTTAGCCAGACTTGAAATCGTTCACCGACCTGAGAGGCTGTCTCAAACTGAATCTGCCCGTTGCGGGTGGGTAAATCAGCCGGATGAACCCTAGTGAGCAGGTAGATCAAGGTCGCGCCCAGGCTATACAGGTCTGAAGTGGGAAAGGTTCTACCGCCAAATTGCTCAGGAGCCATATAGCCATAGGTGCCGACAATGGTGACAGTACCGCTGTGCTGGATAGTCTGCACCGAGCCAAAGTCAACTAAAAAAACCTGTCCGGGGTTGTGACCGCTGCGATCGCCGAGCAAAATATTACTGGGCTTGACATCTCGATGAATCACTGGTGGCTGATGGCTGTGGAGATAGGTTAGCACTTCCAAGAGCTGCGCCGCGATCGCCCGCAGTTCCGCCTCGCTAAAACTCCGCCCCGTTTCTGCCCAGGCTTGCAGCGATCGCGCTTTGAGGTAGCTCTGTACCAGCGCAAACCCTTTACCCAAATCAGTGTCTATTTCAAAAGAGTCGAGGTATTTAGGGATAGCGGCATGGTCAAGGGCTTTGAGCGTCATAGCCTCGCGCTCAAACAGCTTGAGGTCTTCCCAGGTAGACTCAAGGCCAAACAGCAGTAGCTTCAGAACCACGGGCGTTTGGCTGCTGCAATCGTGAGCCAAAAAGGTTCTTCGACCCACCTGACGCCCTAGTAAAGACTGAATCTGATAGCGATTATGTAATCTTTGGCCAATGAGCTGTTCCATAGAATCGCCAAGAATCATGTGGCTATTGAGCGCTGGGACAGTAGCTGCGATCGATGAGTACTGTCAGTCTCGGCGGTGGGAAGAAGCCACTGATGAATATCCGGCGATCGCAAACATCAGCCAGCTAAATCCAAGCAGGGTAAGCAGCTAAGTATTGACAGACATTGCTACACCTATTGTAGGGATCTATCAAAGATTGGTTTGGAAAAGATCTTCAAGTAAAATCTGTACCTTTTCAGGTGTGCCCTCATAGACAGAGCGCTCCAAGTCCTTTTTATGTATCGGCACTGTCAACCAGGGGGAATGTACGAGATATCTTCCCCGTTCTTGTCTCCTGATTTTTTTAAGAAGGCGGCGTACAGGTGGCGCTATCGTACTGCACCTGAACTTCTATAGAATAAGCTTTGATGCTATTTCCGGCTGAGAACGATCGCTTTTTTGTTTCGACCAGAGCCTTTCGATTAAGAATGTCATACCCCGTACTTTTGAGCAGTTCTGGTTCCTCAATCACCTGCCCTGCCGGATTGACCACCACACCCACCGACGCTATCACAGGCTCCGGTGAAAGGCACGTAGCTGCCTCATAGGGTACTACTAGGGGATCGGACAGTCGCGTCGGGGAAAGGTCATAGTTGACCGACAAGTCATTCAGCCATTCTAAATAGCTGCCTGTGGCCTCGCTTTCTGTAGTTAGATTGACACTGTAGCTATAAAAGCGAATATCTTTGAGCTTATCATCTAGCGGCGAAGCTTCAGTAATTTCAGAGTTAGCTATAGTGTCTTCGGTAGAGTCTTGCCGAGAGAAGTCTGCTGCTGAGATGGGATCTGAATCTGCTGGTGGAGCTGTCTCAGCCTGCGGAGTTTGGGCAGGGACTGGCTGGCGAGGGGGCGCTGGCGGTGAAACAGGTGGCTCAGCTGAGGTTCCAGCAGGCAAGCGGATGACGTTAATGGTTTCTACAGGATCTGGCTTCTGCACTTCTAAGCTTTCGGGTTTTCTGAGCTTTTCGAGGGCAGGCAGAGGCAGCCAGAGTAACAGGGTATGTAGCCCCAGCGAAATCAGTAACATGGGGTGAAGAAGGAGTCGCAGTGACTGCCATCGGCGCTGCTTTGCCAAAAACAATGCTTCAAAAACCTAAAAAATAACAAATAGTCTGAGTTTCTCTAAAGCTGATTCTAGACGGCTCAGTTTAGGGGTAGTTTAGGCAATAGACACTTTAACGGCTGGTTACAGCGATGAATAATCGAGAAGACACGACTCTAATTGTGGCGGGCATTTTGCTGGTTTTAGCCACGAGCCTTTTTATTATATTAGACTCGGGCCTCTCAAATTTATTGCAGCGGCAAAACATTATTTCAGGAGAGTTTTCCTTGCTTAGCGATCCGTTTTTGCAATATCCTACTGACTCCTCAATGCGGGTAGTCTGGTTCACCGAGTTTGAAGGTATGAACCATGTCGTTGCTTACGGAGATCCAGCTCAGTCTACGCCAGCTGAGGCTTTGGCAGATTTGCAAACTGATGATTTAGTCAATACCGTAGCGGCCACCACCACTCAGCTCGATCGCCTGCGAGAAGATGCAGGTTCGCACTTAGCGACCGAAACCGCTGAGCTATCTCAGCCTATCGCTCGTCCTGTCTGGCGGCATGAGGCTGAAGTTCCAGGGCTGCGCTCAGGGAGTCGGGTACCCTACCAGGTGCTGAGTGCTGAAGCCGGGGGCAAGCTCCACAAAAGCCGAATTTTTTCACTGGCCCCAGCGCCCCTAGCAGGAGATCCCCTGAAGATTTTGCTGACCTCTGATCATCAGCTAATGCCTATGACCCCGGCCAATCTGCAAATGGTTGAGCAAACCGTGGGCCAGGTAGATGCGGTGTTTCATGCTGGGGATCTCGTTAACATCCCCGATCGCGCCTCTGAATGGTTTGATGATGTCCGGGGGAATGCCTTTTTTCCCAGCCTGCAGGGACGGGCAAATTATGCGCTGGAGCGAGATGGCAAGACAACGGTCTATCAGGGAGGTGAAATTATTCAACATGCGCCGCTGTTTCCAACGCTGGGTAACCATGAGGTGATGGGCCGCTACTCTAGCTTTGAGAGCTTAGACAGCCAGTTTAATGACCCGATTCCCTGGTCAGCGGCAAACCAGCTTTACGATCAGCAGGCCCAGGTTTTCAATCCGGGCGGCGATCCCCAGGTCAAAGCGCGATGGCTAAAGAATAATTCTTTCAATACAGATACCTACGAGGGGCTGTTTACGCTGCCCAAAAGTCCCATACCAGGCGAAGCCGAAGAGACCAGCCGCTACTATGCCACCACTTTTGGAGATATTCGCCTGATATCGCTGTTTGTGACAAATATTTGGCGATCGCCGAGTCTATCCCCCCAAACCCGAGGCCGCTACCGCGAAAGTGCCTCTGACCTATCTATGCCCAACAAATGGGGCTACGGGCAGCACGTTTTTATGGGGATCGATCAGGGAAGTCCCCAGTATCAGTGGTTGGCTCAAGAGCTTGCCAGCGAAGCCTTTCAGCAAGCCAAGTACAAAATTGTCATGCTGCACCATCCGCCTCATAGCCTAGGCGACAATATTGTCCCAGCTTTTACCAATCCGGTGCCCGTATATGAGGCCGCCCCGGACGGCAGCCTCAAAGCGATTCGCTACGAGTATCCCAAAGACCAAGATATGCTCAACCGTGACCTGCTGCCGCTGCTAGAGCAGGCCGGGGCACAGCTTGTGTTCTACGGGCATGACCACATCTGGAACCGTTTTGTCAGCTCCAGCGGCATGAACTTCTTAGAAAGCTCCAACGTCGGTAATACCTATAATGCTCACTGGGGCGATCGCGCTAGAGCAGTCCCTCAGCAACAGGAGGCAGACCTGGCAGGCTTTGAGGCCGATAACTACGTGCCTGTTGGCGATCCTTACGGTCTTGAGCCGGTCGTGCCTGCGATCGCGCCGCTGACTGATGAGGCGGGCACTCCTTTGCCCTACCTAGCCAGCAATGACATTACGGCCTTTAGTATTTTTGAAACCGCCACAGGTATCGTCACCAGCTACTACTTTGACACGCGAGAACCCGACTCTGAGGTAGTCAAATTTGACCAGTTTTCGCTGCTGCCCTAAGACGATTTCTTGTTACGGTACGATTGGCAGACCAGAGCGCCAGTCTGCTCACAATCCAAATAGGATAGCTACATTAGCGATTGATTTTTTGGGAGGCTTATCTTGTCATCTGTTCCGCCTCGCGCCCAGCCGCCCTTAAAGTTTATCGAGCCTCGGTTTAATCCTGCTGTTTTACAAGGGATGCGCTACCTGATGCCACTCTGGATGCGGGGGCAGACAGACCTGATTCAGATTCAGGCCGAAAACACCGACGGACTGGTAAAAGCCTATCAGCAGTTTCAGTCGGGGCAGACCCGTCTCCTGATCGCCTTTCGTCATCCCAGCCCAGAAGATGCTTTCTGTTTAGCCCATTTGATGTGGTATCTATTGCCCCAAAGAGCCAGACAGCTTGACGCCGCGATCGCAGGGTTGCCCCACATACACTTCATCTACGACCGGGGCATTCCCCTCTGGGCCGGGCAGTGGCTTGGCTGGCTCTACTCGCGCTTGGGGGGTACCCCGATTCAGCGGGGCAAAGTCGATATTGCGGGGCTGCGTTCGGCCCGTCACCTGTTTGCTAGCGGGCAATTCCCGATGGCGGCGGCTCCCGAAGGCGCTAACAACGGGCATACAGAAATTGTTAGCCCTTTGGAACCAGGCATTGCTCAGCTAGGCTTTTGGTGTGTAGAGGATTTGCGCAAAGCAAATCGAGACGAGGCGGTCATTATCATCCCCCTGGGGATTAAATATCGCTACTTGAAAGCTCCCTGGCAGACCGTCGAACAGTTGCTGACTCAGCTAGAGGCAGAGTGCGGTCTGAGTCAACCGCCTGAGCTGGCTCAGGTGCAGCAGCTAAAAGCTCAGCTAGCAAAGAGTTCCCATCTGCCACCCCAGACTGCGACGCTGTATGCCCGACTGTTGCGGCTGGGCGAACACCTGCTCTCGCTAATGGAAAACTACTACCGCGAGTTTTATCACATGGCTCTGCTACCTGCCGAAACTGAGCTGTCGCCTGCTGAAACGACGGATGGTTTCAACATCCGCTTAGCCCAGCGGCTCGATCGCCTGCTCAAAGCTGCTCTCACCGTGGCGGAAACCTATTTTAATTTAGTCCCTAAAGGCAGTCTGATCGATCGCTGCAGGCGTTTGGAGCAGGCGGGCTGGGACTGGATTTATCGAGATGAGCTGCGGCCTAGTCAGTCGCTCTCAGCGGTAGAGCGGGGGCTAGCCGATCGCATTGCGGAAGAAGCCAGCCTGCGGATGTGGCATATGCGCCTGGTTGAGAGTTTTGTAGCTGTCACCGGGCGCTATTTCTTGGAGAAGCCGACGGTTGAGCGCTTTGCGGAAACGGTCTTGCTGCTGCGAGACACAATAGCGCGGATTCAAGGCCGCAACCCTTTTCCTCGGCTGCAGCTGGGCCAGCAGGCGGTAAAGATGACCGTGGGAGAGCCAATCTCAGTCAGCGATCGCGCTCCAGCCTATCGCCACAGCCGTCGCCAGGCAGTTGCCGACCTAACTCAGGATTTGCAAGCTGCTTTAGAAGGTCTGATTGCAAGCGAGTAGAGCAGGTTTGGAGGAGAATGGGTGAAGTTTTTACGCAGTCTTTCTGTGACGGTAAGCAAGTTTAGGCAAGGTTTACTCAAGCTACAGTTCGAGTCGGCACAGCTCGATCGGCTATCGCTGGCTTTTGTCGGCTTTGGTCTGGTGGCGCGACTGGTGCAGTACGCGGCTAACCGTTCGCTTTGGTTTGATGAGGCGAGTCTGGCGATCAATCTAGTCAACCGCTCCTATGGAGAACTCTTAGAGCAGCTAGACTACGGTCAGGCCGCGCCGCCGCTGTTTCTCTGGGGGGAGAAGCTAGCGATTCAGCTTTGGGGCAACTCTGAATATGCTTTGCGGCTGCTGCCGCTGCTGGCAGGTTTGATTTCAGTGGGTTTGTTTTACCGACTGGCTAAGAAACTGACTACGGGGGTAACCACACCCATTGCGATCGCTCTATTTGCCTCTCTGGAGTACACCGTTTACTACGCTGGGGAAGTTAAACCCTATATCAGCGATTTGGCGATCGCAGTCTGGCTGTTTTTGCTGCTGCTGCCCCTAGATCGCCTTCGTTTGGGGTGGCGACGCCTTGGCTGGCTGAGTGCTGTGGGAGTGGTCTGCATTTGGGCTTCGTTCCCGTGTATTTTTGTGATGGCTGGGGTTGAGCTGGTTAATTTTTGCAAGTTACCGGTTTGGCGGCTATCAGGGCAGCAGTTTAGAACCTGGCTGCTCAGCCGCTTGCCCCTGTACGCTGCCTGGCTGACGAGCTTTGCGGTGCTTTATGGCACAGTGATTCGGCAGGCGCTAAATAACGCAGACCTAGTCAATAGCTGGGGAGAACGCTATCCAGAGTCTTGGTTTGATATTGTTTGGGTTTTGGACGCACTGGGACAGTTTTTCTACCGTCCGCTGGGCTTTTTGGGCTTTACCGATGCGATCGCTATGGTGGTTTTTGTCTGTGGCTGCGTTTGTCTCTACCGCCGCGATCGAGAGCAGCTAGCGCTGTTGAATGCTCCCTTGCTAATTACACTGGCTGCTAGCTATCTGCACAAGTACCCCTTTAGAGGGCGCTTAGTTTTATTTTTAGCGCCCTTTGCCCTGCTGATCGTGGCAGAAGGACTCACCTTTTGTCTGGAGCAAATTGCTCATCGTCGTCGTTATCGAGCAGTTTTAGCTATCGTGGCGCTGGTGGCACTGCTGGTGTTTCCGGTGGGGCGCATGGGGGTGAAGGTTGTTTTGCCTCAGCGCTTTTTGTTTGACCATATTCGGCCCGTGCTGGACTATATGCAGGCTCACTGGCAGACAGGCGATCGCCTCTATGTTTTACCCAGTCCGCAGCAGCAGTTTTTGTACTACCGTCAGCGCTATGACTTTCCGCCGCAGGCTACTCTGCTCAGCCCCTATCCTGTACCCAGCAACCGCAGCCTCTCAGCAGAAGAGCTAGATCACTACCGCCAGGATTTAGCTCAGCTTAAAGATCAGCCCCGCGTTTGGATCTTGATGGCCCGTAAGCGCCCCGCAGTCGAAACGGCGCTCTTAGAAGAACTCAAACAGTGGGGACAGCCACTAGACGTGGTTAAACAGCCCTTTGCTGTAGGACTGCTGCTTGACCTAAGCCATTCCCATAAGTTTGACGCTGTAACGCCCACGACAGAGCCACCTGACGGTTCACCCCCCTGATCGCAAACAAACCGCGATCGCAGGCGAGCGCGGTTTTCTGACTAAGCCATCTTAAAGATTGAAGCTTAAATATCAGACGCTAAACTAGCCGTTGGCCGTTTGCCCTTCCGTGGGGCCAGAGATAGCCTTCCAAGCCGACAAACCTCCCTTAATACGAGCTACGCTCTCAAAACCTGCGTCAGAAAGCATACTGGCAGCCTGACCTGAAGCTTCATCTGATTCGCCGTAAAGATAGATGTCGCGGTTGGACTCTAAAGTAGACTTGACTTCAGATACCAGATCAGACATGGGAACAGGAATAGCGCCCGTAATTCGCTCTTTGTTGTAGGCAGCGCGATCGCGGACGTCAATAATTGTCAAACCGGGTTCGCCCCAGTCTAGCCGCTGCTTTAGGTCAGAAGCTGTAGACTCTGCCTGCATGGGGGGCGGTGAGGGCAAAGGGGCCGTGACAGTTTCTTTAACGTTAGCAACGGCCTGCTCTTCCCGGTCACTAGCTTTATCTAGAATGTCTTGATTTTGGTTATTTTCCATAGTAGGGAAATCTATTTTATGTAACTATCGCTAAGGAGCTTAAGAGATAAAGCATTTTCTTGTATCCCTCCAGAGATACACTTTTTATTCTCTGTAGAGATAAATTTTAGAACTCGGCATCGTTCGTAGTTGGCGCTCCAGCGCTAAAGCACTGACTACGAACCTTAGTTGCTAGCTGTGCTTTTAACCCTGAATTTTGAGATTGAAAGGAGGAGGATAAGCGATCGCCTGCTGCTTGAAGATAGCTTTGGCCCGTCTAATTAAGTCTGTGCGATAGCTGGTTTCATCACGAATATCCATCGGGTAAGTTTCTAGGCTGAACTGAGTTGATTCTGGGTTTTCGACTAGCTCTACTGCAATAGGACAGCGCAGATCGGTGTACTTGCTGGTTTGAGCAACGCGGCGCAAAATTTGAATCACTTGATTAACATCAGCATGATGGCTGAGATAAAAACTTACCGCCACTAGAGCTTCTAGCTTGCCGCGATTAGAATTGACAACAGGCTGCGTCCAGACATAATTATGGGGAATGGTTACGTCTCGGTCATCTGAGGTGCGCAGACGAATTCCTCTGAGACCGTAGCGGGTGACTTCACCATACTGTTCGCCAATTTTGACGTGATCCCCCACCTGATAGGGCTGTTCAAATAGAGAAATCAGGCCAGCACTGACAGAACTGGCATAGTCTTTAAAGGCAAAGCCGAGTCCTACTAAAAAGAAGGCAATTAGCGCTAGTAGGCTGCTGGGAGAAAGCTGCAAAAATCGGCTTAGTAGCAGCACGATTGCGACTAACAAGACTAGCGCTCGGCAAAATGGCAGTGACTGCTTAATGCTGAGGCGAAATTGGAGAGGAACATGCTCTGATAGCCAGCTGATCGTATTGTCTAAAATCAAAAAGGCAAGATAGGTTAGCCCTAAAATTGAGACAGCTTGAATAACCCTGTCTAAAGTAAGTCTTTGAACTAAAGCTGCAATTTTATCAGTAGATTCAATCAGTTCTTCAAACATAAGCCCTAGTCAACAACAAAATTGTTGCGTCTGAGATTAGCTCGCACCAGCAGATAATAGGCTGGATTAAGCTGATAGCCTAGAGGAGCGATCGCAATTACATCCTGCTGCAGCAGGGGCCAAGCCTGGCTGGTGACCTGCTCAAGACTGTCTCCCAGCGTTAGTGCCAGATCAGAGATATCTATCGAACGGTGCAGAACCAGCGAAAAGAGCAGATAGCGATCGTCAGCCGTCAGGCTAGGTAGTTCAGGAAAGGCTAAATCTTTAAGAACGACTGAGTGATATTCACGGCTTTCGACAGTTTCCTGAGCGGCTGTCTCGGCTGTTTTTTCTGATTCCTGATGGCATAGAGAGGTCAACCAGAGCGCAGCCGCGACCTGGCTGATTCCGCCTGCGGCAGTAGCCAGGGCTGTAAAATACTGCTCTTCTAACTCAGATGCCCAGGCTTCAGCAGTTTCTGAGTCAGACTGTTGAGGTGGTTTTGGGGCTGGCTGCACCTGCTCAGCCGTAGCAAAGGGGTATTCAACATTTGCATTGAGAGGAAGCAGCCACCGCCTCAGTGCCCAACCGTCAAGCTTGGGTATCGTCAAGGTTTGTTGAAAGTAGGCTCGAGTATGGCAAACGCTATCGAGATACTGCCAGGCCCACTGGTTGCAGCTTAGAACCCAGAAATGATGGCGATCGCCTGCAATGGCATCTCTTAGGTAATCAATTGCGGCCAGCCCATCAGCACAGCGTAGAAAACACTGATCCAGGCTGGGTAAGACGACTAGCTGACCTGGCTCACCTGCGGCCTGAGCCGTCTCGATAGCCTGAGCTAGCTTGTCGGCGATTGTTGTGTAGTCTTGCGGACGCCTGTGCCAGTCAGACAGGAGAGCTACAGAAGCCCAGTCAGGCTGATCCAGCACCCAGCGACGATACTTTTCTAGAGGTTCGGTGGGATCTGCAATGATAACCAGATGATTGGGGGCTTTAGGGTCAGAGCGCCACTGCGTTACGGCCTGATCAATTTGCGATCGCAGTTGGATCTGATGCACTTGCGGTAAGGGTAGCTCAGCGATCGCCAAGGACAGCTTCTGCACGATCGCAGGCGACAGCCGCCTAGCAGAGCGATCAGGCTCTTCAGTCTCCATGACTCCGGCTTCAACAAGAGTTGTGGCTACAAACCAGCCCTGAACTTGCTTAAATAGGTTTCTCATGACTAGCAGCCCGATTGGCTACAAGGCTGAAGTCACCCTAACGCGCCAGCGCACATTCAGGAAAATGGCCCTGTTTGCAAGCTGCCACGATGGTGTTGCGACACTCTAACAAACTCGCTCCTGTTTGCTCAGCCACCGTTTGCAAGCTGATTGTGGGATTTTGAGATTCAGGTGCCTGCAAATATAAATCGAAGGCCGCCTCTAAAATTTCAAAGCTGAGTGACTCAGTCTGAAAAGCTTTTGCAATACTAAGCATGGCCTACCTCAATGGCTAATCTTGACTCAATTTTGCCTGTTGCCGGTGAATTTGGTCTTCTATCCCAGGAGGGGCATTGCGAAATAGCAAAGTATAGATTTCGGTTGGCATTTCAACATCAGCTTGTTGCAGAGCTTCTTTGATCTGCTGGGCTACCGCAGAGGTGGTACCCAAAAACTCTCCCCGCCGTGAATCTACCCAGAATAAAACTTCTAGGTTAACAGTGCTAGCCGCCAGCTCTCGGACTAAAACCTCAACCGGAAACTCTGGCACGACCCCTTTGATCTCTTGGACTGCAGCGGCAATTACCTGTTTGGTTTTTTCAATATCTGCGTCGTAGTCGATGCCTACAATCACCGAGCTACGGCGCTGCGTCGAGGCCGTATTGTTGATGATGCTGGCCTGAAAAACTTCCTGATTGGGAATGTAAACCCTGCGGCCATCGTAAGTTTTAAGCGTTGTGGCCCGTAGCTGAATTTGAGTAATGGTGCCTTCGTAGTCGCCAATGACTACTTGATCCCCTAGCCGGAAGGGACGAGCCGCTAGCAAAATTACCCCAGAAATGTAGTTGCTGAGGACATCTTTAAGGCTAAAACCGATCGCTACGCTAGTCAGACCCAGTGCTCCCAGTAGAGCACCAAAGTCAAGGCCCATGACGCCTAAAGCCACAACCGAGCCAATAATCCAAACGCCGCCGTAGCCCAGTCGGCCTATCAGAACTTCAGTGCTGCGATCGCCTTCTGTCTGTTGCGCCCAGCGAAATGCCCCATAGCGAACACCACCTGCAACGGCCCAGGTAATCAAAACAATGATAAAAGCGCCTGTAAAAGCGGGCAAACGAGCAATCGTGTCTCGCCCCAGGTTCCGTAGGGTTGTGTTAATTCGCTGCGCTACATCGATGGCTAGGGGCGGCTTATTAAGGGCCTGTGTCAGCTGCTCCGCCCAGCGCTGCGCTAAAGCTTCTAATGAAAGCCCGAAATCTTCAGCGTCTTGCTGAGTAATAGTCATCAAAACTCGGTTGTTCAGCCTCAGAGTGGCCAACGTGCCATCGGCATTAAACTGCGCTTCTACACTGCCTGGATCTTCTGTGTTGAGTACAATACTGGCAATCCTGCGGTTAATGATTTGAGCACGCTCTTGAGCGCTAATATCGGCTAGCCCGCCAACTTGAAAAAGAGGGCGACCGCGAACAATGATATCGGAAAAATACAGGCCACTGCTCTGTGTCGCAGAATCGCTTGCAGGCGCTGTAAGCTCGCTGGTACTTCCGTCTAGCTGAGCTAATAGGGGAATAGGAGCTACTGTCCAAACTACACCCACTGCTACTAGCGGTAGCCAGCGGCAATTGAATTTCAAAACTGAAAGAATGGTCACTACACTCAAAAATACCAAACTCAAGCAGCGTAATTCTATCTACTAAAAGAGCCGGGTGACAAGCGTCACCCGGCTCTCTAAAGAGCACTAAAGAAAGAAGACTAATTAGTCAAGGGCTTTCTTCATGTTGTCTTTAACGTCTTCTTTGGCGTGCCGTGCTTGTGCTTCAACCTGCTTGGACTTGCCTTCGGCTTTATCTTGAGGATCGCCTGATACTTCACCAGCCGCTTCCTGAACTTTACCTTCGACGTTTTTAGCAGTGGCTTTCATTCTATCTTCAGCAGACATAAAATATTCTCCTTTTTTAATTGCAGAAATTAGCTTTTGAATAACTAACTACTCACATAGTAGAGATAATTAAGTCTGACCTCATCTATCGCTTGGAAGATTTTGAGGAGTGCTTTGTCAAAAGGGTTCAATGCCCTATTTTTTATTTCTAAAAATAAAGTGTCGAACTCAGCCTCACACATCACCCCGTTTATTTGCAGCTAGTGTTCAGAGTTCTGTTTTGTCTGGAACAGAGACGGCCAGCTAACACGTCAAAAAAACAGATGCTAGTTTAAGAGTGCTCACCAGCTACACTGAGCAGCTACGCTGGGCAGCTACACTGAGCGATCGCATGTTACAAATCTAAGCGTACACAAAAAAATCCTAGAATTTTAGGAATATCTATAGCACCGTTGAAGTATGTATGTAACGAAGTGCGTGTTTGGCTGGGGGTACGTTACCTTGATTGCAAGTAAATCTGAGAATCATTCACGCAGTCACTCTGCTAAATTAGGACAGTTTTCAATGAAGTTATTTTTTAGTTCCGTATCATCAGTCGTGCTGGGGCTTACGGTCGTCGGCAGCACGTTTATCAGTGGCCTATCTGCTCAAGCTCAGGAAATCTTGCAACAGCAAGGGCAGCTAGCACCTGTAGAAGATGAACATACTTTTGCAGGTGAAGCCGGGCAAGCGGTGACTATTCGACTCTCAAGCAGCGACTTTGACCCGGTTCTAGCACTGCTTGCTCCCAACGGTGAGGAAATTGCAGCCAACGATGACTACGGCGGTACTCTAGACGCGACTATCGTGATTACCTTACCCAGTAGCGGAACCTACAAGGTTCTGGCCCGTTCTTATTCAGGGCAGGGCGGAAACTACACGGTTACGGTTGCACCAGCCTCTGAATTTGAACTTGTTTTTACAGAAGCTTTAGATGCGATCCAGCAGGGAAACTTTGAGATGGCGATCGCTGCCTATACCAGAGCTATTGAGGTAGAGGCTGATCGCCCTGAAGTCTACTTAGGCAGAGCAGATGCGTATTTTGGTATGGCCTATCAGGAGCTAGGAGATAGCCTAACAGGGCCTGATAAACTGCCTGATCAAACCAGAGAAGCGATCGCTAGCGACTATGAATCAGCCGCAAATCTTTACGAAGCGCAGGGAGATAGTGACCTGGCCCAGTCTTTCCGGGAGCAGGCAAATTATGTGCGAACAGGAGAAGTGCCAGAGAGTCAATTTGTCCCCGAAGGAGAAGGCTAATTCCTCAGAATAGTCTAAAAAATCAGCGTAGCCTAGTTCGAGGCTACGCTGATTTGAGCGGGATGTAACTGCTTTACCGCCAGGTGCGATTGCCGTCTTCATCAGTGCGAGCCTGACGAATCACATCAGAAATTTCTTCAGCATCTGTAACATGGTGTAGCGCTTCCTTCTCGCCATCAGGTTGTTCAACCACGAAGTAAGTAGGAACAACAATATGATCGCCCGTGATGTCAGGGGCATCTACAGCAACCTGCTTTGCTTTTTCTTCGACCGATTTTGACTCGTCAATGCGATCGCCTGGGTTCACGCTCAGGTCTTCTTGTTCGAGCGCTGCTTTCTGCTCTTGTTTTTGCTCAGGAGAGACTTCTTCAGGAGTTAAAGGTTGGTCAACCTGACTTCCCTGATTATGTGTGTTGTTGGCAGCCATAGTAATTTAATTGACCTACAAGTAGTTTTTTACTTGGCTCCCACCTTACCTCAGCCAGGCAAAACGACATATCGTTCAAAGGAGGTAAGTTTTTCCCATATAACCAAAACCTATGCGCTAAATTGCTGCTTACAAAAATTTACCTCACCAGATAGATGACAGTTGCAAAGCTGTTGACTCTGCGAAAGCATGAAATTTAAATCTTCAATTTCACGACGTAAATAGATGCCTAACCAGCTGCTTGCAAAGGAGTATGCTGTCATCTTTGACGCTTGAAAATTTCTCCCCGGCCCCTCTCGATAAAGGGGGGTTTGGAGGGATTGCAGTAGCGTAGAGACCTCACAGGAGACTTCTAAAACATCCTCTAAAACTAATTGAGCTTGTCAAACATCTGATTTTGTTAGAATAAAAATCTGCATACAAGTCTAAGAAATGCAAATTTTCGTATTGAAGAGATAGCTGTGAACTCAAAAATTGTGAAAAGTAAAACTGTTCAAGAGCTAGAGGACTGGCTATCTCACGAGATTGGATCGCTTTATAGCAACAAGCTTGGGCAACAACCTGGTGAAATCACCTGTCAGCTATTTGAAGCAAAGCTAGCGGTTGTTTTAGAAGAGTCGGTCACACATCTAGAGCGTATGCTCATAAGCGCAAACCATGACAGAATGGTTCATCAGATTCGCACCACGTTAAATCGCTCACTTCAGACCAGAATCAGCCATCTGCTAGAAGAAACGGCTGGAGTTGCTGTCATTGACTTCCTGAGTAGCACTACTTTCGATACACGCCGTACAGGCATGATTATCTTCTTTGAAGACGCACCAGCCGTTACCGATCCCTACGTCATTCCTAAATACAAAAGTGTAAAAAATAGTTAATTGTGATTTGCTAAATATAGCTCTAGAGCTTGCCAGATAGGGTTCAGGACTAGATGTATAACCTCAGAATTTTGTCTAGATCTTCGAGCATGTAGGGCTTGCTTAGGTAGTCGGTAAACCCTGCTGCCATAAGGCGCTTGCGATCGCACTCGCTGGCTAAAGCGGTTACGGCTATCACAGGAACCGATCGCGTTCTTAGATCTTCTCTAAGCTTGCGTAAAACATCAATGCCGCTGACCCGAGGCAAGAGGACATCGAGTAGAACTAGCCTGGGCTGAGTGGTAATCACTATTGAGAGTACGTCGTTTGGATTATCAGTTGAAATGCAGCGACAGCCAAAAAGCTCAGCAGCACAGGTAATTAACTGCAAACTGTCTAAATGATCATCAACCGCTAATACCAAAGGCAGAGAATTATCAAAATTTTCAAGAGCCGAAGCATCAGGTAGCAGAGGAATTGGACTCATACCCACTCCAAACTTGAAGCAAACTTAAGCGCTCGTGGTGATTTGAATAGGAGTCACAAGTTCGATGGGCTAAAGCATGGAACAAAAACTGCTCTAATACGAATACCAAGTTATATGAGCCTGTCGTGGCGAGAGGCTTGTTAAAAGTTGGTAAACAAGATACAAACACTATTTAATGTACATTAACAAAAACTTAAGATTCTTGCAATATCTGTATCATAAGTTTGCAATACCTTCGCTTAGTAGGATTACTTGTTGGCTACTGTTAGCGCTGATCGAGATAGCGCTTCACCCAGAGTTCTTCTATCCAAATTTTGCCAACAATTGCTAAGGGCAGTGCCAAAATCAAACCCAGAAATCCAAAGAAAATAGAGAATGAAATCTGTGATAGCAAGGTCAAAGCAGGCAGCAATGAAACCTGTTTTTTCATAACTAAAGGCGTCAAAATATTGCTTTCTACTTGCTGTACTACAATGTATAAAATAACCACTGCGATCGCTTTCCAAGGTGCATCCAAGAGGGCGATCGCAACCGGAGGAATCACGCTTAGTACTGGCCCTACATTTGGGATAAACGCCAGTAGACCAGCCAGTAGTGCATTGGCAAGCGCTAGATTTACGCCTAGAACAAGCAGCCCGATACCACTTAAGATAGCGATGATGCTCATATTGAAAACAATCCCCAAAAACCAGCCAACAATAGCTGTTTCGCACTCTTCTAAAATGTCGTAAGCCTGTCCTCGAAAAGAGCTAGGAAACAGGAGTGTAAAAGTTTTTTGGTAGGGATCTGGGTTTGCCAGTAACATAATTGAAACTACAATAATCAGCAGCAAGTTTAAGATAATTGATAGTGTGTTTGAAAAGACAGTGTAAGCTCTGTCAAAAAGCATTGGAATATCAAAAGACTGTAGCTGCTGCAATAGACCGTTGAGGTCTTGTAGGTTTTGGGTTAATGCTTCTGGAATAGTAGACTCTAAAGCACTAAACCCAGACTGAATTCTTTCAATAATAAAAGGGATGAGCTGAATGAGACTTTGTAGCTGATTAACAAACGGGGGGCCAATCCCGCCAATTAATATAGATAAAACAATCAGAAAGCTAGCAACCGTAATCAAAACAGCTAAGCTTCTTCGATGGGTTACCCGCTCTAGTCTGTATACTAGCTGGTTGAGAACGGTTGCAATAATAACTGCGAAAAAAGTCAGGAGCAAAACCTGACGAATTCTCCACAGGATATAAAGAGACAAGACTAAAGCAACTAAAGCTATCCAATCTTTTATTTTCAAAGGTCTTCTCTACTGCTGTAAATACCTGAGCTGATTTTGAGTATAGAATATGACCAAAAAGCAAAATGAGCGGCTACAGAGCCACTCATCTTGAAGCTAAACAACCAGAATAGTAAACTGTTGGTTCTTCAGCTAAACTAGCTATCTACTTCAGTTGTGGTGCTCTGCATCATTGGATAGCGCTCTCCAAGATAATTGCCCAGGAAGGTGCTGACTAAAGACAGGATGACCGGGCCTAGAATGAAGGCCAGTGGGCCACCCACGGCAAATCCGGGCACCAGAATTGAAGATAGCCAAAAGCAAAGGCCGTTAACCACTAGCGAAAAGAGACCAAAGCTCAGTACATTGAGCGGTAGAGAAAGAACGGACAGAACTGGCCTAATTAAAGAGTTAACCACGCCAATAGAGGCGGCTGCAATCAGCGCGGCCGGAAAAGTTGCGATGTTGACACCGGGAACAACCAAATCAACCACCAGTAAACTGAGCGCAGTAACAAGTCCGGTTAATAAAAGCTTCAGCATAGATTTGTCTTACCTCGAAATGTGTTTTAGTTATTAACTTAGTTTTTAAAGCTTTCTGGGCTAGCTACAGCTCAACCTCAAGCGCAAAAAGTTGAACTCAGTACCCTAGTAAAACCTCCCCATTAGCTTGCCAAACTACAGCCTGACTTACCTCTCTCAAGGGTAGATTAAGCAAATGAACACAATCAGCCTGGGAGGAACGTAGTTTATTTCTCGCAGGTTAGCAAATGCCCGTGTGAGCTACGCGATCGCTGACCTAGCTTACAAACAATCAGACCTTCTATTTATAAGGGGATTGCTAGAGGGCAAATGATTGCGGCAGGCTAATCTTTAAGAGAGAGAGGACAGTTTGGGAAGTCTATGTGAATTTTTGCAAACTTCTAGACATTATCTTCCTGGTGATAGAGAAAGCAGGTGAGTGTTTTGGCCTACATTAAAGAGCAAAAGCAACTATTTTGGGTATTAAAAAGATGAAACTTTTACGCTTTATTCTCGGCATTTTGGTTCCCCCCGTCGGTGTTTTCATGACCTATGGCGTAAGCTCTACGCTGCTTATCAATATTTTGCTGACTCTACTAGCCTGGGTGCCGGGCAGTATTCATGCTGTTTGGGCGATCGCAAAACATTACGAAAAGGCTAGCGAGAACGCCTACTAAAACGCCTCATCAGTTCCTATTTGTAGAAGCTGTGCTCTGCTCCTCTCTACAGAGAGAAGTAGAGTGCAGCTTTTTGCTTTTTCACAGCTACAGCGATCCTATTCCTATTTGGATTATAAGAGGACTTTCCCTACGAGCAAGTTCTCTTACGACTCTCTCCCCACAGATAATTGAGGACTGCTGTCACGTTTAGCACTCGCCTAGCAATCGGTAGCGCAGTAGATAGCTGAAGATCTTGCTCTGCTGTTGAGCAAGTTACGAGCGCTTAATTTAGCATTTGAGGCGCTTTTACATCAAGCTGAAGCGATTTTAAGCGGAAGACTAGCCAAGGCGAATCTAGCCCCAGACTCGCAAAGGGGCTGCTTGATGGCACTCGGATGTGAACAGAACTTGCCCACTGTAGCTGAAACCGAGCGCTAGCCGTAAACCAAAGCGTTCGCCCGGCCTGCTGACCGAAGGCGGCCACAGGAAACCACAGTCGCAGTGTGGCTGGCACCGTTTTTGCGGCAATATCACAGAGCTGCAGGCCAGGTTGCAGATTGGGTTGGACAGCGGTGATGCTGAGCTGATCTGTGGCCGACCCAGTAAAGGTAGCCATTTCTTTGGGCAACCCCCAAATTTCCTGTCCGCCTGCTACAGAAGCCAGATTGTCTACGTAGATGTGAGAAATCCAAAAGCCTATTTTCCCGGCGTAGCGCACCAATCCGGCAACAACGATCAGCTCTTGGTAGATGAGGGTGGAGCCTGAATTATATTGAGCCAGATAAAGCCCACCTAAAGTCAACCCCGGCCAGATTTGAACAATCTCAAACTGCTCTGGAACCCAACAGCGCAATCGCATCAGGCTGACGGGCTGCACTGTTTGAATGGCTTCTCCTATCAGCTGCCAGGGAGCTAAGGGTAGATAAAATCAGGACTGCTAGCCATGATGCTACGCCTAGATGTCAGCACTTGATGATGGCTTTGACTGGCTTCATCAGAAATCTACCTAGAGAGGGTAGCAAAAAGGGGAAGGTCTATCCTTTGCCCGATTAGTTTTAACAGAGCCTGTTTATATTCTGATACAAAGATAAACATTTTTTATAAAAAGCAATACATCATGTCTGATCAAAAAACGGATCAGCTTTGCATCGTTGAAGATCTGCTAGTCGCTGTTGAACCCCATCAGCACGAAGATCAAGATGTTGTCTTGGTTAGTGCCAAAGCCTGCCTAGACTTGTCGGGCTATCATCTCAGCGCTGCCGAACTATCCAAGCTCATGCGAATCTTGAAAGATCTCAACGCTCAGCTAGCGGAGTCGCTACAGCGAGATTATCCTGCCGCTTCGGTAGTGCTCGAAATTTGTTCTAAACCCACCCACGGCGATTAGCTTAACCATCAGCTCTGCCCGTCTACAAATGACAATTTTGCTTAACGGGTGCCGCCCCGTCATCCGATACCCTGGGTTATAGATAAAAGCTGCAACGACACTGAGTAATGAAGATTGCTGACCTGATTGGCTGGTTTGAAACCTGGGCACCCCCTGCCTGGCAGGAGAAGTGGGACAACTGCGGCTGGCAAATCGAACCCGGCATTATGGCTGACACTGCGCGGGTGCTGGTCTGTCTGACGCCGACGCTAGCGGTGATGCAGGAAGCGATCGCCCTGCAAAATCAGGGCACTGCGGTCAACCTGATTTTTGCTCACCATCCGCTGATCTTCAGTCCGCTCAAAGCGGTGATCCAGGGAGACGCCGTTAGCGACATGGTGCGGCTGAGCATTACTCACCGCATCGGCGTTTACAGCGCCCACACCAACTTTGATCAGGTGGCGGACGGTACGGCTGATGTATTAGCTCAGGCCCTAGATTTACAAGACTGTAGCCCAGTAGTCTCCACTCAGATAAATATCGGCTACGGTCGAGTGGGCCATCTCCCCCAGGCTCTTTCACTGCAGCAGCTATTAGAAAAGATCCAGATGGCCCTGGCGCCGCCTGATCTGGTTTTTTCACCCGCCGCCGATCTGGCTCAAAGTCTAGAACGGGTAGCCGTGCTGGGGGGGGCTGGGGCTGGCTTTTTAGAAGATGTGGCCAAAACCGGGGCGCAGGCTTATCTCACCTCCGACTGCAAGTTTCATCAGTTTCAAGCAGCCCGCGATCGCGGCTTAATCCTAATTGATGCCGGACACTATGCCACCGAGCGTCCGGCCTGCGCCCGACTGGTGCATAAGTTTCGGCAGGCAGGCGTAGACTGGGTGCAGCTTAGCGATCGAGATGAAGATTTTCGCCGATTTTGGCTGGGCGCTCAGGTGTGAGTACAGGTGCAGACTGGAGGGGTTTTCGTCAGTCTGTAATCGTTAGCCTGTGACCTCATGGGCGAAACTTTGCCCAGGTACGAACTGAAACGGGCCTGCTAGCGCCCCCCAGACGTGTTCATGAGTGTCTGGATCGCGGCCTCGATCCCAGCTTCTAAACCAGTCACTGCTGATAGCAAATTCGCTATCCAGGTAGGTTTTTTTGCCCTTGCGCTCCACGAAACAGCCCTGACCCGGCTCGACTGCGCCCGCAAAGCTGCTGCCTGTCCACTGCACATGCATATTGCAGCTTGGCATTAGCTCTAAGTGCTCGGCGCTGAGCTGAGACAAGCGGGCGCGATCGCGGGCCGCGCCAAAAAACTGCTCTTGGTCGCGTACTGTATAGTTCTCAATCTCAATGCGATCGCCATTGACCAAAAGCTTAAGCACGCGGGCGCGGTAGGGATGGCTTAGATCAAAGTCATAAGCCTGCTCTAGATACAGGCTATGACCTGAGAGTAAGTCCTGCGGCAGAGGCCGCATACAGACGCGAATATGGGCAAACAGGGGCGGATTATCAAATGCCTGCTGCTGGTTGCTAAAGTCTGCGGCCATCCAGCGGGTTAGCGTAACAATATCTGTAGCGTGAGTCATACCTTTGAACAACGCTGCTTGAATTCGCCTATTGTAAATGGCAGGTACGTCTTTGCAAACGGTTCGGTAAACCAATGTTTTATCAGCCCGTATTTTGTAAACCCGCGTGTAGAGAACAGTAGGCCCTGGTCTAGGGAGTTGCGTATTGATGGATCTGACTAAATTTCACTATTTTTTTGAGTGCTGCATTGGCGACTGGAGCATTGAGCGCACCTACCACTACCTGACGCATCAGGAAATTGAGCGATCGCACACTGAATTTCAAGTAGCGCCGATTCCCCCAGCGCTAAAGCAAAAGGTACTGCAAGACAACCAGTACGCTATTACCGCTGGCGTTGAGAACCTGCCCGGTTTTCAGCTAGCTTTTCAAACCGTCTCTGAAGCTGGCGAAGAAGTTTCTCAAGAACTGCGCGCCCTGTTTGTCCCCAAGCACCAGGAGGGAACTGCCCTCAAGGGTGATTATCTACGCGATCGCGCCTATGAAGAATCCAGACCGATTGTTTCTCATTTTAGCTACGATAGCGAAACCCGCGAGCTGATGATGACAACTCAGTACACCAAAGTCGTCTCGGTAGACTCCATTACTCTAATCAATCCCAAGCTGCGCATTCGCCGTATTTTCAACTACCGTCGCCCCATCGAAGGTGCCCCCCTAGATACTCTGGTGCTGGTCGGCTTTGGTGTAGAGCAAAAGATCAGCGAGTAGTCGCGGGTACCGTAGTCACTAACACCCAGATCTAACGGCTGAACTACATGTACAGCAGTGGTCTCCGGCCAGCAGGGCTAGAATTGAACCTTAAAGATTGAAAAAATGATTTGCCATTATTGGGCAAGATGTGAAAAAATAGTAATTTGTGTCTAATCTTCTGCTAGAGCTGCAGTCTGTTAATTATGGCTAAAGGCGTTCGTCTGATCATTACCCTAGAGTGTACCGAGTGTCGCACTAACACCGACAAGCGATCGGCTGGGGTTTCTCGCTATACCACGACTAAAAACCGTCGCAATACTACAGCGCGTTTAGAGCTAAAAAAGTTCTGCACCCACTGCAACAAACACACTGTTCACAAAGAGATTAAATAAGTAATTAAGTACGACTTGAACTATGGCCTACTTTCGTCGCCGGGTTTCTCCCATTAAGCCCAATGAGGCAATTGATTACAAAGATGTTGATTTACTGCGTAAGTTTGTGACTGAGCGAGGTAAGATTTTGCCACGCCGAATTACAGGTTTAACAGCCAAGCAACAGCGCGACTTAACAACTGCTATCAAGCGGGCACGGGCGCTGGCGCTCCTGCCTTACGTTAACCGCGAGGGCTGATTTTGGCCTGTAGCCTAATTGGGATGCAGATGTGAGATGTCGGTAGATAAGGGCAATACGGTGGAAAAGGGCAGGCTAGTCGAATTCAAATACCAGGGAGCTTCTCGCCTTGCTGTCGTCGATCGCCCGGATGGTAAAAAAAACTGGGTTGTTATTGATGAACAAGGCCAGTCCTACAGTCTTCATCCCCGTCAGGTTACCTTTGAGAGTCACCAGGCAGGCTACCTGCCTGAGGATTTAGGCCAGCTTCGCACCGAGGCTGAAACCTACATTGACCCCTCTAGCCTTGAAATTGCCTGGGAGCTTCTAGTCGAGACCGGCGAAGCTGCCGACCCGGATTCTCTAGCGCAAATTCTATTCTCTAACCAAGAGCTACCCCTACGCTACGCGGCTCATCGCCTCCTCTCAGAGGACAAAATTTACTTTAAGCAAAAAGGCGATCGCTACGAACCGCGACCCGCCTCTCAGGTAGAAGAAATTCAGCATCAGCTCCATCGAGAAGCCGAGCGCCTGCACGAGTGGGAAGGTTTCTTGGGGCGGGTGCAGCAGGTTTTGTCAGGTGAGCCGCTAGAATGGCAGAAAAGCGATCGCCCTCGACTGGAGGCGCTAGAGCGATTGGCCCTGTTTGGTGATGAAGCCAGTCAGCGAACGGCAGCGGAGACGATGGCGGCCCTAGAACGAGCAACAACCCCAGAGACCGCGTTTCAGCTATTAGTCGATCTGGGCCTGTGGAGCGTGCATGAGAACCTGGCGCTCAGGCGCAGTCAGATTCCAACCCAGTTCCCTGAGAAGGTACTCGCAATGGTGGAGCAGCGCCTCAGTAACCTGCCTGCTGACCTAGACGTGGCTCGGCTTGATTTGACCCATCTCAAGGTGTACACCATTGATGACGAGAGCACTCGTGAAATTGATGATGGGCTGAGCCTGGAGGTGCTAGCAAACGGTCAGCACAAAATTTGGGTTCACATTGCCGATCCAACTCGCTGGCTGACGCCGGGGGACGAGCTAGAGCTAGAGGCGCGGCGGCGCTGCACGACCGTTTATCTGCCGACGGGCATGGTTTCTATGTTTCCCTCAGAGCTAGCAACCGGGCCGATGAGCCTGGTGCAGGGGCAAACCTGCTGTGCGCTGAGCTTTGGCATTTGCCTGAGCGCCGAGGGTGAAGTTGAAAGCTATGAAATTCGAGCTAGCTTAATTAAGCCCACCTATCGACTGACCTACGAGGACGTCGATGAGATTCTAGATTTGGGGGTTGAGGCTGAGCCAGAAATTACCGCGATCGCCCACTGGTCTAAAGTACGTCAGGCTTGGCGCGATCGCAAGGCGCAATTAACATCAACATGCCAGAGTCGCTGGTGAAAGTTTGTGACGATGACATCAAGGTAGAAGTTTTAGATATCTCAGCCTCGCGTCAGCTCGTGGCTGAGATGATGATCTTGACCGGTGAGGTCGCCGCCCGCTACGGTGAAGCCCATAAGCTTGCTATGCCGTTTCGCAGTCAGCCCCAGCCCGAACTGCCCTCTAAAGAAGAGCTGCTGCTGCTGCCCTACGGTTGGGTACGAGACTGCGCTATTCGCCGCTGTATGCCTCGCAGTGAGATGGGCACAACGCCTGCGCGCCATGCCACGCTGGGCCTAGATCGCTACAGCCAGGTAACC
Source organism: Leptolyngbyaceae cyanobacterium RM1_1_2 (assembly GCA_012032345.1). Lineage (GTDB taxonomy): Bacteria > Cyanobacteriota > Cyanobacteriia > Phormidesmidales > Phormidesmidaceae > Sphaerothrix. Next base: position 9,000 of record JAAUQI010000010.1, on the reverse strand, counting down.
TCCCCTATTCGGCGATACACAGACCTGCTGGCGCACTTTCAGCTCAAAGCTCATCTCAGGGGTGAACCTTTGCCGTTTTCGTCTACCGAAATGACCGAGCTAACGCAGGGTGCTTCCACAGCGGCCTACGAAGCCGTTTTGGTCGAGCGGCAAACAAAGCGATACTGGTCGCTAGAATATCTGCGGCGCTACCCTGATGAGGTGTGGTCAGCCATGCTGCTGCGCTGGCTGCGAGAGCATGAAGGCTTAGGACTGATCATTTTAGAAGACCTAGGCGTGGAGCTGCCTATGCACTTTGAGCGCCCTGCTGATTTAGGCGAACATTTTCAGGTGCGGGTTGTTTATGCCAATCCCCGCGAAGATGTAATTCACTTTACTGAGGTTTCTGAGCCAGCATCAGCTCTAGACACTTCGGCTTCAGATACTTCAGCACCTGATACTTCGGCAGCAGAGTCATCAGTGCCGCTCTAGATGACCCAGTCCTCTCTGCCCCAGCCGCATATTGGCTTTATCCCCACGCCGTTTGATGTGGTTGAGCCACTGCTGAACTTAGCAGAAATTACGGCTGAGGACGTGGTCTACGATTTGGGCTGCGGCGATGGTCGCATTCTGATTGCGGCGGCTCGTTTGGGTGCCCGAGGCGTAGGGATTGATGTTGACGAGCGGTGTTTGCAGCAGGCCCAGGCAGCGGCCAGCGCGGCTGGCGTCAGCGATCGCCTCACCTTTTGGCAGCAGGATCTGTTCAGCTGTGATGTTCGAGCCGCTACGATCGTTGTCCTCTATTTACTGCCCCATCTCAATCTGCGGCTGCTGCCCCATTTGCTCAGTCAGCTACAGCCGGGAGCACGCATTGTCTCTCACCAGTTTGACCTAGGGGACTGGACACCTGATCGAGTTTTGCACCTGCCCGACTCTGAAGAAAGCTCTACGCTGTACTGCTGGAGCCTGTCGGCTGGCTGCGTCAGTTTTGGCTAACAGAGACGGTGTGAACCTGGCTATTTCCAGCGCGATCGCCGACATAAACCGTATAGGTGCCCTGATTCAGCACTCCAGGGGCTTCAACTACACCTTGTGTATTGGGACGCTTGCACTCGGTAAAATTATTGGGGCCGGTGATATACAGCGTGGTGTCAGCGCTGGGGTTTTCTACCCGGACGGTTACAGAGGCAAAGGACTCGGTAATTCTGAGGGATAGGGCCTCGTTACCAAAGTTGCCACAGCTAGACTGAGCGCCTCCCGATGTCAGGCTGACTGTGGTAGCTGACTGCAGCGGAGTCTGCACCACTGTCTGGCTAAAGGCTACACCTGTCATAGAGACAAGCGCAGCAGCGGTAGCGGGAACGATCATCCATCGATTAAAGCGTTTCATAATTGGCTCCCACCTGTAAGCAATACTGAAAAGTATTTGTGTTTTCAACAACGCTTTTATACTAGCTACCCCACGGCTACCGCAAGAATCTATCTGTGACACTTCTCAGAGCGGTTTTGAAGGTGCCGAAAAGCACAAAAATCCCAACTTTTTCTGAGAAAGCGCCCAGAGTCTCATCTGGAGTGCTAAAACAAAAACATTCTCAACTTAGATTTACGCGCCAGCGCAGGAAAAGGGCATGGTACGCTCAGCCAAAGTACACACACCTACAGTCGAAGCGGCTACCCCCGAGCATCGTATTCCTGAAAGATTTTGGGGATTCAGACTGAGGCGGCTGCTGGCCTGGAGCTTGGAGTCGGCTTTTATTCTCAGTGGAGCCTGCGTACCCCTAGCGGCCAGTCAGTTTATTCCAGCTCATTCAACCCCTAATTCAACGGCAGATCCAGCACTTGAGAGTCCCGTATTTGAACATCTACAGGCCACCGGACGCTGGCTGTTGGCCCAGCCTAAACTGACAGATGCCGCCGTGGTACCGCCTGCCCGGCGGCGGCTAGAGATACTGGCCGTGGTCACACCGCTGCGATCGCAGGTCTACAGATTTATCAGCTTGGTCGCAGCGGGCAGACCTGGCCCAAGCGCTGGCTCAGGCTGCGAGTTGTTGGTACGGTGGGGCGTCTTGGCTGGGGCAGGGCGGCTCAGCGTGAACTCCTGGGCCGTTGGGGAACCGCCTTTTTACTAGCCTATGTAATCTGGCGCTGGAGCGGCCTTTTTCCCAATCTGCGCTATCTGCTAGGACTCATGCTGGCAGCAGTGCTCGGAGAGGGTGCAGTAGTCTGTTGCCACCCCAAGCAGCGCGCGCTTCACGACTATCTTGCCGGGACTTACGTGCTCGATTGCGATCGCCCTGTGCGGGCACTATCGTTGGCTAGCTTACTGCCTCGGCTCTATGGCCAGACGGACGAGCCTGCCGCCTACAGCCTGGTGCGTCAGGAGGAGAGCGGTCTGACGTCAGTAGTTTTCACCCCGCAGATGACGCCGCAGACAGAATTTGTAGCACAAATCCGGCGATCGCCACTATTGTCTCTGGGTATTCTCTCCTTGGGAGGCTTGATTTTGCTGGTCAGCGTGGCGGTTAGCCGTCAGAGCCAATGGCAGACAAACGCTGAGAGTTTAGATCGCCGTGACCCACTCTTTAGCACTCTGGTAGAAACCCTGAGTACGCTGCCAAGCGATCGCCTCGTGCAGCGACAAACTACTATCCTGGCGCTGGCCAACAGCCGTGACAGCCGCAGGCTTCCTTTGCTGGCCGACTTGCTAATAGAGGCTGACCAGCCGCTGCTGATAGAGACGATTCAACAGGGGTTGGTTTCGATTGGGCCAGAAGCGCTGCCCTATTTACGTCGGCTCAACCGTGCCCTAGACAATGATCTGGCGGCTCTCGGCAATCGTCGTCAGCAAGCGCAAGCAGCTCAAAAACAGCAGGCAGTCAAGCGGGCGATCGCAAAGATTTTGGTGCTCTACAGTGACGAGCTCAATCAAACGAACCTCAGCCAGATCAATCTAGAGCAGGTCAGCAGCGGCGCTGGCAGCTTCCAACTGGTTTTAGAGCGCACCCAGCTAGCCGGGAGTCAGTGGTCAGGCTCTCGACTGCACGGGGCTAGCCTGCGGTTCAGCCGCTTCTTTGCGGTCGGGCCTGACCGTAAACCTGGTACCTACGACGACCGCACCACAGACTTAAGCGGGGCTGACCTAAGCGCCACTGACCTGAGCGCAGCCGATTTGCGCTGGAGCCAGATGCCACGGGTGAGTTTACTCAGGGCTAACCTACAGCGGGCGCAGCTCGATCAGGCCAACCTAACAGCGGCCAACCTGAGTGCGGCCCGACTGATCGGGGCCAGTTTAAGACAGACTCAGCTCACTCAGGCGAGTTTGACCGGGGCGGATCTGACTGAGGCCAATCTACAGGGCGCAAAGCTAAAAGATGCCCAACTGGGGCGAGTTCAAGCCGCTGGGGCGGTGCTGGTGAGAGCCGATTTAGAACGTTCGAGCTGGCAAGAAGCTAACCTGTCAGCAGCCAATCTTAAAAATGCCAGACTGGTCTGGAGCAACTTTGCTGCAGCCAACCTCACCGGAGCTGACCTGACACAGGCCAATCTGCAACATGCCAATTTGCAGGGGGCCAATCTAACGGGTGTGCGCTTAGCTAGGGCTGATTTAACCGGGGCGAATTTTGCGGGCGCTAAACTGTCAGTCCAGCCGTCAAACAGTCCACAGGCATTTGTGAGCCAGCTTCCGGCTGACAGCGGCAACGGTACTCAACTTGCAGACGTTGATTTTAGTCAGGCGCAAAACCTGAGCCGTGAGCAGCTAATCTTTATTTGTACCCAGGGGGGCCTGCATCCCGCCTGCCATAGATCTTAGAGGAAAGGGATTATGCAAAATACACGCCTGAGTATGCTTTTTGGCGGTACGCTCAATCGCTTTTTGCTGTGGGTGGGCAATCCCTGGCGGCGGCTATCGCTAGAGATTATCAGCTTGCTGTTTGGCAATTTTTTGCCGTTGCTGTTTCGGCCACGGCAGGCCAAACGGCTGATTTAGACGTCATTATTTCAGCCTTGCTGATGGGTTTTGTTGAACTTGTCAGCCGCCTGTACTACCGCAGATCTACCAGCCGCGATCGTGCTGATAGCCCGCGCGGCAGTGCCCACAGCGTTTTTGGCTCCCTGGTCAACGCCTTTAAGGTGGGGCTGACTTATGGGCTATTTGTAGAAGCCTTTAAGCTGGGTAGCTAAGACTGGGCCATGTTTAAGGAAGCTACGAGCTGAGCGGCGCGACGGCTAATCGCTGTCCAATTTGCCTGCTGAATTTCTGCTGGGGGAAATAGAGCGCCAGAGAGTCCAACGGCGATCGCGCCTGCCTGCAGCATGGCAGCGGCGTCCTGACAGCGCACTCCCCCAGTGGGAATCAGGGGAATATGGCTTAAAGGGCCTTGTAAACTCCGTAAATAGCTGATGCCTCCCATCGCTGTTATCGGAAAGACTTTCACACTGGCTGCGCCCGTCTGCCAGGCCAGCACAATTTCGCTGGGGGTGAGAGCACCGGGAATAAACGCCAGCGATCGCGCCTTTGCCGCCTGAGTCAGGGTCACACTGGTATGAGGTGAAAAGCAAAACTGCGCCCCCGCCTGGTAAGCCTCCTCTAGCTGATCCAGGCTTAGCAGTGTGCCTGCCCCGATTTGGCACTCTGGTAGCTCTGAGCGCAGCTGGGTGACTAACTGCGCAGCTTGGGGAGTTGTCCAGGTAATTTCTAAGCAGGTGAGTCCTCCGGTGGCCACTGCACACGCCATTTTACGCCCTAGCTCATGGGAAGGGGCACGAATTACAGCGATCGCCTTTGTTTGGCAGATGTAAGCCAGCCACTGGGTTCGATCCATAAACCTTAAAAAAGCGATAATTGATAGCAGGTTCTGCCAGGTCTAAGCCTTACTCTGCCAGTTGGGGCATCCCTTTTTGTCCGCAAGCAGACACTTTATTTTTAGCCGTTATTCTTAGCTGTTAGAACCTATCGAACTTTTTTCCCTTCAGTAGGGGCAGCCAGCCATCTGTGTCTGCCCGATCAGCCGACTGATCCGTTACAAACCTTTGCTTAAGGCCAGCTAATGAGATTTAGTGAGATCTTTGGGGAGTTTTTGCGCAAAATAACAACAACAGTCTGTGGAACTTTCTAAATTAGCGTTTAGAAAGATGGGTTTAGTGGACGAACTTTTTCGGGATTCTACACTTATGGGGCAGCGAGACGATCTACCTAATCAGCCGGAAGCGTCTGCTCAAGATCCAGCAGCTATGCTCAAAGAGCTGCGGCAGGATCTTGAGCAGTTTCGGCAGCAGATAGCTGGGCAGCTAGTGCAGGAGATTGACCAGCTACAGGTTCGCAAGTCTCGCCTAATGCAGGATATTGAGCAGCTAGAGACGGACTATGAGGCTTTACAGGCAGACTATCAGTCTCTACAGGCAAATAAGCAGGTGGCGCTCTCAAAGCAGCAGCAGGCTCAGCAGCAGGTTTGGGCCAAGCGGCTGGCTCAGACTCTAGCTAGTCATTTGCAAAACCAGCTGGCTCAGTCTCTCTACACAGGCCCTCTAGACTCTGGCGATCGCAGTTCGTCAGCCAGTCTGTCTCCCGCTGCGGGTCATATGACCCACAATATTCATCAGCTATTGACTTCGCTTGACTCTAGTTTAAGCAGCACCCTGCAGTCGCTTCAGCAAGACCTCAATAGCTATCAAAGTTCGCTAAATCGTCAAATTGGCCGCATGCACTCCCTGGAGCAGCAGGGAGAAGTCATTTTAGATGCTCTGGTGGGTCGGCTCAACCAGCAGCTACAGCAGCAAATTAGTGAGCTGCCAGCCACTGCTGATACGTATCCCTCTGCCTCTAGAGCGCAACCGGAAACAACTGTCCTGCCATCGCGGCAGCCAACCGTAAACTCACGGCAGATGAGTCAGTCTGTAGAGCCTACTTTGCAGCAGTTTTCTCGCTTTCAGAAAGGCTTAGCGCTGATTTTTATGTCTACCCTGGCGCTGTCCTTTCACAACGTTTTGGTGCAGATTATTGGCAGGGGAGCACAGCTGTTTGGCTGGCTAGCTATCGATCAGATTTTGCCTCTGAACGTTCCTAGCGCGCTGATGCTGCTGTTTTTTCGCATGTTAGTAGTGCTGCCGATGCTGGGACTGATTGCCCAGCAGCTTTACCCGCCCGTCTGGAAAGAACTGAGCCAGTTTTTAGAAGGGCGCGATCGCCGTTCGTTTTTACAGGTGATCGGCAGCGGCTTTTTTCTATTTATGTCTCAAATTTTGATGTACAAAGCCATCCCCGAAATTGGCTCTGGGGTGGCGGTGACGCTGCTGTTTATGTATCCCCTAGTTACGGTACCGCTGGCCTGGTTTTTGTTTGGCGATCGCCCGACAGCGCTGCGAGGGATGGTGATGGTGGCGATCGCAATGGGAATTTTTATGGTTTCCTGGCCCACAATTAGCAGCTATTTATCAGCCGGAGGCAATATCTCACCCTGGGGCATAGGAGCTGCCTTGCTGGCGAGTGTCGCCTTTGCTCTATACCTGATTGCTATGCAAATTAGCTTTCGCAGACTACATCCAATACCCGTGACGCTGCTGCAGTTTACGACAGTCTTAGTGCTAGCGGGTACTGTGGTGACGGCTTTGTCTATTTCTCAAACCTTGGGCATGCCTTTGCTGGGTGCTCAGCTAGAGCCGCCGGTCAATGCCTCTGCCTTGATGGTTAGCGTCTTGCTGCTGGGGGTTTTTACTCTAGTGGGCTATCTGTTCAATAACTACGGCGTTCGTTTGATGGGAGCCGCCAAGGCGTCCATCGTAGCGGCAAGTGGCCCGGTCATGACGGCGGTTTTGGCGGCTATTATCACTCCCGGCGCTCAGACCAATCTAGAGCTAATCGAATGGATCGGGATTTTGCTGGTGACCCTGGGCGTAGCGGCGCTGAGCTTCGAGCGGATCACAAACACAAAGAAACCTGCTCCAACCCGGCTGTCAGCTCGCACCTAAGCAGGCAGACTGTCCAGCGCTGCTTCAGGACGGCGGGGAGGTCAATTTACGGCGGATAACAGCGTATAGTTGTGAAGAGAACCTGAACCCTAGGAACATTGTGAAGGCCATAACTCTGCTTGGATCGACTGGCTCGATTGGGACACAAACCCTCGATATTGTCCAGAGCCATCCTGATCAGTTCCGCCTAGTGGGGCTTGCCGCAGGACGCAATGTCAAACTGCTGGCTCAGCAGGTGAGACAGTTTCGGCCCGACATTGTAGCAATTTGTCAGGCTGATTATTTACCGGAACTGAAGGCGGCGATCGCTGACTTGGAGCCTCAGCCAATTTTGCTGGCAGGAGACGAAGGGGTAGTCGAGGTAGCCCGCTATGGCGACGCAGAAGCGGTGGTAACCGGGATTGTCGGCTGTGCAGGGCTGTTGCCAACGCTAGCGGCGATCGAGGCGGGTAAAGACATTGCTCTGGCGAATAAAGAAACCCTGATTGCGGGCGGCCCGGTGGTGCTGCCGCTAATCAAAAAGCATGGGGTACGTCTGCTGCCGGCGGACTCTGAGCATTCAGCCATTTTTCAGTGTTTGCAGGGGGTACCTGAGGGCAGTCTACGGCGAATTGTGCTGACGGCCTCGGGCGGCGCGTTTCGAGACTGGCCGACGGAAAAGCTAGCAGATGTCAAGGTAGCAGATGCGCTGAAGCATCCCAACTGGTCAATGGGCCGCAAAATCACCGTAGATTCAGCGACTTTGATGAATAAAGGGCTGGAGGTAATCGAGGCGCACTACCTGTTTGGGGTGGACTATAACCGCATCGATATTGTGATTCACCCCCAGAGCATTATTCACTCACTAATTGAGCTGCAGGACACGTCGATGCTGGCTCAGCTCGGCTGGCCCGATATGCGCCTGCCGCTGCTCTATGCGCTGTCGTGGCCAGAGCGAATTTGTACAGACTGGGAACCGCTTGATCTGGTTAAGGCAGGTGACTTAACCTTCCGTGCTCCCGATCGTCAAAAGTATCCCTGCATGGATCTGGCCTACGCAGCCGGAAGAGCCGGTGGCTCCATGCCAGCGGTGCTGAATGCGGCCAACGAGCAGGCCGTTGCGCTCTTTTTAGACGAAAAGATTCGCTTTTTAGACATTCCTCATCTGATTGAGCAGGTCTGCGATCGCCATCATGCTAACAATCACTCAGATCCGGCTTTAGCGGATATATTAGAAGCCGATCGGTGGGCCAGAAGCGAAGCCCAATCTTGTAGTCAATCTCTGGCACAAACGGCCTCTATTCGCTAGCTATTTTTTTTGGAATCATTGTGGAAATTGTTGTTGTTGTCGGTGCGATCGCTGTCTCTGTTCTAGCTTTTTTGTGGCTGATCAGGGTGGTCAGAGCCACCCTGAAAACGGCTCTGCTGGTAGCTTTTATGCTCTTAGGATTACAAATCTTTTTTGGCATTGGCCCTGCTACCATCTGGCAGCAGCTACAGGACTGGCTCCCCGGCACAGGCTCTTCAGCGCCGGGGCGTTAGTCTTGAAACTGGGCGATTAGCTGCTCTAAAATTTGATCCATGTTTACAGGCAGCGATCGCATGATTTTGTTGCGGGTGCGATCGATAGCAACTAGGGTTACCTGACCGGTCAGGCAGAGGTAGCTAGGGGCGATCGCGTAAATTTCATAATGCCAGTTAAACCTGACACCCTGACGGGTCAGGCGAGTTTTCAACACTGCTGCCGTGCCTAGCTGCAGCGCTCGATGATAGCGCAGCGATAAGTTAACCACGCGTAGATCGACGCCAGCTGCCACCCAGCTAGCAAAATCAGCCCCTGCCTGACGCAGACATTCAACCCGCGCTTCCTCTAACCACGCAATATAAGCTCCGTGCCAGACAACACCCCCATAGTCTGTATGGTGAGGTTGCACCCGAATTGGATACTCATACTAAATCCGGATAGCATACCCCCGAAACTGTAAGGCTTGTCATGCGGGCCACCAATGATAATTGGTCAAGGCTTTAATCTCGGATTGCATCGACAGCAAGGTGCGGCAGCGAGCCTCAAGGACA
>JAAUQI010000114.1 GCA_012032345.1 Leptolyngbyaceae cyanobacterium RM1_1_2 | reverse complement strand
TTAACCCCGGTAGCTGCTCCCAAGTTAGCGGCTGCAGCGCCAAAACGACCCCGACAAACCCCACGCCCCCGCAGCCCGACAAAGCCAATTTCACCCAAAAGCGATCGCCCCGGATAGTGGCTAAGCTGAGCAACGAGAGGCTCTGGAGTCTCTGCTCTAAGCTGCCCTAGCGATCGCAGTGCCGGATTGAGCAGGCACGGATGAAGGCCGATTAGTACCGTGATTAAAAGAGCCAGCTGTAAAATGACCTGACGACTGCCAAAAAGCGCCAGAATCAGAGCGGCAGCAGCCATCAACAGCGGTTCCAGCAGTACGCTGATTAGCGCTGTTTCCAGTGTTGCACCAGCCGACTGCACAGCCCTGACACGGCCATAAAAGTGCCAGACGTTGCCGGGGAGATACTTGGCAATGTTGGTTTTGAGGTAAGTCTGTGTGGCCCAAATTCCCCCCACTCCATAACCACAGGCTTGAACAATCCAGCTCCAAACCCAGCCCGACCAGATATGAGCTGCTAGCGTTATGCCCAGAGCCATGACCAGACAGGCCCAGTCAGCCGCGTTCAAATCAATCACCAGGATTTCTCGCCAGTGCGCTGATAGAGTTTGAATAATAAACAGCAGCGATCCGCCCAGCACCAGCCAGCGGACATAGGGCTTAAACTGCGCCAAAATCGCCTTTAAGGCAGGCATCAGGTTACTGCATCCGTAACGTAGCGCGCTCAGCCTGATTGTAGACAGCTTGAAAGTCGTCTCCGGTGGACTGATAGCTTTGAACAATCCGGCCAAACCCGCGTAGCTGCGCCCTGTAGGTACGGCTAACCGGATCGATGGCATTGCTGATAGTGTCTAAACCAATGCCGTTGCGTCCCTGAGCTTTGCCAGAGCTGTGCAAATAGCGATCGCCATCCAGCATCAGCGCTACATGAGTAATGCGCTCGGCGCTGCCAAAGAAAACCAAATCTCCAGCCTGCCGCGCTGCTGGGTCTAGAGGTTGAGCAAAGGCTGCTTGCTGATAGGCGTCTCGTGGAAGCCGAATGCCCGCTGAGGCAAAGGCCGCCTGCATCAGCCCAGAGCAGTCGTAGTTGGGGCCAGCCGTCCCGCCCCACAGGTAAACATTGGGCTGGTTCATTGCCGCTTCAGCAAAGGCGACCACCTGAGACAACCGCGCCTGAATTGCAGCAGATGAGAGTACGGGAGCCTGATAGGGCTGCTCAGCAGGCCGTAGCCTCGACCCGTCAGCCAGCGTGATCCAGCCGGGGTAGTCGTCTTCTAGTAAGCGCACGGCGATCGCATTGGCCTCAGCTTTTAGCAGCCGCAGGTGGCGACCTGCAGCCGCCTGAGTCACCAAGCTCTCACCTGCGGATGTTTTGTATAAATCAAGATCTCTCTGGCAGACATATTCGCACTCTGAAGCTGCGATTGCGGCTTTAATATCGGCTAGCAAAACCATAAGCTAACAAGCCTCGCGTGACCCTGTTCAATTCATTGCGAAGGGTTGTAATGTTCTGTGATCATATCAGTCTGCTGCCCTGGTATGGCTGCCCTGCCCTGTCAAGGTGCCAAATCTGAGCTAGAGAATAACCGAGAAAGCCCTAATCTTTCGTTCTGGATCTTTAGATCAAGCATGAGGTGGGCGATGCCCACCTACGGGGTGAAATTAATTTAATAGTTGACGGCGATCGCTTATATGCGCATCCTTGTCCATTAAGCCGTCTGAACGGCCAACTACAGCAGAACTCGGGAACCTTCGGCAGTGCCTGCTGGTGCTGAACACACCAACGGATACCTTACCCGCAACCTGAAGCGACCAGAATGACGGGCTAGTGGTCAGTTTACCTTAGCCACCAAGTAGATCTCCGCGTGAGTAGTCAACTATATGCAACGATCTGTAGGTCGCTGATGAGTAGCTCATATCCTACCAATAACTCTTAAAGCATGAGCTTGCTACTTCACTGCAAATATTATCTGGTAAAGCGCTAGCTGCCAGCCTATCGAGGCGGTGGGGGCTGTTTATGAGAGAGTCCTAGCATGGGCAGGGGCGGACGGTCTGAGCGATCGGGCAAATAGCGCACGGGAGGACGTTCAGCAAAAAGCGACGGCTGTCGCTGGCTGCGCCACCAGTGAAAGGCCAGAGCGCTGCCGCTGGCAGCTAAACCAAAAATTAGGAGCGAACCGCTGCTCTCCAGCCCTCCTAGCAGAGCATCTACCAGCCCAACTGTAAAAACGCAGCTGACAATAGGTTCGCGGCGATAGGCCAACTTGAGTAATCGAGATAGCGAGTAGCTCATAAAACCAGCAGATTAAAAAGCTGACAGCGTTTCTAGACGCTATCTGTTAACGCAGTTCTCTAGCAGCAGAATCTTAATGGATCAGTCCTAGCCAAGATAAAACGCCTTTTCCAGTCAAAAACTCAATCAGTACAACAGCCACAAATCCAATCATAGCGGCCCGACCGTTCAGCCGTTCAGCGTAGTCGTTGAAACCAGTTTTAGGACGTTCCAGTTTGGGAGAGACGGTAGGCTCAGAATGGGTCACGGTGAGATTTCCTCTGCTGTTAGCTACTTACTATTTCATCTCAGCCTGTGTTAGCCGTCAATGGCGGATTGCTGTCTTTAGGTGCGATCGCTAAGAACAGCTACAGGAAATTCATCGGATTGACTGGCTCCCCATCGCGTCTGACTTCAAAGTGCAGATGAGGGCCAGTTGACAGCCCGGTCGAGCCAATAGCCGCGATCGCCTGTCCCTGCTGAACGGCTTGCCCCTCGCTGACATAGAGTTCGCTGGCATGACCATATAAGGAAGTAATACCGCTGCCGTGATCGATAATCACCGCCTGACCATAGCCCCCATACCAGCCCGAAAAAATAACCCGGCCAGAATCGGCAGCACGAATGGTACTGCCGTAACTCGCGCCGAAATCAACCCCAGAATGAAAGCGACGATAGCCCAAAATTGGATGTATACGAGTACCAAAGCCGCTGGTAATGCTGCCAGCAGCCGGATAAATCATTTGCCCGGTGCCTGGTACGGTGCTGCTCTGAGCGGCAATTCGCTGACGGATTAGCTCAGCTAGCTTAGCGGAGTCACGGGCAAGCTGAGCTTCGGCAGCTTCTAGAGCCGATCGATCCTGCCTGAGGCGATCAATCATTTGAGTTTGCTGCTGAGCCTGAGCTTCATACTGTTGCTTTTGAGCCAGCAGTTCTTGCTGAGCTAGGGCCACCTGATTTTTTTGATTTTCAACTTCGGCCCGCTGCTGCTGGAGTTCGTCAGCTTTGCCCTTGAGATCGACTAGGGTAGAGCGATCGGCTGCATACACCAGCCTGAGCTGTCGGCGGCGATCGATAAACTGGTTGAGATCCTGACTTTGCAGCAAAACCGCCCAGCCCCGGCTGTGCTGCTGGCGCTGCAAAAACTGTAGTCGCGCCACCGCAGCCTGCTGCACTACCTCATAGGCTTTCTCAGCAACGAGTAAATCCTGCTGTAGTTGTTGCAACTGCTGCTGGGCTGCCACAAAACGGCGCTCGGCTTCTTGAATCTGAGCCGTGGTCGCTTGAATAGTCTGCTGTAGCCCCTCTAGGTTCTGCTGTGCGGCCTGCTCTAGATTTTGCAGGCGATCGCGCTCCTGGTTTAAATTAGAGCGCTGAGTTTCAATGTCCTGCTGCTGCTGCTGCAGCTGCTCAACGGGGGCATTTGTCTGGGCGATCGCAGGCTGCACCCAAAAGCCTGTCGGCCAAGCTGTTAGCCAATCGCTGGGCCAAACAGTCGCCACCTGAGCAGGCAACAGCGCCAACCCCAGCAGCGCCGCCAATCCCCACAGCAGAACTTTTCGGATTCTTTTTGGCGATCTCATTGCTGATTCATTCATTTCAACGCCAACCCAGCGCAATAACACCAAAGGCTACCATGATCAGCCCAGAAACCCTATTTAACCACCGCAATTGCTGCGGGTTAAACTTTGCCCGAAAGAGATTAACACTCCAGCTCAGCAAACACCACCACAGGGCCGAACCCACAAATACCCCTAGCACCAGCACGCCAGAGTCTACGTAGCTGCGATCGCCTCTAGCCAGCCCCAATCCGGCAAAAATAGCCACAAACGACAAAATAGTAGCCGGGTTGGTCAGCGTCAGGGCCAAGGTCGAAACATAAGCACCCAGCAAAGTAGACTGGGGCGCGATCGCAGCGGCCTCTTCGGCAGGGCGACTGACAAAAATCTTAGCCCCCAGATAAATCAAAAAGAGTCCCCCAATAACCTGTAGCCAGAGGGTTTGAGCCACTAAAAACTGGGTAACCAACGTCAGCCCAAATCCAGCCACGCAGCCGTAGAGACCATCTGCCGTAGCTGCGCCCAACCCCGACACCAGCCCCGTCAGCCGCCCCAAAATTAAAGTACGGCGAATACAAAGAATGCCAATTGGCCCGACAGGGGCCGCAATAGAAAGACCTAGCAGTAAGCCTTGAAGGAAAAGGGGCATGGGGAGGTGGGGAGGTGGGGAG
>JAAUQI010000113.1 GCA_012032345.1 Leptolyngbyaceae cyanobacterium RM1_1_2 | reverse complement strand
CCAGGGACTCTAGCTGTTCCTGCTCGGAGTCGCTCAAACTAATCGCTGGGGCAGAAAGACGGGGCATCACCTAAAGTCTCAGAGAAGCCTCTAAAAGATAACGCAATTTACGCCATGCGGTACTAGTATTGTCTCTGCGGCAATACTATTTACAGCAATTACTAAAGTTCAAGCAGTACCTATCACTTACAAGGAAACTCTATTGGATGGAGTATCAAAATTTGACTCTATTTCTAATGACTCTGCTTTTAACAGCTTTCAAGATCCAGAAACAGGACGATTCTTCTCATTCTTCGGCAACCAGGGGGATGTTGTTACAATTGAGGCACTACGATTAGAGCAACAGTTTGACCCTGCACTTTGGATTTTTGAGGGAATTTTCAGCGATACAACTGAATTCTTTGGTGGTTTTTCTGACTTGATTGATTTCGAAGATCTAGGGTTTTTGAACTTTGCTGATGATGAAATTTTTAACCCCGGCGGTTCCTTTGGTGATCCTTTCGTAGTTGTAGTCCTAACACTTCCTGGGACAGGGCAATACACTGCTATTATGACTGAGTTTCTTAGTGGAGATGATGATGGGGGCGATGGCTTATTTGATTATCAAATCACAGCCAGAGGAATTGTGAACCCTCCTGAATCTGTTCCTGAACCAACCACAGTTCTTGCTCTATCTATTTTTGCTGGGCTTGGCTGCAACCTGAAGCGTAAGCTCAATTTGCGCAAGTGCAGCTAGGTACCGGAGTCAAATCAGCAATCCAACCGCCAAGTGAGAGGCTTGTTCAGCAGACGGCGTAACGTCTGCTCTAAAACCTCAGATCAGTAACTGATCTGAGGTCGGGGTCAGAAGAGGAGCCAGGTAAGCTGAAATCACTACCAAACGATTCAGCACGGCTCCTCCTGTGTCTAGTTTAGAAGCCCTTTTCTGTAACTTTTGCCAAGTCTTTGAACCGCTATGGCAGCAACAACTGCTAAGCTCAGGAATTCGCTCTCGTCATCGCTAGTATACTTTGAGCCTCAGCGAAGTTCTGAGTAGCCTAGTTGACTGCTTTGCCTACATCCTTTGTAGGTTTATTGCCTACTGTCATCAGCCCAAAAATCCGTCGCTCCAAATGAACTTCGTGTTGAGCCAAAGTGCCTAATCCGAACTGAGGTTAAGTAGAAACGGTATCGCTTCTGCCACCGGCAAAAGTTTCACCATTGAGCATCCGCTGGGCTGCATCTAATAGCACCTCTTCTAGATACGGCTTGGTGAAGTAGCCGCTAGCACCGAGATCAACCGCCATCTGCCGATGCCTGTCGGCCCCACGAGAGGTCAGCATGGCAATTGGAATCTCACTAAGGCTGGGATCTTTCTGCATTCGAGATAGCAGTTCTAGGCCGTCCATTCGAGGCATCTCGATATCGCAGAACACCAAATCGCAGGGCAAACCTGAGCGCAGTTTTTCCCAGGCTTCTTGCCCATCGCGGGCCTGTTCAACCCGGTAGCCCACCTTGTTAAAGCTCATAGAGAGCAGCTCACGCACAGTAATCGAGTCGTCTACAATCAGCACGGTAGGCTCAGTCTTGGGCGGCTCTGCAGCCACATTCCTCGTCGTTTCATCAAGCTGTCCCCAGAGAGAAGCGTTAGGTTCGCGGCGAACCCGACCCATCGACAGATCGATCAGTTCTAAAACGTCTGCAATCGGCATTACCCGACCATCGCCTAAGACCGTCGCCCCGGCAATTCCCATCGGCTTGGGGACGGGGCCTTCAAGCTGTTTGATCACGATCTCTTGTTCACCAATTACCTGGTCAACCTGCAGCGCAATGTGGGTAGTGGCGCTGCGCAAAATCACGATAGAAATGACCTCATCATCTTGATTGCCGCCGTAAATTCGACCCCGGCCCAGGGTGCGGTTAAACTGCAGCAGATCTGATAGCGGCTGGAAAGGTAGCAGCGTATCGCGCCAGAAAATGCAGGTTTGGCCCTGATCGTTTTCCTGGACTCGCTCCTTGGGGATGTCGAGCATATCTTCTACCCCATCCATCGGGAAGGCAATCCGGGCTTGGTTGCTGATGCAGGTGAGCGCTTTTGAAATGCTCAGCGTCAGCGGCAGGCGAATCGTAAAACTGGTGCCTTTGCCTATCTCAGAATCAATTGTGATGTTGCCACGAATTTGAGACAGATAGGTGCGCACAACGTCCATGCCAACCCCACGTCCGGCAAAATCATCGGCCTGATCGCGGGTGCTAAATCCAGGGTGAAACAGCAGCTCATAAACATCGTGAATAGAAAGATGGCCAGCCTCAGCTGGCAAAATCAAACCTTTTTGAACAGCCTTCTTTTTGACCAACTCAGCATCAATACCAGCCCCATCGTCGGCTACGTAAATAACGGTTTGGTTACCCTGATAAAAAGCTCGGACGGTAATTTGTCCCTCCGGCGGCTTGCCCTGAGCGCTGCGAACTTCTGGCAGTTCAACGCCGTGAGTGATGGCATTATTGACCAGGTGAGTCATCGGGTCATAGAGCTGCTCCAAAATCATCTTGTCGATTAGAGTATCTCGTCCCTCAACTACCAGGCGAGCTTCCTTGCCACACTTGACTGAAATATCACGGACTGCACGCGGCAGGCGATCGGCTGTTTGAGCAAAGGGCACCATGCGGGCCTTATTCAAGCCTTCTTGAAGCTGAGTGGTAACCTGACGGAACTGGCGGGTTACCTGATCAGATGACTCAATCGTGTAGCCGATGTCAGAGGCCGACTCACGCACCCGGACAATCAGCTCAATCATCTCTTGGGAAAGCGTATGAAAGCCAGTGAAACGATCCATTTCGAGAGCGTCAAAAGTGGCCCCAGTAGAGTGGCTGGATTTATCTTCCGATCGCCTGTTGCCAGACATTTGGTAGCTCTGACGGCTGGATATGAGGGAACTTTCCAGCAGCGATCGCTCGTAGAGATCCCGTATCCGCTGGCCCACATCGTTGAGCTGCTGTACTTGAGACATCAGGTTGTCCAAAAACTGTCGCAGCCGTTCTTGATCTTGTTCCAGAGTATTGCGGTTGACAACCAGCTCCCCGACTAGATTACTCAGATTGTCTAAGTGATTGACCGAAACCCGCATGGTTTGATCGCCCAAGACACTGCCACCCCGTCTAGCAGGACGCCGCGATCGCTGGGGGGTAGACCGTGAACTGGCAGAAGTACCGCCACCTAGAGTTTGGTCGGCTTCCTCCAAAAGGCGCTCTAAGTCCTCAAACTCGTTGCTATTTTCTTCAAAATCGGCTGTAGATAAAGTTTCTGGGGTGGCAAGAGCAGGCGCAGACACCTCAGCTTCAACATCTAGCAGCGCCTCTAAGTCTGAAAAGTCATCTGCATCTGATGCAGTCATCTCAGTCAGGGGCTGGCCGACCGCAGTATTGGGACTGGCTTCTGCGGCTGAGTCGTCTAAAAGAGCCTCTAAATCGTCGAAGTCATCATTATCTGTATCAGCTCTTGGCTCACTTGTGGCTGGATCTTCTGGATCTTCTGAATCTTCTAGATCTAACAGGGCCTCTAGATCTGAAAAGTCAGCTTCATCCTGCGTCTCAACAGACATTTCTGCTGCCGGCTCTAGTAAACCGTCGGTCAGCTCTGTAAGCGTTATCGAGGTAGCTAGGTCTTCTGAGTCCAGATCTGCTTCTGTCATATCGGCTATCAGAGTCTGATCTAGCTCTAGCTGACTGTCAGGCTCTTCTAGCAAAAAGTCTAAATCTGCAAATGACTCCTCTGCTGTGTCGATCTGGTTTTGCTCAAACTGAGCCTCAAACAAAACAGCATCGTCTGTACTGTCGGTATCGCCACCGACTTCGGCTGCAAAACCCGGCTCCTCAAGCCCGTCTGCATCTGCAGCGGCTGTCAGGTCTGCGGCGAGCGCATCATCAGCATCAAAGATAGACTCGGCTACAGCGATCGCTGTAGAATCTGCTGACACTGCTAGGTCAAAATCATCGTCAGGATCTGTTTCTGGCAGGTCTGAGTCAAAGGGTTCCCTAGACAAGTCAGTTTCATTAGCCCAGCCAGAGGTTTCTGTAGGCTCAGCCTCAAGCCAGTCGTCTTGACTGCCCGAATTCTCCGGTGCTGTTAGATCAGCCCATAGCTCGGTGTCTGCGTCATCGTGTCCAGTGATTTCTTCGAGTTCGCCCCTAGCTGAAGCTGCTGGGACATCCCACAGATCGACTTCTAGCTCTTCTGCAGTTGATAAATCTGTGGGTGTGCTATCAGCCTCTAAGTCAAAAGGTTCGTCAAACAAGCTGTCTAAGTCTGTGGAGATAGTTTCAGACTGAGTTAAATCGTCTGGATCGTCTAGATCGTCTAGCGCTAGTGTATCAAGAACGTCTGGCCCAGATGCAGTTTCATCTAAGCTATCCAGCGAATCATCTAACAGGCTATCAAACTCAGACGGATCACTTTCAGGTTCCTGCCAGCCTTCGAGATCGCTCAAGGCCCACTCATCGCCAGAGAGCCTATCCAGGTCATTATCAGTAGCAGAGGCTTCTGAAGCGATCGCGCCAAAATCCAGGGTATCTAGCTCAGAGCTAATTTCGGCCTCGTTGTCAGAACTATCACCTGCCCCAAAAGCCCAGCAAAATCCTCATCAACATCAGCATCGTCGGTTCAAGATGCGCTGAGATTTTCAGCCTGATCAAAATCTA
>JAAUQI010000009.1 GCA_012032345.1 Leptolyngbyaceae cyanobacterium RM1_1_2 | reverse complement strand
AGTTCCAAAGGCGATCGCCTAGAGCGCCCTGAGGCTGCAGCTCATTGTTGGATCGGTCATGGCTGTTTATCAAGGGGGTTATTATATGACTCACTATTTCCTGACTGGCTCGACTCGTCAAGACTCGCTAGCTACAACTTGCCCTAGCCGCGAACTATCGCTGTACAGCATAGACTCAGATTTCAGGAAACTCTGAGAACTCTGAGGTGGAAATTTTTCAACTCAGCTTCGTTAAAGGTAAAGCCTGTCGCTCCTTCTAGGATCTCCTGCAAACCCGCTCCAAAAATTAACAGCTGGTTCGCAATTCTGATTTCACGTAAAGCTTTTATAAAGTCGTTCCAGACTCGGATTGCAATACCCCAAAAACACTCGTTTAATGAATATTAACCCAGCCTAAATACTGACAGACAGCACTCGACTGCTTGAAGCAGATGGGTTTGTCTACAGCTCAGTTTGACTTGAGACAGCGGCGATCGCAATCCTATCTCAGCCCACAAAACCTGATGTGCAAAGTTTGGTCAACAGATTTTGCACAAAGCACAGCAGCTTTTGCTGACTGATTTGATATTTGCCCGCTCTCTTTGAGAATACAAAGCTATTGCAGACGGTTTAGCCTGGAGAATAACGGGGTGCTTGATTGGCGTTTTTGCAATCGACGGTGGCGACTGCGGCAGTTGCCCTAATAGCTGTGTCATCTTTTAATCAAACCCTATGTTACCTCGTTACCCATCAGGTTCGACTCGTCTGTCTGCTCAAAATTTATCGCCCGAAGGTTCAACCTCCATTCAGCAAGATCCTGTATTACTCGATGCGCTCTTCCACAACTGCGGGTACGATCTCGACCAGGTAAACGCAATTATCGATCCGATTCTTTCTGCCCCTGCTGCCTGCCAGCTTACCGCCCTCTATCTGCAAGGTATTGTTGTTCCGCAGTCCACTTTTGTAGTCACCAATCTCAACTCTGCTCAGGCTATTACCGTCCTCCCCAAAGGCTCTAGCTGGCTAGTTGGCAGTAGTTCTAGCTGTGCGGTCACAGTAGATGGTGCAGGAGTTTCTCGCTGCCACGCAGCTATTAGCTTTTCCTGCTGTGAGGGATTTTATATTACTGATGTTGGCAGCGATCGCGGCACCTGGGTCAACCGTCATCGACTTAATTCTTTAGAGCGGCGGTGTTTGCGTCACGGTGACCTGCTGGAGTTTGGCAGCCTCCGGGTCGAATTTTTTATCAGCGGCGAGGCTAGCCAGCTGCTGAATTGCGAAGAAACCCGCTGCTAGCGACGCTGATAGTGCATACCGGGGAGAATGCGCACAAGCTCCAGCAGTTCAAGCTGCACCAGCGCACCTAGAACTGTTCCAGTAGCTAGCCCTGCGTTCTGCACAATGTCATCTAAAGTTGACGGTTCTGCAGTGACATTTGCCATCACCTGGTTTAGGGTTGGCTCTAGAGGAGGTATGGGCTTAGCCTCCTCTATAAATACAGGCGGCATCTTACCCAACTGCATTAGCAGGGCATCAACGCTCAGGATTGGCTGTCCTCCCTGATTCATAAGTTCCAGGCAACCATAGCCGCGAGGATTATCCAGCGAGCAGGGCAGCACATAGACATCGCGGCCATACTCATTTGCAAGTCTAGCCGTAATCAGTGCCCCTGATCGCTGGGGGGCTTCTGTGACAACCACAGCGCGGCTAAGACCCGCAATGATACGGTTACGACGGGGAAAATGAGTGCGGTGGGGCGTTGTCCCTAGAGGGTGCTCACTCAGCAATAGACCTGTGGCTGCGATCTGCTCGTAGAGTTTGCGATTGGCTAGAGGATAGGCTATATCCACCCCGGTGCCCAAGACCGCTACGGTCATGCCCTGCTGCTCCAGGCAGTGCTGATGAGCTACCGTATCAATGCCGTCAGCTAAGCCCGAAATAATTGAGCAATCTTGCTGCACCAGCCCCAGCGTCAGCTTGCGCGTCCAGCGTTTGCCATACTCTGAGGGGCGGCGGGTACCGACAACGGCCACTGGCAAACCTTGCAGCTCGGCGATCGCGGCTTGAAGCTGTCCCCGGTAGTACAGCACAGGCGGCGGATCGACAATTTCAAACAGCAGGCTGGGATAGTTAGCTTCCGCTGGCGTTACAAATTCTTCGCCTTGCTCTAAATGCTGGTTGAGTAAAGCTTCAGGGCAAAGCTGCGATCGCTGCGTGAGAATAGCTTCAGTTAGCTGCCGACCGATGCCTTCTATAGGCTGTAGATCTGCAGGAGGGGCTTCCCAGGCAGTAGCCAAGCTGCCAAAATGCTCATAGATGCGCTTTAGCATGATCGGGCCAATACCGCTAATGCCCGACCAGGCTAACCAATACGCCTTTTCCTCAATCACCTGCCTTGTTCCCCACCTGAGCTTCTTGCCTTACTATGCCCAGGTAGAGCCTGAAGTTATGGCTGGAGCAGGATTGAGTCCAAAACGAAACCTGCTACGAGGCTTGTTCACGCTCTTCTAAATAGGCGAATACGCTCTTATCGCCGATGTCATCAGGAATTGGCTGAAAGGCTTTGCGTCCGGCAAAAACCAAAAACAAAACTGCCCAAGCCAGCAGCAGCCAGCGCTCCCAGGTCAGCGGCAACCAGCCGCTCAAATGTCCAAGCAGCAAGGCAGGTACGATAGGCGTGAGTATCTGAGTCTCTAAACGCCCAAAGCAAAAAGCTTCCTTGAAAAAAATACCGGTCAGGGCTACAAAGGTGAAGCCGACTCCAAACAAAGTCAGCGGCTGCTGATAGAGCGTCAGCAGTAAAGGCGTCGGGTAGGCGATCGCCAGCCCCAGTGCCGACAGGCCGCCAATCAGCCAGAATATTTTTAGGGCCTGATGCAGCGGTTTCAGGTAAATATGAATTGTAGCCAAGCTAACGCCCAGAGCCAGCCAGAAGCAGCTAAACAGAGCCGTCAGCCCGTAGAGCACCCAGGGCTGAGCACCCTGCCGCAAAATTAAAGCGCTGCCAGCCGTAAAACAGAGCGCGGCTACTGCTAGGGCACTGCGGTAGACGATGACTTCCTGACGATCGCTGGCTGTAATTGAAAATGGCCCGAACTGTCCCTGATAGAGAGGCGCAGCAGCTTGCTTAGATACCATCGGGCTAAACCTATGCTCAACAACGACAAAAGCAGATACCTCTATAGTAGCGATCGCCCTGTCAGATTAGCTCTAGCCAAAGTTTCGTAACGCCATCGGCAACTCAAAGGTAAAGCAGGTCTGGTTCTTGCCGCTAGTCGCCTGAATATTACCCTGAAGATGCATGAGCAATTTTTGCACCAGAGCCAGTCCTAGCCCGGTTCCTCCCTGCTTCCAGGGATCGGCGCTAGGCACCCGGTAAAACTTATCAAAAATGCGCGGCATTTCTTCAGCCGGAATTTCGACGCCCGTGTTGACAACACAAAACTGAATCTGGCCGGACTTAGAGCGCTTAACCGACAGGCAGATATTGCCTCCTGGCGGCGTGTATTTGCAAGCATTATTCAGCAGCTCAGCCACAACGCGCTCTAAGCTGGCCTCGTCTGAAACAATTTTCTCCATTGATGCTGGCACCTGTAGTTCAAGCTGCTGCTGCCGACTTTTAGCCCGGGCCTGAAAGCTATCAAAAATTCTAGGCAGCCAGCTTTGCAGCTGAATCGGGCGCGGATAAATGGGATGGTTGCCAACATCGAGCCGCTGCAGGTCGAGCAGATCGTTGATCAGTCTAATTTCGCGCTCACACTCTTCCTGCAAAATTTGATAATAGCGGGCGATTCGCCCTTGCTCAGGCTTGGGTTTTTGCAGTTCGCTTTCTAAGTCAAGCTCCTGATTGAGGGTTACCCCCAAAAGCTGTAGCGCTACTCGCATACTGGTTACAGGCGTTCTTAACTCGTGAGAAACCGTGCTGAGGAAATCGTCTTTAAGCGTATTGAGGCGCTCTAGCTCTTCGACCTGTGACTGGGCTGCTTGATAAAGTCGGGCCTGCCGAATGGCGATCGCGCACTGGTTTGCCACCTGCTGTACGAGGCGAATGTCAACCTCGTTGAAGCCATAGTCTTTGTCGTTGATCAGCCAGAGATCACCCAAAACACCGCGATCGTCCAGAATTGGACAGGCAAACATGGCGACTCGTCCCCGCACTGGATTGGGGGTAATTGAGCAAAACTGAAAATATTGGCCTTCTAATAGCTGATGGTAAACCTCGGGAAAGGCTTCCATCTGAGACACGCGCCCTTGAGATGAAGATAGCGATGTTGTGTACTCGTAGTAGATAGTTGAGGTGCCCTGCTCTAAGTCGTATAGGGCCGTGTTAGAGCCTTTGATGCCGAGCGCTTCAGTTAGCTCTTTGACCGCATTTTGCAAAATTTGCTTTTCATCTAGGCTGTCGCGCACTCGGTCGGTAATCCGCTTGAGCGTGGCTTCAAAGTCCAAAACGGTCTGGAGCTGGGCTGTGCGCTGCTGCACCTCAGCTACTAAAGCCTGATTGCGGGCTTGCATTTGATAGTGGGCTTGTAAGCACTGCAACATCTGGCTAATGGCGATCGCTAGCGAATCTAGCCCGGGTAAAAACTCAGGCGGTAGGAGCTTTTGAGAGTCACTTTGAAGAATGATTGTGCCCCAAGGCTGAGCGGCAATCTGCAGCGGCATAATAAAATTTGTTGACGGCTGCGGTGAGGGGCCAGCGATTGCCAGATCGGGTAAGTCAGGCAGTAGAACCTGACTTGTTTGCTCACGCCAGGCAGCTAGAGCTGAGGCGGCCAGCCCCAATTCGGTGAGAGAAAATGCCTGTAGCTGGGGCAGCGCCAAGGTCATAGCCTCAGCGATCGCCGGACTCTGCTGGGCCTGCTCGTAGGGATAGACAAGCACGCGATCGACGCCTAAACCTGACTGCAATATGGCAGCAATCCCCTGCAAAAATTCTTCAATGCTCTCGCTTTCAAAGGCTTCTCGGGCGATCGCTCCCAGCAGATACTCTGATTCACCGGACAAATCTATCGCCGCTGGCCTTTGAGGTAGGAGATGATCGTCTTTTGAACTGTCGAGAGCTAGGTCAGTAGAGGGTTGAGGACTCATATGCAGCGAATGAATGCCAACTTAGGAAAAAAGCAAAACGGCACCCTGGGGCACAGCAATACCGCAATAATACCGCCAGCTATACAAGCTCACTATTCCCGCTTATCCGCAAAAATGACCAGCCTGTCGAGAAAACTATGAAGTTTCTTTATCCCACGTCCGCATTTGAACATAGACTAAAAGTAAGGCGATCGCCATTAAAATAGTCGCTGCCGCCGCTGCGTAGCCTAAATCAAACTGAGCAAACGCCTGCTCATAGATGTAGTAAACCAGAATATTAGTAGAGTTGAGCGGCCCACCGCCGGTAATCACATATACCTGCTCAAAGCTGCGTAAGGTAAAAATTACCGTGGTTACCGTCGCAAAAATTAGGGTGGGTCGCAGTCCCGGCAGCGTGATATGCCAAAACTTCTGCCAGGTGCCAGCGCCATCTAGTTCAGCCGCTTCATAGCGCGTTGTCGGAATTGCCTGTAGTCCAGCTAGAAAAACCACCATATTAAAGCCAATTTGTTTCCAGAAGCTCAGCAAAATTAAAACTGGCATTGCCCAAACCGGACTGCTCAACCAGGGCACAGGGGCGATTCCTAGACTCAGCAGCCACTCGTTCACCGGGCCATCCGGCTGAAATAGCCAGCGAAACCCCAAGCCCACAGCTACCAGGGATGTAATCGAGGGGATAAAATAAGATGTTCGCAGCAGCCCCCGCAGGGCGATCGCCTGGTTGAGCAAAACTGCTAGCCCCAAGGGTAAAACCAGGCTGGGAATGACCGTAGCGATCGTGAAGTAGGCTGTATTGGCCAGCACCTGCCAGAAGTCAGGATCGATTAGCAATCGCTGATAGTTTTGCCAGCCATGCCAGTGAATACCCGTGCGAGTGAAACTGCCCGTGGTAAAGCTCAGATAAAACAAATAAGCGATCGGCCAGATCACAAAAATGCCCAGCAGCATTAGGGCAGGCGCTAGCAGTAGCCACGCGGCGATAGCTTCACTGTTTGAGCTGCCAGTCTTTAAGGTCATGCTTCAGATTGTAGAATTATTAACTGATGGGCGATCGCCACTTTTTCTATCTCCCGTCGGCTGATCTTGCCCTGGGAGTTGCGAGGTAGCTCAGCCATCGCTACCCAGCGTTTAGGATGCTTGTAAGCACTGAGCAGAGGCGCGATCGCTGCTCTAATTTTTTGCCTGTAATCTCGGTTTTGGTAGGAACGTAAACGGCTGTTACCACCTGTCCCCAGTGGCGATCCGCAAGGCCAACCACGCAGACATCCTGCACCCATCCTGTTTGGCGAATTGCAGCTTCTACTTCCTCAGGAAAGACGTTTTCCCCCCCTGTGATAATCTTTTGGCTCTGACGGCCAACAATGTGCAGGTAGCCTTCAGCGTCGAGCCAACCCAAATCGTCGGGCTGAAAAGCAGGGGTGTGACTCAGTTGCACAGATGGACTAGCGTAATAGCCTAAACAAAGCGATCGCACCTGAATCGTCACCTGCCCAATCTGACCCGCAGACAAAGACTCTCCAGAGGGGGCTAAAATTTTGACTTGAGCGTGGGGCAGGGGGCGACCGCTGCTGTGGTTACCCGCTAGAAATTCTTGGGGCAGCAAAGTGGTAATCTGAGCCGCTGTTTCTGTCATGCCGTAGGTCAAGGCCAGCGGTGTCTGATACTGCTTGGCCTGGGCTAGCAGCTCAGGCCAAGCAGGGGCACCACCCAGCAAAACGGCCTGAAAGCGCGATAGCCAGTTTGCTAAGCCTGGGTGCAGCAGCCGCTGGAGCTGAGTCGGCACCAGAGAAATAAAGAAGTTTTCAGGATTTGTCAGCATTAAGCAGCCCTGCTCTAGCTGCTTAAAAGCCTGAAGCACCAGTTTGCCACCCGAAACAAACGTCCTGAGCGCCTGCATCAGCCCGCTGACGTGATGCAGGGGCAGAGTGCAGTAGGCATTAACTGTCACTATTTGAAAGTGTTGCTGAAAGCCCTCAACGGCAGCTAGTAGAGTCTTCCACGTATGCACGGCAAACTTAATTTGCCCGGACGAGCCGCCCGTCGGAATACAGATGACGGGTGGTACCGCCGTGGTTGTAGCCAGCGGTGCTGACCGGCAGCTCACAGGGGCACTTCCCCAGATTAGATCAGGCGAAACCTGCTGCGCCACCTGTGACCACTCCTGCGCCTGCCAGTTGGGATCGCCTAAAAATAAAACCGCCCTGTGACCACAGGCAGCGATAAAGCCTGCCAGGAATAAAACCGGATCGGCCTCTATCAGCAAAACCTGCGGCACTGACGGCTGGAGCTGAGTAAGCTGCCGCGATCGCGCGGTAACCACCTGCCAAAATTGCTGGCTCTCAGCCCCAAGCAGCCAGTCCTCACCCCAGCGGCGCTTGAGCAATGCTGCCGGACTCAAAGACTCTGCCATAGCTGCTCAAAGTTGGTTTCTAGGGAATCATTAAACCACTGCTGGGTGCCTAGTCCCAGCGCGTAGGGAACTGTGGCGGTTCCATACAGCCGATGAATTAGGGTTAAAATTGCCTGGCGGGCAACGGGAGTTTCAAAGACGGATGAGAATATCAGGCGATCGCGGTAGGGCTGACAAAACTGGTAAAGCTGAGACGGAAAACCGGCGATCGCTGCCTTTACAACAAAAAGTCCCGACCATGCTTGGGCATAAGTTTTGAGATCCTTGAGTGTTGCCACCGACTCATCTAGGGCAATTGGGGTTTCGTAGCGATCGCTAAGCTGCTGCATCTGCTCAAACTGATGCGGCGGCAAAGGCTGTTCTAAAAACTCAATACCCAGGCGATCGCAGACCTGAAGCCAGGTTTTGGCCTGCTCAAGCGTACAGCCCCCATTGGCATCTATTCGCAGCTTGGCCTCGTGGGGCAAAGCTCGCCTTAGCTTTTCTAAATTGTCCAGGTCTTGGGTCATTGCAGCCGCCCCAATTTTCCACTTAAAAGTGCGGTGTCCGGCCTGCCAGAGGGGTTGCCAAGCCGCTAGAGCCGCCGTCCCTGTCGGTAGCAAAGCACAGGTCTCTGATGCAAACTCCGCTGTTAAGTTCTGAGCTGAGAAGGCAACTGCTGACTCAAAGCCAAACTGACAGGCAGGTAATTTAGGGGAAATCGCGGCGATCGCCTCGGTCGTCAGCGTGTCTGGCTGCTGATGGCAGTAATCCAAAGCTTGCTGCAGCGTTTCGGTGCCAAACCAGGGCAGGGGCGCAATTTCTCCATAGCTGACTCTATCTGCCGTCAGCCGCAGCAAAATTCCTTCACGAACGGCCCAGCTACCGTAACGAGTTTTTAAGGGCTGCTGGAAGCGACGGCGATAGGGACGAAACTCAAAGTGGTAGGGCATGGGGAATCAAAAAGCCCAGACACAGCAGCAGGCCGCTCCAGAAATGAAAGGCGATCGCTACAAATTTGGCGTTCTGAACCTGCTCAGGCCAATCGTGATAGCGCCGTACATGCTGAGACAGTCTGACGACAGGCGGTAAGCTAGCAAACACCAGCAGCGTCCAGACTGGAAAAAAATCTAGGACTATAAACGCAGCCGTAATGACAAACACGCTGCTACCAATCCACGGCAGCAGCAGTGCCCCGCTCCAGGTGCCGAGCCGCACAATTGGCGATCGCTTCCCTGCGGCTAGATCATCGTCTAGCTGATGAAAGTGAGAGCAAAATAGTACCAGCGAAGTGGTGATGCCGACGATTACCGAAGCTGCCAGCCCCGTTATAGACCACGTTTGCGCCTGAGCATAGTAAGCAGCGCTTACCGCCAACGGCCCAAAGCTGAAAAAACAGAGAATTTCGCCTAAACCCTGATAGCCCCAGCGAAACGGCGGCCCCTGATAGAGATATCCCAGCAAACAGCAGAGCAGGATTAACCCCAAAACCGTGAAATCTTGTTGCCACAGGGCGATCGCTACGATACCCAAAATTCCCAACGCCAGCACAAAATTGCTTAGCCAGAACACCAGCGATCGACTGCGGGTCAGGTTTACAACCGAATGCGCCTTGTTTAAATCAATGCCTGTGTCTGAATCAAACACATCATTGCTGAGATTTTCCCAGGCCAAAATCAAGATTGCAGACAGTAAGAAGAGAGCAAATATACCCGCGTGGAACGCCTGAGTTTCAAAAAAGGCTACCGCTGTGCCGATGCAGATAGGCATCACGGCCACGCTATACATGGGTGGCTTAAGCGCCGCTAGCCAAAGTTTTTTATCAGGAGGTTGAACAGTCTGTGTGGTCATGCTACCTGAGCAATATTTCAGCAAGTTTGCAGAGAGTTGCAAAGCTTATTCAGGCTTAGCATAGCGTTCTGCTGGCCCGGCTCATGTTTCAGATCGTGACGTTTAGGTGCCTCTCAGTTGATGAGCATTGCCAAAAAAACTTTTATCTGTTTGTAGGTAGCAGGCGGTTTTTCTAGCAGTTTGCTAGATTGGCAAGGCCATCTGTTAAAGCTGCCGCGATGAAAAAGCCCCCCCTACTGCTAACGGTTGGAACTGCCCTGTTGCTAATTGGGGGCGGAGCCACGGCCTACTGGGTTTGGTCGCGCCGCGCTGGGCTATCAGCGGGCTTACCCGCCGGGAGTAAGCTAATTCCAGACGAGGCCACCCTGGTCGTGAGCGTTAGCACTGATGAGCGCCAGTGGCTGCGGCTGCGACAGCTAGGCACGCCTGAAACCCAGGCCCAACTTGATCAAACTTTAGTCCGCTGGCGCGATCGCCTGTTAACCAGCCAGGGCTATTCTTTTCAGAGCGATATTGCCCCCTGGGTGGCCGATGAGATTACATTTGCTCTGCTGCCTCAGCCGGAAATCGATGATTCAGGCAGCGCCCCGTCTTCAGAGAATGCTCCAGATAGTGCCCTCTCTGAGGATAACTTCAATCTGCAACAACCTCTAATCGCCGTCCTGCCAATTGCCGATTCAATCAAAGCTCAGGAAATTCTCGGTAGATCTGACCTGTCCGACCCAAGTGCTTCTACCCCGTCAACCGAATCAGCAGCGGCCACCGAAACTGCCCCGTCAGCTAAAATCCAGACAATCGCTGTGAATGAGTATCGAGGGGTTGAGGTGAGGCAGATGCAGGGGGCGGACGGCGATCGCCTGTGGACGGCTGTTCTGGGTAAAGAATTTATTGCGATCGCAACCACCGCCGCCGCCGCCGAAACTGCAATTGATACCTTTAAGGGCGGAGAGTCAATAGCTCAGCTACCAAAATATGGACAGGCTTTCACAGAAGTTGCTAACTCGCAAACGTTTGCCAAATTTTACGCAAATTTACCTACCCTGAGCGCCGCCATAGCCGCCAACAGCCAGCCGCCTATTCTAATTGGCAACCTGCCGTTTTTTCAGGCAAGTCAGGGGCTGGTGGGCACAGTAGAAGTCACCTCAGAGGGCTTACATATGAGTAGCCTGAGCTGGCTAGCTCCTGGCAGCGATCGCACCTATACCGTAAGCAACGAAGCCATAGAAATGCCCCGTCGCCTGCCTGCAGAAACGCTGGTAATGGCTTCTGGTGGCAACCTACAAAATTTTTGGCAAGACTATGCTCAAGGCGCAACAGCGGGATCATTATTGCCCTTTGATCCGAATAACTTAAGCGTGGGGATTAAAACAATATCAGGCTTAGATATAGAAGCTGATTTGATGCCCTGGATGGCAGGCGAATTTGCTCTGGCAGCGATGCCTAGCGCTGCCGCTGGCGAACCCGCTATTTTCCCGATTGATTTTGTCTTTCTAGTAGAGGTCAGCGATCGCACGGCTGCCGAAGCCACCTTAGCCCAGCTTGATCAGGTCGTGGCCGATCGCTATCGCTTTCAGGTAAAGTCTACTGCAATAGATGGAAAGCCGGTGACTCTTTGGGTGTCTCCTTTTCAATCTATTACGTTTGCCCACGGCTGGATTGATGGCCATACTGCTTTTCTCAGTACCGGTAAAGGCGCTACCGAAGCTCTTGTCAGCCAGTCCAAAAGCCTTGCTGAAACCAGCGCCTTTCAAAAAGTTGTCTCGACTCGCCTAAAGACTCATAACGGAGAATTCTTTCTAGACTTACAGCAGGCTAGCAACCTGCAGCAAAGCCTGCTGCCAGCCCCTAACGCTCAGGAACCCGCTATCCTCAAAGCAATTCACACGATTGGCGTCACGGCTGCAGTTCAAGACTCGCGCAGCATTCTCTACGACGTTTATGTGACACTCGCTAAAGGTAATCGTCCCGGTGCTCTATCAGCGCCTGATGAGGTGCCTAGCTCTCCTCAGACAGAGTCATCTACGCCAGCCAAAAGTGAAGAATAAGAGCAGTTGGCTAACGAGTTCAGCTCATCAGTAGCATAATAGACATACTGAAACTCAACAAAGTGCTCATGGATCTGGTTACTCTACAGGGCTGGTTAGATAACGCCTCTTTTGCCATTCTGTTTATCACAATGCTGATCTACTGGGGTGGGGTAGCCTTTCCCGGTGTTCCTTTTTTAGCAGGTACGGGTCGTTCAGGCATGGCGATCGCCAACCTCTGTATGGCAGCTTTGCTGAGTGCTCGCTGGATTGAAGCAGGCTATTTTCCCCTGAGCAATCTATATGAATCGCTCTTTTTCTTAGCCTGGGGCATTACCGCTATGCACTTAGTGGCTGAGAGCTTAAGCGGTAGCCGCCTAGTGGGTGCTATCACTGCGCCTGTAGCGATGGGTATAGCAGCTTTCGCCACTCTCTCTCTGCCAGACCAGATGCAGGTTTCTGAACCCTTAGTCCCTGCGCTCAAGTCTAACTGGCTGATGATGCACGTCAGCGTCATGCTGCTGAGCTACGCGGCTCTGCTAGTGGGAGCTTTACTGGCGGTGGCGTTTTTAATCGTGACTCGCGGACAGTCCGTTACCCTGAAAGGCAGTTCTGTAGGAACAGGCGGTTTTCGTCAAGGCCAGTATCAGCTTAAGCGGACGAGTGAAATCAGTTCTGAAACAATCCCGGCCAGTCAGGCAGTAGCCTTGGAGGCTGCGGGGGTAGGAACTGCTGTTTTAGAAAAACCCAAGGTACAAAGTGAAGCGCACCCGCCCCTGTCACCCCAGCGTCTGACCCTAGCCGATACACTCGATAATATTAGCTACCGCATCATTGGTTTAGGGTTTCCGCTGCTGACGATTGGCATTATTGCCGGAGCTGTATGGGCCAATGAAGCCTGGGGATCATACTGGAGCTGGGATCCCAAAGAGACATGGGCGCTGATTACCTGGCTGGTGTTTGCGGCCTACCTCCACTCTCGCATCACCAAAGGATGGCAGGGCAGACGCCCTGCAATTTTAGCGGCATCCGGCTTTGTAGTGGTTTGGATTTGCTACCTAGGCGTCAACATCTTAGGCAAAGGACTCCATAGCTACGGCTGGTTCTTTTGAGGCTTTGCCCCTGCCCTAGAATGCTGGCATCAGCAATTTTTAAGTTCGTAGTGACGGTTTCAACCGTCTCACCTCTAACTTGTTTGCTGCAAAACCCTAAGCTACGCTAGCAAACAGC
This sequence comes from Leptolyngbyaceae cyanobacterium RM1_1_2, assembly GCA_012032345.1. GTDB lineage: Bacteria > Cyanobacteriota > Cyanobacteriia > Phormidesmidales > Phormidesmidaceae > Sphaerothrix. The sequence goes on along the minus strand of JAAUQI010000009.1, from coordinate 95,919 downwards.
CGATCAAGCGATCGCGGCTCTGCAGACTCCTCTGCCACAATTTCAACAATTTTGTTATCGGCCTCCGGCTGAAACAGAGCTTCTACACAGACCTCAGCCACCTTTTGACGGGGGATGTTGCCCTCGTAAAGAGTATCGGCTGACTGCATCACCAGAGGGCGACTGTCGTCTTCATTGCGCAGTCCACCCGGTCGCACGATGGTGTAGATCAAACCGCTCTTTTGCAGATATTCCTCAGCCTGCTTTTTCCAGTACAGCACCAGCCAAAATAGATTGAGCGGATGCAGGAATTTAGAGACACAGAGAGAAGACACAATGACAAATCGCTCAATGCCCTGGGATTTTGCCACATCAATCAGGTTTTTAGTGCCCTCGTAATCTACTTTGTAAGGCCCTGTTGGATCCAGGCTGGGGCTGGCTCCCGTTGCACAAACAATGGCGGTACAGTCCTGTAGAGCTGAGCGCAGCGTTTCAGGGTCAAGGACGTCGCCAACAACAACTTCAACCCCAGTCGGCAGCATCCGTTTGGCTTTATCAGCGTCACGAACCAGTGCTTTTACAGCAATTTGGCGATCGCTCAGCGTTTGAACAATCCGCTTGCCCGTTTCTCCAGTAGCACCTGCAACCAAAACTTTCATAGCTACTCGCCTCCAAAAACATTACTGAACCTATCCTCTTTTCAGTAAACCTGAAGAGGTGCCCAAAATCTTCAATCAGAAGTCAGAAGTGTAGCTCTGGCTGCATCTCTTGAAGCTAAAGATTTGCTGCGGCAAGACAGAGGCTTACACTAAATTGTGGCCAAACGCCCAAATGCCAATAAAATTCATTAATAAAGCTACAAGTTTTGATTTCTCAGTGTATCAACGATGGTAGCTCGAATTTTTCTTAAGCTATGCTGGGCTGGCAGTGGCGATGCGATTTTTTTGACTGGCTTTTTTGAGTACTTTCTCAGCATCTCAGCATAAAATTGCAAAAGCTAAGCTAAATAAGCAAGAGTTCCTATGCGTCATCTGCCTAGTTTTACAAGCATAAGCAACCTGTTGTAGCATCTATGCAGTCCCCTTCTACAAAACGTCATTCTCCTGAATTTCCTGATCCGATTCTCGATGCGGTATCGGGACTCATGGATCGTACTGACCCAGCTGGAGAGGATAAGGTTCTGAAAAACTCGGCCCCTATCCAGTTTCAAGGCCACTACGTAGGACACATGCTGATGTGTGCTGACGTTGAGACAGTGACCCAATACTTCGCTGCGCATCAGGGTTGGTTTCGGCGCTGCGCCCATCCCATGCAGGCAGATATGCTCGGAAGCAACGGCTATGCCCTTACGGTAGGCCGCTTTGGGGCTTTGGACTACGAAGTCGAACCCAAGATTGGTCTGCATCTTCTACCTGAAGAGGGCCAGGTCTACCGGATTCAAACAATCCCTATTCCTGGATATGAGCCGCAGGGCTACAGCGTTGATTTCCAGGCAGCTATGCACCTAGCTGGCGGAGAGGAAGCAGCCACAGCTACACCGTCTCCGTCTACTCAGGTAAAGTGGGAGCTTAAGCTGCTGGTTGATGTACAGTTTCCTCGCTTTATTCAGGCTTTACCCCGCTCAATGGTGAAAGCGACAGGCGATCGCGTGCTGAATCAGATTGTTCGCCAGGTATCTAATCGTCTAACGCATAAAGTTCAAGAAGATTTTCACACTACGCTCAACTTAGCGATGCCGATACAGCCTAGGCCCCATTTTTGGCAGAGACTTCGCGCTAACGAAGACGCATAGCCAGCACTAGTAGAGATAGGTTTTCATATTGCCACGGCCTTTGATTTGAATTGGGCCGCGACTCTCAAAGTCATACTGATGCTTGAGGTGCTGATAGGTTGTTTCGCTTACCTGAATGCGATCTCTAACTCCCTGAGATTCCATGCGGCTAGCGACATTGACGGTGTCTCCCCAAAGGTCGTAGCTGAACTTTTTAATTCCGATCACACCGGCAACAACCGGCCCGGTGTTGATACCAATACGGCTGTGAAAAGTCTCACCGTCGGGGCGCTGAAATTCTTTGAGAGCCTGCTGCATAGCGATCGCCATTGCCATCACTGCCTCAGCGTGATCAATCTGAGGGTAAGGCAGTCCTCCCGCTACCATGTAGGCATCTCCAATGGTCTTGATTTTTTCCAGGCCGTGGCTTTCAGTCAGACTATCAAAGCAAGAAAAAATATCATTTAGCAAGCACACCAGTCGATGAGCCGAAACCTGGCGAGAGAGTCCGGTAAAGTCCACAATGTCAGCAAACAAAATGGTGACTTCCTTAAATCGAGACGCAATCACACCAGGTTCTTGCTTAAGCTGCTCAGCGATCGGGGCAGGCAAAATATTTAGTAGCAAACGCTCAGACTTTTCCTGCTCTACCCGCAAAGCCGCTTCCGCCTGTTTGCGCTCCTGAATTTCTTGGCGAATCCGCTGAAACATAGCACTAAAAGCCTGAGAAACTTCTCCTAGCTCATCCCGGCGCTGGGTCATTGAGGTGTAAAAATCAGGAGGTTGCTCTTGACTCACCGCTTCACCTGCTATCAGCAAATCATCGCGCAGGTACAAGATCGGCACGATCAAAATCCGCTCCAGCACAATTACGGTGACCAGGGTGACAAAAATAGAAATGATGATTACCAATGCACTGATAGCCAGGACATACTGTCTCAAAGACCGCTTGACTCCGGTTGCATCTAGGCGCACCACAAAGACAAACTGATTTTGAAAGTTCTGAGCGGGCCAGGCGACATCGTAGCGATCGCCCTGTTCTTGCAGCCTGCGCCAGACCACCTGGGTTCTAAGCGCTTCTGCCGTCAGTTCTGGCGTTTCGCCAAAGGCATCAATCAAATCTCCGTTGGTCTGATACAGAGCCGCGCCCATAATAACAGAATCAGGCTTAACTCTAGACTGAGCTGAGACCAGCAGCTTTTGTGAAGCCATGCCCGCCATCAGATTGCTCTTTACTGTAAACAGAACCTCGGTCGAAACCTGCTCTAGGTCTTTTAGCTTTTCCTGCTGGCGGCGAAAATAAGAGGGCACAAAAATAATGCCTTCAATCAGCACAATACTGAGAAAAACACTTGAGACAATGCGGCGTGAAAGACGCGACTTCAGCAGGCCCAAAGAAGATTGTAAAATGCCAGACATGCCGAATTGCCAGAACTCTGTCTCATCCTACTAAGTCTGCTCGACGGATTCCGGCTAAAAGCGGCTGCGTCTCTAAGAGTCTGATGAGGGCTGAGTGAAAAGATTCTGAGCCTACCCTAGTGACTCAGCTGGCTTAGTTCAGCTACTGGAGTTTGTTAGACTGAAGCATATCAATAAGACTACCGTGGTCGTTCGCCCAAGGATACTGTCTGCATGACCCTTGCTACTCCGCCTCGCCCCTTTCTACGGACTCAAGAAATTCCCTCGCTGCAATACGGGGCCACCCGCGATCGCTTTGATCAAAGCTGGGAAGACTTACTCTCTACACTGCTGGGATTTGGCAGGGCCGCTGGGGCTGACTTTATTGAATTCTTTTTAGAGCGCAGCAGCTACATTAGCTGCCTAGCTGAAGGTGATAGCATCACCAGCATTTCTCCTCGGCTGCTGACAGGAGCTGGTGTGCGGGTTTTTCTAGGCAAAGGAGACTGCTACGTTAGCACCAATGACCTCTCTTTTAGAGGACTCAAAGCCGCTTTAGAAAAAGGCTTGTCTATCTTGGGGCTAAATCTGCCCAGCGCTAATGCTCATGTCCCTATCGTCAACCTAGAGATCCTGCGGGACTACGCCGCCACTCGCCAAAAAGAAGGCTGGCTGGCCAATTGCAGTTCTATGCAGGAAATGGGAGATGTTTTGCTGCTGGCCAACGGTACGCTAGAGAAAAAGGCGAGTCACGTACAGGCTCGACGCGCAGCTTACTTCCGAGACTGGCAGGAAGTTTTGGTGGCTGCCAGCGACGGTACTTTTGCCCGTGATATTCGACTGACTCAGTCAGTTGGCTACAGTCTCCTCTGCGCTGACGGGGAGCATCGTACTTCCATTGGGCAGCGGGTAGGCGACACGAGCAATCCGGCTTTTTTAAGAAATTGGGACTACGAAACTACCGCCAGCGAAGTGGCCGAAGCGGCAGGTCAGATGCTCTACGCTGACTATGTTGAATCAGGCTCTTATCCGGTCGTAATGGCAAACCAGTTTGGCGGCGTCATTTTTCACGAAGCCTGTGGTCACCTGCTCGAAACTACTCAAATCGAGCGCGGCACGACCCCCTTTATCGATAAGAAAGGCGAAAAGATTGCTCATGAAAATCTTACTGCCTGGGACGAAGGGCTTTCTCCTGATGAGTTTGGCACCATTGACATGGACGATGAGGGCATGCCCGCTCAGCGCACGCTGCTGATTGAAAACGGCATCTTGAAGAACTTCCTAGCCGATCGTGCTGGTTCTATTCGCACGGGGCATCCCCGCACAGGCAGCGGCCGCAGGCAGAGCTATACCTACGCGGCCGCCTCTCGAATGCGCAATACCTATCTGGCCCCAGGGGATTTTTCAATTGACCAGATCTTTGCTTCGATTGACAAAGGTATTTACTGCAAGAAAATGGGGGGAGGCAGCGTTGGCCCTACCGGGCAGTTTAACTTTGGCGTAGACGAAGCCTATCTGATCGAGAACGGCAAAGTTACTAAGCCCCTTAAAGGAGCCACCCTAATTGGCGAAGCTACCGAAATCATGAACAAAATTTCGATGTTCTCTGACGATTTGGGGCTAGCGGCTGGCTTTTGCGGTTCCGTGAGCGGCAGCATCTATGTCACGGTGGGTCAGCCCCATATCAAGGTTGATTCTATTACCGTGGGCGGTCGCTAAGTTAGTTAGATTAAACGCTCAAACTTTTTATACTCTTATGCCTACTGTTCAAGATATTGCTGACTACGCTGAATCAACAGCTAGCAAGCTGGGGATTCGCAAGTACGACATCTACGGCTCCTCGGTTGACGAAACCAGCGTTCAGGTTGATCGCGGCGAGCCTAAGCAGGTGAAAGCCTCCAACCGCTCCAGCGTGATTGTCCGCGTTTGGAATGACGACAATCTGCTGGGAGTGACTACGACAACCGACGTTGATCCTGACGGTATCGAGCTAGCCCTAAAGACGGCTCAGGAAGCCAGCACCTTTGGCGCGAAAGAACACATCCCTGACTTTAGCCCTGAAGCGACGGCTCAGACTGCTGAGGTTACGCTAGAGAAGCGATCGCCAGCGCCTGTATCTGACCTGATTGAGCAGCTAATTGCGGTAGAAAAACGGCTTTTGTCAGCCCATGAGGCGATCGCCAGCGTACCCTACAACGGTTTGGCTCAGCGCGATGTCGATCGCTTTTATCTCAACAGTGACGGGGCACTGCGTAACGAGGGCCGTACTTATGCCTCGCTCTACCTTTACAGCAAAACCGAGCAGACAGACCGCAAGCCTCGCTCTGCAGGGGCAATGCGAGTAAATTACAGTCTGGCAGAGCTAGACATTGAGGGCTGCCTGAGCGAAGCAGCCGAGAAAACCATCAGCCACCTCAACTACGACAAAGTCGGCTCTGGCAAATACCGGGTAGTTTTCTCAGCCGAGGCTTTCTTGAGCCTGCTGGGCGCATTCTCAAATATCTATAACGCTCAAAGCATTCTAGACAAGCGCAGCCTTTCTACTCCTGACTCCCTGGGTACTCAAATTGCCTCACCGCTGCTTTCGGTTTATGATGACGCCCTGCATCCTGAAAATATCTCTGCAGAAACCTTTGACGGCGAGGGCACACCCACTCGTCGGATCTCGCTGATTGAGCAGGGAGTTTTGACTCATTTCCTCCACAGTGCTGGCACCGCCAAGCGCTTGAACACAGAACCCACCGGACATGCCGATATTGGCGCTAAGGTGAGCATTGGGCCTCACTTCTACCATGTATTACCTGGCGAGTCTACCGATCCAGCCTTCAGCTTAGAAACGGCTGAAAACGTGATTTTAATTGATGACTTGCAGGCGTTACATGCGGGGGTGAACTCGCTACAGGGTTCTTTCTCGCTGCCGTTTGATGGCTGGCTGATCAATCAGGGCAAAAAGATCAGTGTTGAATCAGCAACAGTGGCAGGAGATTTTAGCGCTCTGCTGAAGTCGATTGTGCATGTGGAACCTGAGGTTGAAGTGACGCCGGGTGGGATCTGTCCTCGAATTTGGGTCGATCGGCTATCGGTCACAGGTGAATAGCCTCAGGTTGGGCGATCGCGCCTGTTACCTTGCTTGTGCGCCATACTGGTAAAGCAATTGACCTTATCGCGGCTGATCCATGTATCCCTCTGTAGATCCGATCATTTTTGAGCTTGGCCCTTTTGCCCTGCGCTGGTATGGCCTGCTAATGATCACGGCAATTTTTGCGGCCACCATGATTGCCAGCAACCGTCTAGAGCGGCAGGGAGAGGATGCTGACAAATTCTGGGATATGCTGATCTGGGTGCTGATTCCAGGGTTCATTGGGGCGCGGCTTTATTATGTTTTTATTCAGTCACCGCGTACCGCTGAGGGGCTGGGCTACTACCTAGCCAACCCAATTAAGATTTTGCAAATCTGGGGCGGCGGTATTCATATCTTTGGCGCGTTTATTTTTGGTGGCATTGCTCTATGGCTCTATACCCGCATTCGGCAGCTACCGCTGCTGAGATATTTAGACGCGATCGCCCTGCCCCTGCCTTTAGCTCAGGCGATCGGACGCTGGGGCAACTTCATCAACCAGGAACTCTACGGCCCACCCACCGATTTGCCCTGGGGCTTGAAGATTGATCCAGCCCATCGGATTGGCCCCTACCGCGACTTGGGCGTCTACCCGGACTCTATCCGATTTCATCCCCTGTTTCTCTACGAGTCGCTGTGGAACCTGCTGGGCTTTGGGGTGCTATTTTGGCTGTCGCGCCGCTATGCTAAGCAGCTCAAGGACGGCGACATTGCCCTGATGTACTGTATTTGGTACCCCCTGGGCCGATTTTTTATCGAGTTTTTGCGCACCGACTCCTGGTTTTTCCCCGAGACGCCGTTCAATCTGGTGCATATTTTATCTGCGATCGCAGTCATCGGCGGTGCATCGGGCCTTTATCTCAGGCATCGTTCTGGGCGCGTAGCGCAGCGCTAAGCTAAAAACTTTAAATACTCATTGCTCAAATCTTTAACCGCCGCCTCATAAAGCCTCTGACCGTGTTCAGGCGTAGCCAAATCAGGATTAGACCCCATGCGGCCATCAGCATAGTGACGCCGAAAATCAACGGCATTGTAAATTCGATGACCCGACGGAGCCACCTGCGGCTCAAGCGTAGCTGTCTTAATCGACTCAGGATAAACATACTGCGTCAGCGCGACTTCGCTGGGGGTGGCGTGAGAACCTTCTTGATTACCGTATAGCTCGCGGGCAATCTGCATCACGGAACCACACATATACCAGTTGACCACCTGGCAGCGTACCTGTTCAGCCTTGGGGATGTTCAGGTCTAAAAGGGCGGCGTAGGTTTCTGAGAAGGCGGCTTTCAGCGTGGCTACGTTGCCGCCGTGCCCGTTGACAAAGAAGAAGCGGGTAAATCCAGCCCAGGCTAGGGGCTTTATGTAGTCTTGAATCAGCGCAATCAGGGTACTGGGCCGCAGACTGATGCTGCCCGGAAAAGCCGTGTGATGTAGCGCCATACCCACGTTGATCGTCGGGCCGACTAGCGCCTGAGTATTTTCTCCCACAGCTTTGGCGATCGCCTCAGCACATATGGCGTCTGTGCCGATTAGACCAGTGGGGCCGTGCTGCTCAGTCGAGCCAATCGGAAAAATAATTCCTGGCGATCGCTGTAGGTAAGCCTCAACCTCTGTCCAGGTGCTTAGATGTAACAGCACGTTTGCTTCCTTAAGAATTAGAAACTAGAAGAATTAAAAACTAGGAAAATTAGAAATTAGCGCTGGCTCCTATCCTAGCGGCTGCGCTCTTGGTTTAGCCATTGTCTGGCGATCGCGTCTACGTTTCCGGTAGCCCCCTTGCTAGAATAGGCATAATTCTGTATTGCAGATAACCGCAGACAGTACGCGACTTGGCTCGATTGCTGCTGATTTTATACCGGGTATAGCTTAGATATGATTAGGGATCATCTTCTGAGTCTAAGCTTAATGGCGGTTTCATCACCTCAATTGAAGTGATTACATTTACACTAGGGGAGCGCTTGGTTTTGAGAAACTTAGTGATGAGTTACGCTAGAGGATACATTCTATTCAAAGCACTCACTTTATTGAATTGCTGATTCTTTAGGCCGATAGCTCAAATAGAGGGTTCCGGTAAATTCAGTTACCGAATCTTATCGCTCAAAATCATTGTTAAAAGCGTTTTAGCTGAGGAAAATTATGCTACACCGCAAGATCTATCAACTCTGCTGTGATGAAACTGAGGTCTGGATCTTTCTGCGGGATCAGCAACGGTGGATCGAACGGGCGCAAATTTTAGACATTGAAGGAGAACTCGTTACGATTCGCTACGAAAGCGAAGAAGAAGACGAAACCTGTTCCTGGGAAGAAATGGTGCGGATAGAGAGCATCGGTGCTATCACCAAGAGACTATCGACTGTGCCCCGTGGAGACGTGGATCTATTTGTTTCGGATGACTGTCCTGAGTCCGAGCAAATCCGCGATCGCTATCCCGAATCAAACGCTGACTGAGCACTAGCAACCCTAACGTCTACTCTGAAGCGTTTTTATCAGGTGGATCTGTCTGCGGCTCAAAGGCAGGACAGTAGCCTTCTGGAGAAACCTTGAACTGAAACAGGGCAGACGCCTGGTTCCAGCAGTACTGCTCTTTAAAGTAGGCACAGGTGGCACAGCAGTCTAGTTCTAGCTGTCCCTTGTTGGGCGGTTCGCGCTGTAGAACTGACTGCTGACTGATGCCCTTGAGAATCAGGTCATCTCCCTGCCAGCGTGCTTCTACTAGGCCCGTATCAGCGAACTGCATCCAGCGTGCATCTGCGGTAACCGACAGGGGCAGCGTGATCATGACTTCGTCAACCGTTTCTGAAAGCTCTCCCTCGTGGATAGCCTCCGGGGCAGCGGGTTGTAAAAACAGTTCACCCACGGGAAGCTCTACTAAACTCCCAGCGGCAGGCAGATGTAGCTGGTAGCGGTTCTGGAGTTCTTCCAAATTGGTCAGCTCACTCAGCCGAGCATGAGAGCCGTGAACAAAAATAACGTGCTGGGGACGCAGGTTGTGAATTAGCTGAGTTGTCCCAGCGCGATCGCAGTGACTCGTGAGCAAGTAGGGTTCAATGCGCGTACCAGAACGACGGGTTCCTGCGGCGATCGCACCAGTATCAGAGCGGGTGGTTACGGCTATGTTCCAGGGCGCATTTTCAGGAATAAAAGCGACCCAGCGGCGATCGCGCTGCTGCCAGTAACGGCTCAAATCGCTGTCCCGGTGCGCCAGTACAATGCCGGGAGTAGAAAGATCAGGAAGTTCCCCAGCAGCCAGACGACGCACCCTAGGAAGCACTCGCTCATCCCAAAAAAGGGGCTGATAGCGAGCAAAATTTTGAACGCTGCTGGGAAAATGGGACAATAGCTCAAGGTAGGCATCACAGCCTGCTGCAATCTTAGCCTCTACCCAGACATTAATATTACGCCCTGTAAAGTGATGATGGCTGCGCAGCAGCATCAGCAGCTCTTGACCTAAGCCGACGCTGGGGGCTGGCAGCAACACGGCGTAGTTAGCCATGAGAAACTGGTTAATCCGCTCCGCTAGCTGATTTTCCTGCTGCCGCCGATGGGGATAGCGGACTGTTCCATAGCTGCCTTCGATAATCAGCACGTCTGGCTTGAGGCCGCGCAGCTCATCAATAGGCATCCCTTCCACTAGGCGAGAGTTAGAAAGGAAAAAGTCGCCTGTGTAAAACAGCGTATAGGTTCGCTGGGGCGTGGCATAGCTGAGCAAAAAGGCAGCGGCTCCCGGCAGGTGCCCGGCAGGCCATAGCTGCACGCTGAGTCCTTCAGCAAACTCAATCGGTGTCCGCCAGGGCAGGGCATGGCAAAAATCTACGGCTTCCCTAGCCTCGGCGGGCCAGTTAAGCGGCAGCAGATGGGCCGTTACCTCGCTACCGTAGACAGGAACTTGAGGAAATCGCTGGTGGAAAGCTGCCAGTCCGCGAGCATGGTCGGCATGAGCGTGGCTGCAAAATACCCAATCAGCCGGGGCCGCTTCGTCTGTTAGCCCTGAAGCAGCTTCATCGGTCAGGCCGCAGTCCAGTAAGATGCGGTGGCCTCCCATGCGCACCTGCAAACAAACGCCCTCTGCATCTTGACCTACACCGTAGGAAAAACAAGACAGATCGCTCACGATAAATTTATGAATACGCACAGTCACTCAGACTGCCTGTGTTGCTAACAGCTGTCTGGTTTAATGAGCAGAGCCGTTGCCGTGGTAGTCGTCTGAATTATAGAACCCGTTCTTTGAGCCAAAAAACAGGCAGGCGGGGACAAACACAGCAGCAAGAATGACCAAAATTAGCTTGAGTTCCATGAATATTAGTCCAAAATTTCGATAGCACCTGTTAAAGGCAAAGCTTGTAATTGTAATTATTTAATTGTCCGGCGATCGCTTAGGTAAGTGGGATCTTCCTAATCCTACCAAGTCCTATTTCAAAACAACAGTAGCGTCTCATGTGTATTTCCGGTTTTTATCCCGTATTGGACGCTAAACGGCTGACCGCTGGCCTGTCCTAGCGCTGGTATCTAGTAGGATCGCCCGCATTTCAAAAATTTAAAGCACAACGGCCTTGCCTCGCTCAGTGAAGCGGACAGAGCGAATATTCCAGTCGGGATTGCCTAGCAGTGTTTCTCGCAGGCTACCAAAGAGGGCCAGTTGCTCACAGCTAGAAAGCGATACTAACTGACGCTGAGACTGAGGAGAAATGCGTAAATCAACCGTAGCTTCTCGCGTACTCTCCTCGACGCTGACCCGATAGCCTGCCAAATCAAACCCGCTCCCGGTTTGCTCGTCGCTGAGCACCTTGCTAACGACCTGCTCCATAGCTTTATTGGCTTCAACCTGCACCACATAGGGGACAAAATCACTGCAGGTGCTATCTACCCGGTAAGCGGTCACTGCTGTTTGAGGGGCGATCGCGGTAGGCACATTGGCGCTAGGGGCTGCGGTAGCTTTATCAGCAGGTGTGCTAGAGCTAGTGGCTGAAGCGGGGCCAGATGTGGGGCCAGATGTGGGGCCAGATGTGGGGCGATCGCCATTGCTAATTTCTGCTGGGTTGTTACAGCCAGTCGCCAGTAGCGTCAGGCTAAGGATCAGAAAGTAGAATAGACGATTTGCCTGACTCATCGAATGAAATACTGGTGAAATACTGGTACGCAATCCTCTGAGCCTGAAAAGCCCAGCCTCTAAAGTACAGCATCTACTGTAGCAATTCCTGATCTGAGTCTACTGGAGGCACAGCGACTATGGCGGAGACGACCTGGCATCGTCGGCACATTCTTTCTCTTGAAACCTTTACCCCGGCAGAGTATGAAACCATTGTTCAAACAGCCGAGAGTTTTCGGCAGGTGCTGTCTCGTCGCACCAAAAAAGTCCCGGCGCTTCAGGGACAGGTGGTCACCAACCTGTTTTTTGAGCCGTCTACGCGCACGCGCAGCAGTTTTGAGCTGGCAGCTAAGCGACTTTCAGCTGATACTCTTAACTTCGCCCCCGGAACGTCTTCTTTGAGCAAGGGCGAAACGATTTTGGATACAGCCAAAACTTATCTGGCAATGGGCACCGATTTAATGGTGATTCGTCACCAGGAGGCTGGTGTGCCGCTGGCGATCGCCTGTGAGCTGGATCGCCTGGGAGCTAACGTCGGCGTTCTCAATGCCGGAGACGGTCAGCATGCCCATCCTTCTCAGGCGCTTTTAGACTTGTTTACGCTGTGTTCGGTGCTAGACGCAGAGGCCCCCAGCATTGAATTATTAAAGCGCAAAAAAATTGTCATTGTTGGGGATATTTTGCACTCCCGCGTCGCCCGCTCAAACCTGTGGAGCCTGAGCGCCTGTGGAGCCATCGTTCACTTAGTCGCGCCGCCGACACTGCTGCCGATGCAGTTTGTGGCTCCCTTTCAAAATGCGATCGTAGGTACCCATCAGCTGCGTCAGGTGCAGCTGCACTGGCAGCTAGAGCCAGCTCTGGCAGGAGCCGACTTTGTCATGGCGCTGCGGCTGCAGCAAGAAAGAATGACCCAGCACCTGCTGCCCAGCCTGAGAGAATATCATCAGCAGTTTGGCATTACCCGTGATCGCCTGTCGCTCTGCCATTCAGCGGTTAAGCTGCTGCATCCCGGCCCCACCAACCGGGGGGTCGAAATCAGCTCTGACGTGATGGACGACCCCGCCCTGAGCCTAGTTAGCCATCAGGTGACCAGCGGTGTTGCTGTGCGCATGGCGCTACTCTACCTGATGGGCACCTACCATGCCTCTAGCACCTAAAACCAGCCAAAACTCCACCAGAGGTTAACCTTCCTTTACACTGGCTGTAAGTAGGAATCTATATGTCCTTTTTCTGCGTCATCTAGTCTCTGTGTGTTCCAGCAAAATTAGACATCAATGCAATCTTGTTCTCCCAGATGTAGCCATTTTCAGTCCGCTGCGCCCAAAACCAAGCTGCTTATAGGCGCGATCGCATTTGCAGGTAGCTTTGCTGGGTTTGAGCTTTTGGCAGGGCGCTTTAGCCACAGTTTGGCCCTGATCGCAGACTCTGGACACATGCTGGCCGATACGTCAGCTTTAGGACTGGCTCTGATAGCGACCTGGCTGGCTCGTTGGGCTACCCGGCAGCAGACGCGAATTGAAGGAACTGCCGCTTTAATTAACAGTATTAGCTTGGTGGTGATGGCAGGCATGATTGCCTGGGAAGCACTCCGCCACCTGCAAGCGCCGCCCAGTGAGATCCTGAGTTCACCCATGCTGGTCACCGCCTTAGTAGGGCTAGGCGTGAATTGCCTTAACCTCTACTGGCTACACCAGGGCAGCCAGCAAGATCTCAACCTGCGCGGCGCTTTTTTACACGTTGTTGCCGATACGCTGAGTTCGGTAGGCGTCATTTTTGCCGCGATCGCCGTAGCAATCTGGCAGTGCACCTGGGTGGATAGCCTGGTGGGGTTGCTGGTGTCAGGTTTAATCGCTGTGAGTGCGGTACCGTTAATTTTCCAGAGCTGGCGGGCTGTCTGCGATCGCCCTGCTCCGGCTCCTGATACCAGTGCTCTACTGGCCTGGGATGTGGCTCAGTTTTCCCAGCAGATCAAGGCTGAGTAAGGATGCCCAGGTAACATTCTCATACAGAACTGTTTAGATTGCTTGCTTTAGCTTCGGCTCAGGCGATAAGCTCAAGCCACTGAATTTCCCTGAGGTGATACTGTGGCGCTAACGGAGCACAAGATCCAGGCAGGAGAACTGAGCTGGTTTTATCGAGAGGCGATGCCTGTTGGCGAGAGCGATAAACCTCCGGTGCTGCTGCTGCACGGCATTGTTTCTCAGAGCTACAGCTGGCGCAGTGTGATGGCAGACCTGGCCAAGCAAGGGTTTCACGCGATCGCCCCCGACTGGATCGGCCACGGATTCTCTGACAAGCCAGATCAGCGCACTTTTTCCTATACGCCAGCAGCCTTTCTTGAAGGGATAGAGGCATTTGTTCAAGCGCTGGAGCTAGAGCATTTCAATCTGGTCGTGCAAGGCTATCTAGGCGGCTCGGTCGGCCTCAAATATGCTCTGCGGCATAGCTCTCAAATTGAGCGCCTTGCCATTCTCAACATGCCGTTGACGGCTAAGGCTAAGCTGCCCTGGAAAATTCAGCAGCTAGGGCTGCCCCTGCTAGGAGAAATGGCAACTCAAGATCCGCTGCTGGTAGATCGCACTCTAGAAGGGGGTGGCCCCTACCAGATAGACGACGCTGACCTAGAGATTTACCGCCGCCCGTTTTTAACCAGCTCTGCGGCAGGCAGGGCGCTGTTTGTCACCGTGCGCAATCTCCAGCTCAAGTCAGTCAGTGCAGAGCTGGCTACCGGCTGCAAAGACTGGCCGAAACCGACCCTAGTCGCCTGGGGCATGAGCGATCCCTGGCTGTCAGCCGAGGATGCTAAAGCCTTTGCCAGTCAGCTTAGTGCAGGAGAATTTATGGCGTTGGAACAGGTCGGGCACTACGGGCAAGAGGACTGGGCCGATAAAGTGAGTGCAGCCTTGCTAACTTTCTTCAAACAGATGACGCTCTAGGCTGAGAATCCGGTTTTTCTGGTTTCGACTATAACTTAAGCATTAACTGACGCATGACCCGTAGTTGACAGCTACGGTGTATTTATGGACGACTCTCTCCCTAAATTTTTGAATAGCTGGCATACGATCGCCTCTGATGAAGCTTTAAGGCTGTTGGAAAGCGATCGCAAGACAGGACTCACCTCGGCTCAGGTCGAAGCCCGACAGCAGCAGTATGGCCCCAACGAAATAGACGAAGCCAGCGGACGCAATAAATGGCGCATCTTGCTCGATCAGTTCACCAACATTATGTTGCTGATGCTGATTGCAGTGGCGATCGTCTCCGGTGTGCTTTCTTTTAGAAGTCAAGAATTCCCTAAAGATGCGATCGCAATTTTTGCGATTGTCGTTCTCAACGGCCTGCTGGGCTATTTCCAAGAGAGCCGGGCTGAAAAGGCTCTTGCTGCCCTGAAGCAGCTTGCAGTTCCGCATGTGCGGGTGCTCAGGCAGGGCAAACCCTTGGAGGTTTCGGCCAAAGCGCTGGTGCCCGGAGATATTTTGCTGGTTGAGGCAGGAGGACAGATTGCGGCAGATGGTCGGCTGCTAGAAGCCATAAACCTGCAGGTACGAGAATCTGCCCTTACCGGAGAATCTCATGCCGTCAGCAAACGCTCAAAGATTTGCCTGCCAGAAGATACATCTTTAGGCGATCGGGTCAATCTAGTTTTTCAGGGTACCGAAGTCGTCCACGGGCGCGGCAGTGTGCTGATTACGAGCATCGGCATGAACACTGAGCTAGGGCGAATTGCGGCCCTGCTGCAGTCGGTTCAAGCTGAGATCACGCCGCTGCAGCAGCGGATGAGTCAGCTAGGCAATACTTTAGTTTCCGGCTCTCTAATTCTGGTCGCAATCGTTGTTATGATTGGCGTTCTGCAATCTGGCTGGGGCGCGTTTGAGAGTTTATTAGAAGTGTCGCTTAGTATGGCCGTTGCGGTAGTGCCGGAGGGGTTGCCTGCTGTGATCACAGTGACGTTAGCCATTGGCACGCAGCGGATGGTGCGGCGGCAGGCCCTAATTCGTAAGCTGCCTGCAGTAGAAACCCTTGGCTCGGTCACCGTTATTTGCTCAGACAAAACGGGGACGCTGACCCAAAACAAAATGGTGGTTCAGGCGGTGCAGACAGCGGCGTTCACCTGCCGGGTTGATGGGACAGGCTATGAGCCTGAAGGCCAGCTATACCAAGATAATCAGCCAGTGTCTCCTGACCAGCCAGAGCTGCAGTTGCTGTTGCTCAACTGCCTGCTGTGCAATGACGCTATTTTACAAAAAGAGCAGGGTGAGTGGGCCATCCTTGGCGATCCCACTGAAGGGGCACTGCTGGTGCTGGCAGCCAAGGGCGGTTTTCAGCAAATAGGCAGCGATCGCCTTTTTCCGCGTGTAGCTGAGTTTCCTTTTTCTTCAGAGCGCAAGCGCATGAGCGTGGTGGTGCAGCGCTCCGGCAACGGTGAATCAGTAATTTCTCGGATTGCCGATTTACCCAATGTTCCCTACGTGATGTTTTCAAAAGGCTCGCCTGAACTGCTGCTAGAGCGCTGTCGCTGGAGACAGCAGCAGGCTGAGCGGCAGCCGCTTGAGGTTGAGCAGCGCTCGGCCATTTCGGTTGCCAACGAACGCATGGCGAGTCGTGGACTGCGGGTGTTGGGGCTGGCCTATCAGATGCTGGCGACGATTCCTGGCGCTGCTGACGAAAACGCTGCCGAACAAGATTTGATCTGGTTGGGACTCGTCGGTATGCAGGATGCGCCTCGCCCAGAGGTGCGACAGGCGGTTGAGCGTTGTCGTCAAGCGGGGATTCGACCGATTATGATCACAGGCGATCACCAGCTCACGGCTCAGGCCCTAGCCGAAGACATTGGCATTATTCAGGCAGGCGATCGCACCCTCAGCGGCAAAGACTTAGAAAAGCTAGACCCCTCAGCCCTCGAAGCTGAAGTCGATCACGTTGGTGTCTATGCCCGCGTTTCCCCGGAGCACAAGCTCAGAATTGTTCAGGCCCTGCAGCGAAGGCAGCATGTAGTTGCCATGACCGGAGACGGCGTCAATGATGCCCCTGCCCTCAAGCAGGCCGATATTGGTATCGCTATGGGGATTACCGGCACTGATGTCAGCAAAGAAGCCAGCGATATGGTGCTGCTAGACGATAATTTCGCCACCATTGTGGCGGCGACTGAGGAAGGGCGCGTAGTATATGACAACATCCGCCGCTTTGTGAAATATATCTTGGGTTCTAATATTGGCGAAGTTCTAACGATTGCGGCGTCACCCTTGATTATTGGCATGGCTGATGTACCGCTGACGCCGCTACAGATCTTGTGGATGAACTTTGTCACAGATGGCTTTCCGGCCCTGGCCCTGGCCGTTGAACCTCCTGACCCCAACGTGATGAAGCGCCCCCCCTACAATCCGCAAGAGAGCATCTTTGCCAGAGGTTTGGGCGCTTATATGGTGCGGATTGGTCTGGTCTTTGCGGTGATCTCAATAGCCCTGATGTACTGGGCCTTTACGCATACCTCTAATCATACAGAAAACGGCCTAGACCCCAATCGCTGGAAAACGATGGTGTTTACTACTCTCTGCATTGCCCAAATGGGACATGCGATCGCGGTTCGCTCCAGCACCCGTTTAACGATAGAAATGTCTCCTTTTTCTAATCCATTTGTGCTGATTGCGGTCATTCTCACCACGGTGCTGCAGCTAATGCTGATCTATGTTGAGCCACTGCGAGAGTTTTTTGGCACTCACCTGCTCAGCCTTGCAGAACTGCTAGCTTGTTTTGGCTTTAGCAGCCTGATGTTTGTTTGGGTAGAACTGGAGAAACTGTTTCTGCGCTGGTATCAAAAACGACACCCAGAAAAAGTCGTCGTGCAAGAATGAGGCTTAAGGGCAGTAGGCTTTAGACTGCATAAAATCTGTGGCCCCAAAGTCTCCTTCGCAAATGACAGAATAAACCGTTGGCTGGCTACCGTCAGTCTCTATCCAAATTTTGCCCATATAGCCTCTGCCGTTTTGGCGGGGTATAGCTAGGGCACGTGCTCCGCTTACTCTTTGACCGCTGGGGGTTTGGTGATTTCTGAACTGGTCTGAATTGTAGGCATAGTCAGCTGACTCACGAATGCCAATCTTTAAGCTTTCTAAATTGTTGGCAAACTGGGCGTTTTCCATGTAATAGGCTTGCTGAGCGCGTAGAATAACGCCGATTTTACTTTGCGCATCAGCCTGTCTAGCGCGCTGAACCTGGTTGAAAAAGGCGGGGAGGGCGATCGCGCTCAAGATTCCTACCATAATAATCACGACCAACAGCTCAATGAGCGTGAAGCCCTGATAGGAACTATGTAAGCAATCAGAAGAGTTGCGTGCCCGTAATCCAGGTACGTATAAAAAATTTGTGGGTAGCATAATTATCTAACAGCCCCCGGATCGTGCTTTTACGACGGGAACTCAATAAACTAACGACTCAGGAACATCTTTCTTGGAACTCAAACACCCCAAGACTTACCGACAAACCACACCCCAGTTTGAACTCGTTAATTCAGAACTTTTTCTTACGTCAGGCAGATGGGTAGTTATCTTTATTACACAGATATTTGTATCTAAAAAGTGTTTAGACCTGATAAATTTTTTGCAAAGACTTGCGTCTAGACGCCCTCAGCACAGGTAAATGGCCCTTGTTCTGAGTCAAATTGTGCAGACTCATTCCCCATTTCTCATCTGCATTCTTATAATGAGGGGCACGCTGTTATCTACAAAAACCTGTGACCCGTACCCCCCTTCCCCTCCAATTGGCCTCCCCCACTGCCCGTCCTGATGCTCTAGGTCGCTTTGGTAAGTTCGGCGGCAAGTATGTGCCAGAAACTCTTATGCCTGCCCTGCATGAACTAGAGGCAGCCTACCGGGCCTATGCAGAGAACTCAGATTTTCAAGCTGAGCTAGGTGGGCTTTTGCGAGACTATGTAGGCCGCCCTAGTCCGCTTTATTTTGCTGAGCGCCTCACCCAGCACCATGCCCGTCCTGACGGCACGGGGCCGCAGATTTATCTCAAGCGCGAGGATCTCAATCACACTGGGGCACACAAGATCAACAACGCGCTGGGTCAAGTACTGCTGGCTAAGCGCATGGGCAAGCAGCGGGTGATCGCTGAAACAGGAGCGGGCCAGCATGGGGTGGCCACCGCGACGGTTTGTGCTCGCTTTGGCCTCGACTGTGTCATCTACATGGGCGAACGCGATATGGAGCGACAGGCGCTCAATGTCTTTCGGATGCGGCTGATGGGAGCTGAAGTACGTCCGGTCACGGCTGGAACCGGAACTCTAAAAGATGCCACGTCTGAGGCGATTCGAGACTGGGTGACCAATGTAGAAACCACTCACTACATTTTGGGTTCTGTGGCTGGCCCACATCCCTATCCAATGATGGTGCGTGACTTTCATGCGGTTATTGGTGCAGAAACGCGCCGTCAGTGCCAAGAGAAATGGGGCGGTTTGCCGGATATTTTACTGGCCTGCGTGGGCGGTGGCTCAAATGCGATGGGGCTGTTTCATGAATTTGTTGAAGATAGCTCGGTTCGTTTTATTGGTATTGAAGCTGCTGGAGAAGGGGTGAATACTGACAAACACGCAGCAACGCTGACAGCGGGTCGAGTGGGTGTCTTGCATGGGGCCATGAGCTATCTGCTTCAGGACACAGAGGGGCAGGTGATTGAAGCCCACTCTATCAGTGCTGGCCTAGACTATCCGGGAGTCGGGCCAGAGCACAGCTACCTGAAAGATACGGGGCGGGCTGAATACTACAGCGTGAGCGATCAAGCCGCCATAGAAGCGTTTCAGCAAGTTTCACGTTTAGAGGGCATTATTCCGGCTCTAGAAACAGCCCATGCTTTTGCCTATTTAAACTCGCTTTGCCCACAGCTTTCCGGCAGTCCTTATATTGTGATTAACTGTTCGGGACGAGGCGATAAAGATGTACAAACTGTAGCTAAGGTATTAGATCAGTCCAGTAATGCTTAGGGACTCGTTAGCTGTAGGGCCGGTTTCTGAGCGCAATTAGGTTAAACCCCAAAGGGATGGACAACAAAAATTTTCAGGTTTGCGATCGCGATTTGTCTGCCGATCGCCTAGAGTACTATTTGCAAGCTGACAGAATCGCTGTTGATACCGAAACGATGGGGCTTTTGCCTCAGCGCGATCGCCTTTGTTTGATCCAGCTCTGCGATCCAGACGATGCGGTCACCGCCATTCGAGTCGAAATTGGCCAAACCACAGCTCCCCACCTCAAGCGCCTGCTAGAGTCACCTGAGAGCCTCAAGATTTTTCACTTTGCCCGCTTTGATCTGGCAACGCTTAAATATCATCTGGGCATACAGGTGAACCCGGTTTTTTGTACCAAAATCGCCAGCAAGCTCATTCGTACCTACAGTCCTCGCCACGGGCTTAAAGAGCTGGTCAAAGAGTTTGAAAGCATCGAACTAGACAAATCGGCCCAAAGTTCTGACTGGGGTAACCCGGATAATTTGAGCGCCGATCAGCTTAGCTATGCGGCTAATGACGTGCGCTTCTTACACGCTTTGCAGGCGCGGCTGCAGGCTATGCTTAAGCGCGAAGGGCGCGAAGAACTCGCCCTTCGCTGCTTTGACTGTTTACCGACTCTGGTAGATTTGGATCTCTTGCTCTACGGCAACGTTTTTGAACACTGAATAAATTCGGACAGACACATAAAACACTAGGCTACCGGGTGCAAAATACTGGCAGCGAGCTGCTGCCTTAGCGCTGTCAGGCTAGCTGCTGGGGCTTGACAGGCTAGTCCTTGACAAACTATGCCGACACTATCATTCGGTAGCTGCGCTTCAAGCTGATAAACACAGTTAGGCCAAAATTCTGGCAGCAGCGATCGCAGCACCCGATCTCCCGAGCGGACTAGGGTGGGATGGTAGTAGCTGTCTAATCCGGTCAACAAGCTCGGGCAGGCACGCGGCGCTTGCGTCATTACGGCACTGAAGGCCTGTAGGATCTTCTCAGCCCGATCGAGGTAGTTTAACTCTGCACTGAGCAGGGACAGTTTGACCAGATTGGTCACGGCGATGCCGTTGGCAGCAGGGGTAGCACTGTCCTGATAGGTTCGCTCTCGAATCAGCAGGCGATCGCTGTGATCTTGAGCCGTGTTTTCATATCCGCCTAGCCTAGAACTCCAAAACCACTGGTCAAACTCGGCCTGCACGGCGATCGCTGCTGCTAGCCAGTCAGTTGCCATTAAACAGTCTGCAAAGCCTAGCTGAGCTTGTTGAATGTCTAATACTGAATCCTCTTTGGCTACCCCCGATTAGGCTGGGCAAACACCGTTTGCCCCTAGGCAAGTCACCTATCTTTGAATCGGGGTTATACGATTCGGATTTGGTATAACAGGGCTTTAATCAGGCAGGCATAATCTTCCGACTGAGCTAATAGAGTGGGCTGCCCTGCATAGTTGAGGCGGTGCAGCCTGCCGTTTTGCCACTGATGCGTCAGGATAAATTCGGCAGCTCGGCCAGCAAGTTCTAGATAAGGCTGCTGGTTTAAGCTCACAGTAGCTTGAGCCAGTCCAGAAATCATCAGACTATTCCAGGCCACAATCATTTTGGTATCGGTCACGGGGGGAATGCGTCCGGCCCAAGCGGTGGACTTAGCCGTCTGGTTATCCTCAGCGCTGGGAAAAGGTTCGAGCTGAGATGACGTGCCATAGCGCTGAGCAAACAGCCGGGAGAGGACTTGCTCTACCGACTGGTCTAAGGCTCCAGGCTGACGTCGCTGGAGGACGTTTGCGCCCTCAAAGTTGCCTGCTTCAGAAATACTGAACTGTTCGCTCAGCAGCCGTAGCTCCGACTCACTGAGCCAAGATTGTAGATCGGTGTACCGCCAAACATAAAAGGCCCCCTCTTCTGGATCGACTGCAGTGGCACTTAAAAAGCTGTCCGCATCTTGCGACGCATAAAAGTAGCCAGCAGGAGCCGTCATTTCTCGCTGGAGCCACTGCACTGTCCCCGCGATCGCCCGTTCAAAGGCAGGCTCTTGCACGCCGACACTCCAGAGCGTAGCTAGGTACTCTACGATTTGACCGTTGTCGTAGAGCACTTTTTCAAAGTGGGGCACTGTCCAGGTAGCATCAACGGTGTAGCGATGGAAGCCGCCTGCCACCTGGTCGTAGATGCCCCCCAAAGCCAGATCTAGCCCCCGCTGCAAACAAAGCGGGTAGGCACGATCAGGTTGCTCAACAGATTCAAAGCGGGCATAGCGCAGCGCTGCTAAGGCTTGTGGAATCATAGGGAAGCTATTCACTGGCGCAGGCTTGAGCGAGCGCACGTTAGCGGCTAATCCAGCCTGCAGCAGCTCTGCTGAGAGGTCAGAGACGGGTAGCCCTGCCGCAGCCCCCTGCAGGCCCTCTAAAATCTGAGACTTAACGGTTTCTATTTCCTCTGGCCGGGTGGTGTAAAACTGCTGTAGCGCCTGCAGCACTTGCAAAAAGCCGGGTCTGCCGTACTTTGGTTTTACTGGGAAGTAGGTGCCGCCATAAAAAGGAATGCGATCGCCAGGAGAGAGAAATAGGTTTAGCGGCCAGCCACCCTGCCCCGTTATAAGCTGTAGGGCCTGCATGTAGAGACTGTCTAGGTCAGGGCGCTCTTCACGATCGACTTTGATTGGCACAAAATGGGTGTTAAAACAGTCAGCGATCGCCAGATCTGAAAAGGCATCACCGTACACCAGTGACAGCTAGAGTAGCCCACAGACAAAAAGATGGGCTTATCTTCCTCCTGGGCCTTGTCCAGCGCTTAGTCACACCAAGGCCACCAGTCCACCGGATTTTCGGCGTGTTTACGCAAGTAGAGACTTTGAGACTGGCCTAAACGATTGGACATGGCACTTCTACAAAGCAGCAGGCAAAACCAGACGACGATACAGCAGAGCACGCGCGCTAGCTGCAGTTTCCAGGCCAGGTGACAGCCGGAAACTGTCCTGTTATCAACTGTACAACCTTGCCAGCGGCATCTGTTTCAAATACCAGACGAAAAAGCCGTTCGTTTGCCCCATGAGGAATTAAAGTCAAATATTGGCTACCGCTGAGCGTGCGATCCCTAGCCTCAATCTGCTCAGGATAGATCTCTTCAATTTCAGCTTTTGTGGAACCCAAATGTGCTCCACTTGGCGTCTGGAGTTGAGCACCTGCCCAGACATCAATGCGAGTGAGCGTATCTTCCACCACCATTAGCCCCAGATCAGCTGAAGCTTGCCGCAGGCGAAAATACTGGCAGGTGGCGATCGCGCTGATGCTGGGAATCAGCAGATTTGAAGTGACTTGAGTAGCTTCCTCTAGGGTCATGCCGAGACGCAGTGGCCCTACCCCACCCAGGGTGACTTCAGACTGACTTAAAGAGTCTGATAGAGCAATAGATGTTTTAGAAGCTGGCGATCGCGCTAGCTTTTGAGTTAAGAAAATCAGCATTTGCTGAGTGTTGCTGAGCTGCTGACGGAAGGCTGTCCCTAAAGGCATTATTTCAGCCATCCGCTGCTTTGCCGCAGAAACGATACGCGGCTGTCCGCGCAAGAAGAGGGTCGCCCCACTGCAGGCAATCACAGTAACGGCAGTAAACCACTGGCTTCGACTCATACATTAGGTAGATTCTTAGCAATAGAGAGATAGCGTCTCTGTGCAGTTTAGGTAAGATAAGAGCACAAAAACTGTCTCGCTCATAGCAAACAAGCCGTGTCACATTCTCCCCAAGAACCTCCCTCCAACCGCTCTCCCCTCGATTTTGATGAGCTACTAGCCGTTGTAATTTCACTGCTAACCGTTGGCCTCATCCTGCTTTTTGGCCTATCCCGTCGAGGTACCCGCTTCAGCCTCACCGAGGGATTTCAAACCCGACCCTCCGCTGAGGCCGATCGCGCTGATGGTAGCTCAGGGCTGCGAGAGAGCAACATGTCTGATCAGGGCTTGAGCGATCGCAATATCGAAGATCCTACCGCAGTCAGGGGGGCACAACGCGATCGCTCTTTTGGCCTTTTTGCGCCTCAGCCAGGGCTTAGAAGTCAGAGCGATCTGCTTGAACTGGATGAAGCTGAAGCGAATAGGCGAGTCTTGAGGGAGGGAACGGCCCAGCATGACAGTGTCGTAACCCGAGCAGATGATGATATCACCGCTGAGAGAACACCGCCGCCCTTACCCGCTCAGAGCAATGTAGTAGAGCGTGAGGTTTCTGACCCGCTCGAATTCAGCGATGTTCCAGCAGGATTCTGGGCCGCTCCATTTATCGATCGTCTCAGTTCGCGCCAGATTATTTCTGGGTTTACAAACGGTACCTTCCGCCCTGATCAGCCTGTCACCCGCGCTGAACTGGCCACCCAACTGACCAGCGCGTTTTCGATGCCATCCCGTCAGCAGGCGATCGCTTTTAGCGACGTCCCCATAGACTATTGGGCTGCCTCAAAAATTGACCAAGCTGTAAAAACCGGGTTTATGAAGGGCTATCCTGATGGTGAATTTCAGCCACAACAATCAGTGCCCAGAGTTCAGGTTTTAGCTGCGATCGTCAGCGGACTGGGCCTGGAAGCTCCGGCAGACGCCAGAGAAGCTTTAGCCTCAGCTTTCAGTGATGCAGACTCGATTCCAGACTGGGCGGTGGGTCAAATGGCGGCAGCGCTAGAAGCAGGGCTGATTGCCAACTATCCAGACACTTCTCTGCTAGAACCCAATCAGGATGCTTCACGGGCTGAAGTCGCAGCCATTGTGGATCGGGCACTGGTCTATTCCGGCGAGCTAGAGAGTATTGACTCTCCCTACATCGTGACTCCATAGGCTGAATTCTATAGCTCGGGCCAAGTGCACAACTGACTTCAAGCTTAGCGATCGCTGGCAGGACAGCAAAGCTGTGATGATTCAAGGGGTTTGGGCATCTTGAGAAAAGACTGCCCATCACCCGCTATCCGCAACAAATCGCTAGCGTTACCGTCTTTTTATGGCCTCCTTACTCCTGAGCGACACTTTTCTACCTCGTATTGGGGGACGAGAAAACTACTATCACCATCTTTTCTCAAATCTTCCCCAGGAAAAAACCATTGTTTTAACCCCAGACTATCAAGGTAACTGGAGCCTTCATGATGCAAACTATCCGCTGCCTGTGTATCGAGTTGAGAAACTCAGCCAGCTATGGCACCGTTGGGGTCGCCCCGGACGCTGGCGCTGGTTCAAGACCCTGCTACCGCTGATTCGGCAGTACCAGATCGATCTGGTACACTGTGGCCTAGTATTGCCCGATGGTCTGACTGGCTGGTGGCTAAAGCAAACTCTGGGCCTGCCTTACATTGTCTATACCCACGGTAAAGAGATTTTAGAAAACCAGGCTGATGCCGAAAAAGCTCAGCTAATGAGTATTGTCCTTTTAGCAGCCAGCCGGGTTGTTTCGAATAGCTATTACACCAGTGATCTAGTAGCCCAGCTTGGGGTTCCAGCGGCGCGTCGAGTGGTTATTCACCCCGGTATTGTGCCTGCCCAGTGGCAAACTGCTCCTAATCCCATGAGGACAGAGCAGCTACGAGAGCAACACCGGATTAGTCATTGCCCGGTACTACTTTCAGTGGGGCGATTAATCGAGCGTAAAGGTCACGATATGGTAATTAAAGCTTTACCTGATATTCTGCAGCGCCATCCAGAGACTGTTTATGTGATTGTGGGTGAGGGGCCAGCCTGTGATTTGCTCGTGTCTCTTGCTGAAAACCTGGGTGTGTCTCAGGCGGTCAGGTTTGTCGGTGAAGTCAAGAACGAGGACTTATCTGCTTACTATGCCCTAGCCGATATCTTCGTCATGGTCAGTCGGCAGCCGCTGGGTAGTCATGAAGTAGAGGGCTTCGGCATTGTTTATCTCGAAGCTAATGCCTGTGGTTTGGCGGTTGTTGCCGGACGGAGTGGGGGTGTGCCTGATGCCGTGGTGGATGGTGAAACAGGGCTGCTCGTCGATCCTTTTAGTTTTCAAGGGGTGGCAGAGGCTATCGGTCGGCTCTTGAATGACAGCGCTTTACGGCAGACGCTAGGTCAGCAGGGAAAAAACCGGGCGATCGCTGATTTTGATTGGGTACAGGCGAGTCAACGGCTGCAGACAGAAATTGAGCAAGTCCGAGCTGAAACAGCCAAGCCTCATCTAATTCCGCAGGTTTGGCGCACCCTACCGCGCCTGCTGCAAAAGTCAGCTTTTGACCTGAGCTAAGCGCGGGCCGTCTTTTTAGCAGTAACCAAAAACCTCGTCTCTATTACACACGCTCAGGCTCAAGACACCCCCCGTGCAAATGGGATAGGGTCGGCTTGTTATGACGTCAGAGCAGCCCCATTGCCATATTGTTCATAACTGTGTCGTCAGCCCCTCTCCGATTCAAGTTGAGGTAAACTTTACCAGCGGTGACACCTCAAAATTGGAGCCGTATCAAGCCCTTAGAGTTGGATTTGGGCAGACGGGGTTTTGGCGGTCTACCACTGCCAGTTAAGCTGTGCCGAAAAAGCTAGCCGTAGTCTCATGCCTGGGCTAGCCGAAATTGATCTGAATATTCTGTCGGAGTGTGTGCTGCTAGGAGAAACATCTAGAATTGAAGCAGCTCGTAAACTGCTGAAGTCTCATTGTCCAGCCTGAGCTAGCTAACCTGTTTTACCAGGTTTTTCACAATGCCTTGACTTCTTTTTCACCCGTTTCTAGCCGCTGCAGCAGTTCTAGGGCTGACTGATAGGCCTCTTCCGTCAGCTCTCTACGCTCCTGAGGATCATCAGCGAGACCATCAGCGAGTAGCTGCAGTGAACCTAAGACCGTATTGAGATGATTGCGAATTTCGTAAGAAAACTGAGTCAGCCGTTCGCTCTGAGCTGCTTTGATGATTTGCTGTGTAGATTCATTGAGCTGTAGCATATAGAGCCGTTTGTAGTAGGTACCCTGCCGCAAGAGCTGTTCGTGGGTGCCGATCTCTACAACCTGTCCGCCATCGAGTACGGCAATTTGATCGGCGCTTTGAATGGTAGACAGGCGATGAGCAATCACCAGCGTTGTGCGATCGCGGCGCAGGTCATCTAAAGCTTTTTGTACAATGCGCTCAGATATTGAATCCAGGGCGCTAGTGGCTTCGTCAAGAATCAAAATATCCGGGTCTTGTACCAGCGCTCGGGCGATCGCTAAACGCTGACGCTGACCGCCCGAGAGCAAAACACCGCGATCGCCAATAAGTGTTTCAACGCCCTCGGGTAGGCGATTGATAAACTCATAGGCGTTTGCTCGCTTAGCGGCCTCTAAAATTTCATGATCTGTCGCTTGCGGACGGGCATAGGCAATGTTATCTCGAATCGAAGCATTAAACAGAAACGTATCCTGACTGACAATTCCCATGCACCGACGCAGGCTACCCAGTTCAAACTCTGTCAATAGATATCCGTCAACTGTAATCTTGCCTGCGGTCGGGTCATAAAATCTAGGCAATAAGTCAGCTAAAGTTGACTTGCCGGCACCAGAAGATCCAACCAGTGCCAAAGTTGAGCCTTTGGGTAAACGCAAGTCCACATCGTTTATCACTAAAGCATCTGTGCCCGGATACCGAAAAGAAATATGATCAAAGTGAATCTCTTTTTGAATTCCTTTAAAAGGAACTGAGCCATTGACCATAAAGGGCTTATCATCACGGCGTAGAAAATCGTGAACAACCTCAATACTGGCGATGCTGTTAGAAAACCGCCCCCGCGCTGCATTTAATTGCCCCAAAAACGGAATCAGTCGTGAGAGTAAAAATAGGTAAGTTAGTAAAATGGTCGCCAGCGCATCCAGGCGATCGTTAAAGATGGCCCGGCCAATAAAAACCATGAGAATTAAGGCTAAGATGCTGCCAATCTCGTTGATGGGGCCGAGTAAGGCAAAGTTAGCCTGTGATTCAAAGCTGGCTTTTTCCCGCTCAACAATTAAATCCTTAATTCGCTCAAATTCTCTGCTTTCGTTGGCGGTTGAGCGGACTAAGCGAATGCCACCTAGCATCTCTAATACCCGAATCGAATAAAACTTAGAAGTTTCTGACAGCTGCTCACCAAATTTTCTAGCCCGGGCGATCGCAGACTGATTCACAACAAAAACCAGCGACAGTAGAACAGTTGCTGTCAGCGTTAGTTTCCAAGAAATAGCTAGCAGCAAGACAATGAAAAATGCAATATTTAAAGCAATTCTAGCGATATCAATTAGAGTTTTAATAGCTGCGGCTGTTCGATTTACCTGATCGTTGAGTCGCTGCATAATATCACCCGATCGCATTTTAAAGTGATAGTCTAAATCCACTTCAAGCAAAAGGTTCAAGCCATCTAAGCGAATGTCATTGACCAGATTTTGAATCAGGATAGCGCTCGACATGGCACTGGCGTAGTTAGCCATGTTCTTTAAAACAATGGCTAAAAACACAATCATCAGCATCAAGGCAATACGCTGATTGTCTGGAAAACGCTCAAAAAAACCATAGAAGTCAGATACAATCGGCGGCAAACTTACGGACTGCTGCAAATCCTGCCCCAATAATTCGAGCAGGACAGGGATGATTAAAGTTGTACTAACGCCGTTAAAAATTGCTCCCGAAAAACCTAGGAGAGTTGTCAATGTAATCCAAGTAGGATGTCTGAGCGAAAACTTCAACAGTAGTTTGTTAGGGGACATCTAATTTAGACCGCTTGATTAAAATTTGGTTGACAACGCTGAACTGAACCTGATTGACTCGAGTAGACCAGTTTGACCCGAAGCAGCTAAGAACATCATTATTTATGTGCCTTTCTCACAGCCGTATAGGGTTGAATCAGATGGGAAAGTAAATCTGCCATTGACTCAATGCTATAGTGCTGCAGACATCGCTGTCTTGCCTGTTGCCCCTGCTGCAACGCTTGGTCAAAATGTTTGAAAATCCACCGAATGCTGTCTGCAAGCTGAGCGGGCGAGTTAGGCTCAACCAAATATCCAGTACCCGCTAAAATGGCGGCTATATCTCCTACTCGCGTAGCTAAAACGGGCTTGGCCATTGACATACCGTCTGTAAGCTTTAGCGGAAATTGGGCCTGGGCGGCTGGAGTATCTTGCTGAGGTACTACAATAACGTGAGCTGCCGCCACGACCTCTGGCATTGCCGCAGAGGGAAAAATCGGCAGCTTAATAATCCAGCGCTGCCAGCGCTGCATTAGCTGTTCGTCATAGTCGTCATAGGGACTGCCCCCCACAATCACCAGTCGATAGTCGGGCTGGTCAATCAGGTCAAGGGCGCTCAAAATATCTTCTAATCCTTTATAAGGACGCGGTGCCCCCGGAAACATCAGTACCCGATAAGCGCTAAGTCCATATTTGCGACGGCTGGCTTCGGCGTCATAGCGCTCAGGATCAAACAGGTTCGTGTCTTTGCCGTTGGGGACATAAACTCCGCCAAAGCGATCGCGCAGAAACTGCGTGTGCAAAGTGACTACATCGGCCCAAGGGGTGCAGCGCTCTATCCAGCGCAGGTAAAGCGGGTGATCGGGCTGTCTCAGGGCACCGTCTGGCCTAATCACGTCTCTAGCCAACTGTCGCAGAGACAGCGGATACTGCCAGCGATCGCCCCCGTGCCAGCTGAGTTCCCAATCGTCAATATCTAAAAAAACAGGTTTTTGGGTTTTGAGCTTATGCATCAGCGCTAGCCCAAAGCTGCTGGGCTTGAGCTTATAGGCATATATTAAGTCACCCTGTATTTGACACAGTAGCTGCTGAGCAGAACGAAAAAACTGAGGATAAGCCCCTCCGGGAATTGCAGTGACCGGCAGATCGGCCACCGCTGGGCCACCATCTTCAGCAAATCCTAAAATCTCAACTTCATAGCCCAGATGTCTGAGCGCCTGTGAGAGCAAGAAGGGTCTAACAGCCCCTCCCCACCGGCCAGCCCCTTGTCGAGACAAATCGCTGGCAATAATCGAAATTTTGAAGTTGTCTACACCCATTGAGCGCTTTCCTGGATGCTGTACATCTAGAAGGTTCAGCAAACTGCCGACTAACTGAGTAGGAAGACCTGACCAGAGCCTGATCAGCTTGTTTGCAGATGACAAGGCGGCAATTCTAAGGCTAGAGTGCCCAAATCTCCTTTACGAAAATCGGTCAGTACCCGCCGAGCGGTTCGCTCAGCATCTCCCTGATGTTGAACTTCAGCTAGCGCAGCCAGGTATGACTCTCCACTCATCTTGTCTGCAGCCAAACTGTAACGAGTTTCAAAAATGCGCTGGGGCATCAGATAGGGCGATCGCTGCTGGAGCTGTCTAACTAGGTCAACAAACTGGGCAGCTACTCGCTGATTATCGTAGGCGGCAGTGCCAATATCATCACAGATGGCTAGCTTAATAGCCGCTGATTGATCCTTCAGGTGGGCCGGAAGTACGCCCGGAGCATCCAGCAGCTCTAGCTGATCAGAGAGCCGAATCCAACGAAGCTGCCGGGTCACCCCAGGGCGACGGGCACTTTCTGCGACTCGACGCTTTAGCAGCCGATTGATCAGGGCTGACTTACCCACGTTTGGGAAACCAATGACGACGGCTCGCACCGGGCGCGGTTTTAAGCCGCGATCGCGGCGACGCTGATTCATGGCAACACCTGCCGAGCGGGCCGCTTTAGCGACCTCAGCAACTCCCTTGCCATGCTGCGCGTCTGTAAAGTACGGCTGCTTAGTTTGGGCCTTAAACCAGTCTGTCCAGACCTGCTGTACTTCCGTAGAAATCATATCCTGGCGATTAAGGACGAGGACTTTACCTCTACTCCCCAACCACTGATCAATCTGGGGATGGCAGGTGGCCAGTGGAATCCGGGCATCTCTCACCTCTAGTACCACGTCCACTCGCTTAAGCTGCTCTGTCAGTGCTTTTTCTGCCTTAGCAATATGGCCGGGGTACCACTGAATCGAAGGAGAGCTTGTCATGATGAGGAATGCACGAAAGAATGGGGCTGGCTTTAGCCAATCTAGCACTGCCAACCCCCTGAGCGCCCCTTTCGCTTTAGTAATCTACGGCACAACCAAAACAGGACAGGGCGATAGGTTAATCACTCGGTTGGTGACGCTCTCAGTCTTGGCTTCCTCAATTAAACCAATACCCCGACAGCCCATCACAATCAGGTCTGCGTTAATTTCATCAGCGACATCACAGATCACAAAAGCTGGCTGGCCTTCACGCTCTAAGGTTTCGCAGCTAACGCCTTTTTCAGCAAACAAAGATTTAGCCTGCGTTAGCAAGCGTGCGACCGCTGCTGGCGAGGTTTGACTACTGGCTTGACTAGCTTCTCCAATGTCAGATTCAACCACGGACAAAACAATCAGACGGCTCTGGTGCAGATTAACTAAATCAACTGCCAGGCTGGCGGCTTGCTCAGCCTCAGGGCTTAAATCGATGGGAAACAAAATAGTATTAAACATGGCTTCGTAAGGGTGAACTCAGACTCCGGTAAAATAGTATTGATAGGCTTATATACCTAGTAGCTGGATTTAGGGTCTGAAAAGTTCACTGTTCAGACTCTGAGATCTAGAGTAGTGCAAGCTTTACTCTGCTTTTGATTGAGCTGTGCATATTGTAATAAACGCAAGCAGGAGGTTTGGAGACTGTGGCCAAAAAAACAGTGGCGAGTTTATCGGCGTCTGACGTCTCTGGTAAGCGGGTGCTGGTTCGAGCGGATTTCAACGTGCCTTTAGACGATCAAGGCAATATCACCGACGATACTCGAATTCGAGCAGCCCTTCCCACCATTCAGGATCTAACAGGCAAAGGAGCCAAAGTACTCCTCACTAGCCATATGGGGCGACCCAAGGGCAAAGTTATAGAGAGTATGCGCCTAAACCAGGTTGCCAAACGTCTATCGGAGCTATTGGGCCAGGAAGTTGTTAAGTGTGATGACTGCATCGGCGATAAAGTCGCCAGTGCCGTTAGTAACCTCAAAGAGGGTCAGGTAGCGCTGTTAGAGAATGTTCGCTTTTATGAGGGTGAAGAAAAAAACGATCCAGACTTTGCCAAACAGCTAGCCGCTAATGCCGACCTTTATGTCAACGATGCTTTTGGTACAGCGCACCGGGCACATGCCTCTACTGAAGGCGTGACTCAGTATCTCAGTCCTGCAGTTGCAGGCTATCTAATTGAAAAAGAGCTGCAGTACTTACAGAATGCGATCGAAAATCCTCAAAAACCCTTAGCAGCTATCATTGGCGGCTCCAAGGTTTCTAGCAAAATCGGCGTGATTGAAACTCTGCTTGATAAGGTAGACAAGCTGCTAATTGGCGGCGGCATGATCTTTACCTTCTATAAAGCCCGGGGTTTAAATGTAGGCAAGTCTTTGGTAGAAGCAGACAAGCTGGAACTGGCCAAAAAATTAGAAGCCAAAGCGAAAGAGAAAGGCGTTGACTTACTGCTGCCGACCGATGTGGTGGTAGCCGACAATTTCGCACCCGATGCCAAGGCTCAAACCGTCAGTGTCGAGAATATTCCCGACGGCTGGATGGGCTTAGATATTGGGCCAGATTCAGTCAAAACTTTCCAAACGGCGCTTTCTAGCTGCAAGAGCGTGATCTGGAACGGGCCGATGGGCGTGTTTGAGTTTGACCAATTTGCTCAGGGGACTGAAGCGATCGCTCACACGCTGGCTGAGCTGACCGGAAAAGGCTGTATCACCATCATTGGCGGGGGTGATTCTGTAGCAGCGGTTGAGAAAGTCGGCGTCGCTGAGCAGATGAGCCATATTTCTACCGGGGGGGGGCCAGTCTGGAGCTGCTCGAAGGTAAAGAGCTGCCCGGAATTGCCGCCCTAGATGAAGCGTAATAGCGCTTGAGGGCAGAGGAGAACCGATTTATTGACGTTTTTTTCTACGGAGGCGCGACCATCGCGCCTTTGTAATTTCTAGGCTGCTTTAAAGAGAACCTAAATCGGCTATGAAACCTATCTGCCAGTGTCAAAAAATCAAAGTATGTGACTCTTATAACTGGTTACGGGTGACAACCTCACAAGCGCCTACTCTGCTGTGCCCATCCCCAGAGGCAGCTAACCCCACCAGCGATCAGGCCGAGTGCTGCTACAATACCCAGCCAGAGCGGCATGCCTACTGCTGGTAAAAACCACCACCATACTGCCATCACCTGCATGAGGTCAGCGCTGAGCAAATTTCCGGCTGCAGGAGGTGTTCCGGCACTGTTTAAAACGCTGCGAACATCGACACTAAGAGCAACGTCTAGCTGCCGCAAAGCGGCTCCCCAGATATTAAATAACGGCGCATCCAGGCCATTGCCCCAGAGCGCTAAGGCCTGAACTAATTTGCCAGCATCGGAGGCTTCGGCGTAGTAGCGCTGGTAGAACGTCAGCAGCGTGGGCACATTGACCAAAAAACCGACAGCGGCCAAAGCCAGCAGCCAGCGTCGTCCACGAGCATCGAGCAGGGCGGTTGGGGCCAGCAGCAGCGGCAGGGTAGGCACCAAAAAGCGTGGCCCCCAGCTCCACCCGCCAAACTGCCAAAATGAGTACAAAATCCAGTAGCTGCTGAACATTCCCAGCACTGCCAAGGCTTCTGCTAAGCGATCGCCCTTAGCCAGCTTCCAAAGGCCTACCCCCGCCAGCAAAGTGACAGGACAATACCAAAACAGCCCACCCCCGGCACCGGGGCTAAGTAGCAGGCCCACCAGACGAGGGATAAAACCCTCCAGGGTAAAGCGAGAAGTCGATTGACCCGCGCTGAAGATGCTGCCAAAGCGCAGGTAGTTATAGGCCATGTAGAGCAAAACTCCCATTGCTGTTCCCAGCAATGGCAGAGCAACCCGTTTCAACGAGTAGCGCTTTAATAAAAAATAACCCGCCAGCACCGGCCCGATAACGATCCCTGCCGGTTTGGCCATTATACTGAGCATTGTCAAGCCCCCCACCCCCCACGCTGACGGAGAAGCCTGGAAGGCCAGCAATACGGCTGTTACTGTTAGAGCAGCCAGCAAGGGTTCAGCAAAAAACTGATGCCCGTAAACCAGCGCTACTGTGCCAAACGCAAAACAGAGCGCTGCGCTATAGGCCCCGACTGCACTGCTGCCCAGACGCAAGGCCAAAAGATAGACCGCTACCGTGCTCCAAGCCGTCAGCAAAATAGAGACAATCAAAGCACAAACCGCTGCCGTATAGTGGGTAGGCAGGTTGAGCGCGTGGCCCAGCCAAAGCCCTACCGCCACAAAGGGGGTTGAGATCACAGGCAGCAGCGGATAGCGAATGGAATAGTATTGTCCATCGCGCCCTAAAACAGCACCCGCTCCCTTAGGAATAGAAAAATCACCTTCTAGAACTAAAGATTTGGCCATATTCAGCATGTCGCTACCGTCAAATCCCCAAATACCGGGCTTCAAGAAGGCCAGGTAGATCAGCGAAGTGCCCAAAAACAAGAGCAGGCTAACGTGAACGACCGTGTGTTTTGTCTGAATCCGCTGAGCGGGTGCTGACTTGACGAACAGGTTAGTCATGGAGAAAGCCTATCAGTCAGATTTCACTTCAATCTAGGAGCAATTTTTGATATAGAGTAGAGTATTTAAAGCAGTTTGTTTGTAACAATTAAATCCAACACATCTGTTAAAACACTGGCTAAACACAGGACTCTTCTGGCTAGTCCAAAAATTTCACCGTTCTTCTATCGCCTGGATGCGGTATTCATAGCCAAGGGCAATGGGGCTTCTAGCGGTGAGCGGCCCCTGCCACTGGGTTGGCTAGTCAGTGCCGAGTGCAGTGTCACAGGGAGGGGCTGTTAAGAAGGCGCGATCGCTTCGGTTAGCTGTGTCACTTCAGACTCCAGGCTGAGATAGTGTACGCAGGCACGAATGCAGTCTGGATGCAGCAAAGTACGGACAAATAGCCCCTGTTTTTCCAGATGCTGCACTAGCTGAATTTGCAGAGATTTGTCTGGCCTTATATTTGGCCCCGTATTTGGCCCTGTATCTGAGACAATTTGAAAAGACACGAGGCCAGACGGCGGCGGTGACGGACACAGGCAGCTAATAGCTGGTAGCTCACCTAACTGCTGCCAAAGCTGTTCGCTCAGCTGACAAAGGCGCTGATAGCGCTGCTCAGCCGTTCCCCACTGATTTTGAATTGCGATCGCGCTCTTCAAGCCAGCCAACAGCGGGTAGTCTGAGGTAGCCACTTCAAAGCGCTGGGCGCTGTTTTTCCAGCCAGTTGGGGTACCGGTCTGATCTAAAGTAATGCCGCGCCAGCCGACAAAGGTTGGCTGCAGCCAGCTCAGCAGCTCAGGTCGAATATAAAGGCCCCCCAGCCCCGCTGGGCCACACCACCACTTGTGCCCTGTAAACGCATAAAAGTCCGCCTCCAGCGCTGTCAAATCCAGGGGCAGCACCCCCACCGACTGGGCCGCATCCACCAGCACCCAAACTGGCTCAGGCTGGTGGCGATGACAGAGCGCTACAATCTCCTCTAGCGGCAGCGATCGCCCGGTATTCCAAAGAATGTGGCTCACGATCAGCAGCCGCGTTTTGGGAGTTAGATGCTGCGCCAGAGCTTCAACTACCGCTGCCTGAGTCTCAGCAGCTAACAGCGGAAAAAACGCAACCTCTACCTGAAAACGGCGGCCAATCTCCTGAGCCGCCGCAATAATGCCGGGATGCTCACAGTCGCTCAGCAAAATATGATCGCCTGCCTGCCAGGGAATTCCCCACAGCGCAATATTGCACCCCACAGTCACATTTTCCGTCAGCGCGATCGCCTCAGCCTCAACTCCCAGCTCTACTGCAATGCAATGCCTCGCTGTAGCCGCTGTCTCAGCAATCCACTGATTTACTTCTTGAGAAAAAGGCCCCTTTTGCTGCACCTGCTGATGAGCTTCGTGAATAGCTTCTAGCGCTGCTTGGGCAGTGGGGCCTTGGCCGCCATAGTTGAAATAGCGTTTGTTTTGGAGCGCTGGAAACTGCTGGCGATGAATTTTGGTGATAGCAGGCCCTGGCAGAGACGCAGAAGAAACTGACATAGCTTTTATAAATGGCAGTGAGCCTGTACATTTTTTACTTTAACCTGTGTTTTAGGGCCAAATAATAGCCGTTTAGAAATCAGCATTGTCAAACGAATGATGTATCGTTAAAAGGGAACGGTGATTACGGCAAACTTAGTTCTGTTCTTGTCTTTGTCTATGCCATTGCCACCCAGCGCACTTCAGAGCGACCCGTTTGTTCGCTTTTACAGTACAGAAAGTGTCTGCTAGCTACCCCCTGCCCGACTTCTCAGGAGCTGGGGGACAGACCTCGGCCCCACCGAGGATGCTGCCTCGATATCTTCAGACGACTGAAATTAACGCTGATGCCAAACCCTGCTGGATTACTGATAATCAGCTATTCCAGTATCATCGCTGCGGTCGGCGGGCATTTCTAGATTTGTACGGCGACACCAGTTTACGAGATTCTTCCAGTGATTATCTGCTGAAGCTCAGGCAAGACAGTGCCGAACACCGTCAAGAAGTCTTGCAAGACTATCAGCCCTTGCATGAACCCGATGCAGCCGATCGCATAGAGCGGGCAGCGGCGACTGAGCAACTGATGCGACAAGGGGTTGACTACATCAGCCGGGGCGTTCTAGTTTTTGAGATCGCGCCAAACCTGAGGCTGGTGAGCAGCCCTGATTTACTGATTCGGCAGCCAGGGAATGCCTATTTTGGCGGGTGGCACTATGTCCCTGCAGATATTAAGTTTGGTAAAAAACCAAAGCTAGAGTATCAGCTAATTGCGGCTTTTCACGCCTATGTTTTGGCTGAAGTGCAGGGACGCTGGCCTGAAGCCAGTCTGCTGATGCTGCGCAGCGGTAAAGCCTACGAAATCGATTTGCCCAAGCAGCTACCGCGTATGGAAGTACTGCTCAAGTCCTGTATTGAGACTTTTCAGCAGACTGAGATCCCAGAGGTTTTTATTGCCCACAGCCGCTGCGATTTATGCCCTTGGTTTAGCTACTGCCATCAGGAGGCCAGAGCACAGCGCCATCTTTCGCTAATTCCTGGTGTGACGCCAGCCCGGTACCCGCACTTACAAGCAGCGAATCTAACCACTCTCAGCGCCTTGGCTCAGGCTCAACCCTCTCAGCTCACCTCGCTACCCGGTTTTGGAGAGCAGGTGGCCGAAAAACTGGTGTATCAGGCTCAGGCAGTTCTGATGAATAAGGCGATCGCCCGCATATCGGCTCACAGCCTTTACGGATTGCCCTTGGCTCCAACAGATCTGCCTACGGGTGATATTGAGCTTTACTTTGACATTGAGGCCGCCCCTGATAAAAACCTAGTCTATCTGCATGGTGTCTTAGTCGTCGATCGCCGTCAAAGAACCGAAAGCTTTCATGCCCTGCTGGCCGAAGAACCCGATCAAGAACGGATCGCCTGGGAGCAGTTTAGAGCGCTGGTTCAGCGGTATCCAGAAGCGCCAATTTATCATTTTTGTCCTTACGAAGCTCAGACAGTGAGACGTCTGGCCGAGGAGTTTGGCATGCCCCTGAGGGAAATCCGCCCCCTGCTGGCTCGCTTTGTAGACGTGCATAAGTGTTTTACTGACGCGGTGACGCTGCCGATTGAAAGCTACGCGCTCAAGCACATTGCCCGCTGGATTGGCTTTAACTGGCGTGATTCAGGAGCCAATGGTGCCCAGTCTATCTGCTGGTACGATGACTGGCTAGCGTCGGGCGATCGCGCTCATCTGGAAGCGATTTTGCGCTATAACGAAGATGACTGTCGGGCGACTTACTCTATTAAAGAGTGGCTGGTGAACTTTGCCCAACCGTTTTGGCAAGAGGGCAACGCTGGCTAAGGCTAATTCAGGGTCTGAGCCAGGAAGTCCCCCAAGCCTGAGAAAAATGTTTGACAGAATGCAATCTCTGTCTGCACAATAGAGATCGCCTCGAACGGGGGCCTGTAGTTCAATTGGTTAGAGCACCGCCCTGTCACGGCGGAAGTTGCGGGTTCGAATCCCGTCAGGCCCGTTTAAACCTAACTTTCTACTATGTCTGTTCGCGTTCGCCTCGCTCCCAGTCCTACTGGCAATCTTCACATTGGTACCGCCAGAACCGCTGTTTTCAACTGGCTTTTTGCCCGTCATCACGGCGGTCAATTTATCCTGCGGGTAGAAGACACCGATCTGGAGCGATCGCGGCCTGAGTTTACCGAAAACATTCTGGCTGGGTTGACCTGGCTGGGCCTGAACTGGGACGAGGGGCCATTTTATCAGTCTAAGCGGCTTGATCTATACCGCGACGCCATCCGAACGCTGCTAGATAAAGGCTTAGCATACCGGGCCTATGACACCCCAGCCGAACTCGACGCCATGCGGGAGGCCCAGAAAGCTAAAAGTCAGGCACCCCGCTATAACAATCAGCATCGCCATTTGACTCCAGACCAGCAGGCTAACTATGAGGCAGAGGGCCGCCCAGCGGTAGTTCGCTTCAAAATAGAGGATGGCCGCACGATTCGCTGGAAGGATCTGGTGCGTGACACCATGACCTGGCAGGGCAGCGATTTAGGCGGCGATATGGTGATTGCGCGGGCGGCTTCTGGTGACTCTATCGGCCAGCCGCTCTACAATCTGGCGGTCGTGGTTGACGACATCGACATGAAAATCACCCACATCATTCGGGGTGAAGACCATATTGCCAACACTGCCAAGCAGGTTTTGCTCTACGAGGCGCTTGATGCAGCGGTGCCTGAGTTTGCCCATACGCCCCTGATTTTGAATCAGGCCGGGGCTAAACTTTCCAAGCGAGACGGTGTCACTTCCATCTTTGACTTCAAGCAGATGGGCTTTACTGCCGAGGCGCTCGACAACTACATGACGCTTTTGGGGTGGTCGCCACCCGATGCAGAGGAGCGCTTTACGCTGGCCGCAGCAGCAAAAAAATTCAGCTTCGATCGCGTCAACAAGGCTGGGGCTAAGTTTGACTGGGATAAGCTGGACTGGCTCAACAGCCAATATCTACATGAAATACCCCCTACAGAGCTAATTGAAAAAATTACTCCCTACTGGCAAGAGGCTGGCTATAAATTTGACCCAGTAGCCGATCGAGACTGGTTAGAAGCGATCGCCGCCCTGATTGGCCCTAGCCTTACCCGGCTACCCGATGCGGTTGAGCTGGGTCATTTCTACTTTAGTGAAACCCTGCCCTTCAGCGAGGCCGCTGAAAAACAGCTCCAGCAACCCGATGTTGCTCCCGTGCTGCAGGCCGTGCTAGAGGCGCTCAAAGACGCCCCTGCATTTGAGACGATTGCAGAGGCTAAAACCCTGATTGATCAGGTGACTCAGGCCCAGGGTGTGAAGAAAGGACTCATTATGCGATCGCTGAGAGCAGCCCTGATGGCTGATATGCAAGGCCCAGATCTGATAGATTCCTGGCTGATTTTGCATCAGCGAGGGTTTGATCAGCCCCGCTTGCAGGCCGCGATCGCCCTGGCTACCGCTTAGCCCCAACGCAAAGTTATAAACTGCCGTTTGCTGGGAACTTTTTTGTCAGCCAGATGGCCTATCTTTTTAAGGCTAACTGTCTCAAATAGATTGGCCGTAAATTGACTAAAACAAAGATAAGGTCAGCGCAAGACTGACAGTTCACATCACCTACGGGCTGAACTCAATGCAGAATTCGGCAGTGATTATTCGGATTGCTCTTTTAGGCACGTTTTTGAGCCTTTTATTCGGAATCTCCAAACCTGGCTTAGCCAATCCAGACGGTGTCTTAGAAGCAATCACCTTATCTCCCAACTTTACGCCCAATCCAGTGCAGCAAAACGGGGTCAGCGGCGGCGCAAAAGCAGCAGCAACAGTGGTCAACACAGCTCAAACGCCTACTGGCCCCTGCAACGGTTTTATTAGCGAACAGCCCGATCATGTGTTGAGGCTGAACGCCTTTTTTCAGGATCTAGAAATCCAGGTGGCGAGTCAGCGCGATACAACGCTGGTTATTCAGGGAACCGGAGGCACTTGGTGCAACGACGATGCCTCTGATCACAATCCTCGAATTGCAGGCCAGTGGCAGGCAGGCACCTACAACGTCTGGGTAGGCTCCTTTCGACAGGAGGAATACTATCCTTATCGACTCATTATCCGGCAGACAGATTAGCGATTTTCCAGGTCTTCCCGCATAATAGAGCCACTATCTATGCTTTCCAAATCCTTAAAATCCTTTAAGCCGCCTTTGCAGGCAAGAAAACCCGCTCAGGCTTGAAAACACTGACTCTAGCTAAAAAGTAGCCACCCAAAAGCAGACAAAAGTAGCTACTCTGCCACGTCAACCAGGTCAAGGATTGATTTGCTTGAAACAAATACGTTAAATTTGGTTAAGATAGGTCTCATAAACTAAGCTAATTTTTGAAAAACCCGCGCCTGCCTTTGGTTGAGGTCGCGCGTCCCGTCTAAAAAAAGTTCAAAAAAGCGCTTTGTCTGGACTTTTGGTTTTTGGATTTCATCAATCCGTTTTTGAGCAATTTCTCGTTCGTGATTTTAGAGGCCACCTGACTATGAAATTTTCCTGGAGAGTTGCCTTGCTGTGGGCACTACCCCTACTGATTATTGGCTTCTTCCTCTGGCAAGGGGCTTTCTCAGGCTCTGCCGCCAGCATGGGACAAAACGCTGCTAATACCCGCATGACCTATGGGCGCTTCCTGGACTATTTGGGGGCGGATCGAGTCACTTCAGTTGATCTCTATGAGGGAGGTCGCACAGCTATTGTTGAAGCGGTTGATCCTGAGCTGGACAACCGGGTACAGCGCTGGCGTGTAGACCTGCCGGGCAATGCGCCCGAGCTGATTGGCCGTCTGCGGGAAGCGGGCATTAACATTGATGCTCACCCACCGCGCAATGATGGTGCTATCTGGGGCGTCTTGGGCAATCTGCTGTTTCCCGTTTTACTGATTGGGGGCTTGTTCCTTTTGTTCCGCCGCTCTAGCAATGTCCCAGGTGGGCCGGGGCAGGCGATGAACTTTGGTAAATCAAGAGCGCGCTTCATGATGGAAGCCAAGACAGGCATCATGTTTGATGATGTGGCGGGGATTGAGGAAGCCAAGGAAGAGCTGCAGGAAGTCGTCACCTTTTTGAAGAAGCCTGAGCGCTTTACCGCTGTGGGTGCGCGAATTCCCAAAGGGGTACTCCTGATTGGGCCTCCGGGAACCGGTAAGACACTGCTGGCGAAGGCGATCGCTGGCGAAGCTGGAGTGCCTTTTTTCAGTATTTCCGGTTCTGAATTTGTGGAAATGTTTGTGGGCGTAGGCGCTTCCCGCGTTCGTGACCTGTTCAAAAAAGCCAAAGAAAACGCGCCCTGCATCATCTTTATTGATGAGATTGACGCCGTCGGACGGCAGCGAGGCGCTGGCATTGGCGGCGGCAACGACGAGCGAGAGCAAACGCTTAACCAGTTGCTGACCGAGATGGACGGCTTTGAGGGCAATACGGGCATTATCGTGATTGCGGCTACCAACCGGGCTGATGTGCTTGACTCTGCCTTGCTGCGTCCGGGTCGCTTTGACCGCCAGATTTCGGTTGATCCGCCGGATATTAAGGGCCGCTTAGCAGTCCTTAAAGTTCATGCCCGCAACAAAAAGCTGGCTGAGGATATTTCTCTAGAAGCGATCGCCCGCCGTACCCCTGGTTTTACCGGGGCTGACCTAGCCAATTTGCTCAACGAAGCGGCTATTTTAACGGCGCGTCGTCGCAAAGAAGCCGTCACGATGCTTGAGATCGATGACGCTGTCGATCGCGTTATTGCCGGGATGGAGGGTACGCCTTTGGTAGACAGCAAGAGTAAGCGCCTGATTGCCTATCACGAACTTGGTCATGCCATTATTGGCACCCTGGTCAAAGACCACGACCCGGTGCAGAAGGTGACGCTGATTCCTCGCGGACAGGCTCAGGGACTGACCTGGTTTACGCCTAATGAAGAGCAGATGCTGATTTCGCGGGCACAGCTTTTGGCTCGGATCACGGGCGCTTTAGGGGGACGGGCGGCTGAAGATGTGATCTTTGGTGACGCAGAAGTCACTACTGGGGCTGGCAACGACCTGCAGCAGGTGACTAATATGGCCCGTCAGATGGTGACTCGCTTTGGTATGTCTGATTTAGGCCCGCTCTCGTTGGAAAGCCAGCAGGGCGAAGTCTTCCTGGGACGCGACTGGATGACGCGAGCTGAATATTCTGATAAGATTGCCTCTCGGATTGACGCTCAGGTTCGCTCAATCGTAGAGCATTGCTACGAGGACGCCAAGCGCATTGTCCGCGACAACCGCGTAGTTATCGATCGCCTGGCAGATTTACTCATTGATAAAGAAACGCTAGACGGGGATGAATTCCGCCAGATCGTTTCTGAATATACGACCCTGCCTGATAAAGAGCAGATGGCTTATCAGATCTAGCATTCTGACTCCTGAGGCTGTTTGATCCTGAAAGACTCGTTCACAATTGAACGGGTCTTTTTTTGTGGGGATGTCTCTGGATCTAGCGTTAGTGCGCACTGCCCATAGAATCTATTATCAGGTAGGTACCGTCCACCCTGCCCTAACTATCTGTAGTAGACTAGCTGTACTAGGTAAAGGGCTAATTGACTGACAAAAGTTCCTCGACTAAGTTGGGTGAAACAAAGTGAAACCTAACGCCCATAACGGCTTCGTTGGGTTGCGCCAGAGCTTCACCTAACCTACAGCGGAACAAGGATTTCAAGAGTTTTGTCCGTCAATTTAGGTGAAGGGAGTGCCGATGCCAATAGACAACCCAGAACTGCCAATAGGATTGATCTTAGTAATTATTTCTATGGTGGGATTGGTCGGTGGCGATGTGGTTCTAGGTTCTTTTACACTAAACCTTGGAACTGCCAAAGGCTTAGCTTACGCTTTTGATTTAGGGGTAGGACTACTTGGCATAGGAATAATACTGAGAGAGCTATTTTTTAACTAACAGTTCAGGTGTTTAGTGCTGAGCAGTCAATTCAGGCACACTACCTGATAATTTTCTTGACCATCAGCCCGATGAGTATTGCCACTAGCTCATAGAGTCCGAAAACGATCAGCAGACCGATAGCCATAGCCGGTATGGCAAAAACAGGATTTGCGTAGTCTGTGTCAGAAGCTAGCAGATCTTTATATTCTGAAACCTCGTTGATACAGACTTCTTCAGAACATCTTTCAATTGAAATTTTGTCGGCCTTTTCAAGCTGTCTGAGAGCATTTTTTGATTGAAAATGCCCTATCACTCCCCCCAGCAGCACCAACAAGATCACCTTAGAGATGACTGCATTGCTAGTTGTTTGCCCAAAGCTCAGTGTAATTCCTCTCTCAGAAGAATTATTTTTCTCCACGGCTTACACCCGCTACCTTTGGCTACAAAACTAGCATACATACTACCTCTAGTCGAAATGCTCTCAACTTGTGCCAGTTTTACCAGGCTGGCCAATGCCGCTTTGATTGAAGCTGATGGCTACTCCGGCGATCGCTATAGAACTATGACAAGGCGGATACGCTACAGCAAGCTGAACGCACCCGCCGTTTCGGAGTCTTAATCAGTGGCAGCTTACTGCTTTATTCATGCACAATGCCTACGTTGAGCACTTCTGGCCAGTTGGCATCTGCTTGGGCAATATGTCCTGGAACATCGGCTAGCCACTGCTGCTGAACTTCCATACTGTAGTTGAGATATAGCTTGCCATCGACAATGCGCCATGCCGTAGGATCAACAGAAGCAAGGTTGCCCTCGCTCACTGCCTGAGCACAATAGCCACCATACTGCGGGGCATAAGCTTCTGGATTGCTAGCAAATAGCGAACGGTTTTCAGCGCTGGAAAATCTCCAGGTAGCTCCCTTCCACTCATACTCAAACTGACTGCTGCCTGCGACAGGGGCACTCTCGGTAAAGTAAGCTACTGGATCTACGCCTCGAATAGCCAAACCGCTGGCGTCTGAGTAAACAACAGGAGCAGCGCCTTGAGCCGCATCAGCGCCCGCACAGGGATTAGCACTGGCGCAAGGATTGGCACTAGCACAAGGATTAGCACTAGCGCAAGGATTGGCACTAGCGCAAGGGTTAATGCTGGCACAGGGGTTGGCACTGGCACAGGGATTGACTTCTGCGGCGCAAGGATTGGCTTGAGCAGTACTAAATGACTGACGAACTGCTACAGCTCCAAACATAAGCATTGATGAAATTGCCAGCGTAGCAAAATACTTTACCTTCACAGTGGTCACCTTTAGAGTAAAAACGGCATTTGAGCAGTCAGCAGGGTTTACCCACTAAAGCGTTAGTTTGTGGCTTAGCCGACAATACTATGTCAGCACTAGCTCAGCCAAAACTCCACCTGAAAACATCTCGCCTCAAGCGTTCTGAATTCAAATGCTACGCTTCTCCCTTACTAAACTCGACTCAGCTAGACTTGGACTGAGGTGAGTTTAAGGAACGGCTGAGAATTGACTGAGAAGATTTTCTAATACTAGTTTTGAGGGCTTGGGCATGAAGGCTGCAAGTGAGCACCACAAACTGGCCGGACTTCGACTACGCTCAGCCCTCGGTCACTGTCCACACCAGAAATGTCGCTAACCTGTATGAGCGATCGCTTTTTGAGGCAGCGAGAGGA
Source organism: Leptolyngbyaceae cyanobacterium RM1_1_2 (assembly GCA_012032345.1). Classification (GTDB taxonomy): domain Bacteria; phylum Cyanobacteriota; class Cyanobacteriia; order Phormidesmidales; family Phormidesmidaceae; genus Sphaerothrix. Next base: position 51,988 of record JAAUQI010000009.1, on the reverse strand, counting down.
ACAGCTGGTTTTAAGTTCAGGTATGCTGCAAGCTTAATTCTGCACTCAGCCTTTTGATTTGGCTAAAGCCGAAGCGTCAGCAATCTCTGTGGCTGTAAGTGTAGGGACTGTGCCATTGGCGATCGCGGCGCTGTTCTCCGTCGCCATAGGCTGGCGCTCTTTAATCAGGTCAATAGCCCGCTGTACGCTTTCTGGCAAGATAACGACTAGGCTATCGTCGGGCGCTTCGTTGAGAGCGGCATGAATAGCTTCGACCTCATTTAACAAGATGCGGTGGCCACTCTGTCCTCCAGCCGCTTTGATCCCCTCCAGAATCAGATCGGCTGCTTCGCCGCGAGGGCGACCACGGGTGTCGTCATCCTCTTTAATCAGGATCTGATCAAACATGCCGTCGGCTAGCTTGCCCAGTGTCACAAAGTCTTCATCGCGGCGATCGCCCGGCCCACCGATCACGCCAATGCAGGTACCCGGCCAGTTATTGACAAACCCGGCCAGAGCTTCATAGCTAGCCGGGTTGTGAGCGTAGTCAATTAGGGCATGAAAGCGACCTAGGTTGAACAGGTTCATTCGCCCTGGGGTTTGATCTACCGACGCCTGGAAAGTGTGTAGTGCCTGACGAATAGCTTCAATGCTAATCCCCTGGGTAAAGGCTGTGAGGCTAGCTGCTAGAGCATTAGCAATCATAAAAGGCGCTCGTCCCATCATTGTCAGCGGCACGTTTTCGGCCTGCTCAATTCGGAGTACCCAATCGCCCTTGAGGATGCTTAAATAGCCATTTTCATAGACCGCTGCCAGCCCTCCCTGTTGAGTATGGGCCTGAACCAGCTCGTTATCAGGACTCATCGAAAAATAGGCTACCTGAGCCTGCACCCGCTGAGCCATTGCCGCGACTAGGGGATCGTCGGCGTTGAGTACCGCATAGCCGTTAGGCCGAGCCGCTTCTGCCACAACGCTCTTGAGGTGGGCCATTTCCTCGACGGTGTCGATATCCCCTAGCCCCAAATGATCGGCTGCAACATTGAGTACGACGCCTACATCACAGCTATCAAACCCTAGCCCAGAGCGCAAGATGCCACCCCGTGCCGTTTCCAGCACCGCAATTTCAACGGTGGGATCTTGCAAAATCATCTGAGCGCTTTGCGGCCCGGTGTTGTCTCCCGGCTCTACCAAATAGTCGCTGATATAGACCCCGTCAGTAGTGGTGTAGCCAATCACTTTTTGAGTCTGCTTGAAAATATGCGCGGTCAGACGAGTGGTGGTGGTCTTGCCGTTGGTACCCGTCAGCGCAATGATGGGTATGCGCGTCGGCGTTCCGGGCGGAAACAGCATATCAATCAGCGGCTCTGCCACGTTGCGCGGAATCCCTTCGCTGGGGGAAAAGTGCATCCGAAAGCCGGGAGCGGCGTTGACTTCAACTACGACCCCGTCTGTCTCTCGCAGAGGTCGGGTGATATCCTCAGTGACAATATCAATCCCAGCAATATCTAAGCTGATGATCTTGGCAACTCGCTGAGCTAACCACAGGTTTTTGGGGTGAATCTCGTCAGTGCGATCGATGGCAATACCGCCTGTGCTGAGGTTGGCCGTAGCTCGCAGGTAGCAAATCTCGTCTTTCGCTAAAACAGTTTCTAGGGTGTAGCCTTTTTGGTCTAGTAGCTGCCAGCTAGTGCGATCGACCTCAATGCGGGTCAGAATGTTTTCATGACCTTCACCTCGTCTGGGATCACGGTTGGTCGCTGCAATCAGGTCTTCAACTGTAGATTCACCATCTCCCACGACGTGAGCGGGAATCCGTTCTGCTACAGCTACAACTTTGCCGTTGATCACCAGCACCCGGTGATCGCGGCCTCGATAAAAACGTTCCACAATCACCCCTTTAGAGACGGCTCTAGCGGCGTCGTAGGCCGACTCTGCCTGACTCCAAGAATCAATATTAATCGTGATCCCCCTTCCGTGATTGCCATCTAGAGGCTTGACCACAATGGGGAAACCGCCAACGGTTTCAACAGCTTCCTCTAGCTCATCGAGATAGTGAATCACAGTTCCTCTAGGAACGGGCACGCCTGCATCTTGCAAAATTCGTTTGGTGCCTTCTTTATCACAGGCAAGCTCAACCCCCAAAACGCCGGTCTGACTGCTCAGGGTAGCCTGAATTCGCTTTTGATAGACACCCTGGCCTAGCTGAATCATGGCGCGACTGCGCAACTGCACCCAGGGAATGCCTTTAGCTTCAGCCTCCCTGATAATAGTTTGGGTGCTAGGCCCCAAGGCTGCATCAGTCCACAGGTCTCTGAGATCAGAGAGATCCTGCTCTAGCTCATCTAGCGGATATTGCCCTAGCTTGATTAAGCTGGTGCATAAACGGACTGCAGCCCGGGCCGCGTATCGACCTGCCTGTTCGTCTATATATTCAAAGACAACTTGCTGGACGCCCTTTGCTGAGGTTCCACGAGTACGGCCAAAGCCCACTGCCATGCCTGCTAAAGTCTGTAGCTCAAGGGCGACGTGCTTAACAACTTGCACCAGATCGAGGCCGTCTGTGACCTGCTGCAAAAAATCACCTGATTGCCCTGAAGTACAGCGGTGTTCGGCTAATGTAGGCAGTGTCTTTAACAGTGCTTCGGATAAATCTGGAATATCGCAGGTTGAAGTCTCAGCTAAATCTTCTAAATCTAAACGAATTACGATTAGCTGGTGGTAACGGGTACTCCAGTAGTTGGGGCCGCGCAGAGTTTGGGTTTTCAGGATTCTCATGGTAGTTATCTAGCCAGCAGCAAAATAGATGCGAAATTGACTCTCTAGGCTTATGAGCACGCAGCATAACTATTAAGCGCCGCCTATGAGTCCCTGGAAAAACTCGTTCCTGGCGGAGCGCAACCAGCTCAAAGGATATGCCTGAGGGCATTTTTGTAACGGGTCGAGAATTAAGATCAGTTTAAGAACATTCAATGGCATATTTATCTACCTAAAGCCTAGTCTGAAATTGTCTACTATTAGCAGCTAACTGAGAACACGGTGATACTGCAAATCGTAGCGATCGCCGTGAGTCAAAATATGAACTCGCAGGTTATGCAGGCTTAGAGGCTCAGTTGCTTCAATTTTAGATTCATTGGAATAGCTCATATCGCTGGGATCAACAACGGTAACTGTGCCTTTGCCAATTACACCAAACACGCTATCGCTTTCAAACAGCGCACAGGTGTCTTCATCGATACCAATTCCGACTTGATCAGGCTGCATGGCAATAGCGCTGACCAGACGGGCCATACGATTGCGATTGTGAAAATGCTGATCAACCACAATATCTGGCAAGATCGCCAGTCCGGTTGCCATATCCACCAGGGAGCGATTAGGAGATTCACCACTGCCGCCCCCGGCAATCATATGACGACCCATAACGGCGGCCCCGGCACTGGTTCCGGCCAAGGTCATTTCCCCTAGCTGGGCTTTGCGGCGGATATGCTCAATCATTGGGGTATCGGCGAGCAGTCCACATAGCCTGACCTGGTCGCCGCCGGTCATAAAGACACCGGTACAGTTCTCTAGCTGTTTCTCCCAAATTGGATCTTCGCCCTGCTGGCGATCGCGGATATCCATCACCTCAATGTTTGTTGCCCCCATCTCTGTGAAAATATGGCGATAGCGCTCAGAAATAACGTCGGGCTCACGGGAAGCGCAAGGGATAATAGCAATATTGGCATTTTGTCCACCTGCTCGCTCAAAGAAGGCGTAGAGAATTTCTCGGCCATGCACCTTATCTTCGGCACCACCAATGACCAGAACAGCCGATTTAGTTAGGGGAGGCATCCTCTGCTCTAGCGAAGATTCTAATTGCTGCATGATAAGCTTTCGGGTCACACTTCGATCAACTTTCCCAGCAGTCGTAGAAGCCTGAGAGCGCCTTCTGCCTCTGGCTTAAATATCGCCTGGGGAACCCACATTTGACTGAGTTTATCACTCTTACCGACCTAGGCTGGTATAAAAATCTTCTGAAGCCCAAGCTAATTTAGGATGTCGCCAAATTTCAAATGACTCAACCAGCTATGATTTCAAGCCGTTAGGCCAGTTGTTCGATATTTTCAAATCTTCCTATGGTTGCGCTAACTGCTCCCCTCCGATTTGACGTGATTAGCCTTTTCCCAGAGTTTTTCCTGTCGCCGCTGCAGTCTGGACTGCTGGGCAAGGCTCTCGATCGCGGTATTGCCGAAGTTCATATTACCAATCCACGCAGCTTTGCCACCGATAAGCACCGTCGCGTAGACGACGAACCCTACGGCGGCGGTGCGGGTATGTTGATGAAGCCAGAGCCAATTTTTGCAGCGGTTGAGTCACTACCCAGGTTGCCAAAGCAAGAGATTATCTTGATGACGCCTCAGGGAGAGCCGCTGCAGCAGGCTTTAATGCAAACCCTAGCGGCGGACTATGACCAAATTGTGATTATTTGCGGACATTACGAAGGGGTAGACGAGCGCGTTTTGCATTTGGTAACCCGAGAAGTCTCCCTTGGAGATTTTGTGCTGACCTGTGGCGAAATCCCAGCCTTGGCCTTAGTCAACGGCATTACTCGGCTTAGACCGGGCACTGTGGGCAAGGCCGACTCGCTTAAGTACGAAAGCTTTGAAGCGGGGCTGCTTGACTACCCGCAATATACCCGCCCTGCCAGTTTTCGCGGCTGGCAGGTACCAGAAGTATTGCGTTCGGGAAATCATGGGGCGATCGCCCGGTGGCGGCAACAGCAGCAGCAAATTCGCACCCAAGCTCGTCGTCCTGATCTGTATCAACAGTGGCTAGAGCAGTCTGATTTGGAGTCTCAATGAATATTCGAATTGGTAATGGTTACGACATCCACCGTCTGGTCGCAGATCATCCCCTGATTTTAGGCGGCGTCAAAATCGAGCATTCTCTGGGTCTGTTAGGCCACAGCGATGCCGATGTTCTTACCCACGCTATTGTAGATGCGCTGTTAGGTGCTTTGAGCCTGGGAGATATTGGTCTCTACTTTCCCCCGAGCGATCCCCAATGGCAGGGGGCAAACAGCCTGATGCTGCTTGAGCAGGTGCATCAGATGATCAAAAATCGCGGCTGGCAGATTGGCAATATCGACAGCGTCATCGTGGCCGAGCGCCCAAAACTTAAGCCTCACATTCAGACTATCCGCGATCGCCTAGCGCAATTGCTTGGCCTCAGCCCTGAACAAATTGGTGTCAAAGCCACCACCAACGAAGGATTAGGGCCGACAGGTCGAGAAGAGGGCATCTCCGCTTATGCCGTAGCCCTGTTGCATAGAAATTTTTGAACTGATTTGTATACTTAATTAAATATTTTGATAATCTGGAGTTAGCTTTAGAGGAAAGTAGGGAAAGTCCCTCCTGGTATCATCGCTACCAGTCTGAGCAGAAATTACTGGAAGAGAAGCCGCCTCAGCCCCTGGTTTTCTTAAGCTTTTCCTTAAAATCATCTTCAAAGATCCCTAGCAAAATCGAGGGTTAGTCACCTTTGTTTCAGGCTTTTTATACCGAAAGATAGATTACTCAGGCCCCAACGCAGATCTATAAGATTTGCTGGCTGGGCAACAGAATCCTCTCAAAAAAGGTCGTAAGAATACGGAAACAGCCAATTTTTTAGCTAAGATACTAGTCGAAATCTTAATGCGGATGTAAAGTTATGCCCTTCAAATGTAACTTAAGTCACATTTGGCCTGGGTATTTCTGCTCCTACCTCTAAGAAAATGTGTGCCCTGAGTCTTTGGCAAGTTTGCTCAGTAATTATGGGCCAACGCTGTTCTAGCAATTTTTGGAAGGTGATCATCTATGGGTGTGTATGAAGCCGCCTACATGTCTGGCCAAACCGCTATCGGGGGATGTGCAGTTGCATCACTTGTACCGACCTCAGCCTGCTCCTGGTATCGAACGATCCCGCCTGAGCGTATAGGTCTTTGTGGAGAGTATGACCATCAGGGTTTAGCAAAGCGAGTTCAGCGACATTTCTGCCATAAATTTGAGACTGAGGCCGCCGGAATGTCTGTTAGACAGCGAGGGCGTATTGTCATTTTGCAGGGGGAAGCTGCTTCGGAGGAAGTTCTCAAACGCCTAGTGCAGGCCGCTATGCAGACTGAAGGAGCTGATGCTGTCGAGCTGCATGGTGTCACGATTCAGGCTCATAAGTAGCTGCCGTTAGAGGTCTGTAAAAATGCCAGCCGCAGTAAAGACAATCCCAAAATTATCAGGAACAAAGTCAGGCCAATGGTGCAGGCGTAGTTAATTTCCAACGACTGAAATGCCTGCTCATAAACATAATAAACCACTGTTTTTGAGCTGTTGCGAGGCCCTCCCTGAGTCATGATGAAAACTTCTTCAAACACCTTGGTGGCTGAAATCGCTGAAATCACACTAACTAAAAGAACGTAGGGACGCATCAGCGGCAGGGTAATATCCCAGTGCTGCTGCCAACCTTCTGAACCATCCATAGCAGCAGCCTCGTAAAGACTAGCAGGAATCGCCTGTAGCCCCGCTAGATAGATCACCATATAGTATCCCAACCCTTTCCAAACGGTGACGGCCATAACGCTCGGCAGTGCCAGACTAGGACTGGTTAGCCAGGGAACTCCCTGTGTGCTGAGTTTGAGACCTATTAGCAGCTGGTTGAATAAGCCGTTTTCAGCGTATAGCCATCGCCAAGCGATCCCCGCCACCACCATTGAAATTACAACGGGCACGTAGTAAGCCACCCGAAACCAGCGCACGCCCCGCAGTTTTTGGTTGACCAAAATTGCTAGCAAAAGCGGCGCGATCGCTAGCATAGGCACAACCCCGACCAGATACAGCAGGGTATTTTTCAGCGTCTGCCAAAACACCTGATCCCGCAGTAGCCTTTGAAAGTTTTCAAAGTTATTCCACTGAGGAGGCTGAGTCAGGTCGTAGCCAAAACTGGTAAAGCTAAGATAAAACGCCTGCAGGGCCGGCCCAAAAACCGTTAACCCTAGAATAATCAAAGCAGGCAGCAAAAATAAATAGGGCGTTACCCCTCGCTGCCGGGCCGAATGCTCTTTTTGCATGGAAAATTGAAGAAAAGCAATGGGGATCAGGAATTATAGAAAGCGCCTAAAATCTTGACCTAGAAATAGCGCCCGCTCTGCATCACGACGTCGCGTCAAGCCTGCAAGGATACGTCCGCCAGCTCGGTTCCAGCGAGGAAACTGATCGGCTGCGCCTTGAATATCGTTTTGATTTAGCAGCCGCAGCAGCGTAGAACTGCGAAAAGCGCCCGACCCCACATTATAGGTGAAAGAAACCAGAGCCGAAAACTGGTTGTCATTAATCGAAACCTGCAGCGCTTCCTGTACGGCTTGTTCAAACTTGTTTACGTCTCGTCTAAGCAACTGCTCTGCCTGAGTTTGGGTGATTTCCATTCCTGGCGTCACGCCCTGGGTTGTACCATAGCCAATTGTCCAGATACCAACGGCATCCTGATAGGCTTTGAGGCGCAGTCCCTCGAATGATTTGATCAGGAAGACCCCTTCATCGCTAATTCTCCTAACGCTCGATTTAGGCGGCGGCGGCGGCAAAGGCAGCGGTTCTTCACCCCCCGGCGATACGGTCATGCCTCTGGGTGCGTCATCACGGGTAAACCACGATTGGATGCCGCGAATATTTAAAATTTTCTCTTCAGGATTATTTTTAGAAGGATACTTAGATATTTTTGATAGATAATACCCTCCCTGCATCAGGTAGATAGCGTTGTCGGTTTCTTTAATCCAGGTTCCCATCTAATCTCTCTCCAGCAGTATGGGTTTTGAATACACTTATGGGCTTTGAATACACTACAGCTTAATTCTCTACAAGAGATGACAGACAGAGCCATTAACATGGACTTAAGAAAGTTATCTCTTTGAGATTATATGCATTCCACTCTGGCTGATCCGGCTTCAGATTTCCAGCTTCATTCGCCCACCGTTCAAAAATTATCTAATGGTCTGACGCTGGTAGTTGAACAGATACCTGTTGAGGCTGTCAACCTTAGCGTATGGCTGGGGATCGGTTCATCTGTAGAGGCAGAATCAGTCAACGGCGTGGCTCATTTTCTAGAGCATATGATTTTCAAGGGTACGCCCCAGATTCACTGTGGTGAGTTTGAACGAGCGCTAGAAGCTAGGGGAGCCGTGACGAATGCTGCTACCAGCCAGGACTATACACACTACTATGTAACTGCTGCTCCGCCGGACTTTGCTGCCCTTGCACCTCTGCAAATCGAGCTGTTGCTTAACGCTAGCCTTGAGGAAACGGCTTTTGAACGAGAGCGCCCAGTTATTCTTGAGGAAATTCGTCAGTCTGAGGATAATTTACGGCGGCGTAATTTTTATCGCTTTATGGAGCTGGCTTTTGATTACCTGCCCTACCGCCGCCAGGTTTTGGGGCCTGCCAGCATCATCGCAGAACTGAGCGTCGAGCAGATGCGTGCTTTTCATCGGAGCTGGTATCAGCCTACCCATATGACAGCTGTCGCCGTGGGTAACTTACCCGTTGAGCAGCTAGCGGAGATTGTAACGGGTGGATTCGATCAGGCGCTAACCCGTCAAACCCAGGCTTATTCGTTAGCTTCTATCGCCACAGCACCTGCCAGTCATGCTCCCGAGCCGCCCTTTACTCAGATCCGACGTCTACACTGCGTGGATGAAGCTCTGCAGCAGGCTCGGCTGGTGGTTAGCTGGCGCGTACCGGGAATGAATGACCTGTCGCAAACCTACGCCCTAGATGTGATTGCGTCGATTTTGGCTCAGGGACGAACCTCGCGTCTGGTGAGAGAACTGCGGGAAGATCGACAGCTGGTTAATGCTGTTATGGCAAACAATATGAGCTATCGCCAACAGGGGCTTTTCTCAATTTCAGCGCAGCTGCCAGCAGAGCATTTGCGAAGCGTAGAAGACAGCATTATTAGCCATGTTGCCCGACTTAAAACAGAGCTGGTCACGCCAGCCCATCTCCAGCGGATTCAAACACAGGCAGCTAATCGCTATATTTTTGGTAGTGAAACTCCCAGCGATCGCGCCGGTCTCTACGGCTACTATCAGGCGCTGACGGGAGATGTTGACCATGCTCTGAGCTACCCGGCTAAGATCCGAGCTTTGTCTCTAGAGGATCTGCAGCAGGCAGCCCAGCGTTACCTGTCTACAGAGGCTTATGCGATTATGACTGTCGTACCCAAATAGAAGACCTGAACAAGAAGACTCAAACAGAAAAATCTATGTGGAACGCGATCGCCGAGCACATTAGCCAAAAAATCGGCCAGCGGTTTGCCATCTGCGATCGCCGATCTGTGGGGGGCGGCAGCATCAATCAGGCTTACGCGATCGCCGATGGCGAAAAAACCTTTTTTCTTAAGCTCAACCAGGCCAGTCAGGTGACGATGTTTGAGCAAGAAGCATTAGGGCTACAGGAAATTGCTAAAAGTCAAACCATGCGCGTGCCCGATCCAATCTGCTGGGGCACCGCCGACAGCTCAGCTTATCAGGTGATGGAGTGGCTCAACCTGGGTCACGGCGACGCCGCTAGCTGGCAGACAATGGGCCGGCAACTAGCGGCGATGCACCGGGTTGAAAGCGCCCATGGCTTTGGCTGGTGGCAAAACAATACAATTGGCTCTACGCCTCAGCCCAACCCCTGGACAGCAGAGTGGCTGTCATTTTATCGAGAATACCGCCTGCGCTATCAGTTTCAGCTAGCCCATCGTCGGGGGCAGCATTTTCCTCAAGAATCAGAACTGCTGGCGGCTTTACCAAAATTGCTCTCAGGGTATGATCCCAGACCCGTACTGGTTCACGGCGATCTGTGGTCAGGCAACGCGGCGGTGACGACTGAGGGAGAACCGGTGCTGCTAGATCCGGCAGTTTATTATGGCGATCGCGAGGTAGATATCGCCATGACTGAGCTGTTTGGCGGCTTTCCGGCGGCTTTTTATCAGGGTTATAAGGCTGCCTATCCCTTAGATCCAGGCTATTCCCGCCGTAAACTGCTCTATAACCTGTATCACATCCTTAATCACTTCAATCTGTTTGGCGGGAGCTATAGCGCTCAGGCCAGCCGCATGATTGATCAGCTCTTGGCCACGCTTTAGCCACTCTGTTAACTGCTCCCTGTCTCAATCTTGCTGGTGAGAAAACTGGTAGGCCCCAACGAAAGACAACGCGATCGCACCGCTAGCAAAACCGGGATTGAATACCAGGGAAAAACTTCAGATGTCAGGTAAGCAGCGGCTCGCAGTCCCAATGTGGTATAAGTCAGCGGCAGCATAAATACAATAATTTTGAGCGCTAGCGGCAGCGTCATCGGGTCAAAGAATGTTCCCCCCAAAAAGGACATCGGCACGATTAAAAAGTTGTTAAACAAGCCCACGCTTTCTAAAGACTTGACGTTGAGGCCGACAATCACACCCAAGCCTGCAAACACAGAGCAGTTCAAGACCAGCAGCAGCAAAAATAGCGGGTTAATAAAGCTCCAGAGCCTGCCGGTAAACAGCACCGCTACCAAAATGACCGAAGCCGCTGTCATCATGCCCCGTACCACACCTGCCAGCATCTTGCCTAAGTGCAGGGCCAAGGGATGCACCGGGAACAGCAGCATCTCCTCAAAGGTTTTGGTAAAAAGGCGATCGCCGCAGATAGAAAAAGTGGTGCCCCCAAAGCTGATCACCATTGAAGAGAGGGCGACCATCCCCGGCAGAATAAACTCCAGGTAGCTGTCTCCAGCGCTCGGTTCAGCCACGCGATCGATTGAGCTGCCCAGCCCCAGCCCAAACGCCAAGATATAAATTAAAGGTGAGATCAGCCCTGAAGCCGCGACCTGAGGAATGCGTACTCGCAGATCCAACCAGTCTCCCCAAAAAACAGTAAGGCTGTCTGACGCGATAGTTTGAAGAAGCTTACGGATGCGTTTCACGGAGTTTGTAGACAACGAGCTTTATTTTTACTTTAGCTTTTAATATTCCTGGATTGTGTCCTCAGTGTAGAATTCTGCAAAGAGCTGTCTGAAATGGCACATACAGCGAACCGCAGTTTGGTTAAAACAACTCAGATCACTAAATCTTTACGTGACTAGTATCCTAGTTCATCCTTATTCATCTTTCTGCCTTCATCCTTCTGCCTTTCGCTATACCCTGCCCTAGCTCAGCTGGAAAAAATCCAGCGTTGATTTTCACCCGAATCTGGTCTGTTAGCGGCATACTAGAAGAGAACGGCGTCTAAACGACCGATGATTTCGGCTGAAATTGTGGGTTTATGAACAGAAAGACCTCTCGATACGCACCTCCGGCAGAGCCTTCCCGCATTCCAGGTAATGGCGGCAAAGGCCCTTTCAACTACCTGACTGTGGCAGTTCTAGGCGGCATTTTTATCCTGGGTATTGCTTTGGGAATTGTGTTTAGCTCCTCAGCCAGCTTCAGCCCAGAAAATATTGCTTCCCGGGAAGCCATCGACCGCAGCGCTCCCAACCCTGAACTCTGCGCTCGCTATGGCGCTAGCGCGGTGGTATCAGATATGCGTGTTTTTCTCACGTTTAACCCTTTCAATGTCTATCTCTCACAGCCTAGAATGCAGCCGGGCTGCGTCATCAGGCGTAACAACTGGGCTATTCTGGAGCAGCGTGATCTGGTAACTAGTACGGACGTGCGGCAGTGTCGCAACCGGATGAATACCTTTGGCTATACCGGAGATATTGGGGATAAGCCTGCCATTGACTGTATTTATCAAAATGACGGAGCGGGCAATCTCTTCCTCAACCAGCCAGGCTTCGGAGCGCCACCGCCAGAGTCAGAGCAGTTTTAAGCAGCCATTTTAGAGAGTGAGCTGCGGCTGGTTTGTCTGAAGAAGTGAACACCTTACAAAATTAGCGCTACCGCAGCAGGTCTGCTAAAACCTGTACCTGAATGATCTGGTTGGGCTGAATTACGACTACTTGTGGAGAAGTCGCATAGGTTGTAGCCGCCCCTAGGGCAGCTCCCGCTATGAGGCCAATCCCCGAAAAACCTGACAGCACAGTCACCGCAGCGGCCCCTAACCCTGAGTTACGCAAAATGTTAGAACCGGATACCTGCGGTTCTCCTAGCCCCTCTGACTCAGCTAGTAGGGGTAAATTTTCGCCCTGCAGGCTGATGGCCTGAGCCACAAAGCGAGGGGTTGCTTCAGTCAGATCAAAGCGCCCTATCACCTGCGCTCCTTCGGGCACAAGCAGCTCATTAGTTTGCGGATTGCGAATATCCTGGCTGAGGACTAGCACCTCTTGATAGCTGAGGGGCTGAGTTAATGCCAAAGGTTCAGCCTCGGTGTACTGCAGCGACAGCAGCATTCCGGCTGAAATTAGTACCGGGCGATCGCTGTACCGCTGAGCCACTTGAGACGAGGCTGCTGGAACTGCGGACTGGTCAGTACCGGGCAAAGGCTGGCCAAACGGAATAGTCGGTGCTGCTGTCGCCTCGGTAGCGGTGGGTGGCATTATCACTGTCGGTGCTGCTGGCTGGGGCGGCGCTATGGGTTCTAGAAAAGGTGGCTTGACCGTAGCTGGCGCTGGCGTAGTCGGGCTGTCTGAGGGAGGGGTCGGATCTGGTTCTAGCTCAGTTGGGCTAGCAGGCGTGGTTTCCTCAGCCGCAGACAGCGGTGCGATGGGCAAAGGCGGCACGCTGACGGTCACAGCCCCAGCCGCCGGAGAATTTACGCCCGTTAGAGGCGTTGTCGGCAGGTCGTTTTGAGGGAGTGAACTTGGCTCTGGCCGCAAATTAGCTGCTGATAGCCCAATGCCTTCTGCTGTGGTTTCCGGCAGCGCTGGCGTTTCACTAGCCTCTGATGACGGCGCTGATAGAGGTGAGGCAGGGGATACAAAAGTTTCATCAACCACCGGACTGGAGGCCGTCTCAGCTTGGTCTGGTAGCGTGGGCGCGGCTGAGGGAGCGACCACGGCTGCTTCAGCAGCAAGAGCAGTCTCGCTCCCGTCTGGAGTAGGGGTAGCTGTAGGAGTGGCTGCGATCGCTGGTTCACCTGCAATCAGGGGCTGTAGAACCCAAAGATTTTCGCCGTTTGTCGCTGTTGCTGCCAGAGTTGCCTGCTGCGGCTCTAAAACCACCCCCGGCGCAAGTTCCACCACAATTCGGATCGTGTCGGCTTCAAATTGTGCCACCCGAATGCTCCGAATCGCTCCCGTATAGGTCTGAGCTGTGGAAACTGCGCCAATCTGAGCATTGGGAATATCTAAAACAATGCGTGCGGGTTCTGCCAGCAAAAAATATTGGGGCTTGACATCTGCAGGCAGGCTGAGCCGCAGCTGGTGTGAACTAGTATCAAAGCTCCACTGCGACAGCACTGCTGCCTGTGCCGAAGTGCTAATGCTAACGGCGATCGCTGCTGTTGTTGCCCAAAATCCTAGCCTGCCTATCGACGGCTGAAATAGCCCAAAACTCAGCATCATTGATTGTCTACACTCCTCTCTCATACATAGCCTGATAGTCTGCGCAATAAATAGCCTGCCAATACCAACCAATAGCCTGCCAATAGTCGATGGATAAAGGATACGTCGGATACTGAAAAACGAACGAAAAAAGTTCATTATTCACATCTCGATCCGCTCTGCTGCGCCTACCTGTGATTGAGTAAGACACTTTTTTTAGTCTTTGTTTAAGAAAGATCGCCCCCGCTCCTGCCACAAATTCGTCATGATGGAGCTAAATCCAGTCTGGTCTAAATTGCAATGGAACTTCACGAATTGTTTACGCTGATTTTGTTGTTAAGTCCCGGCTTGCTGCTCTCTATCCTAGTAATGACTGCCTTTGCAGGCGGTGGCTAGTAGGGGCGATTGGACTCGACGGTGCCAGTTTAGCTACTATCGCAAGGGGATGGGTGGATGAGGGGATGGGTGGATGAGTATGTACTAGTTGCTAATAGCTACACGGTCTGGTTGTGAAGAGTCTTAGGGTTTGTAAAGTATTTTGTGTCAGGGATAGGATCGCTATATAGGGAACCTGCGAAAACGTATCTTAAAGACACGGAAGATATTTGCCTGGAGGATTTTGCTTATGGTCATGGTTGAATCGACAATGCTGGCGTTGGGAACTATGGCTCCGGCGTTCCAGCTTCCTGATGTAGTCTCAGGTGAGTTAGTGTCCCCTGAAGACTTTGCAGGTAAAAAAGCGCTGCTGGTGATTTTTCTCTGTCAGCACTGCCCCTTTGTCAAGCATGTCAAAACTGAGCTGGCGCGTCTAGGCCAAGACTACGTCCCTCAAGACGTCGGCATAGTGGCAATCAGCTCCAACAACGTAGAAAAATATCCCAACGACGATCCAGACCATCTCAAAGCGATGGTCGAGACTGAAGGTTTCAATTTTCCCATTTGCTATGACGAGTCACAGGCGGTGGCCAAAGCCTATACAGCAGCCTGCACCCCAGACTTTTTTCTCTTTGATGCTGACCTGCGGCTGGTGTATCGAGGCCAGCTAGATGACAGTCGCCCTAGCAACGGAGTGCCTGTGACCGGCAAAGACTTGAGAGGTGCGGTGGATAAAGTGCTGGTAGGTCAGCCTGTGCCCAGCAATCAGCGTCCTAGCGTTGGCTGCAACATCAAATGGAAGCCAGGTAACGAACCGTCCTATTTTGGTTAGGCTGTCTCAGCGTTCAGGTAGCGGCGATCGCGGTGCTAACCTATTTCGACATACGGGTTGGTGGCGTTATCATGGTGTCTAGGGCAAATATTGTGGCTAACGGGTTGTTGCCACAGCTAGCCTGACCTGAGTTGGACACCTTACAAACACTTTAAACAGCTACCCTTAGCATCGGTACTCCACCAGATCAAGTTATCTCAGGCGACGGCGATCGCAGTTTTTCTTACCGTCTTTAAAGTGAGCGACCGCGCTCTGAGTTTTCAAAATCAGGTATTTAGGTGTAATCTTGTCATTCAACCGTCAAAGCCTATCAAGGCGCTGTTTTTAGAATAGAGAGTTATCAAAGACTCCATTTCGGAAAAACTGAGTTAGACACCCAATAAGCAAGTAAGCAGGAGAAAGTTAATGGCCGAAGTGGTCGTTGGAGAAAACGAACATATTGAATCAGTCTTGCGACGTTTTAAGCGCAAGGTTTCTAAGGCTGGCATTTTTCAGACATGAAAAAGAACCGCCACTTTGAAACTCCGGCGGAAAAGCGCAAGCGTAAAGAAGTCGCTAAACACCGTCAACAGCGGCGTTTCCGCAACCACAGCAAGCAAAATTAAGCTAACTGGTTCTGCTGCTTACGGCTGCGCGGCAGGTAGGGTGAAAGAAACGGTAGTGCCACCCCTAGCTGGCTCTCTATCCAAATGCGGCCTCCGTGCTGCTCGATCATGCCACGGCAGATTGCCAGACTCAGACCGTTACCGCTGTCATTGGAGCTTGAGGTATCTACCTGATAAAAAGCTTCAAAAATATTTTCTAAATCAGGGGCTGTGATGCCTTGCCCCTGATCGCGGATCTGAAATCTGACGGCAGGCTGCACGCCGGGTACGTGTAAATTGTTGATTGGCTCCGCCACAATCCAAACCGTGCTGTTGGCGGATGAAAAAGTGATGGCATTGCTGATCAGGCGGGTCAGTACTTTGACAATGCAGTCGGCATCTGCCCAGACACTGATCAGGTCAGTGTGGGTAACCAGGGCAATGCGATGATCCTGAGCGGTTACCCGTAACAAATCTATAGCAGCTTGAACTAGGTCATCAGTCTGGCAGATTTTAGGGACGAGGATCAGCTTTCCCAAGGTCACCTGCTGGACATCAAGCAAAGAATCAACCAGGTTCATCAGATATTTAGTACTGCTACAGGACGCAGCTAAGAGGCCTTGACCCTGCGCCCATAGGATAGTCACGGGGCTGGTGCTCAGCGGCTTAAGCGCAGAATAGAGGGAGTCTAATAAAGCTTTAAAGATTTTTTCTTCACCAAGGAGAGTCATTAAGCGTCTCTGGTCATCACGAGGGTGATTAGCGCTGGGGCGACTTCAGCCAGCGGCAAAATGAAGTCTACTGAGCCTGTGCGAATAGCTGCCAGAGGCATTCCTGAAAATTCTGCTGTCCTGGTATCTTCAGCAATCACCGTACCGCCCATTGCTTTAATAGCCTGCACCCCCATAATGCCATCGCTGCCAGTCCCCGTGAGGACGACGGCGATCGCCCGGTCTTTGTAGCTGGTGGCGACTGAGTCAAATAGTAAATCAGCTGACGGTCGCACATAATGAACCCGCTCGGACTGGCTCAGCGATAGCGTGCCGTCAGGATTGACTAACAGATGATAGTTGGGTGGAGCGATAAAAATCTTGCCGGGGCATAAGCGCTCATTTTCCTCTGCTTGCTTGACCTCTAATGAAGTACGACGGTTGAGGATCTCTGCCATCAGGGATCGGTGATGGGGATCTAAATGCTGTACCACGACAATCAAGGCCGGAAAGTCAGCGGGCAACCTTCCTAAGACTGTACTGAGCGCTTTGAGTCCGCCAGCCGAAGTTGCGATCGCAACGATATCAAAGGCTGCTTTCTCAAACTCAGCCTTACTCGCAACAGCAGAACTCACGGTGTCTTATCCTCAGGAAGAAGATAGAAAAATTTTGGCAGAGGCATGTTTCAAGGAGCAAACACTGAATTTGAATCCTGGTATCACTCTAATGCATCCAGCCCAGTTTGCTGTTTTGTTGTTCCTGACCTAGATGTTTTTGCCGCTGCTAAACCGGTAGATCGGAGCGGGGACTGATTTCAGCGCGTCGCAGTTCTTCATAAAGTTCTCTTTCACGAGCGCTGAGCTGGCTGGGCACCGCAATTTCTATCTGCACGATCTGGTCGCCGCGACGGTTCTGCCCAATTGGATATCCTTTGCCAGCCAGCCGCAGCCGCTGTCCTGGCTGTACCCCGGCTGGAATATTCATTTTGACTAAGCCGTCTAGCGTCGGCACTTCAATCAGTCCCCCGAGGGCAGCTTCGCTGGGCGTTAGCGGCACACGACACAAAATATCGTCGCCCTGAAATTTAAAGAAAGCATGGGGCTGCACCTCAATTCTGAGGTATAAATTGCCGCCGCCGATGCCCTGCCCTTTGAGCCGAATCCGCTGTCCGCTGATCATGGCGGCAGGCATGTTGACCTCTAGCGATCGCCCGTCTTCTAGGCGCACCCTTTCCTGTCCTCCCGTATAGGCTTTTTCGAGGGGTAGGGTGAGGCTGGCCTCGGCGTCACGGCGGCTCGATTTGGCCTGAACCGTGTAGGCCGTTTTAGTTTTAGCTGGACGGTAGGGGTCTTCTGCAACTACCGGGCGGCTGCGAGCATCGGGGTTGCTGACTTCGCGGCGGCGATTTAGGAGCTGATCAACAAAGCTGTTAAAGTCTTGAAATTCACCAAAGCCAAGATTATCAACGGATAGCCGACCCCGGCCATTAGTGGCCCCGCGCCCCCAAAAGCCTTTTTGCTTCCAAAAACTACTAAACTCCTCATACTGCGATCGCCGCTGCGGATCTGAGAGGACTTCATAAGCTTCCCCGAGCTGCTTAAAGCGATCCTCTGCCGACTTGTCACCCAGGTTCATATCCGGGTGGTACTGTCGGGCTAAGCGACGATAAGCCCGCTTGATTTCCTCGTCGGAGGCATCTTTGGAAACTTCTAAAATCTCGTAGTAGTTCCGAAAGTTTTGCATGAATACCGTCTAAAAGAATTTGAGCTAGCAGGGGCACTCAGTCAGAGCCTGTTCGGAGCTTCAGCGATCTAAAACCACTCATCATCGTCACCCCACTCTTCATTATCGTAGGTGCCCTGATAGCGATCGGGATTGGTATCGGCTGCTGGAGGTCGCTGGGGTGGATAGTTGCGATCGCCGCGATCGCCGCGAGGGGAGCGCTCGTTAGGGGCCGGACGGCGAGCTGGCGGGTAGCCATTTTCAGGCAGCGGTGGCTCTGAGCGACGACGGGGCGGGTAGCTCTCTGGAGATCTCTCTGGGGAGTTCTTTGGGCGAGGTTGGCGGCGATTTGGGGGCTGGGCCGAGGGCTGGGCTGGCGGGTCGTAGGGCTCTGGGCCGTAGGCGTCTCGCGCCGGGTAATCGCCACTAGGTTCAGGTCTCGAATAGGCATCGCGGGGGTAAGGGTTACGCGGATACGGATCTCTCGCGTAAGGATCTTGCGGGTAAACATCGCGCTCAGGTCGTTGCTCGTAGCGATCGCCGCCGCGACTGTCATAAGTCTCTCTAGCCGGAGGGCGCTCGGAGCGGTTGTCCCAGCCCCAATCATCATCTTCCCAGCGGCTGTCACGGTTCCAGCTACCGCTGCCGCTGTAGTTGTAATCCTCTGCCTGCCGGTCTTTGTCGCCGGAGAAGGTACGCCGGATCGTATCGCCAATCTGACTGAGTAGATCTTCTTCTTCCCCTTCTTCATCGTAGAGATAGGCTTCTCGGTTCAGCTCATAGACTTCGTCCTGCAGCTCTGCTTGAGCAATATCAATACCGCGCTCATCGCCTCGATCTAAGCTATCTCGTAGCTCTTGAATCAGGCTCTTAATGCGGCGAGGGCGATCGCGGCCAAACTGTAAACCAAAATCAAGCGCCACTTCTCGCAGCACCCGCTCAGCCTGGTAGGTCAGTGCTTCGGCTCGGTTGCGCTTTTCGACGCGCTCTCGCTGCAGGCGATCGGTTTCTGCATTTTCTTCGGCTGCTTTAATAATTTGCTGAATTTCGGACTCATCCAGCCCCGTCGCGCCCTGAACCGTAATTGACTGCTCCCGACCTGTGGTTTTATCGAGCGCCGACACCTGTAATATGCCGTTGGCATCGATATCAAAAGATACCAGCACCTGCGGCACGCCTCGGGGGGCGGGGGGAATGCCCATCAGCTTAAAGCGTCCCAGCGACTTGTTATCTACCGCCATTTCGCGCTCGCCCTGTAGCACATGGACTTCTACCATCGTCTGGTTGCTTTCAGAGGTCGAAAACACATCTGAGCGCCGTACCGGGATGGTGGTATTGCGAGGAATTAGCTTTTTCATGACGCCGCCAACGGTTTCTAGACCCACTGAAAGCGGCGACACGTCTAGTAGCAAAATATCCTGAATTTCTTCAGTCAGAATTCCAGCCTGAATGGCAGCGCCCACCGCGACTACTTCATCCGGGTTGACGTTTTGATTAGGCTCCCGCTTAATCAGCGTGCGTACCAGTTCCTGCACCATCGGCATCCGGCTGGCCCCACCCACCAAAACCACCTCGTCAATACTGGCCGGAGTCATGCCAGC
The DNA here is from genome assembly GCA_012032345.1 of Leptolyngbyaceae cyanobacterium RM1_1_2. Lineage (GTDB taxonomy): Bacteria > Cyanobacteriota > Cyanobacteriia > Phormidesmidales > Phormidesmidaceae > Sphaerothrix. The sequence continues at coordinate 32,737 of JAAUQI010000009.1, read as the reverse complement.
ATCGGTAAAGGCCCGCTTGAGCGGCCCCCGCAGCCTAGAGAGCAAATCCCCACACATTTCCTCAAACTGTAGCCGACTCAGGCGAGTTTCTAAATGCTTGGGGCCATCGGCGGTGGCGGTGATAAAGGGTAGGTTAATCTCGGTAGTAGCCACGCCTGAGAGCTCGATTTTGGCTTTCTCTGCTGCTTCAGTCAGACGTTGCAAAGCTTGGCGATCGCGGCGCAGATCAATTTTCTCGCGTTCTAAGAACTGCTCTGCTAGCCAATCGACAATCTTTTTATCAAAGTTAGATCCTCCTAGCTGGGTATCGCCGCTGGTGGCTTTTACCTCAAAGACGCCGTCACCCACTTCTAGCAGAGAAACATCAAAAGTGCCGCCGCCTAGGTCAAAGACTAGGATAGTTTGGCGATACTGCTGATCTAAACCGTAGGCTAAAGAAGCGGCTGTCGGCTCGTTCAAAATCCGCTTTACGTCTAGTCCGGCAATCCGGCCTGCGTCTCGGGTGGCCTGTCGCTGGGCGTCGTTAAAATAGGCAGGTACGGTAATTACCGCCCCGGTAACCGACTGGCCCAGATATCGGCTGGCTTCATCGGCTAGCTTACGCAAAATCATGGCCGAAATTTCTTCCGGCACAAAGTCTTTTTCCAGGCGGGGGCACTGAATCCGCACGCTGCCGTTGTCGTCTCGGCGAATAGTGTAGGGAACTCGCTTAGAGTCTGGGCTAAGCTCTGCGTAGCGGCTTCCCATGAAGCGCTTGACACCGTAGAACGTATTTTGGGGATTCAGCACAGTTTGGCGACGGGCCATCTGTCCGACCAGTCGCTCTCCCTCTTTGCTAAAGGCCACAACCGAGGGCGTAGTACGCATACCCTCAGCGTTGGCAATCACAATTGGCTTTCCCCCCTCCATGACAGCGACCACTGAGTTCGTCGTTCCCAGGTCGATGCCAACTACTTTACCCATGCGATTTGGTTTCTCCGGTGTATTCGACGACTAGGTTTTTATGATTAGGCCAATTCTGACTTAGCCAATTCTGCTCTAGCCTACCTAATGTTGTCCTGAGAAGATACAGACTGCCAGCCCAACTTTAAAGTTGCCGCCTGAACGAGCTTTTAGAGCCACAGAGTATCACTACTCGTAACTTAATAATAGCCTTTTTAAAGTTCTGTTCTAGAACCTGACTGTGAGCCGACAGGCTTTTCCAGCCGATCTACAATTTGCTTTCTCAGCCCAGTGCATTTATGGACTATCTGGTGAGATCTCGTCAAAATTCTGCCAAACAGCTAGTAAACTACTCTTCTTTCTTGCTACACTTGTGGCCTGCTGTGCGGATGTGGCGGAATTGGTAGACGCGCTAGATTTAGGTTCTAGTGTCTTCGGACGTGAAGGTTCAAGTCCTTTCATCCGCATTTTATTTAGCTGATTTGCCTGATTGAGCTGTGACACCCACAGACTTCCTTCAAACAATCTCTGAGCGCAGTGATGCTCCCTGAGCGGGTCGAAGGGAGCATCTAGGCAATAAATTTCCTTCAAATTGCATAGAGTCCCTTCTGCGTTCCCAGATACTATGGGGTGAAAGCGTATTCTGTTGCTCAGCTGAGGGAAACTGTGCTGCTCTCTAAAGGGTTTGAAATCGAAGTTTATACGGGAACACCTGCGGGACACGCCGTGGGGCTTTCAGATCGAATTGTGGATGACCTAGAGGGGTTCGTCCGTGAGCCTGACAGCCGCAACGTTGAATACACTACTGCCCCGCTGTATCAGTATGAGCAGCTTCTCTGCGCACTGGTCAGACCCCGTCAGCGCCTCAGGGCCTATCTTAATCAGCTAGGCGACTATACTCTGATTCCTGGCAGCACATTGTCACTTGGGGGCAGCGATCGCTTCTATCGCTCTGATCCAAATAATCCTTACCACGCCTATATTGAGCAAACCTACGGCACCAAGGTAGTCACCGCTAGCGTCCACATCAATATTGGCATTGCCGACCCAGAAACTCTGATGCGGGCCTGTCGCCTAGTGCGAGTTGAGGCTCCGCTCTATTTGGCCCTGACAGCCTCGTCCCCTTTTCTCTCAGGCCGTCCCACAGGGCATCACTCTAGCCGCTGGCACGTCTTCCCCAAAACGCCGTCCTATGTGCCCCTGTTTGAAAGTCATGCTCATTTCATCCGCTGGACTGAACAACAGCTTGCTAGCGGCGGTATGAAAAATGTCAGACACCTGTGGAGTTCGGTGCGGCCCAATGGCGATCGCCGTCCCTACAATCTCAATCGGCTAGAGCTGCGAATCTGTGATTTGGCCATTGACCCTATTGCTTTGCTGGCGGTCACGGCGCTGCTAGAGGCTAGACTGCTGCAGCTAATGTCAGACCCCAGCCTAGATCCGCTAGTGATGAGCCAACTGGCCGCAGGCGATCGCGCCAGCACATTATTAGAAATTACTGAGACTAACGAAACGGCAGCAGCCCATCGTAGCCTAGAGGCTGAACTGCGCCACTGGCAGACCGGGCAGAAAATTCTGGCGGCTGACTGGATTAGTGAGCTTTACCAGCAGGTCTGGCCAATCGCCAAACAGCATGGCATTACCTGTTTTCTGCTACCGCTGAAGAAAATTCTACGAGAGGGCAACGAGGCGCAGCAGTGGCTGGCCCGGTACAGCCAGGGGCAAGATTCTCAAGCTGTTATTCAGCAGCGATCGCAGCGGCAGCTCAGCAGGAAAAACCTTAGAAGCTGACCTGCTGTGTCAGCCAGTAGCAGCTTAGGGGATGAGGGGGTGACAGGGTGGCAGAGCTGTATTGCCGTCGTGATGAGACTAGTCGCCGGGTCGTCTTCTCAGTGCAGTATTTGAAAAATCTATAGTGATTTTCAATCGATAGCTAATGCTGATGTCTATGTTTATGAGGTTGAGTATGCCTGTGTGCCTGCGGCTGGGTCTTTGTTTCAACAAAATTTCAGCTTAATGCCCAAGGTTGTTCTCGTTAATCCGCTGATTCCACCCAATACGGGCAACATCGCTCGTACCTGTGCGGCTACCTGCACAGAGCTGCATCTGGTAGGCCCTCTAGGCTTTGAGCTGAGCGATCGCTACCTAAAGCGTGCCGGACTCGATTATTGGACTTATGTAGACTTAAAAATTCACGATTCTCTAGCTGATTTCAAAGATTTTTCCCGGCATCAGGCCCCTGGACGATGGATTGGCTTCAGCACTTCAGGACAATGCAGTTATACTCAAATTTGCTTTGAGTCAGCTGACTGGTTGCTCTTCGGTAGTGAAACTAAAGGACTGTCTGCTGAAGTGCTCAACGACTGCTATCAGGTCGCTCGTATACCTATTGCTCAATCAGGAGTTCGCAGTCTCAACCTATCTGTCAGCGTAGCTATTGGGCTGTTTGAATCCCTACGACAGCTCGATCTGCTAGAGCCTGACCCAGGCTAGTCATTTGACCAACAAACTGCTGCTGTGGGGGCTGCTTACTAAAGTATTAGCTTTAATACTCCTGAGAGTAAATTCACCAGCGGCTGCTTCACTACTCTATTTATATATGTTCATTAATCCGAGGTTGCAGGTTCTGCATACTTACAAAGACGAATGTGGTGGTGAACAATACCAAAAAAACGATATTTTGATAAGAAATTTCTATGGGCTTCCGGAAATCAAAGTGGAATTACTGAAAACCGTTTAGGAAGAAGTTTGTACCTTCAAATCGATTGCGAAAGCGAAATGATTTGTGTTTGGAAGTCAGTAATTACCGGGTGGACTATAACGACTTGATGAAGCTGTGATAGTTTTCAGGCCATTGCTAAAATGTTCAGAGACACTGACGGGTAAGCTTTTTGGCGATCGCCTGAGTGATCTACCGATCCAATTAAACCCCAACATACAAAGTGAAGAACAAGTGCAAAAAAGTTTTAAAGCTTGGACTTCCCTAACACAGCGGATTAGAATTCGCTTAACAAATGAACCCGCAGATCAGGGATTGAATTTTTCGTTAACTCGTGTAAACTTGCCTAAGTTAGGCTAGCAAGGTAATGTTACCTAGTCAGAATCGCAATGCAGCGGTTTTGCCATTTCCTTGCTACTTGTATGCCCCAAGATTGACTTTGAATTGGGTGGTGCGTATGGCTCAATCGAGCCAGATTGTGATCCGAGCAACAGTTGAACGCTGGTCATTAGGAGGTCGTTCCTTGAAACGAGCATTTCCACAGGAACCCGTATCTGATTCATATCATTCGCCCGATCTGGGCAAGATTTTTGAGCAAGAAGACCAAGGGTTTTCCGAAAGCCAACGCAGAGTACGTACTTCTGCAGCCATGATTGGTTTAGCCCTTTCAGTGGGCGCTTCGGGGGCTATTCTCCCTCGTCAAGGCCAAGCCATCGCCGCCGAAGTCCCTGCCGCTAGGTTTTCTTTACCAACCGTCCCGCTGGCCTTACGCATTGCATCAATGCCGGGCCTAAGCGCCGCGATGAACCTGGGAACTCACCGGGCTGCCGCCTATCATACGGTTGAAGTAGGACAAACCCTGTGGCAGATTTCACAGATTCACGGAGTCGATGTCGAAGCCATCGAGTTGGCCAATGGTGTAACTCAAGACACCGTTCTTCAAGTGGGTCAGGTCTTACGAATTCCCTCTGCTGAAACTAGCTCCCAACCGGAAGCGACTTTTGAGATAGCGTCGGCCAATGAAGCTCCACAGCTTTCTCAAGCTCAGGTTTTGAATATCTCAGCCCAGCAAGACGCTCGCCTAAAAGGTCAGCAGGATGAAGCACTACAAACGCTTACTCAGAAACGTGATGAGCTAGGTTCAGTCCTTGCTAGAGCCGAGTCTGAAATCCAGACCGAGGCGGTTTCTCAGTCAGGCCTCCCTGGCATTGCTAAAGTCTCTCCCGAGATGGCTTTGGAGGGCTTACCTGAAAACTCGACATCGACCCCTGCCGCTGCCGAGACAGAACTCTTTAAGCAACCTGTTGGATACCCTGCTGGCTCAGGCATCAGCAACGCCCTGCCTCAGGTGAGTCAGCCTCCCACCGCAGCTGCATCTTTAGCCAGCATGAGCGTGGCTCCGCTCCCTGAGAGCACAACCTCTGAGGCACTTACTCCAGAGCAGCTGCCTGAGGTTGAGGCTTCATCTGGCTATGAGTCTGCGCTGGATGACGGTGACCGGGCTGACATTGCAACAGCAAACAGAGCCGCTAATACCCTCCCTGTTCCTGTCGCAATCGTGCCAACAGCGGTTCAAACCTATCAGATCCGCTCAGGTGACACAATCGGCTCGATCGCTTCAAACTACGGCATCACAGCAGCCGAGTTAGCCAGTTTCAATGGCATTGCCGATCCAAACTTTATCGTGGCAGGTAGTGTTTTGGCTGTGCCGGAGCAGAGTCTGTCTGCCGAGGCCGATACTGCTGCTTTAGCGGCGGCGAACCCTTCAGTGTTTCAGGCAAATCCTGAAGTCACTGAAAATCAGGGTTCGCAGCTAGCCAGACTACAGGCAACCGTTATTCATCGGGTTAACAGCGCCGAGCTGCTTGGCAAACTACGGCAACCCTCTATTGCTGAGACCAACACTGAAGCGGCTCAGGCTCCCGCCGAAGTAGAAGAGGCTGCTGCTGAGCCTTATGTTTCTAACCTGCTAGCTGATGTAGAAGCTACTCGTCAAACTCAGTCCGTACAGCCTGAGACGACCGAAGTGGCTTTAGGCAGCCTTGAGTCTTCTCCTCAAGCGACTGTTCCACTCAACCCTGAGTTTAGCAACCAGGAAGCTGAGGGTGAAGCGTCAGTATTACCGACTACGCTACCTCAGTTTGATCAAGCACAGCTTTTTGCTGCTGCTCCCCTAGGTTCTGAAGTCTATGCGCCGCTTAATCCTGTTCCTACAGGTCGCGTCGTCTCTCCCTCTCTGCCTGTGCTACCAGCGGCAGATGAGTTTCTACCTGAGACGCCAAACCGTTTTAACGGCTATGCGTGGCCGACAACCGGTGTTTTAACCTCTGGTTATGGCTGGCGCTGGGGCAGAATGCACCGAGGTCTTGATATCGCAGGCCCAGTGGGTACCCCTGTTGTGGCAGCTGCCCCAGGTGTTGTAGAGCGCTCTGGCTGGAATTCAGGTGGCTATGGCAATCTGGTAGATATTCGCCATCCTGACGGCAGTATGACTCGTTACGGGCACAACAGCCGCCTGCTGGTTACGCCCGGTCAGCAGGTGGCTCAGGGCCAGCAAATCGCTGAAATGGGTAGTACGGGCTATAGCACAGGGCCTCACCTGCATTTTGAGGTTCACCTGCCGGGGCAGGGAACGGTCAATCCCATTGCCTATTTACCTAATCGCTAAGCGTAGGTCTATCAGTATGATGCCTCAAGACGTTTTCGGCAGACTGATAGGCTGAGAGCGTCTTGAGGCGTTTGGGGCGATCGCGCTACTGCAGAAAGACTTAGGATTGCCAGATGCTATGGCGCTGCTTTTGTGCTAAATTAGGCAACTGTGCGATTGGTTGGCGTCTTTGCTCACCCGATACACAGATCAGGCTCAGTAGCTCAGTGGTAGAGCAGGGGACTCATAAGCCCTTGGTCGCGTGTTCAAATCACGCCTGAGCCATTCAAAGCTACGGCTTTACGCAAGCAGGTTGCTTAATCGCTTTGATGCGCCTGTCTTGTTTGCGAAAGCGAAATCATTACGAGTATGATATATTCTAAAGGGAAAATCCCTTAAAAAAAGGCTCGGCTTTTGACGCTGAGCGGGTTGCAATCCATCTCATGGATGATTACCCATCAAGACACAAGCATTTTAGAGACGCAAGTACTTTAGGAGAGTGAACTCATGACTTATCAGGCAGAAGGATGCTTACGTGTTGGCCAAGAGGCTCCTGACTTTACCGCAACAGCCGTGGTTGATCAAGAGTTCAAGACCATCAAACTATCTGACTATCGCGGTAAGTACGTCGTTCTGTTCTTCTATCCGCTTGACTTTACGTTCGTCTGCCCGACTGAAATTACCGCTTTCAGCGATCGCCACAGCGAATTTAAAGAGATCAACACTGAGATCTTGGGGGTTTCAGTAGATAGCGAATTTTCTCACCTAGCCTGGATCCAAAGCGATCGCAAAGCCGGTGGCGTCGGTGACCTAGAGTATCCCCTCGTCTCTGACATCAAAAAAGAGATCAGCAGCGCCTATAACGTCTTAGATCCTGATGCTGGCGTAGCGCTACGGGGACTCTACATCATCGACAAAGACGGCATCATCCAACATGCTACCGTCAACAATCTCTCCTTTGGGCGCAACGTCGATGAAACGCTGCGGGTATTGCAGGCGGTTCAGTATGTGCAGTCTCACCCAGACGAGGTATGTCCGGCTGGCTGGAAACCGGGTGAGAAGACTATGAATCCTGACCCGATCAAGTCTAAGGAATTTTTTGCAGCGGTTTAGAGGCGACTAAAACCTGCTGCTCATAAATTCAAGCCCTGAGAAAATCTGCCCCCTGCGTAGTTTTTCTCAAGGCTTAGCTCGTTTAGAGTGCGGGTATATTTCTACTCAAAAGTCTTCAAAACCAGACTATGCTGACTTCTACAAACTTCAGCGGCTTGATCAATCAGCGATTCTTCAAAAACTTTCTGCCGATTCCGGCTCGCAGTTCTCTCGATATCGGCGATCGCGCCCCTGACTTTCATCTGCTCCACATTCAGTCACAGCAGATGCTGACGCTCTCTGACTACTGGGGCCAGCAGCCTGTTGTCTTAGCCCTGACCCGCATCTTTACTGAAAATCAGTACTGTCCGCTGTGCTTTCCTCATATTGTGGCTCTCAACAAGTCTTACAGACGGCTGCAGGCGAAGGGAGCGGCTGTGCTGATGATCACCAGCACGGACGAGCGCCAAAGCAAAACTGTCCAACAGGATCTCAACCTAGAAATACCGCTGCTGAGCAACCCTGACTGTCAGATCTTTCGGCGCTATGGCACCGGGCAGGCTTTGGGAGCGCCGCTGCCTGCCCAGTTTATCCTTGATAGAAGGGGAAATATCATCTACCGTCATCTGTTCTCATTTGTAGACTCCAACGCTAACGTAGAGCGCTTGCTGAAGTATCTTTGATACTAAAGGGCTAAAACCTTTAAGGAGACGTTGGATGAAGAAGCGTGATTTCGATTACGTTGTGATTACGCTGCTGGTAGGAAGCAGCCTTTACGTCTTCTTCACGGGCGTTATTGCCGACACCATGGGGCTGCATCACTTTGGGTTCCATAGTCACGTAGGGTATCTGTGGATGTCCCTAGCTGTGATGCACCTGATTCAAACCTGGGTCAGGGTCAAAGCCTTTGCTCGTCATCGTTTTCGCAGCCATTGGACACCTCAGCTAAAACCGCCCAATGGCCCACTCGCCCCGCCTCAAAATCCTGCTGTGCCTATTCATCAGTCTTCAGTGGCTGATCGATCTGATGATTTCGGGTTGCTGCCTCCAGCTCAGGCTGCGTTGCCTCCAGAGAAATCTGCCAGACGGCGTTATTTGCTGTTGGCCATGCTTGCGATCGCCACGGGCATCGGCTTTGATCGCCTAGTTACTCCCAGTGATACCAGCAACCTCTCAGAACGCTCTGGAGCTGAACAGGATCTAGGTCTGCTCTATCACCGCTGGAGTCAGCCTGGCTATGGAGAGGTGATCGGCACCCTGCTCAATTGGGGGCAACAACCTCGGCTTTACAAGACCTATCCCCATAGACCGCAAATCGACCTGCCGCCACCCGCTTGGCTGCTGGGCGATACTCAAGGAGAGGCTTCCAACCCATCTATGCCAGCGGTGGGGATGGATCTTGTTACCGCCATGACCCAGCGGCGATCGCAGCGCACCTATAACCCCCGCAGCCTTCTATCCCTAGAACAGCTCTCTCAGATCTTGTCCCTAGCCCAAGGCATTACCTGGAAGGAGCGAGCGTTTCGGACGGTACCTTCTTCTGGAGCATTGTACCCCCTAGAGCTTTATCCCATCGTCCATCGCGTACAGGGATTAGAACCGGGTCTGTATCATCACGCCATTCAACACCACCAGCTAGAGCTGCTAAAACCGGGAGATCTCCGGCAGCCTTTGATTAGGGCCGGGCTGAATCAGGATTTTTTGGGGGAGGCCAATGTGTGTTTTGTGGTGTCGGGCATTTTTCAGCGGACTCGCTGGAAGTACCATGAGCGCACCTACCGCTATGTCTTGATGGAGGCTGGACATCTAGGCCAGAACCTTTATTTGGCAGCTACGGCTCTGGGACTAGGCGTCTGCGGCATCGGGGCCTTTTTTGATGAGCCGTTAAATCAACTCCTCGATATTGATGGCGTGGAGGAAGCTGCTCTGTATTTGGTCACGCTGGGCAGGCTATGATGTTTTCTAGTCATTGTTCCTCAGCTTTTGTCAGTTAGTCAGGCAAAAGCCGCCCTTGAACTCTCAAGGGCGGTAAAACATTGACGGGGTCGTGGGATGAGCCGTAATCGTTTTGATGCAGACTTGACCGGGCTACTCAAAGCTTTTGGTTAAGCCTGCTAGAGCTTGTTTTATTGAGTAGAGCCAACGTAAAAGTCAGAGTTAACTCGCAAGTCTAGCTGACTCGGCTGAACGACAATAACTGCATTTTGAGAAGTCGTGTTGCTGTCAGCCCCCGTGAGAACCTGACCAATAATGCTGCCTACGTCTCGATTGCCCAGGATGCTGCCAACAATAGACTCGGCTGCGGCTGTCACGAGTGCTCCCTGTAGCGTCGTTGAGCTAACGTTTTGGGTAGCTGCCACAGGGCTGGACTCGGCGCGAATGTCATAGATGCGATCGCCTACTGTTAGCCTGTCGGCCACATATTTTGCTGCAGTGATGGCAGAGCCTTGAATATTGACTGGAACAATTCGTCCCTGGATAGTACTGCCCACAGGCACCAGGATTTGTCCGTTGGCGTTGCGAATAGGTTCTTCGACTTCAAGTGCGATCGCCAGGGTTTGACCGGGGGCAACCACAATATCAACGGCCTGGTTGCCTGCGTTGGGATAACGAACGCTGATAGGAGTATCGGTACCCACCCGGAGGTTAGCGTTTTGATTGGGTGTTGTAGGGGTAGGACTCGGGTTTGAGCCTACGCTAGATGGGGTGTAGCCGACGATATAGTTTGAGGCCTCTACATTTTCTGCGAGAGCTGGCAGTTTGCCTTGAGCCACAAGTGCCTGATAGACAAAAGCAGCCACATCAGCTCGTGTAGCTACCTGCTGAGGACTAAGTAAGTCTGTATCAGGGTAGCTGACAACCATATTGCGCTGGGTTGCGGCGGCCACTTCGTCTTGAGCATATTCAGGGATTTGGCTCTCATCTCCGTAGATATCCAGCGTTTCGTTGACAGAACCACTGGTGCTAAGGTTGAGTCCGTTCGCCAGGGAAACCAGCACTTGAACCCTAGGAATCTCCTGAGCGGGCTGAAAGTTGCCGTTGGGATAGCCTGAAAGAAAACCGCTGACATAAGCGTTGCGAATAGCTTCATTGGCCCAGTAGCTGCTAGGGACGTCCGGAAAGCTGCGGGCAGTCCGGGTTGACGCTTGGCTAAAAGCCTTTTGGACAATAGCGGCAAACTGAGCACGGGTAACAGGCTGATCAGGCTTAAAAGTACCGTCAGGAAAGCCTGCAATAACATTTTCAGCCGCAAGACGCTCAATAAAAGGCCGCGCCCAGTAGCTAAAGCTAACGTCTGAGAAGTTTGCCTGCTGGGCTGTAGCAGGTGCTGAAATTACAATCGGGGTAGCAGCCCCTGCAATCATACCGAAGGCTGCTAGAGCAGCGCTTCCTGATTGCCAGCTTGAAAACTTTGACTTAGTCATAAAATTCTAATCTCCAATTTTACTAATAGATTTGCTTGATTCTGAAAGAAAATACGGTAGGCTCACCCAGTTCCCGTCTCAGGTTACATTAAACAAAGTACGCTGCTGGCCCCTAGCTGACTGGCAGGAATTGCTAGCCCTCTCCGTTGGACTAAGCTAATGCTAAAACCCTAGATCCTCCACTTAAAAAGGTTGGTGGACAGCAACTCAAGACGAAGTCTTAGTTTGCCTTCGCCCTTTACAAGAGAAAGACATAGGGATGATGGGGCAATATCCTGCTGGTCAATGTGGATTTGCCATGTGCTTTTTGTCTAAATTACATACAGTGCGATTCGATCATATACAGGGTGACTTTTTGGTAGCTTCCTGCTAAAGAGTGATAGTTAAGAAATGAAAAAAGTTTCCGTTTGAGTAAAAATACTGGTATTTGACTAAGATGCTGCCTGCCGTTGAAGCTGAAAGTCTGATTTTAAAGCTGGTACAGCCGCTGAGTGCTGAGCGCGATCGCCAAATTGTGCTACTTCCAGCGGCGCTCGGTCGGATTCTGGCCACCACTGTAACCAGTCATCTGGACTTTCCCCACTGGGATAATTCGGCTATGGACGGTTATGCTGTACGCTATAGCGACGTGCTGCACTGCACGACTGAAAAGCCAGTAACGCTGGAGATTGTTGAAGAAATTCCGGCAGGTCAGCCGCCGCAAAAAGTGATTCAGCCAGGACAGGCAGCCCGCATCCTCACCGGGTCGATGCTGCCAGTCGGAACTGACAGCGTTGTGATGCAGGAGCAGACTCAACGCCAAGGCGATCGCGTCACTGTCCTGAGAGCGCCTGAGCCTGAATCTTTTGTTAGACATCGAGCCAGCTTTTATCAAGCCAATAGCCCACTGCTGGCCGCTGGCATCAAACTCAACGGGCCAGAAATAGCTGTTCTAGCGGCGGCTCAGTGTACTGAAATTCCGGTGTATCGGCGTCCTAAGGTAGCTATTCTTTCGACCGGAGATGAACTGGTCGAACCTGACCAAGCTTTAGAGCCGGGACAAATTGTAGATTCTAATCAGTACGCGCTAGCTGCCCTATTATCGCTGGCGGGGGCTGAACCCACTAGGCTGGGCATTGTACCTGATCGGCCCTCAGCGCTCAAAGCGGCGATCGCCCAGGCCGTTACTCAGGCCGATATGGTGCTGTCATCAGGGGGAGTTTCTGTAGGCGACTACGACTATGTCGATCGGATTTTGCAGGAGCTAGGGGCCGAGCTGCATATCCGTGCGGTTGCGGTTAAGCCGGGTAAGCCCCTCACTGTCGCTACTTTTGGCGCTCAGACAGCAGCTAATATGCAAGAGCAGCTAGAGACAGCTTCTTCCCCAACTCTCTATCCTGCTCGTCAGGTTCTGTACTTTGGCCTGCCTGGCAACCCAGTTTCGGCGCTGGTTAGCTTCTGGCGCTTTGTTGAACCAGCACTGCGTAAGCTATCTGGGCTGTCAAGCCATTGGCGACCTGTTATCACAGCTGCGCGATCGCAGCGCGAGCTTAAATCGGGAGGACTCAGAGAAACCTATCTTTGGGGGCAGCTGCGAGCTGAGCCGACTGGTTTTTCATTTCTACCCGCAGGCGGTAGCTATAGCTCTGGAAATTTAATTAATCTGGCCCAGTCAAATGCGCTAGCCATTATCCCAATTGGGAAAACGCAAATTATGGCGGGCGAAACTGTGCAGGTCATGGTAACCCATCGTCCACTGACTTAGCCCTTTAGCAGCCCTCGCTTGCCGTTGGGATAGATTGTAGCCCAGTTGGTACGTGCCATTACTAGCTGATCGTCACTGATCTGCGCTCCGGTTAGATCGGCACCGCAGAGATTGGCCCCTCGCAGATTAGCATTGGCTAAGCAAGCACCCGCCAGATTAGCCCCCCTAAGATCGGCTCCTTCTAAATTGGCATAGTTAAAGTAGGCTCGTTCCAGATTGGCATTTTTCAAGCTGGCCTGGACTAAATTGGCTCGACCCAAATTGCTGTTGGACAAATCAGCCCCTTGAAAATTTGCACCCTTTAGCTGGGACTGGGTGAAATTGCTCTCACTGAGAATAGTGCGCGGCAGGCTAAGACGTGCAAATGACTGCATTGAAAAGTCGCGCATCCCTTTGATGTAGTAAGTCTTGATATCGTCTGCGCTGAAAGAGCCAGTCTTTTTGAGCTGTCCTGAAGACAGGTCGGCTGAGGAGGAGAGGCGACCGCCGTGGGTTGAATTCATCGCAGCGGAGCGCCTGCCTTGATACCCCCGGCTCATTCCCGACGTGCCGCTCTTGGTAGACGAGCGATCGCGCCGTGCTCTAATCGCCTCGGCCATGCGAGAAGATGGCGAAGAGGAAGGGATGTCGTGTTGCGAACCTGATAAAGTGTTGCCGTTGCTAGTTCCTGGGCTAGTAAGCGGGCCGCTCACTGGCTGAATGGCCATATTCTGAGCCAGACTCTCTAGATATGGCTCTAAATCTAAATCGCGCAGGATGGCCTCTGCTGACTGATAGCGATGGCGCACTGAAATATCCAGCATTTTCTCAAGCACGTTAGCGAAGTGTTCGCTTACATGCACCTGGTTGCGCCAGAGCAGTTCGCCAGTTGTGGGGTCATAGCTTAAGTCTTTAGGAGATTTACCCGTCAGCAGATAAACGCAGGTAACGCCAATGGCGTAGAGGTCGCTAGCATAGACCGGGCGCATCGCCATTTGTTCAGGCGGAGCATAGCCGGGAGTACCAATGGCATAGGCAGTCAGGGCAGTTTGCTCCGAACTATCAGCTTTGACAGGACTAACCTTATCTTTGACCGCACCAAAGTCGATTAGGACAAGCTTTTTGTCCTGCTCCCGGCGGATCAGGTTGGCAGGTTTGATGTCACGGTGAATAATCTGATGGCTGTGAACGTACTGCGTCATGGGCAGAATTTCGCTCAGGAACTGCCGCGCCCCGGCTTCGCTAAAAACTCCTCCCCGCTTTACTTCCTGCTGTAGCGTAGCTCCGTTGATATATTCCTGAACCAGGAAAAATTCTTGCTGCATCTCAAAATAATCAAGCAGCCTAGGCAGCTGGGGATGATTGCCAATCTTGCCCAGAATTTTAGCTTCTCGCTGAAAAAGCTCTCTTGCCATCTGCAGCACATGAGGAGAGTCGGCGGAGGGCTGTAGCTGCTTGATCACGCAGGGGGGATGCCCCGGTAAAACTTCATCTCGGGCCAAAAAAGTTGCGCCAAATCCACCCCGTCCAAGCGCTCTAATCACGCGGTAGCGATCGCGGATTAGAAGACTCATGCCACAAGCCTGACACTGCATTGCTGATGCAGTGTTTTTAGGCCGGGGACAGGCTGGGTTGATGCAGTAACTCATGCAGCCTCGCTCAACTTAGGAATCGTACCGAAGACAATCGCTAGCAATGACAAAAAGAGTTGGATACACAAACCTATATTCCCTAAGAATGATTGGCTATGCACCGAAAAACTCCGTCCAATGCCAGGTTACTTTAATTATTCCCAGATCCGAAGAGGGGTAAAGTGCCCTACCCTCAGGTAATCAGGTGAAGAACTCATGAAAAAAATAACGCATGTATGAACCTTCAATCGAATTCCCTTTTGTCAAGCTCAAAATCGGTGCCTAGAGCATACACCCTAAAGATTTCAGGTTTTGGAGAATTAAGATACCTGATATCAGGCAGGAGACTTTGAAAATTTCTGAAAATTTCTGAGCGATGAATCTTTTGAGTCTTTAAAGAGGGTCTATGAAAATTATGCTCTGTTTTTAACCGAGCTGCTGTGTAGAAGCGATAAAATAAATGCTCTGAATCAGTATTGATTTCTTCACAAGCCCAATGCGCATCTCTCTAAGCTGGCTGCAAGAATATGTCGATGTCGATTTGTCCGCTGAAGCCCTTGCCGACGCTTTGACAATGGCCGGATTTGAGGTTGAAGACATTGAGAATCGATGGACCTGGGCCGACGGTGTTGTTGTCGGTAAGGTACTACAGCGTCATCCCCACCCGGATGCTGACAAACTGAGCATCTGTGAGGTAGATATTGGGGCAGACAGTCCTGCCACCATCGTTTGTGGCGCGTCAAACGTAAGGGCGGATATTTTTGTGGCGGTGGCAAAGGTTGATACCTATTTGCCGATCGTAGATTTGAAGATTAAGCCTCGCCAGCTACGGGGAGTGCCTTCGGCGGGCATGATCTGCTCGCTGGCTGAACTCGGTTTGGCTAAAGATTCTGAGGGTATCTACGTTTTTGCAGAAGACGCCAGCCTTGAGGTTGGCCAAGATGTGCGGCCTCTGCTAGGGCTAAATGACGTCATTTTAGACTTGACCTCAACGGCAAACCGAGCCGACGCCCTCAGTTTGGTGGGGGTAGCCCGTGAAGTAGCTGCGATCACAGGCAAGGCGCTAAAGTTACCGCTGACGCCTGATCCACAGCTAGATTCAGGGCAGACGGATTTAGCGATTGATCTGCGCGACCCTAGGGCTTGTCCTGTTTATATTGGGACAGTTTTAGAAAATATCACGATAGAGCCGTCACCAACATGGCTTCAGCGGCGTCTAGAAGCTTCAGGAACCCGCTCAATCAATAATATCGTAGATATCACCAACTACGTGCTGCTGGAGTGGGGACAGCCCCTACACGCCTTTGACCGCGATCGCCTGTGTGCTGTGGCAGAGAGCCAGGATTTAACGCTGGGTGTTCGCTTTGCTAACCCTGACGAAGCGCTCAAAACTCTAGACGCTCAAACGCGATCGCTGCAGCCTCAGACATTACTGATTACTGCCAACGATCGGCCTGTGGCTTTAGCCGGGGTGATGGGGGGTGAGGCGACTGAAGTTTTTGACGGTACCCAAAGCGTGATTCTGGAGGCGGCCTACTTTGATGCGGCTGCTATTCGTCGCTCGGCTCGAAGTCAAGGGCTGCGGACTGAGGCTTCAGCTCGCTACGAGCGCGGCGTTAACCCGGCTGAGCTGCGGCTAGCCTGTAATCGAGCTTTGCAGCTCATGCAGGCGCTAGCGGGGGCAACTATCAGCGCTCAGGTGGCTGAGCGCACCGAGGTAGGTAAAATTACGCCGACTCGCACAGTTGAGCTGCGCTTAGAGCGAGTCCGGCAAATCCTTGGCCCGGTAGGTCAGCCAGGAGGAACTCTAGCTCAGCTATCGGCAGCAGAAACAGAAGCAATTTTGTCTAAGCTGGGCTGTGAGGCTCTTGCTACAGAGGCAGCTACAGATACGGGCCGCGTCTGGCAGGTGAAAGTACCGGCCTATCGCTACCGCGATTTGGAGCGAGAAATTGATCTCATCGAAGAAATTGCTCGGCTTTACGGCTACGATCGCTTTGTCGATACGCTACCGAGCAACGCCGAGGCGGGTTATCTTTCTGAAGAAATTGCCCTAGCCCGCAGACTGCGAGAGGCTTTTCGGGCGGCGGGGCTAACTGAGCTGATGCACTATTCGGTGGTAAAGCCGACGCTTACCAATCAGGTCGTGATGGCAAACCCGCTGCTGCCTGAGTATTCGGCTTTGCGCTCTGATTTGATTGCCGGACTCATTGACGCCTTTCAGTTTAATCTAGAGCAGGGCAATGGCGCTCTGAATGGGTTTGAGCTGGGCCACATTTTTTGGCAAGACGAGGCGGGAATTCATGAGGCGGAAAAGGTAGGCGGAATTATTGGCGGCGATCGCCGTCAGGGTCACTGGATCACTAGCGGTCAGCCCCAGCCTACGGGCTGGTATGAAGCCAAGGGCGTTTTGGCAGCGGTTTTTCAAAGACTGGGGCTGACGGTAGACTATCGGGCCGATGCGACGGATGGCCGCTTTCACCCAGGGCGGATGGCCTCCCTTTGGGTTCGAGGCCAAACCTACCTAGGACTGTTTGGTCAACTGCACCCAGAACTGCGGCGAGAGCGAGACCTGCCTGATGAGGTCTATGTTTTTCAGCTAGACTGGCCGACAATCGTGGGCTGCCTGCAGAAAAAAATAGGCGCAGCGACTGAGTTTCAGCCCTACTCGACCTATCCAGCTTCAGACCGAGATTTGGCTTTTTTTGCTCCCGTCGAGCTGGCTGTGGCCGATCTAGAGCGGGTGATGACCCAGGCAGGCGGCAAGCTCTTAGAATCGATCGCCTTGTTTGATCAGTATCAGGGTGCGTCTGTACCGGACGGACAGCGCAGTTTGGCCTTTCGCCTGGTTTATCGAGCCAGCGATCGCACGCTGACCGATGATGACATTGAGCCAGCCCATCAAAAAGTTCGGGCAGCGCTGGCTAAAAAGTTTGAGGTAAACTTACGCAGCTAAAGCTATAAAGAAAACCTGACGGCTCTCTGCTGTTTTTCAAAAACTCTCTTACCCTGTTTACCAAGTAGCAATATTCAAAATCTCAAACAGGAAACCTATGGGACAGAGTTTTGGTGTGATTGGCCTAGCGGTAATGGGGGAAAATCTGGCGCTGAACGTGGAGCGTAATGGTTTCCCAGTTTCTGTCTACAACCGAACTGCTGAAAAGACAGATGCCTTCATGGCACAGCGGGCACAGGGCAAGAATGTAAAAGCCACCTATTCTCTAGAAGAGTTTGTCAACTCCCTAGATCGTCCTCGCCGAATTTTGGTGATGGTCAAGGCGGGTAGCCCTGTAGATGCTGTCATTGGACAGCTCAAGCCGCTGCTGCAGGAAGACGACATGATTATCGACGGCGGCAATTCACTCTATGAGGACACCGAGCGTCGGGTTAAAGAGCTAGAGGCTACGGGCCTCAGCTTTATTGGTATGGGCGTCAGCGGTGGCGAAGAGGGCGCTCTCAACGGCCCCAGTATGATGCCGGGAGGAACCAAGGCAGCCTATGACTCGATCGAGCCAATTGTGACCAAGATTGCGGCTCAGGTAGATGACGGCCCCTGCGTCACCTATATCGGGCCGGGGGGATCTGGACACTATGTCAAGATGGTTCACAACGGCATTGAGTATGGTGACATGCAGCTGATTGCCGAAGCCTATGACCTGCTAAAAAACACCCTGGGACTCGATCACAATCAGCTTCACGAAGTTTTCTCAGAGTGGAACACAACTGAAGAGCTAGATTCCTTTTTGGTAGAAATTACGGCAGATATCTTTACCAAAATAGATGATGAAACTGGCAAGCCGCTAGTCGAGATGATTTTAGACGCTGCGGGTCAGAAAGGAACTGGCCGCTGGACGGTAGTCAATGCCCTACAGATTGGGGTGAGCATTCCGACGATTACGGCAGCGGTGAATGCGCGAATTATGTCGGCTCAGAAGCAGGCGCGGGTAGCTGCCTCTAAGCAGATTAGTGGCCCTACCGCCAAGTTTGAAGGAGACACGCAGGCATTTATTAACAAAATTCGTGACGCGCTCTACTGCTCCAAAATCTGCTCCTACGCTCAGGGAATGGAGCTTTTAGGCGTCGCCTCCAAAGAGTTTGACTACAATCTCAACCTGAGCGAAACGGCGCGAATTTGGAAGGGCGGCTGCATTATTCGGGCACGCTTCCTGAACAAGATCAAGCACGCCTTTCAAGAAGATCCTAATTTGCCCAATCTGCTGTTAGCCCCTGAATTCAAGCAGACCATTTTAGATCGCCAGACAGCCTGGCGCGAAGTAATTGCCCTAGCGGCTCAGGTTGGTATTCCTGTACCTGCTTTTAGCGCTTCGCTCGACTATTTTGACAGCTATCGGCGCGATCGCCTGCCGCAGAATCTGACTCAGGCTCAGCGTGACTACTTCGGTGCCCATACCTACGAGCGAGTAGATAAGGGAGGCAGTTTCCACACAGACTGGTTTCATGCAGACGACACGGTAGAGCCGACCAAGGTGTAACTTTAGCGATTTTACGTTTTCAGTAGCCTGCTCTTGGGCTGTCGCCTGAGAGCGGCTATGGCTGCAGTTATGCTTGCCCCCCGACGCTAGAATTGAACAGGGCTAAGACTTGCTCAAAATGCACTCGCCACCCATTTTTCTCTAGAAATAGAAAAAACACATTGCTGGACACGCAGGCATGGATATTGCTGATTTGCGCAAAGAATATACCCGGTCGGGTTTAGAGCGCGAAATACTAAACGAAGATCCGCTCCAACAGTTTGAGCTATGGTTTCAGCAGGCGCGTGAGGCAGAGCTGCTAGAGCCTAATGCTATGGTTTTGGCTACGGCAACGGCAGCGGCAACTCCATTTCAGCGGACGGTGTTGCTCAAATACTTTGACGCCAACGGGTTTGTTTTTTTTACTAACTATGGCAGTCGCAAAGCCCAGCAGATTGGCGAAAATTCTCAGGTGTCGCTGCTGTTTTTATGGCTGCCTCTAGAGCGGCAGGTACACATTACCGGCACTGCCGCCAAAGTCTCGACAGAGGAGTCGCTGAACTATTTTCTGAGTCGTCCTAGAGGCAGTCAGCTAGGCGCGTGGACGTCTCAGCAGAGCGCTGTAATTGCTTCACGGCAGCTCTTAGAAACACAGTTTGAGGCAGTGAAGCAAAAGTTTGCTGATGATGAAATTCCGCTGCCGGATTTTTGGGGCGGGTACCGCGTGACGCCTGCCAGTTTTGAGTTTTGGCAGGGTAGACCCGGTCGGCTACACGATCGCTTTTTTTATGCCTCCGCTGAGAGTAGCGCTGGGAGCGGCTGGGAGATTCAGCGGCTCTCTCCATAAAAATTTAAGCTAAGTGGCCGGGCTGATACTTCAGCCCTGAGCGGCTAGACTCTGATTGGTTTTTAAGGTCGCCTGTAGGTCTAGTAGCTGACTGAGCTGCGTCTGCAGTTTGGTTGCCTGCTGTTTGACTGCAACTTTGCGATGTAGGGCGGCGCGGGCCAAATCATCGCGGCCTTGTTTGACGGCTAGCTGAGCTACCCGATGCCAGGTTTCTGTTTCCTGCTGGGCTTGCTCGTACTGTGGGGTAATGGCCTGCCGGGCGATCGCAATATTACCCATTGCGGCTTGCATCAGCGCCAGCGAGTCTTCAGGAGCCGTATCTTGAGCTACCTGATTAATCGTTCGTCGGAGTTCAGGTATTCTAAAGCGATCGAGATGTAGCCCAAAGTCAGTAAGCTGAGCGCTTTCACTGCGCCCTGTTTTACACCACATGGCAAAGTGTTCACAGTTATTCGAGAGCAGGTCATACCGGCGCTCGCCCAGGCGACTTTCGGCTCGCTCAACCACCACGTCAGCAATAAACGATACGGGCTGATACTGAGTATAAACAGGCATACCTTGAGAAAACGTGCGGTAGTCTGTACGGGCAACTACTGCCACCTCGGTTTTACGGTAGTGAATGACTGTCCCATCACCACAGTCAATCCCGTGATGTTCATACAGCCCTGTCAGCCCCATTAGCTCACGCATTGCATAAATCTGATCGCCCCTTGCCATAGCAGATATTGAATTTTAGGGGTAATAGTTTGAGGAGTAGGGAATTCCGGAAAGCGTTCCAGAGGTCGTCCTATTTGGGGTCTGTTTTCCAGGCTTACCCAGCGTATCTTCACTAGGGTTGGTGACGGATGGCGTTTGCTCACCCGCCGATGGCGCAGCAGCGCTCCGATTAAGCAAATTAGACTTAATGGCCTCGTGACTATCTGCGCCTAATCGAATTTGAATATTTGGCCCCGATCGCGCCAGACGAATGACAATGCCATCCTCAACCGGAACCTGGGTAATCCGCTTGCCTTCTAAGTAAGTGCCATTAGTTCCTAAACTGGTAATCTCCCAGCCCTGATCAGAGCGCTTTAGCTCGACATGATGGCGTGAGACAACGGCGCTGTAGAGAATAACGTCGTTATCGGTAGAGCGGCCAATCCGAACCACTGATTCTTTCTCAAAAGTCCAGTGCTGTAAGGGATTTTTGTTGAGGGGGTGTAGTAAAGACAGCGTAATCACATTACTCAAGCAGCGAATTGGAATGTCAGTGAACGGTCAGCAAGCTATCTGCAAAAATTATGAAGCCTGGAAAATAAAAGATACCTTGTCACCTTTTCCTAAAGAAATGCGATCGCCTGGGCGCAGTCGATGACGGTTGCCATAAGGCAGCGGCATGTTATTGACATAAGTACCGTTGGAGCTGCCTACATCCTCAATATAGTAGATGTCTCCCTCAACGCGAATGTTTGCGTGGACTCGAGAAACAACTTCTGAATCCGGGTATCCAGAAACGTCAATGTCGGGAGGAACCCGATCGTTGGGCTTGCCAAGTCGAATCAGCGAAAGCGTTGACGGAATCTCAACGACAGTTTCGCTCTGAACGTGCAGCAGCCGGATTTGAGAAACCTGTAGCTGAGTAGACGTTCCGCTAGCTGCGCTGACAGGCGGTGGAACTGGGGACGATTCTGCCTCAGCATCTGTTGTGGCCGCCGGGGGTGGGGGGTCTAAATTTGTCACCTCTGCTGATGGGGGCACAGTGACTAGAGGGTCGGGGGAGACTAAGGGTTCTAGCTGTTCTAGCTGGGGAACTGCGACTGGGACTGTCACTTCTGGAGTGGTAACACCCTCATCTGAATCTGCTGCGGGCGTCACGGTTCTCAAATCAAAGCCGCACTGACCGCAGAAGCTAGCATCTGATTGAACCGTTGCGCCGCAGCTAGGGCAGGCCATCGTACTGGGTAAGGGGGTATAGCAGGCTTCACACTGAACCGCCCCTTCCGGGTTTTGGTGACTGCAGTTTGGACAGACGATCATGGGTTATTTCCTTCTGCAACCATGAGAGATCATCGGCAAATGGCGAAAAATTAGCGAATGTTGATTAAACCTTACTGGAAATTCTAATACCCCCCGGTTCCATTCACGCAGGTAAAGTAGAGCTAACCCGCAGAAAGCCCTAGATTAGCGCCAGCAGCAGCATCTAACAACCACCATACCTCTCCACGAGGCTGAATGAGCCTGGCTGGATAAGCCATATCGTCCGATTCTGCGCTAAAGACATGGGCTAAAGCTTCCTGTTTGTTAGCCCCTGACACAATAAAGATCACTGAGTGTGCCTGGTTAATCAGCGGGACTGTCACTGTAAGCCGGGCTTCTCCTAATTTGTTACCCACGGTTACTAGGCGATCGCGTACCTGCAGCGCTTCTGTGTGAGGAAACAATGAAGCCGTATGGGCATCTTCCCCTAGCCCCAACAGCACAATATCTAGTCTCGGCACTGCTGCCCCGCTGACCTGAAAAAAGTCTCTCAGGGTTTGCTCGTAGCTGGCGGCGGCAGCCGCAGGTTCCGGGGCCATAGTCGGCACTGGAAAGACGTTTTCAGCCGGGATTGGAACCTGATCTAGCCAAACCGATCTTGCCATGCCCTGATTGCTGTCGGGATGATCGCGGGCGACGTAGCGCTCATCTCCCCAAAAGATAAACAGCTTGTCCCAGGGAAGATCTTTCTGGGCGATCGCCCCATAGATAGGCTTGGGTGTGCTGCCGCCAGCTAGAGCAATTGTACAGCGTCCTTGCTGGGCGATCGCCCCTCGGATTTTTTCGACAATTACAGTTTGCGATCGCTCGATTAGCTCAGCTTTATCGGTTAAAACTTCTATAGTTGGCTTCATGGTGTCTGCACTATTGACCGGGGCTAACTGGGTACTGACCGACTTTAGTTTTTACTATGACGGTTAAAAGCAGCTCTGTCGAATCTTAAGCTCAGCGATCGCCTCTAGCCAATCAAAGTAAGTGCTCGTAACATGGCCCAGCCACCGAAACCGTTTGCCGAGAGCGTTTATACTTGGATGTTTCTGAGAACTTATCTCAAATCTTACAATTTTGCTAAAAGTCTTCTGCCTAAACGGTTCTAAGGATTGTTTTAGAAGATATTACCCATTCCTCTAGATATTTTCAAAAACAATTGTGCAGTTTTTTACAAATCACGCGGCAAAATAGTTTACTGAGGCCCTCTGCGAGTTTTTTATGAGTTCTGCAAATACAACGGTTAAAGCTGTAGCGTCTCCACTGGCTGCAATTTCCCTAAAGCTGGTTGGAGCAATCACAATCATTGCGGCATTAATTGACTTTTTGATTTTAGTGATTCCGCCCCGGTTTCTCGACGCTCAGTGGCAGCTAGGAACCACCACTCAGCTAGTCGATCGCGGTATTGTCCCTCTCGTCGGGATTGCTCTGCTGCTAACGGGTGCCTGGATTGATAACAATGCGGGTGTAGCTAAGCGCAACTATAGCCTGCTGGCTGATTCTCGGTTTTGGGTTTGCTTACTTTCCAGTCTGCTGGGTTTGCTGTTTGCAATTCTGACGGTGCTCCATCCCAACAATGTCCGCATTACCAGCCAGCAGGCTCTAGAGCGAATTGATACCGAAGTAGGGCAGGCCACCACTCAGCTAGAGCAGCGTTTCGAGCAGCAGCGAACTCAGCTAGGTTCTCTTGTAGAAAATGAAGATCAGCTGCAGCAGGCCGTCGATCAAGGTCAGCTTTCCCCCGAACAGCGTACCTTTGTTGAGCAGTTCCGCAACGATCCAGCAGCGCTAGATCAGTTTTTAGAGCAGCAGCTTGGTGAAGCCAGACAGCAGGCCCAAACTCAAATCGGTAGCCGTCGCCAGGAAGCCGAGAAGCAGATTCGCCAAGAGGCTTTGAAGTCTGGCCTTAGAGTAGCCACCAGCAGCTTGCTGTTAGCTATCGGCTACATTGTGATTGGCTGGCTAGGGCTGCGACGGCTATTATCTATGAGTCGCGTCGCCTGAACAGGACTAGCTCAATGCCTTCATCATGGCCTGCTGCGCCACGCTTTGATAGAGAGCCTGCAAGTAGGCCATCACCGCCTGAGCTTCACCAGCAGGCAGTGGAATCGTTCCCAGGTTGTCTAGAACAGTGCTTTCTGCGGGCGTGATCACGACCATTGAAGGATCCAGCGATTCGCTGTACTGCCAAAACTGGTCGAGATTGAGAGGAAGCATTTTAGGCCCCCCCGTCTTTTTGGCATTCTTGTGAGCAGAGGGTTCTTCCGTGACCTCTACTTTTGACTGACGACGGTGCTGTCGCAGAGCCTCTAAAATCTGGGCTTTCGTTCGTCCTCGTAGCTGAAAGATAATAAAAGGATCTTCGCGAAAGAAATCTCCTAGCTGATAGTAAACAGCCGCAATATGCTTGCAGGGATTTTTAGGATCCGGGCAGCTACAGCGAGAATGGACATCTGAGAGCGAAAACGGAAACAGATTGAGACCGTTGGCGGTGAAAACCGCTTCGATATTAAGCGGCATTTCTCCAGCCAGTAGCTGAGCTGAGAAAATGGCTTTTTCGGCCAGGGTATCTATAACGTAGCCCCAGTCTTCTTCAGAAAAAGGATCAATCCAAATTGAGAGCCGGTACGGTTCAGGGGCTGTTCCCTGAACTTTGGCGGCTACTTTGGCACCTTCAAATTCAAGGCTCAAAATATGCCCTTCTCGGGCATAGCGCCGTCCTCGCTCTAGGCGCTTTTTGAAGCGGTAAGAATTGAGTAAGTCTACCCACTGCTGTACCCACCAGGCTTCTTCTTCCATATTGTAATCAGCAGCTTGAGCGGGTTGATAGCTAGTCATGTTGAATTAGTTTTGTAAATATTTGTAAATATTGGAGTTGCTAACTTCTTGCTGGCGCTTTTATGATTCTGGTAGCTGGCTCATTTTACCTAAATTTAATACTTCGGCTAGCTTGTCAGCCTCTATCAGACCTCGCTCGATGACGATCTGGCGCAGCGGCTTACCTGTCTCTGAGGATTCTTTGGCGATCGCGGCTGCTTCTAGGTAGCCGATATGAGGATTAAGAGCCGTCACCAGCGCCAGACTGCCTTCAGCATAGGCATGACAGCGATCGCGGTTGGCAATGATTCCCTCCAGGCACTGCTGGCTAAGGGCTGCCAGCGCATTACCCAAAATCTCAATGCTGTGGAGCAGATTGTGGGCAATCAGCGGCATCATCACGTTAAGCTCAAGCTGGCCTGCCTGAGCCGCCAGAGCAATAGCGCTATCGTAGCCCATCACCTGAAAGCAGACCATGCTTGTCATCTCTGCCATGACCGGATTGTACTTTCCCGGCATGATAGAAGATCCGGGCTGAACCGGCGGTAGCTGAATTTCCTTAAAGCCTGTTTTGGGGCCAGAATCGAGCAGCCGTAGGTCATGGGAGAGTTTGACACAGTCTTGAGCCAGATTACGCAATGCCCCTGAAACAGCAACGAAAGGGGCCATACTTTGCATAGCAGCCATCAGGTGAGGGGCCGGACGCAGGGGCTGATCAATCAGGTCTGAGAGAATTTGAGTGACCTGATAGCGATAGTGCGGATGCGTATTTAGTCCGGTGCCAACGGCACTGCCCCCTAGTCCTAGCAGGGTTAAATCCCCAGAGGCCGTTTCAATCCGAATCAGATGTTCGCTCAAGATTTGCGCCCAGGCTCTAAAGTTTTCCCCTAGGCGAACCGGGACAGCATCCTGCAGGTGTGTCCGTCCCGATCGCACGACGTCATGAAAAGCTTCAGCTTTGCTATCTAAAGCCGCGATCGCCCCCGAAAGCCCTGGATAAAGACTCTGCTCTAAAGCCAACAGCCCCCCAATGCGAATGGCTGTCGGAATGACGTCATTAGTAGACTGTCCGTAGTTGACGTGGTCGTTGGGGCTGAGGCGGCTATAATCCCCTTTGTCAGCTTCCAAAATCTCCAAAGCGCGATTGGCCAGTACCTCATTGATATTCATGTGGTGAGAGGTGCCTGCGCCTGCCTGATAAACATCGACCAAAAACTGATCACGGAACTGACCTGCTAAAATTTCGTCTGCAGCTTTAACAATGGCCTCGCTGATATCCCTAGGTAAACAGCCGAGTTCTCCATTGGCGATCGCGGCGGCTTTTTTGATCAAGATACAAGCATTTACATAGGTCGCTAAAGGGTGCAAACCGCTAATTGAAAAGTTCTCAACAGCCCGCAGGGTTTGAATGCCGTAATAGGCATCGATAGGAATCTGGCGCTCTCCCATTGAATCTTTTTCAACCCGGTATGCTGTTGAACCACTAGTCCCATTAGTCATAGATAAAATTACTGAATACTAGCTAGATCTCACTTCCCAGGTTAAGCGATAATCAGTTCGCTTAAACAGTCTGTTCTTATGGCTCTAACCTGACAGTTGAGTCTGCAAAAGCCTGAGAAACAAGCGTAAAATCTGCTGAAAGCCTAAAGTATCTGTTGCCGCAGCTATCTGGTGCATATTTCCTCTAATAGTCAAAATTTAGATTCCGCAACCTGGCACAGTCAAGGGAGTGCCCTATATGACGTTGGCTGCTACCAAGCCGCTGTGGCAAAATTTGATAAAGCCCTCAGCGGCGATCCGGACAACTGGGATGCCTGGATCCGGCGCGGCTACGCCCTCCAGGAACTCAAAGCTTATGACATTGCGATTGAAAGCTTTCAAAGTGCGCTGCAGATACAGCCTGAAAATTCGCTGGCCTGGCACGGCTTAGGTATCGCCCAAGCCATGCTAGCCCGCTATGAAGTTGCTCTAACAAGCTTCGAGAACGCTTTGCAGCTTGACCCGAATAGTCCTAAGGTCTGGTATAACCACGGCAATGCACTCATTAGACTCAATCGCTACAGAGAGGCTGTTGACAGTTTTGATCGGGCCGTTGAGCTAAAGCCTGGAAGCCACCGGGCTTGGTATCACCGTAGTACCGCCTTGGCCTCGCTGCGTCGCTACCCTGAGGCTATTGACAGCCTAGAAACCGCCGTCACGCTTAAGCAAGACTGCTACTATGCTTGGAACTATCGTGGACTGGTCTTGAACAAAATGCAGCGCTACGAAGAAGCCCTACAGAGCTTTGAGCAGGCCCTAGCATATCGCCGCCCCAACCCTAATGCCTGGTACGGACGAGCGGCTACCTATGCGTTGCAGGGCAACGCCGCTCAGGCGGTGGAAAATCTACGAAGAGCAATTACGTTAAGTCCTAATCTCTACCGGATCATGGCGAAAACAGATCCTAGTTTTAATTTAATCTGCGGCGATGTCGGCCTACAGGCACTGCTGCGTTGACCCAGTTTGTTGAGACTGCGGAGTGATAAAACCGTAAAATAACGCTTAACAAAGGGGGTGCTGGCATAAATGTACCTGATCCCGGAAGATAAGGGGGAGAGCCTTAAATTTTTAAGTCTTGATTCCATACACAAACGCACTAAACGCATGGGGTTTGGCAGTTCTCAGGAACAATTGCCTGAGCAGCTTTTAGACATTGCAGTTCGTTCTGGGGCTGAGGCTGCTGAGGTTTTTCAGTCTCGCTCCCATTCTCGGCCTGTTTTTTTTGAAGCAAATCGTTTAAAGCGGCTAGAGAGTAGTGAAATCGAAGGAACGGCTCTACGTCTCTGGCACCAAGGACGCCCCGGACTGGCAGTTGCGTATGGAGCTATTGAGCCTCAGGTGCTAGTCGATCGCGCCATCGCACTGAGTCAGCTCAACCAGCCTGAGACCATTGAACTCACCCCTGGCTCTCATTTGTTTTATCCCGATATTGGGCAGGCTGTGCCAGTGGGGCAGATGGTGCAGTGGGGGCAGGAGGCGATTGAGCGAGTCCGACAGGCGTATCCTGATGTGATTTGCGAGGCTGAGCTAGAGTGTGACCTAGAAACGACGCGGCTGATTAACTCAAGCGGCGTTGATTACGGCTATGGGGATACTACGCTGAGCTGCTATCTGGCAGCAGAGTGGATTCGAGGTGATGATTTTTTAAGTGTGGGAGATGGTCAAATCTGCCGCGATCGCCTAGATCTTGACCAGCTGATCAAGCAAATTCTCCAGAGACTCGACTGGGCCAAGCGTAATGTCACCGCTCCAACGGGGCGAGTCCCGGTTTTGTTTACAGCCAAAGCAGCAGATATGCTGTGGGGAACCGTGCAGGCCGCCCTCAGCGGCAAGCGAGTGCTGGAGCGCTCGTCTCCCTGGAGCGATCGCCTAGGAGAGCAGGTGACTTCACCGGCCCTAACGCTGACCCAGCATCCTGAGAAAGGTCCTTTTAGCTGTCCGTTTGATGATGAGGGTATTGCCACGCAGCCGCTAACATTTATTGAAGATGGTATTTTACGGCTGTTTTATACCGATCGCACGACAGGTCGGGCACTAGGAGAAGGGTCAACGGGCAATGGCTTTCGACCTGGCCTAGGCAGCTATCCCACTCCCAGCCTGTTTAATACCTTGATTAAACCGGGGAAAAAATCACTCTCAGCGCTGATTGAGTCTTTGGATCAAGGTCTGATTGTTGATCAGATTTTGGGGGGCGGTGCAGGCATTTCGGGGGAATTTTCTGTCAATGTAGAGCTAGGCTACTGCATCAGGCAAGGGGCCGTCTTAGGCAGAGTCAAAGACACTATGGTGGCAGGGAATGTCTACACTGCCTTGAACAACCTGATTGCTTTGGGCGAAGATGGAGACTGGAATGGTGCCTGCTACACCCCTTCTCTAATTGTTGAAGGGCTTTCAACTACGGGGCGATGACGCTGATATTCGCCCAGTTGGGCTTTTAGGGTGTAGCCCATGCCGTTTGCCAAAAGAATCCAATATTTGCTGGGGCCAAGGCGGATCGCTATTGCTGAAGCCTGTGTGATCGGTTTGGTCTCAGGGTTAGCGGCTGTTTTTCTTAAGCAAGGTATTAGCTGGCTGACGGCCTGGCGTACGGCTGAGGTGGCACAAGCCTGGTATCTGCTGCCCGGTATGGGGCTTGTGGGCGGTCTGTTGGCTGGCTGGCTGATTACGTGGCTAGCGCCTGAAGCTAGCGGCAGCGGCATTCCTCAGGTGAAAGCGGTACTGGGCTACGTCAGCATGCCGCTGAATCTGAGAGTGGCCGTCGTCAAGTTGCTCAGCACGGTTCTGGCTCTGGGGTCGGGGCTTTCGCTAGGCCGTCAGGGGCCAACTGTGCAGGTGGGTGCGGCTTTGGCGGCTCAGCTGAGTCGCTGGGTGCCCACGTCACCGGAGTACCGCCAGCAGCTGATTGCCGCCGGGGCGGCGGCGGGGCTGGCGGCGGGGTTTAATGCGCCGATTGCGGGTGTCCTGTTTGTGGTTGAAGAGCTGCTACAGGATTTTTCTGATTTGACCTTGGGTACGGCTATTTTGGCTTCATTTATTGGGGCTGTGGTGTCACGGCTGCTGGGAGGACAGGGCTTAAATCTCAGCATGTCTACTTTTCAGGCTTCTCTGACGGTGCAGGATTTGCCATTTCTAGCTTTGCTGGGCCTGCTGTCTGGGCTGCTGGGGGCGCTGTTTCGCCGGGGTATTTTTCTGAGCCTAGACTTTTATCGCCAGCTGCGGGGGCTGTCGCTGGCCTGGCGGGTAGGTTTAGCAGGTTTAGCGACTGGGGTAGTGGGGTTGCTGCTGCCAGTTGCGGCTGCGGATAATACGGGGCTGCGGGAGTCTTTGGTCACAGGAGAGGCTAGCTGGCAGGTGATTGCGATCGCCTTTGTGACTAAATTTGCTCTAACGCTGTTGGCATATGGTTCTGGGGCCTCAGGCGGTATTTTTGCGCCCGCCCTGGTTTTGGGATCAGCCCTGGGCTGTTTGACCAGCTTTTTTGCCCAGGCTTTGCAGTCTCTAGCCGGGTTTGCAGAACTTGCTAATACGACAACCTATGCTCTGACGGGGATGGGGGCATTTTTCAGCGCGGTAACCCGGGTACCGATTACGGCCATTGTCATGGTGTTTGAGATTACAACTGACTTTAATCTGGTGCTGCCGCTGATGATTGGGGCGGCGATCGCCTACTTAGTATCTGATCAAGTAGATTCAGGCTCAATCTATACCCGTCTATTAGAAAACCAGGGTGTTCGTTTAGAACAAACACCTTCTGAGTCTAATCCTTGGGCCAACTTGAAAGCGGCTGACCTGATGCAGCAGCGAGTTGAAACCCTTTCAGTTCATCTACCGATTGCCGAGGCTATGCAGGCTTTTGCGCGATCGCACCATCGCGGTTTTCCAGTGACTCATAAAAGTCGCTTAGTCGGTATTGTGACTCAGACCGACCTGAGCAAAGCTGGCAATAGCTTGGATGCCTCTCTCAAACTGGCAGACATTATGACACCTGATCCGGTAACAGTCGGCCCAGAGGCGTCGCTAACTCATGTGCTGCATCTGCTCAATCGCCTCAAAGTCAGCCGCCTGCCCGTTGTAGAAGGCCCAAAACTGGTGGGCATCATCACCCGAGGGGATATCATTCGGGCCGAATCTGACCAAGTCAGTGGTCAAAAAGTTGAGCCAGGGCCGCAGTCAGAACCGTCTTATCTGGCCTATCAGACCAGAGCGCCAGCGGTTGGAACCGGACGGCTGCTAGTCCCTCTAAACGATCTCGAAGCCGCCCCTCAGCTTCTAGAAGTGGCGGCGGCTATTGCTCATCAGTACCGCTATGAGCTGGAATGTGTACATATCGTGCTGGTACAGCGCAGCCTTTCCCCATCTGAAGTTGCAGTCGATCTAGCTACAAGCCATCAGCTATTGCAGTTGGCGCATCAGGTGAGCGATCGCTACTGTCTGCCCGTGCATACTCAGGTGCGCGTTGCCCACGAAGTCGCCCACACGCTGCTGGAAATTGTCAAGGAGCGCCATATCAACCTGATTTTGATGGAATGGCAGCGGCGAACCAATACCCCAGATCGAATTTTAGGGACTGTGGTTGATACAATCGTGCGACAGGCACCCTGCCATGTTGTGGTCTTTCGTCCAGGCCGCTCAAAGCATTTCGATCGCTGGCTTCTGCCACTAGCAGGAGGCCCCAATGCTCAAAAAGCGCTGCAGCTACTGCCCGCTCTAGCCACCCTGGGAAAGCCGCAGGTCTATCTGTGCCATATCTCCACTCCTCAGGAAGATCGCTCCTACGATTCGCTCCCTCAGCTACGTCAGGCTGCCCGCAAGCTCAAAAGTCAGCTCAACGCTGCTGTCGAAACAGTGACTTTGCAGAATGACTCGATTGCCACCGCGATCGCGCAGCTCGCCAGAATTCACCACAGCGACGTCATCCTACTGGGTGCCAGCCGTGAGGGACTGCTGAGCCATGTCCTCAAAGGCAACATTCCTATTGAAATTGCTCAGTACAGCGACTGCCATATCTTGCTGGTAAGACGGGCGCTCTCACCTAGTTGGGAAATGTTTAAATGAGACTTTTGCCTGGTTTGCCGGGGCAACAGCTTGCCAAAATGTCAGCTTTGGCTAAGTCGCGGCGCTGCTGCGGCTTTTGTGTTAGATATTGAAAATCATGCGCTGGTTTCGTTTTATTCCAATTATTAGTGGCCTCGTCTTCATTTTGGGGATGATGCTCTGGCTGGTGGAGGCATTTTCCCGGCTCTACTCCGGTATTGCTCTAGGGTCGCCGCTGCTAGCTAATCTGGTGCTGTCCGTTTTATTGCTGCTGCTGCTGCTGGGGCTGGGTGGCCTGATCTACTATGGCTATTTATTTCTGCGTCCGGCTCAATCAAGGCGATCGCGCCCGTTGGCCCCGCCCCCCCAGAACAAAACCGAAGCGGCCCAGGTTTCCCTCAAAGCCGTGCAGCAGCAGGTAGCTCAGATTCAAGATCAGGTGGCTAGACAGGTCATTCTGGAGCGATCGCAGGCAATTTCGGCGGCGATCGCTCAGGGCGAATTTCGGATTGTGGTTTTTGGTACGGGATCAGCCGGAAAAACCTCTTTAGTCAATGCCCTGCTAGGCAAAATTGTCGGCCAAGTGGGGGCACCAATGGGAACAACCTCCATAGGGGCTACTTATCGCTTAGCGATCCCCGAAAGTGACTGGCAGGTTTGGCTAACCGACACACCCGGCCTTTCAGAAGCAGGGGTTGCAGGTACTGAGCGAGAACGGCAGGCCAAGCAGCTAGCGACTGAGGCTGATTTACTGCTGTTTG
This sequence comes from Leptolyngbyaceae cyanobacterium RM1_1_2, assembly GCA_012032345.1. Classification (GTDB taxonomy): domain Bacteria; phylum Cyanobacteriota; class Cyanobacteriia; order Phormidesmidales; family Phormidesmidaceae; genus Sphaerothrix. Next base: position 1,084 of record JAAUQI010000009.1, on the reverse strand, counting down.
TCATTGACGATGATTTGCGCCAGTCTGAGGCTCAGGTACTGCGATCGCTGGCTCAGATTGGCAAGCGACTGCTGGTAATTTTTAACAAAATCGATCGCTATCCAGAAGCTGATTTAGCTCAGCTTTTAGCCCAGCTACACTATCGGCTGCAGGGCATCGTGGCCGCTGAGGATCTGCTGGCGGTGGCAGCTCATCCTCAAGCGTTTCAGCTAGAAGACGGTACTCCCTGGCAGCCCGAACCCGAAATTTGGCCTTTGTTAGAGCGTTTAGCCAGTCTGCTGCGTGAAGAGGGGGCTAGCCTCATGGCTGACAATATTTTGCTTCAGGCCCAGCGGCTGAGTGCAGCGGCCCGTAAGATGATTGACCAGCAGCGGCAGGCTCAGGCCGACGCTGTCGTCGATCGCTATCAGTGGTTAGGGGCTGGCGTCATTGCCGCTATGCCTCTACCGGGCATTGATCTGCTGGCGACGGCTGCTGTCAACGCCCAGATGGTTGTCGAACTGGGCAAAGTTTACGGCTGCGAAGTAACTCTGGCGGAGGGCAAAGTGCTGGCTTTGTCGCTGGCTAAGACCCTCACCAGTTTGGGGATTGTCAAAGGGGCGATGCAGCTTTTGTCTGTGGGGCTACAGGTAAATATTGCCACTGCTTTAGCTAGCCGTGCTGTCCAGGGAGCCAGTGCGGCCTATCTGACTCGAATTGCGGGGAAGAGTTTTGTTGAATATTTTCGCCAAAATCAGGACTGGGGAGATGGGGGCATGGCAGAGGTGGTGCAGCGCCAGTTTCAGCTCAATCGGCGGGAAGCCTTTATCAAGGCTTTTGTGCAAGAGCGATCGCCAAAGTGGTCGCACCGCTAAGAGAGGGTGCAGGAGATCTGTGACCTGATCCCTATGGCCTGAATAATGCTTGAATTTCGCTGTAGATTCGGCAAAGTACCGCATTTGATCGCCTGATACCTAGTAGTTCGCCAAGCAAGCTTTGCCCAGTGGGAACAGTTCTGATAATCTGACTCAAAACCAGGGAAAGCACCATGAGTCAGAAACGTTATATTGTTGATTTGAGCAAGGCTGAAGTTCAAGCGTTAGAG
>JAAUQI010000061.1 GCA_012032345.1 Leptolyngbyaceae cyanobacterium RM1_1_2 | reverse complement strand
CGGTGCCGGGGCGGGGGGCGGTGCGGGTACAGGGGGCGGTGCTGTGACCGGGGCAGGCGGCGGAACTGCTGGAGACTCGGCGGCAGGTGGAGGCGCGTCTCCAGCCGGAGCGGGTCGGACGGGCTGATTGTTTTCTGGCTGAGGCGGTGTGGCAGGCGTGCCTCCAGAATCAGATCGACGCGGCGAATCACTTTCTCCGCCTGCCGCCTCTGAGCGATCGCGGCTTGAAGGTTGAGGTTCAGGCTCGTAGCGCGGTTGGGGTCTTTCTTCATTTGCGCTGCGCTGATCCGACTCTTCAGAATTTTGAGAGCGAGTGACTTTACCTGGCTTCACTGGTTCCGCTTTGATGCTGCCCTTGCGCCCGGATAGGCGCGGCAGCTCAGGGAAGTCTTCAACCGGAATGTCGTCAATAAAGTTTTCAACAAACTGTCGCCAGGTATAGGCTGCCGTGCTGCTAGCGCCCCAGGTGGGAGAACTGTCATCGTTGCCGAGCCAGACTCCGACGACTAGCTGTGGCATATAGCCTACAAACCACAGATCCCGGTTGCGCTCAGAGGTACCCGTTTTACCCGCGATCGGGCGACCCAGGTTAGCCCTGCGCCCGGTACCTTCCTGCACCACGCCCTGCAGCATCCAAGTCACGATTGCGGCAGTGTTGGGGTCAACCGCCTGCTCTGGCTGCGGCTTCATTTCATAAATAACTTCGCCCTGACGGTTCAGCACGCGGCGGATACCGTGGGGTTCAGCGTGCTTACCCTGCGCTGCTAGAGTGCCGTAGGCACTGGTGAGTTCTAGCAGGTTAACCTCGGAGGCTCCTAGGGCTAGGGAATAGGTAGGCTGTAGTTCTGATTTAATACCCAAGCGATGGGCCATTTTGATCACCGGGTCAAAGCCGACGTCAACCAGCGTCTTGACCGCCACAATGTTAATCGAAGACTTGAGGGCATCGCGGAGCGAAACGTCCCCTCGATAGGAGTCGCCGTAGTTTTTAGGCTCGTAGCCATCGACGACATATTTAGCATCCGTGTAGGTTTTGTAGGGAGAAAAGCCTGCCGCGATCGCAGTTGTATACACCAGTGCCTTAAATGTAGAACCGGGCTGCCGCTGCGCCTGCGTCACTCGATTGAACTGGCTCTCGTTAAAATCGTTGCCGCCAATCATGGCCTGAATCTCACCGTTGCGAGGATCAATCGCCACGATTGCCGCCTGCTCAAACCGCTGTCGCTGACCGCTCTCCTCAATTGTTTTACGAACGGTTGCTTCAGCAGCTTTTTGGCGCTTGACGTTCAGCGTCGTTTCCACTGTCAGTCCTCCAGCCTCTATGGCTTCGGGCGGCAGCAGCTCGCTGAGCTGCTTCTGCACATAAATTGTGAAGTAGGGAAATTCGCTGTAGAGATATTTAGGCTCTTTGGGAGTGGTTGCTATTTCCTGAGCTAGGGCAGTGTCGGCTTCAGCAGTTGAAATCAAGCCAGCTTTGAGCATCCGCTGAATAACCAGATTGCGCTGCCGTCGAGCAGCCTCTGGATCGCTGAGCGGTGAGTATACGCTGGGGGCCGGAGCCATCCCCGCAATCAGCGCTGACTCTGCTAGGGTAAGCTGATCGACAGATTTGCCAAAATAGATCCAGGCGGCATCAGCCACCCCATAGGCACCTGCCCCCAGATAAACCAGATTGAGATAGCGCTCTAAAATCTTATCCTTAGACAGCTCTTGCTCAATTTTGCGAGCCAGCAACACCTCTTTGAGCTTGCGCTGAAAACTCCGCTCCTGAGTCAGAAAAACTGTCCGGGCTAGCTGCTGCGTAATGGTGCTAGCGCCTTCTACGACTTCACGCTGACGAAAATTGGCTAGAGAGGCCCGAGCGATCGCCTGATAGTCCACGCCGTCGTGTTCATAGAAGCGACGATCTTCTGCGGCAATAAACGCCTGAATTAAATCTTCAGGAATCTTGTCGTAGCTCAGCCCTTCTCGCGTAGCTGGGCCAAGCTTTTGCAAAATAGCGCCGTCTGAAGCCTTGAGCGTGATGGTGCCAGTGCGCTGGTAGGTTAAGACTTCAGACACAACAGGCAGAGACGCCTCTGTTATTTGCCAAATGCGGTATCCCTTCGCGGCTCCGCCTGCTACAGCCGCTCCCCCAATCAGAACCAGCCAAAAAAGCGGACGAAAATACAGCGGACGGCGGTAGGGTTGGGGAGGCCGCTGTCCCTGCCGATTTCTTGGGGGCGTGTCTAAAGCGGCTTCTGCCCGAGGCGGCTCAACCGGACTACGCCGGGAAGACTGAGATGAGATCTCTGGCGATGAGCTGCCGAGCTGAGACCATGCTCTCAACTTAGTGATAAAATTTGTCACTTCTTTCCCTCGTTCACCACGAAAGCTAAACCGTTTTAGAAGCACTGAACCACTGGCTGCGTCAGCTTAAATCTTAAGGGTATAGTCAGCCTAAGCCTACCCTGATTTAGCCAAGCAAAGCGAAATAGTTCTTCGTAATTTATCAAGAATCTCGGTTTTTTCCAATAATTTTTGCTGTTAGATCCCAGCGTGACCCAAAGCCAAGGCCGCTACCAGCATACCTAGAACCAAAAATGGCTGGGCGCTAGCCTGATATTTAACGTCGTTTTCCAGCGGGTCTCTCAAAAAGTACATATCTTGAAACGTGATCTGGGGAACAATCAGCAGCACCAGCAGGACTGCATAAAGATTTTGATGAATGCTGATCAAGTAGGCGGCAATGCCCCCCTGAAAGATATCAATCATCAAAACACAAATCCAGGCAGCGGTAGTAATGCCAAACATAACGGGTAGAGAATTTAGACCCAGCTGGCGATCGCCCTCAACGCTCTTGAAATCATTCACCACCGCAATGCCTAAGCCAGCCATGCTGTAAATTAGCGTCAGCACCATAATGGTGGGATTCAAGTCTCCAAACAGGGCATGGCCTGCCCACCAGGGCAGGGCGATATAGCTAGCCCCGAGGGCGTAGTTACCCAACCAGCCGTTTTGCTTGAGCTTGAGGGGCGGGGCCGAGTAGATATAAGAGAGAAAAGATCCGCCTAGCGCTAGGGCGGTAATCGTAGGAAAGGCGTGTCCGGCCCAGCGATCTAAGCTGTAGGCAACCGCAATACCCGCAATCAGTAATACCAAAATTTGCGCTGTCACCTGGGAGATAGAGATTGCCCCCGAGGGAATGGGGCGGTAAGGCTCGTTGATGGCGTCAATCTCGCGGTCGTAGAAATCATTGAGCGTTTGGGTATAGCCCGTCAGCAGCGGCCCTGATAGCAGCATACAGGCTGCTGCAATCAGCACATACTCTAGGCTCCAGCGGTAGTGACCTGAAGAAGCAGCCCCGCAGACGACCCCCCAAATCAAAGGAATCCAGGTAATCGGCTTCATGAGCTGCAGGCGGATTTTCCAAATGGAGGTTTCCCCAGCCTCCGCCCCCTTCATACCTAAGAGCTGGCGCGTTTTGCTGCCCTTCACGCTCCCTTTCATGCTTGTTGAAGCAGCTGGCTCAGTCTCAGAGATCGAAGACTGCGCTGACAATTCAGATCCATGCTCAGGCATAAGGCTGTCTCTAAATCTCGCCAAACATTGTCAAGTATCAAAGCACAAGCCAGCAGGCGCTAGCTTACGCCTATGTTGACACGATTTCAGCACTCTGGGGCAATCTGGTGAGCGTCCTTAGAAAGAAATAATCAGGTAGGGAGCCTGAAACTTAGCCCCGGTAACAGGCCGTCCCTGTAGCGCTGGCGGTAGCAGAATGTTGCGCCGCTGATCGCCAGCTTCAATAGTTACCTCTGGGCCATACTGCGTCAGCCTGACCTGGCGCTTATCAAAACCTGGCAGAAATAAACGCACTTGACGGCTCGAAACCTCAACCGTCACCGGACGCGGCATCTGGGCGGCTTGGTCAAAGTCGGGCAGAGCCTCTACTAGCGGCTGCCATTCGCCTGAGCGCCAAGCCGGAACCGGAGTGACCCTCAGGGGCGCAAAGGCAGACGGATCAATAGCATCTGCACTGGCGGCGCTGGCAATGACGCCGCCCACCGTCAGACCCACCTGCTGGGCACTGCCCCAGAGATAGCGAGCCGTAGCGATCGCAGCGGGATCAGCCGTAGTGACTAAATAAGCCGCCACTCGCCCCGGATCGTTGACGGCCTGACGCCCTTGGGCCATCAGGTCATTCATCTGGCTAGTTTGCTGGTTTACCAAGCCGCCTGACCAGTCTACGTTGAGCACGGCACTGGCAACAGGCTGCACAAAGGGCGATAGGGTTCTGCCCAGATCAGAGTCTTGAAACACCTGACGAAAGCGCCGAATATACCAGCTTAAAATCTCTGGCATCCCCCAGGTTCGCAGCATCTCAATGCCGCCCGAGCCGTCATAGACAATCACATCGTAGCGATCGCTGGCATCGTATTCCCGCAGAGCATTGAGCGCTAGAGCGCTGTCCATTCCGGGCAGTATGCCCAGCTCTTCGCCGTAGACCGCCTTGAAAAAAGGCGTTCGCAAATACTCGGCTTCGAGGGCTTTGAGCTGGTTCCAGCTTTGCTCTAGCAGCACCGCTGACTGAAACTGAACCACTTCTAGATGGTCTTCTAGGGGCTGTGGCTCGGCGTTGGGATTAAATGCTAAGAGCTGGCCGGGGGCGGGGCCTGGATCTTGAATCGCCAGCAAAACTCGCCTGCCTTGAGAAGCCAGCCGCTTCGCCGCCGCGATCGCCGTCAGGGTGCGACCGGTTCCCCCTTTGCCTAAAAATGTCAGAATAAGAGCCATTGCGATCGCTAAACTGGCTTGAGTTCGTCTTCAAAAAACCAGGTACTGAAGTTATCGTCAAATTTCACCACAATACCGACGCCGCTGCCATCCACCATTTTGTACTGTTCAATCACGCCGCTTTGTCCTAGGCGCTGACTAATCTCAGGAGAGACTCGATCTCTTAACCGATAGACCTTAACCCGTTGTCCAATTTCCATAACCTAACTTTGCCAGATTTGCCGCAATCACTTTATCCAACCCACAGTTTATCAGCGTCTTGTCCCTAATTGGCGAATTTAGCAGAGCCTAACAGAGGCTGGTGAAACTTGCTGACTTAAGATCATATCGAAATTGATCGAGGGTTCCTTGCCTGATTTTTTCAATCGCCTCCTCAATGACCTCTAAAGGCACGAGGAACCACTCCCTCGGCTGCACAGCCGTGCCAAAGCGATCCGGCAATGCCAACTCCAATCGAGCGCTATCAAAAACCTGGTGAAGAAGAGCCTCAAGCTTCTTCCGATTAATATTTGCCAGTTTGAAGGTAGCGACGATTTTCACGTCTGCGAGTAGATAGGTCGGGTCTTTTCTGGCGCTGGCAATCCGCTTTTTGACGTTGCCCCCGGTGACGCCAATTTTGTGAATAACCAACCGATGCTCGGTTATAAAGGGATCGTCTGACTGGCTCCTAAGTACATAAATGTAGCCAGTTTGCACATCATCTTCGGCTTCGACATGGGAAAACAGAGGACCAAGGTCTGGATCAGTAATCCGGCGGCTGGCCTTGTCTTTGTTCAAGGCCCGCTGGAGCGATCGCAGCAGCAGATCACTTTCGGTTGCATTGTCATAAACCACACGCAGTCTACGGTCTGGGCGGCCATAATCGCTAACAAACGGCTCCCCCATCAGGGCAACGATCACCTTGTGCCCATCCAGGATGAATAAATCGCCTTGATTAACAGCGGCGTTGTCTTGGTATTTCAGGGTTTGCCGGACGCCGCTCACCAAGTCTTGCTGCACGTTGTCGAAGATGGGTTTGAAGGTATCGAAGTCTAAACAGGGTGTCCGCTGGGCGATTTCCTCCGCTGTTTTAATCTCTTGGCGCGATCGCACATGGGTAAGCTGGGTCACATCATCGGCGGCAGCCGCAACCCCCAGGGAGGCCAGCAGTGCTTCATCGTCTAGGTCTGCTTCGGGGGGCAGGGCGATGTCCGTTTCAGGGGCTAACAGGCCGCGTGAGTCTAGCGGCTCTAAGAGGGTGCGGCATTCCTCCGAGTCCCGCAGGCGGTCAAGCCGCACCGCATACAGGCGCTCAAAGATATCGCGGTCTTCTCCATGCTGGGGGCGGCGGCCCTTTTCTTCCACAAACCGTTCGATCTCCTCAAAGCCTGCAATGATTCGCTCTTCTCTGGGGGAGCGCTGGTTGGGTTTATCGGACGCTGTCTCTACCCCCAATTCACCGAGCAGTTCCAAATCTTCGTCGGTGGTGTACTTAACCATCGCTTTCTTCCTTCACTTTGCGTTGTAGGAAGGCAATTCCCTCCGCCATTCGTTTTTCCCAGGGGTCGGTGGCCGTGAGGGAGGGCCGCCGTCCTTTCTCTTGCTTAAACCGCAGCGCTCGTTTGGCTAATTCTCGCGCTTCTTCCACGGAGAGGTTAACCCGTTTGGCGGCAATCACCGCTGCCACCTGCCGCAGCCGTTCTTCGCTCATGGTCTTGGCCAAGATGGCGTAGGCTTCACCAAAGGGATTGATGTGATCGATTAAATCCATGTCTAGCTCGGTAACGGATAGGGCAAACTGCCGTACCCCATCAATCAGGGCTGTGTTTCGCGGGAGTTCTTCGGCACCGAGATTTAGCGTACCGAGATTTGGCGCTTCAGGATTTGTGGTGTACGTTCCAGCACTTTCGTTTAGGGCTTGCTTGGCCTGTTGAACGAGGTTGAGCGCGGCGATCGCATGTTGCCTCACGGCCTCTTGATCCTCCTCCTCCAGGTCAGGGAACTTCTCTTTGACGATTTTGCCCATTCGCACCTGGGTCAGTTCTTCCGGCACCACTTCCTCATTGAATAGCCCCTGCTCCAAGGTTTGCTTATCTTGCACAAAGGCCGTTACCAGTTCTGTCAAGTCTTCGCGGCAGATGCGTTCGGCTTCTGGGCTTTTGGGTGGGGCCAGTCCCTTAATTTCTAGTTGAATTTGGCCTGTTGGTGGGTTTACGCCGACGTTGCTCCCATTTGGGTCGTAGCCACCTTCGCCGTAGTCGAAGCCGGGGGTGGGTTCATTTTCTGGGCGCTTAGGCCGAAACTCGAAGCGCGGGGCGAGTACCTGCTCCATTATTAGGCTAGCGGCGATCGCCTTCAAGGTATCATTCACCGCTTCGACCACCGTTTCCTCGCTGGCGTCTGGCTCAGCGATCAGGTTGGTAAACCGGGCGCGGGTTTTGCCGGGGGCGTCGCGGGTGGCACGACCAATGATCTGCACAATCTCTGTCAGGCTAGAGCGATAGCCGATGGTGAGGGCGTGTTCGCACCAGATCCAATCAAACCCCTCCTTGGCCATACCCAGGGCGATGATGATATCCACATGGTCGCGGTTGTTTTTGTGGGCGGGGTCTTTGAGGGCAGCGGCGACTTTATCGCGCTTGGCAGGGTCATCGTCTACTAGGTCAGCGATTTTGAGAATCTTACCGTCGGTGGTTTTAACGAGTTGAAACCCTGTGACGGGGTCGGTGCCCTGCCAAGCGCCTAGTTCCTCGATGACATGTTCCACCTCGCGGATTTTGTCTTTGGTGCTCTCGCGGGAGTTGACGTTGGGAATGTGTAAGATGGTTTTCTCGGCGGGGTTGAGCACCTGCATGATTTCGTCGCTATAGCTACCTGCGTAGAAGTAGTAGCCGATGTCGAGCTGCTTCAGGTATTGGTAGCCGTTGAGCTGTTCGTAGTAGGTGTAGGTCACCGTCTCAAAGCGGTTCTCGGCTTCGGGGTGCAGCACGGCTTCGGCGTCGCCGCGAAAGTAGGAGCCGGTCATGGCGACGATGTGGGTTTTGTCGCGGGTCATGAGCTGGCGCATGTGGTCGCCGAGCTTGTTGTCGGGGTTGGCCGAAACATGGTGGAATTCGTCAACGGCAATCAGGCGATCGTCGAGGGCTTCGATGCCAAACTTATCGACGGCGAAGCGGAAGGTGGCGTGGGTGCAGACCAGCACCTTGGCATCGCTATCTAGAAACTTCTGCACTGCATTTACTTTGCCCCCATTGTCACCGCCTGGGGCGTCGCAGAGGTTCCAGCGGGGTTCGACTTGCCAATCTGCCCAAAAGCCAAACTGTCTCAGCGGCTCGTTGTGGAAGCTAGAGCCGATAGATTTTTCGGGGACAACGATGATGGCCTGCTTCAGTCCCTGGTTCTCTAGCTTGTCTAGGGCGATGAACATGAGTGCCCGACTCTTACCGGAGGCTGGGGGCGATTTAATCAGCAGATATTGCTCGCCGCGCTTTTGGTAAGCCCGTTCCTGCATGGGGCGCATCCCCAAGGCGTTGGCTTTGGTGGAGGTGCCATCCTTGGCATAGGTGACAGAAACGGAGGGAACGGCGATCGGGTTGCTCATAGGGATATTTTTAGAGATTCTTTGACTAGAGCTGGATTAAGAGTTCTGTGGGGGAGTAAATAGGAAGATTGCTACCACTGAAGTCTTTTGGATCGCGGGTGACGATCGCATCGAGCTGATCGAGAGTCGCACAGGCGAGTTGGATGCTGTCTTCAAAGTCCTTTAGACCAAGGCTGAGTGCAGTTTCAATGGTTTGGCGATCGACGGCACAAAACTGAAGGCCGACCAGGAGTCGATGAATGGCTGCAAGGGCGACTTCGCGACCTTCGGCTTTACGGAGGATGTAAAAAATATTGGTAATGGTGGTAGCCGCAACATAGCCTGCTAAATTGCCACGTTCAATTTGCTCGAAGATGAGAACTGCATTCTCGACAAAGGGTTGCCGCTCCAGGATGAGGTCTAAGACGATGTTGGTGTCGATGAGAATTTTCACGGGCAGGCTTACTGATATTTTTGGGTCAGGTAGTTGGTGTAGTCGGTTTGCAGTTCCTGATCGCTAGGGGCTGGTTCAGACTGTTTGGCGATGCCCCGCAGTCCGGTAAGGGTTCCAGGAGGGATGACTTGAGGTTGAGGGGAGGGGAGTTGTTTTTGGTGCAGAAATTCGGCGAAGTGGAGGACTTCGGTGATTTGGTTCTCCGAGAAGTTTTGGATTAACTGGTAGAGTTTCTCGGAAGCGGTCATGGGGTCTGGGGAGTGCATGGGGTTGTACTTGTGTATGATTCCTCTGTTAGCGAGGCAAGATATCGTCTAGGCGGAGTTGTAAATTGGGCAATAGTCCCGAAGCGATCGCCTCGCCGAGTCGATATTGCTGCTGACGATACTCATCTCTATCCAATTGACAAAGGGTGAAGGTTGGTTGTTTCGGTCAGTTCTCCATCGGCAAGCTCGTAGCGGGAATCATCGCCGTATTGGGCAATAAATTGAGCAACGGTGATGAGGGTTTGGGTGGGGGTGTAAGTCATTGCTAAAGTGTGACCTCTGAAAAGTCAATCCCACGATAAACTTGCTCAATCGGGAAACTCAAATTGACCGATTGCCATTCCACGATATCTCCAGCCCGATAATTGATAATTTCCCACCGCCCGTTATTGCCTTTGCGGTAAAGGTCGATCGCAATTTCCTGAGAACTAACCAAAACATAATCTTGCAATTGCGGATTTTGGCGATAGCGAAAGAACTTGTTGCCCCGGTCGTAAGCTTCTGTACTCTCAGACAAAACTTCAGCGATTAGGCAAGGATAGGTAATATATTGCGTTGTAGTTTTATCTCTGGGGTCACAGCTAACACTGGCATCAGGATAGGTGTAATCATTGGTTCCCACCAGATTAACCCTGCAATCAGAGTTAAAGACTCGACAACTGCCATTAGACAAGTGGTTATCCAATAAAGCCGCAACCTTTAAGGCGATCCGGCTATGATTTTGGGTTCCTCCACTCATGGCAAAAACTTCGCCATTGATGTACTCATGGCGACATAATTGCTGTTCTTCCCAAGCGAAATATTCAGCGGGTGTTAACTTGGGAGAATGACCCGGAACTGCAATCATGACTCTATCCTCCAAGGAGCTGTTCTAATGCTAACATCGCCCCTCTGGGGGGAAGCTAATCGGCCATAAAGCGGGATCCGCCTCCTCATCCGTTCGATTCACGTTTGGCTGGCTTTTTCGATGATGCCTGCTGACTGGTCATTTTGGTGTAAAGCTCAAAGAGTTTTTCCAGCCGTTCGGTGTCGTTTTTGAAGCGGCGACCGATGTAGATGCGCTCTAGCACTTCGTCGTTGCGATCGTGGGCAGCGCGGACGAGGGGAAACTCGGTGGCCATGCGGTCTGGGTCATACATATCGGCAATGGTGGCGGGGAAATACTGCTCCCGCGCTAGCAAGATGTCTTCAGCACAGCGGGTGAGGTCGGCTTTATTTTGCTCGGTGAGGGTGGGGACTGGGAAGGTATTCCAGCCGAGGGTATTGGAGTAGCGAAAGTCAGTTTTCATCTTGCCGCAGACGGTGGCGATCCAGACCAGGTGCAGGCGTGAGGCGATAATCGCCATGTTCCAGATGGGCGCGTCGTAGAGGGCGAATAGAAGATCACTCGCAATCACATTACCGTTAAATAAATCTACCGGGATGTAGTGTCTTTTCTCAGATGATACTTTTGCTACTACAAGAGCATGATTTCTTGCAGTACCAGCAATTTGTACAAATCGATAAGAGCGTGAAGCGAAATCGCGTGTAGATCCTGCCCTGCTGTCGAGACGAAATTGCTTAACTTTTTCTTGTACTTCTTTCAAATACGGATGCGCATTTGCAATGGTTGAATCCGAATCCTCAATCCAAATGCACCATCTGCACTTACCTTGTATCATTTCTTCTGAACCAAGGTAAGGTCGAATAAACCGCTCAAGCTCAGGATGATTTTTTAATAGAGTTGCGCGTTTATCACCACTCAATATAAAATTCCCACCGTCCCGTGGCATGTTACCAAACAACATAGATGATAATTCTGACAATGGACTTCGTGTCTGCTCAACTGTGGAATTTGGCCCAGCAACAAGGTAAGCGTTGATATATTCCACACTACGCTCAACAACTATTCCTTCTTCAGTGATAGAGAACAAACGCCGCGTAGCTCTAGGCTCACTCGTAATTCCAATAATAGAAACTGTCACTCCTGCATTATTACTGGCTAAATTAGACCATCTAAATGATGTATATGCAAAAGCTATCTCATGCCCAGTCTGAAAGATTATTGGCCAAAGGATTGGAACCTGCTGACCTTGGCAAATTGAGTTTGTTGAAACGAATGCAGTGACAGTTTTAGTTTGTGCGCTGTAGTCCGCTGCTTTCATAAACCAACCAGCAACATAGTCGAGGGATTTCCAAGCGTTTGTGCGGCTATCAAAAATATCTCCTAGTTCGGCTTTCTGTTCGTCGGTTTGCCATTTGGAACCCAAATAGGGCGGATTTCCACAGATATAGGTTTCTCCGCCCTCATTCTCAAAGTCAATCTCTGCGGCTTCTTCCGGCACACTAAATAAATCCAAATCTTCCCGCTGCACCTTCACCGCCGTCCCCGTCGGTGGGCAAATGCTCAGCCAGTCTAGCCGCAGGGCATTGCCGCAGGTAATCCAGTTGTCATCCTTCAGCGGCAAAAACTCCAGCAGGGCTTCTCGTTGTCCCCGATAGACCACATTGCGCTGATACTCCGCAATAATCAGCGCCAGCCGTGCAATCTCACAGGAAAAATGGCGGATTTCGATGCCCCGAAAATTCGTCAGCGGAATCTCAGACTTGAGATCGGGTTCTCCCCGGCGGCGGTTAATTTCTGCCTCGATCTCCCGCATCTCCTTGTAGGCAATCACCAAAAAATTGCCCGACCCACAGGCCGGGTCAAATACCCGAATCCGCGCCATCCGTTTTCGTAGATTCAGCAGCTTGCGGGCGTTGTCTCCGGCGGCTTCGAGCTGGGCACGCAGGTCATCCAAAAACAGCGGATTCAGCACCTTGAGGATATTGGGCACGCTGGTGTAGTGCATTCCCAGGGCACCGCGCTCTTCGTCCTCTGCGATCGCCTGAATCATCGAGCCGAAAATATCGGGGTTGATCTTCGTCCAATCCAGATTGCCCACATGCAGCAAGTACGATCGGGCAATCTTGCTAAACCGGGGCACTACTACATGACCCTCACCCCCAGCCCCTCTCCCAAAAGGGGAGAAGGGAGCCAGACTGCCTTGTCCCTCTTCTCCCCCCCTGGGAGAAGGGGTTAGGGGATGAGGGCTAAACAGACCCCCATTCACATAGGGAAATACATTTGCCCAAGAGCGAATCTTTGCAGACTCCCGCTCCTTCAGTAGCGTACTCATCGCCCGAAAGATCTCTTCCAACACCTCATGGGTATTGGAAGAATCGCCAGCACTCATCTGGGCAACGGTGTGGGTAAATAGCCCCTCGCTGTAAAAGATATTGGTATCTTCGGCAAAGAAGCAGAAGATCAGCCGCGCCATAAAATGGTTCATCTCTTTGCGACGAGCCGCCGTATCCCAGTCGGAGTTCTCCTTTAGCAGCTCAATATAGAGACGGTTGAGGCGACCCGTCGCCTTGATATCAAAAGCATTCTCCCGAATCTGCTTAACCGTCGTAATGCCTGCCAGCGGCAGAAAAAAACCGAAGTGGTCATGAAAGTCCGGGTAGTCACAGGCGATCGTCTCACCATCAGCCAGGTTTTCAGCCTCTAAGCTTTTGCCGTCAGTGACAAGGATGAACCTAGCCTTATATTTGGCGGTAGCCGGACTTTCTCTCAAAGCCATGAGGGTGTTTGTCAGCTCACCTTTGGGGCAAACCTTCAAGTGGATATTATTACGCTGAAGCACACCGTTTAGGTCAGATTGATTCGAGCTGCTTTTTTTGCTTCTGAGCCGCTTGATCGTGGTTGGTTTGTTGCCAAAGGCTTCAAGGAAGGCAAAGGGAAACTCTTCTGGGTCAAAGGGCGCTTCGGCAAGTTGCGAAACGGCTTCTTCGATTTCGACTGCGTTCATACTCCGATCATAAGTGGCTCAGGGGTGCGATTATCGTCTCTCAGGGGGCGGCTGAGTGAGCAAAAAGCCCTGAGACGCAAACGCCTATCCTCAATCATAAAATTCTTGGTGGCACATCAGGGGGTAATTTCAGTCACAACTCGACCACCGCTGATGACAACGGTTTCTTCGTCGAGCTGACCGACAGCCCGGGGGCCTTGTACCGTCACGGGCGGATTGATCTGACGATAGTTGACGTTGCCTTCTGCCACTACCTGCTCTGAGTCTAAATTCCAGGTGAGGCTGTCTGAACTAAGCTGAGATTTTTGGCCCTCAACAACATTGACCCCCTGGGTGAGATAGACAATTTGCTGATCGAGGTTCAGCTCGGCGCGATTAGCGGTAATCTGCACTTTTTGCTGGGGCTGGTTGGCGCGCAAAGCTTCCGGTATTACAATCTGAGCCTGCTCTACGTTCCAAATGGCAACCTGACTGAAGATTTCTAGGGGTAGCTCTAGCAGTTCGAGTTTGACATCTTGGGTTAGCTTCACTACTTTTTTGGCTAAGTCAACCTCGCCCTGCTGACCAACTGCGCGATCGCTGACCTTGTTGTCCTTGAGCTGCTCTACTTTGAGGGGGCGATCGCTTTCAATTTGCTCTGCTTTGACTAGCCAGGTAAGCTGCTCGGCCTCTACTCTTAGAAAAGGAGCCTCAATTGTCGTCGCCACCACATTCTGGCTCAGTTCGAGGCGGCCCTCTCGGTTGTAGACTTTTGCTTCTTGAGCCGAAGCCTTGAGCTGGGGATGGGTGCCTGTAATTTGCCTGCGTACTACCATCAGGTCTGACTCAGGTTGCCACTCCAGTTCTTGCCCCTTCAGCACGATGTCGTTTTGCACACCCGTAGCTACGATATTGTCTTGCAAAAAAATTGATTCACCATCCTGCCGCACTTCGCCGCGATCGGCTTTAACCCGGTAGATGGGTTCCCCATCCTGGAACAGTTCGCCATCAGGATTGGTGACGACAGCAACTTTTTGATCGGGGCTGTAGGTGACCTCATCGGCGTGAACCCGCCAGAGCAGATTGCCGTCTTCGTCGGGCTGCTCTAGGGTGACGTCTTTAAGGGTCAGTCCCGATTCGGCTGTTTCATCGGCTGCGCTGCTAGAGGTAGCCAATGGCTCCTGGTTGACTAGCTGATAGGCCCGTATGCTGCCTAGAACCACCGCAATTAGCGTTACGACGCCCGCCAAACGATACCATTTTTTCATGCTGTAAGCCTCGTGAGCGATCGCGCTTGAACCCGTGAAAATCCTAGCAGCTTTAAGTCTTTCCCAGAAAAGCTGAAGGAGCCTCAAAGGAGCTAGCTTCAGAGGCATAAGACGCTGTAAAACTGAGTTTAGTGCTACCCAATGCTGGGGGGGGCTTCTTCCTCTTCAGAGAACTCAATACCCGATAGCGGTCGATAGGTGTAGGAATGGCTACGCGGCGTTTTTTTTGATGTCGTCCTTGATGGAGTCAAGATCAATGTAGCGATCGGAGACATTGATCAAGCTGTCACTGGTCATGGAGCGCAGGCTCACCACTTCGACCCGCACCCCCCGATAGCTAGCTGCGTCTACAGCATAGGCCAAATCGCCGTCGCCGCTGACTAAAACAGCCGTATCGTAAGCGCCAACTAAAGCCATCATGTCAACTGCAATCTCGACATCCAGGTTGGCTTTTTTAGAGCCGTCGGGGAGCTGTACTAGGTCTTTAGAAATGACCCGGTAGCCGTTGCGCCGCATCCAGAGTAAAAATCCCTGCTGCTTTTCGTTAGTGCGATCGACGCCTGTGTAAAAGAAAGAGCGCAGCAGTCTGGAGCCAGCCGTTAGCCGACAGAGCAGTTTGGTATAGTCAATTTCAATTCCGAGCTGCAGGGCCGCATAGAAAAGATTGGAGCCATCTATAAAAATAGCAACCCGTCCTCGATTTTCTAAAACCTGCTCTGGTGTGAAAAGCGTTTCTTGTTCAAAGCTAGAAGGATGGTTAAGCATGAGATTTTATATCCAGTTTTTATGGGTTGAAAATAAGTGGCGAGGGTAAAAGGATGTTTCTAAAGAGCAAGAAAATCAGGAAAGGGGAATATTAGGTCTGTTACAGGTTAGGGTGGGCACCCAACGGCTTCAGAATTTTATCTGGCAGAAATAGGACAGATTCTATACCTGGGTCTATATTCAAAAAACGGAAAATTTCTAGTTTGACAAAGTGCAAGAGATCTAGATTCCAGTATGCCTGCATAAAACCAGATGTGCATTAATCTTTAGGTTCTCTCAGGCTTTGGCTCGAATGTAATCAAGTTTTGGCTCAGCTCAGCCGATAGAAGAATTGAATCTAACAAAAATAAGGGCTTCGGCATCGGGTATCAGCAGCTCTTGATAGCTCTAGGTTTGAGCTGATAGGGCTTGAGGACTTGTGCTAGCTCTCCAGCAGCGGCAGAGATCAAGCGCACTTAAGCCCAAAGGATCTACTGTCACCGGAGTCTATGGCGGAGACTATAACGGTATGGAGTAGCCTATTTGTACAAGAGACCAAGGCCATTATAGAAACTACCTACACCGACAGATCTACACACACTTCAGAATTGACTATGATAATGATAGGAAGTGTAAATGAATGTAAATTTCAGCAACATTTTGCGCTTGCCGTCTCAAGCTTTTTTAATCTGGCCGAGCCTTGTTCAAGGTTTGTCTGATTCTTAAATTAGACAAACCTTGAACAAAAAATCTACCTCAAGGCTGATGTTTCAATGTTTATCTAATATTCTAAACGATGTTGGAGAGTCCTCTGTCTCTTTCTCACAGCTTGTTGACGCTGTTTGGCACTCAGACTAAAACTCACTATTTCAAAAGGATTCCAGCTGCTCAGGCAATTGTTATCAGCAATCACCGTAGCTTCTTAGACGCTCCGGTCTTGATGAACGCGCTAAAGCGGCCAATTCGCTTTGCCTGTCATCACTACATGGGTCAGGTTCCCCTCTTGCGAGAATTTGTTGAGCAGATGGGTGGGTTTCCTCTAGCTGCACCCCAGCAGCGTCAGCTCAGCTTTTTTCGGCAGTCTATGCGCCTGCTTAAAAACCAGCAGTCAGTCGGAATTTTCCCAGAAGGGACTCGGCCTATGGTAGAGATTGCGTCCCCCTGTAGTGTTTATAACTTTCACCGGGGCTTTGCTCATCTGGCGCTGCGATCGCCGATTGAAAACCTACCCATTCTTCCCGTAGCGATCGCTTCAAAAGAGAAAGGGGCTATTTCACCCATTCCTCTGCGCCTGTTTGGACTGTTTGATCCGTCAGAGCCTTTATTTGACCAGCCAGGGTTTCATCCAGTGGTGATTTACAATCGGGTAGACGTCCTGGTAGGCAACCCGATCTGGATTACTCAGGCCCAGCGGCAAAACTATCAGGGCAAGCAGGCAGGTGAGATAGTCGAAGAAATCACCGTTAGCTGCCAGCAGTCGATTGCTAAGCTACTACAGCAAGGCTTGTATCAAACCTGAGGCAGGCCCAAACCCGGAAAATTATCAGCTTCAACATTCATGCTGAAAGCTCAGCCTCAAATTCGGCTGCTACGCCCTGCGATCGCCCGTCCTGATCTGCCTATCTTTCTCTTTTTGCCGGGAATGGACGGCACTGATATTTCTCTCAAATCTCAACTTAGGGATTTACAGCAGCATTTCGATATTCACTGCCTGACCCTTCCTGCCGACGACCATTCAGACTGGACGACGCTGGCCCAAACCGCAGTCGAGCTGCTTAAGCGAAAAAACGCTGCCGATCGCCCTGTTTATCTGTGTGGCGAATCTTTCGGCGGCTGTTTGGCCCTGCAAATTGCGGCGGCTTACCCACAGCTGCTCGATCGCCTGATTTTGATCAATCCAGCCTCCTCCTTTGGCAAGTACTTTTGGATGGGCTGGGGGACAGACCTGCTGCCTCCCTTGCCCTATTATCTTTACTACTTCTCAGCTTTTGGTCTGCTGCCTTTTCTAGCGGCCTTCGATCGCATTGAGATTGACCTCTATCAGGCGCTGCTGTCAGCTATGCAGGCAGTAACTCAAACCAGCGCTCGTTGGCGATTGAAGCTGCTCAAAGAGTTTAAGCCCAACTGGGTAAAACTCAGTCAATTGGAGCAGCCGACGCTGATCATTGCTAGCCGCGCCGATCGGCTTTTGCCCTCACTGGCAGAAGCTGAAAACTTGAAACAGGCGATCTGCCATGCTCAAATTGTGGTTCTACCCAACAGCGGTCATGTCTGCCTGCTAGAGCGACAGATAAAGCTAACCAATATTTTGCGATCGCACGGATTCATACCGCCGCCGCCGATTGACCCTGCTAAACAGGGGTATGATAAAACTCATAAGGAAATCTGACGACAAGATTTTTGTCAAACCACTTTATGTTTTGTTACAAATAGGGTGATACATCGAAAGGTGCTCGTAAAGGATGCTTGGCGGATTGACCGGGTTCAAACAATCTCCTAACGCTGATTTCGGCGAACGGATGCTCAATTCCGTTGCTAGCCAGTCCATTCGCCACCTGTTCACATCTAGTGAATCGGTTGAGGTGGAAATCCGCTGTTCTCCATCCAGCAAGATGCTGCAGGGCAGTATTGACAGCTTCAAAATGCAGGGCAAAGAACTGGTGATTCGGCGCGAGTTTCAAACAAAGGAAATGTCTTTTGAGACAGATGCCGTGGCCATCGATGTCGGCTCCCTGTTTGGCGGCAAAATCAAGATGCGGCAGCCTACCCAGGCGATCGCTCAGGTAGTTCTCTCGGAGGCATCTATCAATCAGGCATTTAAGGCAGAGCTGGTGCAAAAGCACCTCACTAACATTACCCGTGAGGAACTAACCAACCTCTCAGGCGGTGAGCCTGTCTCTTTTCGAGATGTGCGCTTAAAGCTAAAGCCTAACCAGCAGGTAGAAATTTGGGCCGTAACTGATTTGCCGAATCGGAAAGACGTGCCTGTCAGCCTGTCAGCCCAAGTCACCGTAGAAAAGCGGCGACGCATTCTGTTTGATAATGCTCAATTTGAGGCCGATGAAGTTCCAGAAGATGTGCGCGGGCTTTCCAAGGTTTTAACCCAAGAATTCATCAAGGTGCTCAACGGTATGGTAGATTTAGAGCGCTTTAACCTGGACGGGGTGATGCTGCGCGTTAATCGCCTAGAAACAAAGGGATCAGACCTAGTTTTTAGCGGCTATGCCCAAATAGAGCACTTCCCCGGCACCCAGTAGCTCTTTGGCAGTTTGCCTATGCCTTTTCTGCGGCTACTTACCCTGGGCGGGGTGGTCATCTGGCCCCTACTGGTTTTTTCCGTGCTTGCAACCGTGCTGATTCTAGAGCGCTGCTGGTTTTGGGGGCGATTGCTGCCACGTCAGGAGCAGTTAATTACGGCGGTGCTCAAAGCTTATCCCCAAAATCCCCAGGTCGCCCTCAGCAAGCTAAAGCAAAACACAGACCTGCCGCTGGCCCGCATTTTCTTATCGGCGCTGAGCCTAGCTCAGGCTACCCCAGAAGAGTTTCGTTTAGCCCTAGAAACAGCAGCTCAGGCAGAGCTGCCCTTGCTAAAGCGCTTTAATACAGTCTTTGACACGATTATTGGCGTTGCTCCCCTGCTGGGTTTACTGGGAACGGTTTTGGGGCTGATTGAGGCTTTTGCCTCACTGCGCCTAGGCGATGTGGGTGGCGTTGAGTCAGTAGGGGTAACCTCGGGTATTGGCGAGGCTCTGATCTCTACGGCAGCGGGCCTGATAGTTGCGATCGCAACGCTGCTTTTTGCTAACCTTTTTCAAGGATTCTATCGCCGTCAGCGAACTTTCATTCAGGCGGCGGCGGGGCGCTTAGAGATTTTGCACCGACGCCTCTATCGCCAGCAGCTTCAACCCCCCAAAGATCGCTACGGCGAGGTTTACTAAGACTTTAGCTGTGTTAGCTCTTTGACCACCCGCGATTTGCTAGCTTTGAGGTGTGAAGTAACTGCTGCAACAGCCGTTTTTACTTCTCGCTGGGCGATCGCCTGATAAATTTCCTGGTGCTCTTGGCGCACTTCTAAAACACCGGGATTGTGCCGGGTTGTTTGCAGGCGCAGCAGCATCATTTTGTTAAAGACCTGCTCCAGCAGAGAAACCAGGCAGCCATTGCCAGTGCTCTCAGCGATCAGATGATGAAAGCGATAGTCTAGAGCCAAGAGCTGCTGGCTGAGCGCGGCGTCTGGCGATCGCTCTGCCAGTGCTTCTGCCTGAGTCACGCATTGGACTAGCTGCTCAAGCTGGGCTGGGCTGGCCTGAGCGCAGGCTTCCGTCACCGACAGAGTCTCTAGGGCAATACGACAGTTGTATAGCTGAACCGCTTCTGTAGCCGAGACAGTGGCTACTCGCAGCCAGCCACTCCCGTCTGCCACCACCAGATCCTCCTGCTGAAGCTGACGCAGCGCCTCTCGAATTGGCGTCCGGCTCACCTGTAGCTGCTGGGCAATTTGAGTTTCTATCAGGCGATCGCCGGGCAGCAGCTTTCCTGCCAAAATGCCCTCACGCAAAGCCTCGTAAGTTTGTTCATAAAGAGACTTTCGCCGCTGTAGAGACTGGGTTAGCTGAACCACCAAAATCATGACTCCCAAAAGGACGCTCACAAAAAGCGTCGAGCTTCTACATTGTATGCGGTATACAAGCGGGGGGATTATCCTGCTGGTACTGGCTTGGCGATACTGGCCCTGATAGCTAGCTAAATTGCCATGGTCTCAGATATCGCCAGCTAGCTGTCTCTCATCCCCGCCGAGGCCGCTGTAGTCGGCGTAGCTGCTGCTTTAAGTAGGCGTCATTCTGGTCTTCACGGCCATAGCGCCAGCGGATATAGGCGTGAGAAATTTCGTGGATAATTTGAGCGCGCTGGGGGTCAGGGCGATCGCAGAGATGCTGAGCGAATTCTAATGGCGTTTGCGCCGCTGATTTGGGGTGCCCTTGCTGGGCTAGCCAGCCTACCATCTGCTGATACAGACTTTCCATCGGCGGCAGCTTCTGCAACCAGCGCTGATGCCGCCAGCCCAGCCAGCCCAGCCAGCTCAGCCATCCTAAAAAGCCCAGCCCCAGGAGGGTAGCCAGCCCCAGAAAAATTCCTACCCAACCCTGCCGAAACAGTCCTGAAAACCAGCCAAGACTGCGGGCGATCGTGCTTCCGACTGCCGCAAACACGCCGTTGAGCCAGCCCGCCACCGGAGAGGGCAGCCAGCCCGCCACCCAGTTCCAAAAACGCCGCAGGGCGCTAAAGACCTGGGAGTCCTCAATTGACGGGGGAATCAGCGGATGGCCCGGAATCGGGTCAAAGGCAAACCAGCCATAGCGCGGAAAATAGACCTCGGTCATGGCATAGGCATCGGTATTTTGCACCACGTAAAAGCCCGTAAACGGATTGAATTCTCCGGGGCCAAAGCCAGCCACTAGCCGCGCCGGAATCCCTATAGAGCGCAACATCACCGTTAGCACGGTGGAAAAATGGTCAGGATAGCCGCCTTCGTAGTCGAACAAAAAGGCTTCGACTAAATCATCGTCATCCGCAAAAAAAGGAAGCTCGGGCTGGATGGCGTAGTTTTGCTTGAGCGCCTGAGCCAAAAATAGGGTTTTTTCATAGGGATCGCTGAGGGGATTGGGCGATCGGGCAAGCAGAGCCTCTGCTTGCTGCCGCACCCGATTGCGGATAGCTTCAGGAACCTGTAAATATAGCGCCTTCGTGACGGCATCGTACTCAGTTTCGGCCTGACGCAGTACGCTGCGATCGCGGTAGGGCACCTCAGAAATAACGGTGTAGGTCATGCCTTCTTCCAGGCTGACGGGCGATCGCAGACTGCCTTCTGGATCGATTGCCACTTCTTCAGTGGGAAAGTAGAGTTCTTCGGGCTGATAGAGAGCCGGAATTAGATTAGGCAGGGTTGAGGTGATCGTGTAGGTTTGAATAATTTCGCGGTCGCGGGCCAGAGAAGGTATACGCGGCACATAAGTCTGATAGGCAAAATTTGACCGCCGCAGGGTTTCTGCTTGTTCACTGCGGCTAATTTCCCAGCCCTGTCCCGTATAGCGATCAAAAGCCAGAACCCGCCAAAAACCTTCCGCCTGCGATCGCACCCGCATCACCACCTGCGGCGTCAGACTCCCCCGCAGGTTTTGATTCATCGTCTGGTTAAAGCCGTAGTAGAAAGTGTCGTCGATTTCGCCGGGGCCAGAGCTGGCGGTTTGTTCTTCTAGTTCACCGCTGGCACCACTGCCCCCTGAGCCCTCTGAGCCTTCACCCTGATTGACATAGCCCGGATTAACAATGCGATTGCCGTTAAACTCGCCGTCAAAATCAACCGTTGAGCTAATAGGAAAACTGCGAATCTGATAGCCCGGTAGCCGGGGCAGCAGAGCAAAAATTACCAGCCCCAGCGTCAGGACAATCAAAACTAAGCCCACTAGCTGCCGCAGGGAGGCCCCTGTCTTGAGACTCTGCCAGCCCTGCCGCAGCACCCCTAGCTGAGACTGATAGTCTAAAACCAAAACAGGCAGAGCCACCAGGCAAAAAAGCAGCAGCAGCGGCCCAAAAGCTAGGGTTTGACTCACCGTGCCTGCTACCCCAATTAAGATCAGGCCAATCATCATGGAGTAGCCCAAATCTTTGCGACGGGGCAAATCAAAGCTGTGGAGCACCTGTAGGTGAATCAGCAGCTCCGCTAGAATCACCCGCGTATCGCCCGGATTGCCCAGCAGCCGCGAAAAAAAGAACGCCAGTGCCAGCAGCATACCAATGGCAATGCAGAACTTTGTCGCTATGTTTTTTTGTCCCCGTCTATGCCAGCTCCAGTAGGCCCCCACAGCACTCAGCGGAATCGCCAGCAAATTTAAACTTGACGTTTGGGTAACACCAGCCGCCGCGACGGCCACTGAGGTGATGCCTAGGGTTACGAGTACCTGAATCAGCACCCGTAGTAAAACAGAATCCTCAGCCTGAGGCTGAGGAAGCGCTGACATCTGTCGCCTGAGCTGCTGCAAAACTGAGCGCTTAGACGTTTGCTGGGAGGAACCCGACGACATAGCTTAAATCAGGAATAACAGTATTCCTATCCTAGCCCACGGCTTCGTCTACAACCTGTAGGCTAAAGATCAGCGGTTCTGCAGCATCTGTAACCGTAATGCAGACCTGATAGCGCTGACCCAGCTTAGGATCAGACAGGCTTAAGGCCATTTGGCCTACCTGCGATCGCTGAGCTGACAGCTCAGTCCCCTCAGTTCCTGTTTCTGCCAGGTGTATCTCGCCGCCACAGGGTAGGTCAACCTGTACAACTAGCTCTTTAGCTGGCTCAGATTGATAGGTTGCTGTTAGCTGCACTGTGCCTTGGTCAGTGAGCCACTGGCGCGATCGCTGAGAATTCTGAGGCGAAACCGTCAGGCTCAGCGTCTTGAGAAGCTCTTGAGCAGCCAGCATCGCCAGCGCAATCTGCTGCTGTGGATTAGCGGCTTCATACCCCCCGGCCAGCTCAGCTAGAGGCGGCGCGGCTGCCGTAGATCGAACTGCACCCGCATTGGCTAACACCATGCCAGCAATGCGATCTAGCGTCTGTGGCTGTTCTGGAAACAGCGGCTCAACGGCTTGAATGAGCTTCACGCCCTGCTTGAGTGAAGACTGCGCGATCGCTTGGCACTTTTTTAACAGCGCGCTCAAGACTTCCTCTGGGAGAGCAACGGGTAAATCCAAATTTTGTAGCTGCTTGAGCCACACCGTACCGCCACTTAAGCCTAAAGCTTCGGTTGGATACTCTTGAATTTCAGTTTCCCAAGGAAACAGCGGGGGGCGACTTTCTATTTCAACTTGAAGACGACGTTTTAACAACGCCTGAAAACGATCTTGCACAGCGGGTATATCTCCCATTTCAGCTATATCCGATAAACGCAGTGAAGCCATATCAGAGCTTGCTAACTCAGCCGACAACGAGCTAGCAGATTCGGCGTTGAGAGAATTCCGTGCCAACCGGGAGGCATCAGTTTGCGACTCATCAATATTCGACGCCCTTGAATCTTCTCGTACTTTAGAATCGATCCCTGATGGTGAGGAGGTTGTCGGGCTTGGCTCGGCTAAGAGCCATAAGAGCAAGCTCCGTATGATTTCTGAGTCACTCTTCATAAGCAGATACTCCCAGTCCGGATAATTTCAAGATTCAAGGGTTGCGCATTTCCCAGGCTTTTTCTAGCAGCTTAGTCCACTGTTTCTGTAGCTGTGTAGAGGTTAATCCCAAGGTCTTGGCAATTTCAGTATCTGTTAAACCTTCTTTTTGAGAATCAAAAGCTTGGTTTGTTTTTGATTCATATCTTCTTGGAGTGACTGCCACTGCTGTGGAGTCAGTCCCAAATTGCGCTCAAGGTCAGCCTCTAGCCAGTCGTGTACCAGTTCCCAATGATGGCTCAGGGCAAATCTTAGCAGGTGATACTTGAATCGCTGTTGCAGGTAGTCACGCTGGCGCGGGGTCAGACTCAGGATACTTTCGATTTCCTGAGTCGGTAAATCGAGCAGCCGTAGGGTAAAGTAGTCGGCGCAGTCTTCTTGTTCTCGCTCTTTGAGGTAGGTCAGCAGCGCTTCAATCACCCGACTGCGCAGAGAGTCCTCTGGCTCCTCCTCATTGTTTTGCGCTACCATCTGCTCTCGTAGGCGCTGAGTTGGAGCATTGCTCCAGAGCTGGTCGCCGTCGTTGCTGCCGCCTTCAGTAGCTTGCTCAATATCTACCAGCGTTTCAGGGGGCTGCTGCTTTGAGAACGTTTGAGCACGCAAAATAACCAGCTGCTGGCTGCGTCGTCCGGGTAAGGGAATGCGGCGCTTGGCATAACGCTCAGTGAAAGCCATATACTCCGCGAGCTGCAGCCGGGTCTTGGGCTGGTAGGTTGCGGGTAGCTGATTTTCGCGGCGGCAGGCGTTAATCGCTTCTACGTAGAAACCTTGCAAAAAGTCTTCGATTAGCCCTAGTCTGGCCTGGTAGCTAGACTGTACCTGCGGCGGCGAAATGTAGCGATAGACAATGGCGCTGAGCGTGCTATGCAGCTCAATACGCCCCTGCCGGGATCCCAGTCGGTGGTATTTAAGGCACTGATTTAGCCGATGGCGGGCTAGGGTCAAAGCCCAATTCTCGATCTCACCTGAATTTTGAATGCGCGTGCTCTCACGGCAAATGCGCAAAATTTCCTGGCTGAGACGCTCGGCTACAGGCCGACAGGTCTGCTCAGAAGACTGCGTGGCTTGCTGAAGCTCTGTAATCAAAAACTGAAAGAGTGAGTCCACTCCGTTATAATCCCTACCCCGATGGTTCTGCGGTCGTTCAAACCTTAGCATACCCACTATTCCCTCCGGGAAATCGCGGATCAAACTGAAAAAGATGAGTGCCTTGTGAAAAATTTCTCGCAGATTCTTAAAGCTCGAATGAATAGCTTTCAAGATGCTTAAGCCGATTCAAAATCGCCCGCTAGAACCCTAGATAACTCGATCCATCAAGCTGGCCGACCTGATTTCCAGTCTGGTTCTCGGTCTGGCCCTTATTCTGGCCTTTTACAAAGTTGGAAGCTGCACCCCACTCAGTTTGCGTTGCAAACCAAGTAGCCTCTACTACAATAGCGAGAAAGTCCGCCTTTGCATTCCTTAAATATCAGCAAAGTAGCTGTTGCCGTTATGACAATTGTCTCTGCGTACAAACCCTGAAAAGCTCAACAGAGCAGGTTCCTTCCTAGTGTAAATCGCTTTTATGAGGCTTTTCGACGGTAAGCTGACTCCGTTGACACCTTCAAATCAAGCAGCGCACTCACGATAACAATGGACATTGATCAGCAAATTCAAATTCTTATTCAAGAAGCGCCCAAGGATGGCTCCACCGGGGCCGCTATTGAAGCGATCGCACCAGCCCTTAAGTCCCTAGCGGCTCAGCTTCAGCACCTGCAATACTACATCATGCAAACTCTAGATCAAGGGTGGGTGATGACGACAATCGCCAATCGCAATCAGGCAGACGTGCGAAAAAACGTGATTTATGCTTATCCAACGCTACAGGATGTCGGCCTTGGCCCCCAGTCAATTAAAGATCCGCAGGTGATGGCGCTGCCGGTGCCGGTGATTCACATTTTGTTTCGGATGCTGTCGATGCGGGCAGTAGAAAGCGTCATCTTTTTTGAAAATCCGGGCAGCTTGCGTCGAGCTGTGGAGGTACGGCGACAGGACATTCAAACTCTGCTGCAGGCCCAGCTCCAGCAGGCGGCTCAGAATGCAGCCAATCTGCCCCCAGATATTGCTTAGGCAAGAAAATAGGCACATCAAAACCGTTAAGCGATCGCCAGCAAACAGGTCAGATATGGCAAAATCTAGCCATTATCTAACCATATCCGGGGTTTAAGTCTTTTTACGATGGGCGGTGATTGTGATGGCTACTGATTATCTGCTGTTTGTTCACGGGGTCAATGTCCGCGAATCCCCTCGTAACGAGCAGCTCAGAAACTATGTCTATGCCGATCGGCTCTTTGCTCTAATTGCTGAAAAAGTCCAGGCCCAAGACCCGAAGCGACGGTTGAAAAAAGTGCCGCTGTATTGGGGCGACGTCAACCGAGATTCTCTAAGTGAACTAAGGGCATCTCTACAGGGAGCGTCCGTTTGGAACAACCTCTGGTTTCGGGATTTTCGTCAAAATCAGCTCATCCCTTTTGCCGGAGATGCCGCTCTCTACATTAGCCGCCATGTTGGCTCACTAGCGGTTGAGCAGCTCGCTCAGCAGGCGATCGCGGGTTTGCAAGACTATCAGCCCAGCGATCGCCTGCATCTGGTGACCCACAGCTGGGGCACGGTGATTTTGTTTGATGTCCTGTTTGCCAATCGCTGGCTGCAGGCTGAAGTGCCAGAGTCAGGACGCCGCAGCGTAGACCTGATCCGCCGCGCTATTTTTGGGCTGCCCCCGGAGCAGTCTGCTGGAATTTGCCTGGGCAGTATTCACACGATGGGGTCTCCAATTGCCCTATTTAGCCTGATTACCATTACAGGGCAAAACCATGAAGAAGGCAGTTCCCACGATCTCAGCTCTGGCTTCGATGGACTTTTATCTCACCTTGAGCGCCGACTGCCGTGGTGCAACTTCATCCACCCCGGCGATCCGGTGGCGTGGCCTTTAGAAAAAGTGATCCATCAGCTTATAGACCACAAGTCTGGAGTAGTCATGATTGAGGACGTGCTGACGCCGGGTTCAGGCTTTCTCAACCTAGTGGGGCAGCTGTTTCAGCAGTCAATTGTCTCTATTATCAACGGCGGTAATGCTCATAGCAGCTATTGGCAGAGCGAAAAAGTCGCGGCTCGTATCAGTCAGATTATTTTAGAAACCTAGCCTCAAAACATCTGCCAAATATCATGACGTGGGTGTAAATCATCGTCGAGTAATTTAAGCAGCATTAAAGAGTAGGCAAGCTTGAATATCTGTCGGTTCCTAATCGAGGAAGCTAAAAGCGCTTAATCTTAGGGTGATGCCATAGTTCGTAGTTAGCGCTTCAGCGCTAAAGCACTGACTACCAACCCCAATTTCTAGCTGTGGTAACACACAAGTGTATCTGCAAGAACGGGGATTCCAGGGATAGCAAAGCTGCCTACCCTGCTAGCATGTCGCTGGCCGCTAGCTCCCAGTGGGGCAGCTCAGAGTTTACAGTCTCATCACCTCTGAACTCACCTAGCAGGCGATACATACGGCCATCAAGCACCCAAATAGCGACATAGCTATCGACCGGATTGACTACCCAATACTCAGGCACTCTAGCATCGGCATAGTCCGCCCGCTTGTCACAGGTATCAACTTTAACGGTGCCAGGGCTAACCACTTCAATTGCAATCAAGGGGGGATTCTGCCGCAGAAAGAGAGCCTTAGTTTGAGCTTCTACCTGCTGCCACTGCTCATGGGTGGCAACCACTAGGTCGGAATCTCTGGCACCGTCACGCCTGCCTACCTGCGGGATTTGGATACCTGGGCCAGAAAAGCAAACGAACTCTAGCTGATGGGTTTCGATGTGGTGATCAATTTTTCGGCCTAGCCGCTTGACGACTTTGATATGCAGCGCCCCCGGCTCAGCCATCTCGACAATCTCACCGTTTACAAATTCAGTTTTTCGCCCGTCGTAGGGCAGCAGCAGATACTGCTCAAAAGTCAGCTTCCTAGGCGTGAGCGGCGCTATTGACGTTTTAGTCATCTTTTGTCCTCCAGCCCTGAGCACTGCAGTGCTTCAGCCAAATCGTCCTCAACCCCTAGCTGTTTGGCCCATTTTCTCATATAAGCCATGTCTAGTGTTGATGATTGAGTTTTAAGCACCCCTAAAATATCGCGCCACTGCTTCTCAGACTGAGTGTGCCGCCGCCACTGCAATTTGTTTAAGACGAGATCTTCAGCAGATACAAAAAACAGGGAGACCCGACCTGGGATATCAATTTGCTGACGACGTTTAAACTTCACACCCTCAAAAGCATTGCTGTCAGCGACTACTAAATCAGCTCTTGCAATTGTTTCTATATGAGTGATAGATAAGGTTCGCATCCGCCCTGCTTGCACATCTTCAATACCGGGGATATAAAATCCTGCTTGCTCTAACCGGATGACTAAGCGGGGAATATCCTTAAGAGAAGCATCTATGACAACGTCAACATCTTGAGTAGTTCGATATTCACCGTAGGTGATAGCAGCTAGACCACCAGTG
The DNA here is from genome assembly GCA_012032345.1 of Leptolyngbyaceae cyanobacterium RM1_1_2. Classification (GTDB taxonomy): domain Bacteria; phylum Cyanobacteriota; class Cyanobacteriia; order Phormidesmidales; family Phormidesmidaceae; genus Sphaerothrix. Next base: position 852 of record JAAUQI010000061.1, on the reverse strand, counting down.
ACGTAATAGGGGATGCCTAGCTCCTCAAAAATCAAGTGAAGCTGAGCAGCAAGTCCAATTGAGTCTTGAATCCATGTCATCTCGGAACCTTTTGGCCTAAATCCATCCGGGTAGCTATCTTTCAGAAAGGCTGTAGCGACAATATCGGGGGTTAGCTCACTGAATCGGCGGCGTAGTCCTGCTAAAAATAGATCTCGAAAGCAGCGGTTTTGAGCTGAAGCTATTTCTAGACGCTGAGCAGATGTCTTTTGGCGCAGCAGCTTAAAAAGAAGCTGATCTGCTTCAGCGCTTGTGTCTATGGCTTGTGGCTGGTAGAGAGTAGTCATTGCCTCACCAGTACCTGTAGATTGGCGTGTTTGCAAAAACGGGTATTCTGAAGACAGCAAATCTGCACAGCTATACTCACTATTAGAGCAGATGAAATCAGGAATTTACGCAGTTGCCAATATCGGCGCTTTGCGGCTGTATCTGGGCGAAATCCATCAGCTTAGAGATCGCTGGCAGCCTGTGCTGGTGCAGCTTAGCCAGGGCCGGTATGATAATGCAAAACTGCAGGCTGAGTGGGAAAAATACCAGGGCGATCGCCGCTTTAGCTTCCATACTGCGGCTGATTTGATGCAAGAGCCAACCCTGCTGGGCCGCGATCGGCTTATGAGTGATTTAGAGTAGAGTACTGCGAGACAGATTCAATAAGCCAGAATTCAAATGGCCGTAGGTGACGGAGAGGTTTTAACTATAGCGGAAGGCGGAAGGATGAAGGATGAAGGATGAAGGCAGAAGGATGAAGGATGAAGGATGAAGGATGAAGGATGAAGGATGAAGGATGAAGGATGAAGAGAAGGATGAAGGATG
>JAAUQI010000112.1 GCA_012032345.1 Leptolyngbyaceae cyanobacterium RM1_1_2 | reverse complement strand
GGTGGAAAAGCGGTGGCCTTCAGCCTAGTGCTAGAGCATATCCCAGTCGCCCTAGCCCAAAGAATTTCTCAAGCCCTGACGATTCCTACGATTGGGATTGGGGCAGGCCCTAACTGCGATGGGCAAGTGCTGGTTACAGCCGATGTGCTAGGACTCTCTGAGTGGCAGCCGCCCTTTGCCAAATCCTATGCTCAGCTAAGAGAGCAGGCCGTCAAAGCCGCACGGGAATTTTGTCAAGAAGTACGCGATCGCCAATTTCCCATCTAACGATGGAGACCGTTTTTTCGGCCTTGAGTGAAATATCAGTCTGATGATGTTTTATATCTCACGCAAACAACCGTAGAATACGGATGCACCTACAAACATGCCTGAGAATGTGGCTGTATCCGTTAACCAAATTACAGGAGAAATTTTATGGGATTCCTCAGCAAGCTGTTCGGGAAAAAAGAAGAGGAGAAAGCCAAGGCTACTCCCAAAGTAGAAGTCAGAAAAGCTGCCAAGGACAACTCTATTCCGGCTGAAAAAGTCGGCTTAGACGGCAAATTCGACGAGAGCGGCTTGGCTAAGCGCGTTGCCAAAGCCTTTGATGATGCCGATATTTCCGACAACGTCGGTCTCTGGGTAGCTCAAGAAGGCAGCACTGTCGTTCTCAAGTACAACCCTGACGCCGAGTCTATACTGGCTAAAGCCAAAGAAGTGGCGATGAAAGTAGACGGTGCTGATGCGGTCAAGGCAGAACCCAACACCTAGAGCGCCAGCCCCAGAGGGTTATTTCTTTTCTTACTCTCGGTTTTGATTGATAACAGAATTGCGTGCGCAGGGGGATCTTGGCGCACGCTTTTTTATTTTTCCAGCCCAGGTTTTTTTAGCTAAAGACTTTTCGCTAAGCTAGTGAGGCTGATCCATAGACTTACCCTCACTTAAAAATAATGACTGCCACACCCGTAAAGCAAAAGTACGACATTAAAGATATTTCACTAGCGCCCCAGGGCCAGCAGCGAATCGACTGGGCTGGCCGCGAGATGCCCGTGCTGAAGCAAATTCAAGAACGCTTTGCCATAGAAAAACCCTTCGCTGGCATTCGCATTGCTGCCTGCTGCCATGTGACCACAGAAACCGCTCATCTAGCGATCGCGCTAAAAAGCGGGGGCGCAGATGCCGTCCTTATTGCCAGCAATCCCCTATCCACCCAGGATGATGTAGCAGCTAGCCTGGTGGCAGACTACGGCATTCCGGTATTTGCTATCAGAGGTGAAGACAGCGCTACCTATCATCGCCACGTTGAAGTCGCCCTCGACCACCGCCCCAACATCATTATTGACGATGGCAGCGACGTGGTGGCCACTTTGGTCAAAGAGCGACAGTCTCAGCTTGCTGACATCATTGGTACGACTGAAGAAACCACAACGGGTATCGTCCGGCTGAAGGCGATGTTTAATGACGGGGTGCTTTCCTTCCCGGCCATGAACGTCAACGATGCCGATACAAAGCACTTCTTTGATAACCGCTACGGCACCGGGCAGTCCACCTTAGACGGCATTATTCGCGCTACCAACATCTTGCTGGCTGGCAAAAACGTTGTGGTTGCTGGCTACGGCTGGTGCGGCAAGGGCACGGCGCTGCGGGCTAGGGGCATGGGCGCAAATGTGACCGTGACTGAAATTGATCCTATCCGCGCGATCGAGGCGGTGATGGACGGCTTCCGGGTGATGCCGATGGCTGAGGCGGCCGCTGAGGGCGACCTGTTTATCACCGTTACGGGGAATAAGCACGTAATTCGGCGTGAGCATTTTGAAGTGATGAAAGACGGCGCGATTGTCTGCAACTCCGGCCACTTCGACATTGAGATTGACCTCAAATCTCTCCAGGAAATGTCAAACGAAGTCAAGCAGGTACGCAACTTTACCCAGCAGTATTTTCTCAACAGCGGCAAGTCAGTGATTGTGCTGGGTGAAGGCCGCCTAGTTAATTTAGCTGCCGCCGAGGGACATCCCAGCGCGGTGATGGATATGAGCTTTGCCAACCAGGCGCTAGCTTGTGAACATCTGGTACAAAACCAGGGCAAACTCCAGCCCGGACTGCATTCTATTCCTGAAGCCGTAGACAAGGAAATTGCGCGTCTGAAGCTACAGGCTATGGGCATTCAGGTAGACAGTCTGACGCCTGATCAAGAAATTTATATCAATTCCTGGACAGCAGGATCTTAGCGGACTGTCCGGTCGCTGCTGATAGCAACCTGCAAGCTGACAAGAATGGGTACAGGCAGATGAGCCAGGGGCGATCGCTGCGATCGCACTTAACAAAAACGCCCGTACCCGCTGTCTTGTTTAGGCGACAATAGCAGCAGCCCAGCAAAAGGTAAACACAGGGTATGATCAAAAGGCTTTTGATAGCCAGCGTAGATGCCGCTAGCAGATGTTTTCTGCCAATAGGGCGATCGCATTCATATTCTGAGTGGGCTTTCTGGCAGGGAAAGACGCTCACAGCTCTCTGCTCTCACAACCCATTTCAGATTGCTACAGCATGACTGTTAACAAAGACCCCGCTGCCGACGCTGTCTCTCCCCAAACCGAGGACTCCAGCACTAGGCCAGAGATTCTGGACTCCTCGGCCCCCGTTAAGCCCTTCTGGACTACGCTGTGGCAGCAGCAGCGAGAGAATATCAAAGTTTTGGCTATTGCCTTGGCCATTGCCTTAGTTCTGCGTCTGTTTATTGCAGAGCCGCGCTATATTCCCTCAAACTCGATGGAGCCGACGCTGCATGTAGGCGATCGCCTGCTGGTCGAAAAGGTGTCTTATCACTTTCATCCGCCTCAGACTGGAGACATTGTCGTGTTCTATCCACCGCAGCAGCTACAAAAGCTGGGCTACGGCTCTCATCAGGCTTTTATTAAGCGAGTGATTGGGCTGGAGGGGCAAACAGTAGCGGTGCACCGCCAGAAAGTTTACATAGATGGCGTTCCCCGGCCTGAACCCTACATTGCCGCCGCCCCCCAGTACGAGATGATCCCGGTAACGGTTCCCTCAGGGCATATTTTCGTCATGGGAGACAACCGTAACGACAGCAACGATTCTCACATTTGGGGATTTTTGCCGATTAAAAATATTGTCGGGCAGGCCCAGTTTCGCTTCTGGCCGTTTTCCCAGGCAGGTCGGGTTTAGCTGGCTATGGCTGACGCCGACGTGATTGTGATTGGCAGCGGCATTGGCGGCTTGGTGGCGGCTGGCCTGCTGGCTTACTATGGCCGTCAGGTGATTGTCTGTGAGAGTCATACGATCGCGGGTGGCGCGGCCCACGGCTTTAGCCGTCAGGGGTTTCACTTTGATTCTGGGCCGTCTTTTTTTTGTGGACTAGGCGATCCGCGATCGCTAAACCCGCTGCGGCAGGTTTTAACCCTTTTGGGGGAGTCAGTACCGACGGTGGCCTATGATCCCCTGGGCTATTACCATTTTCCCCAGCAGACTTTGCCAATCTATGGCCCCTTAGATCGCTACCTGGAGGCGATCGCCGCTGTGACTCCCTTAGGGGCTAGAGAACTTAAAATTCTCTCAGATCGGTTTTTAGCGCTTTACAAGAGGCTGCGCCCAATTCCGGTGCTGGCGCTGCGCTCTGACTGGCGACTGGCGCAGGTTTTGCTGAACCGTTACCCTTGGCAAACCCTGAGCCTGCTGCCTCAGCTTAGGGCCATTCAAAGCTCTGTGGGCGATCTAATGGCGGGAACTGTTAGCGATCCTTTTGTGCAGCGGCTGGTCGATTTAGAGTGCTTTTTGCTCTCGGGCCTCAAGGCCGCAGATACCGTCGCCCCCGAAGTCGCTTTTATGTTTGGTGAGCGCGATCGCACGGCTATTGACTATCCTATTGGCGGCAGCGCTGCAATGGTTGCAGCCTTAGTTCGCGGTTTGCAGCGCTGGGGCGGACAGCTACGGCTAGGCACCCATGTCGAAAAAATTCAGGTTGAGCAGGGTCAGGTGCAAGGGGTCAAACTCCGCAACGGTGAGGTGCTAGCAGCTCCAATTGTGATTTCTAATGCCACCGTTTGGGACACCTACCAGCAGCTTTTAGCTCCGGCTGACGTGCCCAGCCCCGAGCGGCAAACAGCGCTAAAAACGCCTGCGGTAGATAGCTTCATGCACCTGCACCTGGGCATTCGAGCCGAGGGCTTAGACAAACTCACAGTGCATCATGTGGTCGTGCATGACGACGAGCAAGACATTGTCGCACCGGGCAATACCTGCATGATTTCGATGCCCTCAGTACTAGATCCGCAGCTCGCCCCAGACGGCCATCACGTCATCCATGCCTACACCCTCGAACCCTGGCAGCTCTGGCAGGGCGATCGCCCGGATGCTGCCCAAAAGCAGAACCGCGCCGAACCGCTCTATCGCGCTCTAGAGCGGGTCATTCCAGATATCCGCGATCGCGTCGAAGTCGAGCTAGTCGGTACCCCTCTGACCCACCAGCGATTTTTGCGGCGCTACCAGGGCACTTATGGCCCCGCGATCGCGCCGGACAGGGACTCTTTCCTGACTGCCACACGTCAGTTAAAGGGCTTTACCGAGTTGGTGACAGCACGCTGCCCGGTATTGGTGTTCCGGCAGTAGCCGCCTCCGGTATTTTGTGCGCCAATACGCTAGTAGTCCACCAAAGAGACTTTGCCTAGTTCTCTTGCTCTAGGTTCGGCTCTTGCTCCAGGTTCGGCTCTTGCTCTACTTTCGGATATAGACGCTCTAAGCGAATCCGTGCACTCGCACTCGAAA
>JAAUQI010000060.1 GCA_012032345.1 Leptolyngbyaceae cyanobacterium RM1_1_2 | reverse complement strand
CGACAGCCACAACCACCAGCTACGGCTGCTCAATCTCAAACGACTGGATCAGTAAATGGCGCTTGCCGTTTTTGTCCCTTCACATTCTAAAATAGAGTCTGTTTATGGAATGTCTGGGTGCGATCGCTTGAAATCCGAGATCTCAGGCTTCAAAGACGGCTTTAATAGTTGACTAGATTAGTTTAGTCATGTATCCAATCCTGAACAGCAGACTAAACTTTACTCAATTCTTTCAACAAATGGTCATCGCAAATTCTCAAATATCAATATTAAAATTGAAATATTTGAATATTACTTTATAAATTGCATTTCAATAAACGATGTTAGTGTTGGTTATTTACATGCTACAAGTAAAAAGCGAATAGCTGGAACTATTACAATCTGGTAGAAATAGGCATGCCGTTTCAAAATGTATACTGTAGCTATCCTGAAAGTTATCAAACTGAAACAGTCAGCTTATTTAGGTCATTGAGTACCAGCTAGCGTCACTTGTAAGACTCTATAACTGTTATGAAATATCACAGCTATACTAATTTTGGCTATCACGTTATCACTTATTTTATTTTAAGCCTTCTAATCCATTATGCATTAAACTAGGATTCCTATAGGGCAAACATAGTACAAATGCAAAATGCACAAAATTTTTGGCCTAGAAAAGCGTTCGAAAGCAATGAATCTGAAACTAATTTCGAGAACCAAAAAGGAAGAAATAGACCACTACTACGAAATCATTAGGGTACTAGTGTATAAAAATTTGAAAGTACGTTATCGAGGTTCTATATTAGGAGCTTATTGGTCTTTATTAAACCCGTTAACAATGACAGGAGTATACACGGCTATTTTCGGAGCTGTTTTCGCAGAATACTATAATAACTCCACATTGGATTATGTGTTAGCAGCTTTTACTGGTTTAATTATCATTAATTTTTTCTCTGCTTCAACATCACAAGCACTAACTAGTGTTGTTTCAAACGGAGCTATTTTGAACAAAATAAAGTTACCAGTTAGCGCTTTTCCGCTCTCAGCAATTGTAGCCAATACATTTCAGCTATTATTAGGTGCTATTCCCTTGCTATCTGTCATAACGCTAATTAAAACAAAAAGTCTATCTAATCTTCTACTACTTTCAATCCCTTTGATTTCTTTGTTTTTCGTTTGCCTTGGTATAGGTTTTTTTGTTAGTGCTCTTTATGTATTTTTCAGAGACTTACCTTATTTCTATGAATTAATAACATTCATCGTTTTGTTAAGCAGTCCAGTTTTTTATCCAGCCGCTATTGTACCTGCTGCAATAAAACCAGCTTTATCTGTTAATCCTTTATCTTTAATTATTGAGAACATTCGCACGATAGTTTTATCCACTAGTGAACCGAGTATAGTGCTTTTAGCGAAATCACTCCTTGGCGGATTGATGATCACCGCTCTTGGATATATCTGTTTTCAGTACTGGAAATCCCAATTCATGGATCTTCTATAGACGCTATGGAATCTATTCGGCTAGAAAATGTTTCACTTTGGAGAAGAACTCAAGAAGAATTTTCATATGACCTTAAAAAAACATTATTTTCGATTTTAGAAGGAAAATTTAACAGGCCCGTTAAGCGCTTGGTAATTGACACAATTGATCTTGTTGTTAATGAAGGTGAAAAAATCGGCATTATCGGAGCCAATGGCTCGGGAAAGTCTACCTTACTAAAGCTTATTTGTGGTATTCTTCAACCAACCAGCGGCAGTATTAAAGTTAGTGGCAACATTGCACCTTTAATCGAGCTTGGAGCAGGTTTCGAAACTGAAATTTCTGTAAAAGACAACATATTTCTTTACGGGATTTTCTTGGGATTCTCGAAGGCTGAGATGGCAAAACGTGTTTCAGAGATTCTGGAATTTTCAGAGCTACAAGATTTTGAGCAACTGCCGCTTAAAGCACTTTCTTCAGGAATGGTAGCTCGACTAGGCTTTGCCATCGCAACCAATGTCGAGCCAGACATTCTGATCCTTGACGAAGTTTTATCTGTTGGGGATGAAAGCTTTAAGCAAAAGTGCAACCACCGACTAAAAAAAATTATGGTCTTCTAAGACTACTATTTTAGTAGTCTCTCACGATTTACAATTCATTAGAAAGAATTGCGATCAAGCAATTTGCTTAAGCGCAGGTAAAAAGCTTTTTTCTGGTAAAGCAGATGATGTTATAGAGCAGTATTTAAATTTCATCAATTGACTCGAAATTAAGAGAGATACCAGCATACTATACACAAACCTTGGTGATATGGAAGGCAGTGCAGAGAACTCAACACTAATTTAGTTTGTCTTTGAGAATCTTTAGAGAATTGTCTAGTATGAAAATTGTGCAAATTAGTACGTGGAAAACTTCTTGTGGAATTGCTGGTTATACAAAAGGACTGGTTGAAGGATTTCTCAAAGAGAATATTCACTGCGAAGTGCTGCCTATTGATGTAAAGAAGCTTAAGTATATGACTCGATATGAAATAAAAGAACATTTTCAGGAACTTGCACTGAAAGCATCAATTTACGACATCATTCACGTGCAGCACGAATTTAGCTTTTTCTCAGGAGCTTACGGTACTAAAGAATCGTTAGAAATGTTTGCCGTTTTCTTACACTCTCTGTGTTCTTCCGGGAAAAAAGTTTTTGTAACTTTTCATACAGAGCCTTTTCTCATTGAAAGTAGCAGATTGGGCATTAAGCAGTTTCTCAAAAAGACAGTACTTCAGCTCTATTGGAAACAGAAAATTGCATCCATGTTTAATTCTAAAAAAAACTTAAGCGCAATTGTTCATACGAAAAATTCTCGTAGAGTTTTTATAGATAGCGGATTAAAGTCTAGTAAAATCTTTTTAGTAAAACAGGGGGTGACTATTTCTCACCCTGATAACGCTGCTCAAATGCAGTTTGAAGAAAAAGCTATCATAAAGCAAGAATTAGGATTTTCAAAAACATCAGTCATCCTTTCAATGTTTGGCTTCATTTCTGAGTATAAAGGTTACTTGACTGCTTTAAGAGCGCTTTTGTCATTACCCGATCATTACTGCCTAATTATTGTTGGAAAGCCTCATCCAGAGGCTTCCGATAAAACACTGAATGAAGTTTTAAGGTTTGTTCAGAAGCATAAAGATGTTCTATCAAGTCGGGTTCATTTAACAGGATATTTACCATTTGAAAAACTACTGCGCTATTACAGCATCGTGGACTTCTGCTTAGCTCCCTATAAAGGAGGTACTAAGCTTTCGTCCTCTGCAGCTATCACTTGGGCACTAGCTTCTGGAAAACCCGTGGTTGCTAGCAGAATCAGCTCATTTCAGGAACTCTTTGAAGAAAGTGACTGCCTCTGCTTAATCTCACCTGATTCCCCTTACGAACTTGCTTATGTAGTTCAAAAACTTTATCAAGATGATTTAACAAGAGAACAGCTTGTTAAAAAGGCATTAGAATACTGTCAAAAGAATCAATGGGCCAACGTTGCTGCTAACTATTTAAAGCTCTATGAGCAGCTGTCATACTAAAGATTGACTTTGATTTTGATATTGTATGACCGATACCCCACTTCTCGTCAATCTATCAATCTTAACTCAACGTCCTACTGGCATTGACGTATATGCTCGGCAAGTTACATCTCAGTTGAAATCACTGGAACCAAAACTTCTTTCGCAAGAAACAATAAAAGGATTTGAACATCAGGTTATTCCGGGAAATCTATCACCCGAGTCAGGCAAATGGGGACATTTTAGGCGATTGGTTTGGCTACAACAGCAGTTACCACGATACTATTCTCGTTTCAATAGTGATCTAATCTTTTCTCCTCTTCCAGAAGCTCCTCTTTATACCCGATGTCGCTTTGTGGTGACTGCCCACGATGTAATTCCTTTACATTTCCCCAAACGTTTTTCAAGACTCACTAACTATTTTCGGTACTACGTTCCCCGAGTTTTGCATCAGGCAGCTCACATTATTTGCGATTCTCAATCAACTGCAAACGATTTGATCCAGTTTTATCAGTTGTCTGCTGATAAAATAACACCAATTTTGTTAGGGTATGATTCAGATAACTTCAAGCTATATAACTTGCCTGAAGGTAACTATTTTGTGTATATTGGTCGTCAAGATATATACAAAAATTTGGAACGTTTAATTTATGCCTTTGAAATATTTTCTCGAACTAACGAATGTGAGTTGTGGTTGATTGGACCAACTCATGAACGCTATACACCTGTTCTAAAGGAACAAGCAAAAACTTTAGGAATTGCCAGGTATCTACGCTTCTTAGACTATGTTAGCTACGCTGAGCTGCCCAGAATACTGAGTAGAGCTATTGCATTAACTTTTCCTAGCTTATGGGAGGGTTTTGGTTTGCCAGCACTAGAAGCAATGGCTTGCGGCACACCTGTCATTACGTCTAATCTCTCCTCATTACCAGAGGTTGTTGGCAGTGCTGCTATTCTTATAAATCCTTATAGTATTGATGAACTTGCTTCTGCAATGCAAGCCGTTGCCAACAACTCGCAGCTCCGGCGAGAACTAAAAGTAGCAGGTCTAAGGCAATCTAAGAAGTTTAACTGGGCAAAAACAGGGCAACAAACCGTTGAGTTACTCAAAAATTTTCTTTGAAGCAAGATAGTAGCCGAACGTTTTAGAAGGTGTTTGAGGAAGCCTGTGGTAAGTCAAAAAGCTCACTGGGTAAAAGCTGAACGTAGCAGCCGTCAACTATCCAATAGGTATATAAACTATATCCGACTCACTGATACTTTGCGCTGGGTCATCTGGGTCGTTTTATGGCCTGAAGCCGCTAAAGGCTTTGTGCTGCTCAAGAAGCGCTGGAAGGTGGAGTACACCTTTGGCTGGTGGAATCGCTATCGGCGTCTATGTGATATGAGGTGCTACCGGAAACTAGTGAGGCATTTGTCTCCCTGGTGTGATTCGCATTACGATGCACCGCTTGGCTTGGTTGGCATTTCCTGGGAACTCGCAAACATTCTCTAATTACAGCAGCACTAATCAGGTAGTAACTTTGAAAACAGACTTTACAAGATCTACCCAAAAACGAAGATGAGCACAGGCTCTCAGGTTCTCTTCGTCCGTCGCTCTGCCTGATATTTTCATAGTGTTTAAGAAAAAAATGAGGTAAAGTAGCGCAGGTAGCTGTTCTAGTGTTTTAGAGCTAGCTCAATCGCTTATTGTGGTTTAAGCATGCGTAAGAATGAAAATCTGCGTTAGCACAGTTGAAGTCTGGACAAGGAAGGAGGTAGCTAATAGCTAAAAGGCAAGCAACAAGTTGGTAGCCTTTCGTAAACTGCCAAGCCCTCATAGGAAGAACTTTGAAGAAGAGAGCATTAGTAACAGGATTGACCGGACAGGATGGCTCCTACTTGGCAGAGTGGCTACTCAGTCAAAATTATGAAGTCTACGGCATGGTGCGCCGCTCTAGTTCTAGCAGTTTGGGGCGGATCAGCCACCTAGCTGACAAATTGCACTTCGTGTCCGGTGATTTGTTAGATCAATTCTCGCTGATGGATGCGATCGCAGAGGCGCAACCTCACGAAATTTACAACTTAGCCTCCCAAAGCTATGTCCCCCTTTCTTGGACTCAGCCTGCTTTGACCGCTGAATATACTGCTCTTGGCGTATCCCGATTGCTAGAAGCAATTCGTCGCGGTTATCCCGAGACTAAATTTTATCAAGCCTCCAGCAGTGAAGTATTTGGTCAACCTGATGAGTCACCTCAGACTGAGAGAACTGCTTTTCGACCTCGTAACCCTTACGGGGTCGCTAAAGCTTACGCTCACTGGATGACAGTCAACTACCGTCAAAAATACGACCTCTATGCCTGCTGTGGCATTACTTATACACATGAATCTCCTCGCCGGGGTGCAGAATTTGTTTTTCGCAAAATCACCCAAGGCGCTGCCAAGATTAAGCTCGGCCTAGACAACGAGTTAAAGCTAGGCAACTTGACTGCTCGACGTGACTGGTGTCATGCCAAAGATGCTGTTAAAGCCATGTGGCTAATGCTACAGCAAGATGTTCCAGATGATTACATCATTGCAAGTGGCGGGACTCGTTCGGTACAGGATTTGGTAGAGTGCGCTTTTGACTATGTAGGACTGAACTGGGAGAAGTATGTTTCTGTAGATCCGGCTTTCTACCGTCCCAATGAGACTGTGCAGCTAGTGGGGTCGATAGAGAAAATCAGATCCAATTTGTCTTGGCAACCCGACTATTCCTTTGAAAGACTGGTACAGTCAATGGTAGATCATGATTTGAAGGTGCTTAGTTAACGTGACCATCATAAAGATTGTTGTTGATGCTGCAATCCCAGTTCTGTCTGAGCCTATCGGCGTTGGACTGCATGTGTCAAGTCTTCTAGCAGCTCTGCAAATACTTCAAGAACCAAAATCTTTTCGGTTAAGAATGTGAGCATATCACCTTTGTAGCTGTAAAAATTTGGCCTCTAGGCAATAAAGTGCTGAACGTCTGTAAAACAGGCTTTTTGAGGAATGAGTATAAACACTCGACTACAAACCTGACATGCTCCCGCTATGAAGCTAGGAATCGCTTATTAACCTAGCCTCAAAAATTGGTTGTGAAACAATTTGACAGTGCCTGAAGTGCTTACTAACTGTGAAAACATTCATATTTTGCCGTTGCTAGTAAGGCTGCTAAATTTCCTAGCTCAAATGCCTGACGATTTCTTACTAAGAAAGTTAGAACAGCGTTTCAATAACCTTGAAATTTGTCATGGTACTGACTACGCGATGTACCCTTGTCGCACTAGTTTGCGGAAATGAGTATCTATGATTTGTCTTTCATTCGCTATCTCTAGGGTGTCATTGCGGTCATGGGTACCTCTACTCAGCAAGTAAAGCAGTGTCTATAGCGACCCTATTTGGCTTGCGAAAGGAATTTCCCTGTAGGAAAGTAGGAAAGTCCTTTCACAACTCTCTCCCTCTACAGATGATTTAGGACTTCTATATAGAAATCCTAAATGATTCATGAAAACACACCATACGTAAAGACCTTGAAAAATCAAAGCTTTGACGATAGGTAACGAACTCAAATAACCACTTCACCCTAAGACTTTTCAACATAAATATTTATGTATTCAATGCTATCGTCTCTAAAATATGGCTATTTTTTGTATAAGTAGAATCATTTCTTGGAGAATTTAACATGACTTTGAATTTTGAACTTGAGAAAAGTTTTTTAGATATTGAACCTTTAGTCACTGAAGAAGACTGGCTTATCTTTGACCATAAAAAAAACATAGCTAGCAGTGATTACTACAATTACTACTACTCTTATGGCAAAAGCTGGAAGCCAAAGGCAATACTGGAAATTGGTGTAAGGCGAGGTTATTCAGCAGTCTCTATGGCTCTTGGTGCAGGTAAAGAACTAGAAAGTTTTGTCGGAGTTGACTCTGAAATAGATATTGATGAAAGTTCGTTCTTCGCAAGTAAGCTTTTGAAACAGCATACCAATGCAAAGCTTGAATTTTTAAAGATTGATACTCAGAAAGATGAGTTTATATCCAATAAAAATCTCTTTGATTTAATTCATGTTGATGCCGATCATAGCTTTTCAGGATGTACCAACGACTTACTCTTAAGCTTAAGTCTCTCTAGAGTAGGTACTATTATTGTGGTTGATGATTCTTTGTATGCTCCCGTTAGAGCAGCCTGTGAAATGGTCAAAAGATTGTATAGTGAGTCGCTGCGTGCAAAATATGTTACTAACTTTAGAGGACATTGCTTAATTTTAGTTGATCGTTGCTTTCCAGAGCTTCTGAAAAGAGAGAGTAGACAGGCTGTTCTTACTCAGATCGATCATTTTTTTCCAAAAAGGCGGGTGAATGAGCTTCTGGCAAACTACTCAAGTATTAAACTTAGATTGGGAGAAGGCATTCTTACTTGTAACGCTTTAGCAGAAGAGCTAATTGATAGCTTAGATGATTATTTAAGTGAAGGAGTAAAATCTCTTAAGCAAAGCATAAAAACCTACGAATTTCCTGAGTCTTGTTCAGATAATTCAATTCAGTTTGACAACGCTTTTGCCTCTGAGAGTTTCCCCTCAAAGGATAGGATTAATAAAAATATTTTTGATTTCAGATTTTTTGATTTCAGAGATTTTGTAAGGACAGGCTCTATAGAGCTTGACGTTTGCAAAAGGATATTGCATCTTTTATTAAAATTACACAGGGTTCACGCAACTCTTAATCGCGCACCTCTTGGAAAATTCTTTAGCTATTTCTTGAAAGAAGGCAATAAGCATTTTACATACTTGCATAGACGGCTATACACTAAGCAGTCAAGTCAGGTAAAAACTAACACCATAGATTTTTATACACTAGAGTATATCTATGGAAAAAATGGTCGTATTGAAACTTTTGAAGGTCACAGCTTAACTATTGTACTGATGGATGCTTTAGTTAACTTAGTTGCAAGTCTCAGTCGCGAACTAGAGACTCAGTATTGGATGCAATATTGGAAACTTGAAACCAATAGAACATGGTTAGAGATAGTTTTAAAGGAAGAGAATTTTCTTCTTTCACCAATTCCTTTTCCGGTTAGACCTCAGGAAGAGTATCGTCGGTTTTATTCATTTCAAACACCCCACAATAGCAGTGGTGTTTCTGTCAACGTAGGTCAGATAGACGAATATGACCTGTATCAACAACTTACTCATAATCCCACAGATTGTATGTTCAGATTGGCAACTTCTATTGGTCACATTAAATTACTACTTCTACTTCTCCAAGAAAGACATCCTGGCGAAACAATTAGGTGGCTAGATTTCGGCTGTGGAATTGGATATCTTGCCAATAAGATAAAATTTGAAGGAGATTTTGTTGGTGTAGATGTAGCTGAGTCCTTAATTGATTATGCGAATAGCACAAAGCACTCTAATCGTTATATTTATAAAATTGGAGGTTTTAATGAAGCTCGAGAAGCTATTAATGGTGAAAAGTTTCATCTTATTACAGCTACTGAGCTGATAGAACATGTTTTTGATCCTTTATCTTTTATTACGCAAATGAGTCAACATACTTGTGATTCTGTTTATGCTTCCTCACCATTTAACGAGGCTGTTCCTTATCAACCTTCCCAAGAGCATCTATGGAGTTTTAATCTAGAAGCTTACAAGCGCCTTTTTGAAACTTCTGGAATGAACATTACATTTTCTAGCGTCATGAATATAGGTGAGTTCATTGGTGAAGGTCATGATTGGCTATCTGTTATAGCAACAGTTGGAAAGCCATTTCGACTTTTTCCAAACAAGCGATAGGCTCAGATATAAGTAACAGTATTGATATCATTCTTCGCAAAGAATAAACTAAATTAGCTTGAGAGTAGCTCTTTTGAATGTTAGCTGTTAACTTAGCTCATTTGCAGTCTTCATGCGTTTTATGTAGCTCAGACGTTAGCTGTCCTAGCCTTTGCTGCCGAAGTCTATGATTACTCCGAGGGTGCTTTTAACTACCGGGGGGGCTGGGTTTATTGGCTCCAATTTTGTACATTACTGTCAGGGCCAGTATTCAAAAGGCCAGTATTCAAAAGGCCAGTATTCAGAAATTTGTGTGCTGGATGCGCTGACCTATGCTGGCAACCGGGCGACACTAGGTGACTTAGAAGGGCAGGACGGATTTCATCTGATAGAGGGCAACATTTGTGACGCTGGGCTGGTGGCTCAAATATTGGCTGCACACCAGATCGATACAGTGGTTCACTTTGCGGCGGAGTCTCATGTCGATCGCTCTATTTCTGGCCCTGCCGCCTTCGTTCAAACCAACGTGGTGGGTACCTTTACGCTGCTAGAAGCTTTTCGCCACCATTGGCAAGAGCGGGGCAAGCCCGAGCAGTTTCGCTTTTTGCATGTTTCTACAGACGAGGTATTTGGCAGCTTGGGGCCGGACGATCCGGCTTTTAGCGAGGTCACGCCCTACGCGCCGAACAGCCCTTATTCTGCTTCCAAGGCTGGCAGCGACCACTTAGTGCGGGCCTACTTTCATACCTATGGTCTGCCGACGCTGATCACAAACTGCTCCAACAACTACGGGCCGTATCAGTTCCCGGAAAAGCTGATCCCGCTGATGTGTATCAATATTTTGCTGGGCAAGCCTTTGCCTGTTTATGGGGATGGTCAGAATATTCGGGACTGGCTGCACGTAGAGGATCACTGTCGGGCGCTTGAGGCCGTGTTGCTTAAGGCCAAACCGGGTGAAACTTACAACATTGGCGGCAACAATCAGGTAAAAAACATTGATATTGTCGAGCAGATCTGTGACCTGATGGAGAGTTGGGCCGGGGAGCTGCCGATATCGCCTAAAAAGCTAATTACCTTTGTGGGCGATCGCCCAGGACACGATCGCCGCTATGCCATGAACATCGCCAAAATTCAGCGAGATCTGAGCTGGCAGCCGCACTATGACTTTGCTACCGGGCTAAAGCAAACGGTGGACTGGTATTTGACTCACCGCGACTGGTGGCAGCCGCTGCTGTCGGATGAGTATCAGGGCTATTATGCGGCGCTCTATGGCGATCGCCCCTAGTTTGCCAAACTCTCAGCGATCGCCTGGGCAATTTTTTTGACCTGGCTCAGGGCTAGCTCTGGCCAGATGGGCAGACTCAAAACCTGATCGGCCAGAGCCTGACTGTTGGGATTTATGGAATACTGCCCTTCATAGATCGGCAGGCGATCCTGGGGCACCGGGTAGTAAATCATGGTGCTGATGCCCTGCTCGGCCAGCGCTTGTTTAACGCGATCGCGCTGAGCGTCTAAAATGCGAATCGTATACTGATGAAACACGTGGCCGTCAGACAGCGTGGGTGTGATCACGCCGTCTACATCGGACAAAAGTTGACTATAGGTTTTAGCCACCTGTCGTCGCTGCTGGTTCCAGGTATCAACATAGCGCAGCTTCACCTGCAAAATTGCAGCCTGCAGCGCATCTAGGCGGGAGTTGTAGCCCAGCATCTGGTTTCGGTAGCGCTCTTTAGACCCGTGAACCCGCAGCATCTGGCACAGTTCGGCTATTTCGTCGTCGTCAGTGGTAATCAGGCCGCCATCGCCATAGGCTCCTAAATTTTTAGTCGGGAAAAAGGAAAACGCACCGACTTTGCCAATCGTGCCCACCCGCTGCCCCATCAGAGTCTGCCGCACCGAGTCAGTGCAGGTCTGCTGACAGCCCGTGCAGTCACCCTTGTAGACAGCGCCAAATGCCTGAGCGCAGTCTTCAATCAGCTCAAGATTATGCTCAGCCGCAATTTCAACAATTTGAGCCATCGCTGCTGGATTGCCATAGAGATGCACGGGCATGATCGCCTTAGTCTGAGGCGTAATTTTGGCGCGGATCTGCTGCGGATCTAAATTAAAAGTTTGGGGATCAATATCGGCAAAAACGGGCTTAGCCCCCAGGTTGCTAATCGACTCTGCCGTAGCAAAAAAGCTAAACGGGGTGGTGATAACTTCATCTCCAGGGCCAATCCCCAGAGCGCGCAGCCCAATCATCAGGGCATCGGTACCGGAGTTGACGCCGATGGCATGTTTGACCTCTAGATAGGCAGCGGCTTCAGCTTCAAACTGCTGAACTACGGCTCCTAAGACAAACTGACCAGACTCTAAAACCTGGTTGACCGCTGCTTGGATTTCCGCTTTGATCGCCTGATACTGGGGCTTGAGATCGAGAATAGGAATCTGGGTTTGACTCACGGCAGAATGCAGATGCGGGGTCTTTGGGAGGCAGGGTCAGTGGATGACGATCATCGCTACCGCATCAAACTCTAACATGTCTCTATACAAAACTTCCGAAACTCAAAATTCAGCACTTAAAGCTCAAAACTTATTCCCCAAATCCCAGCTATCAATAGAATGCTCTAAGCGCCCTCTATGCCAAACTTCCTAAACTTAAAATTCAGCACTTAAAACTCAGAACTCACATAACCCTATGAAAATCAAGCACTTCCGGCCTAAAACTGCCGAAACTCAAAATTAAACCCTTAAAACTCAAAACTCAGAACTCACATAACCCTATGAAAGTGCGATCGCCCACGAATGGTTAGCTAGCCATGCCGGCTCAGAAAAGGTGGTTGAGCAAATATTACAGCTTTACCCCCAGGCGGATTTGTACAGTCTGGTCAATTTTTTGCCCGATGAGCTGCGTCACTTCATCCAGCACAAGCCCGTAACCACGTCTTTTTTGCAAAAGTTACCCCTGGCGCGCAAAAAGTTTCGCCAGTATCTACCGCTGATGCCCTTGGCGATCGAGCAGTTTGACCTGTCGCCCTATGAGCTGGTGATTTCGAGTAACCATGCGGTAGCCAAGGGGGTGATTACCCGCGCCGATCAGCTCCATATCAGCTACGTGCATACGCCAATTCGCTACGCCTGGGACTTGCAGCACCAGTATTTGCAGCAGGCAGGCTTAGAGCGGGGGGCTAAAAGTCTGCTGACGCGGCTAATTTTGCATTACCTGCGGCTGTGGGACGTCGCCAGCGCTAACCGGGTGGACTGCTTTGTGGCCAACTCTCGCTATGTCGCCCGTCGGATCTGGCGCACCTATCGCCGTCCGGCCCAGGTAATCTACCCGCCCGTGGACGTACACCGCTTTCGAGCCGACCAGCCCAGAGAGGATTTTTACCTGACGGTGTCTCGCTTTGTTCCCTACAAGCGAGTAGATTTGACAGTGCAGGCATTTGCCAATCTGGGGCTGCCGCTGGTGGTGATTGGCGACGGCCCGCAGTGGCAACAGATAGCGGCGCTTGGTCGTCCTTCTATTCAGCTTTTGGGCCACCAGCCCGACGCCACAGTCACTGACTATATGCAGCGCTGCCGCGCCTTTGTGTTTCCGGCTGAGGAAGACTTTGGCATTACTCCGGTAGAAGCTCAGGCAGCAGGGGCGGCGGTGATTGCCTATGGACGCGGTGGCGTCACGGAGACGGTGATTCCGGGCAAAACCGGGATTTTGTTTGACGAACAAACCCCTGCTAGCCTGACAGCAGCCGTCAAAATGTTTGAGCAAACGCGATCGCACTTTAGCTCAGAGCAAATCCGACAGCAGGCCGAACAGTTTAGCCAGGAGCGTTTTCAGCAGTCATTTTCAGAGCTGGTTGAGACCACCTACCTGAAATTTCAGCGAGGCGATGTCTTAGAGTAGTGACGGCAGCATCTGCGGTGCAACTGATGATCCTTTCTCGAACCCTACAGCCTGCGGTGACTCAGTTCAAGGTCTTAACCCGACCGCTGCCCACGGTTGTCCTGCTGATGGTTTCTGACTTTTTAGCCCTGATGCTGGCTGGCTGGATTAGCGTTAAGGTGCGGCTGTTTTTGGATGGCCGCTTCACACTCGATTTTTACTGGTCGCTGTGGCCTGTGCTGTGCGTGTTTATCGTCGCCTACAGCGTTGCGGGGCTGTACCCGGGGGTGACGGTGAGTCCGGTGGATGAGCTGCGGCGCACCAGTCTGACGACGACGCTGATCTATCTGTCCCTCGGCTCGGCCATTTTTTTGTTTAAGGAGGGTGAAGCGTACTCTAGGGGCATTTTTCTGATGGCGTGGCTGCTGTCAATTGCGCTGGTGCTGCTGGGGCGCTTTGGTCTGCGCTCGGTGTTTGCCAGATATCGCTGGTGGGGCTATCCGGTGGTGGTGCTGGGGGCAGGCAAAACGGGGGAAATGGTGATTCGGATGCTGCTGCGCCAGCCGGGAATTGGCCTCAAGCCCGTGGCGGTACTGGATGACAATCCTCAAAAGCACGGCTATTTGGCCGGAGTGCCCGTGATTGGCGGGCTGTCGCTAGCGCCAAGGCTGGTGAGAGAGCAGCAGATTCCCTACGCGATCGCAGCTATGCCTGGTGTGCCGCGTGAGCGCCTGCTGAAGCTGCTGAGCCTGCACGGCCAGACCTTTCCCCACATGCTGGTGATTCCTGACCTGTTCGGCATTGCCAGCCTTTGGGTGGCGGCGCGTGATCTGGGCGGCATTCTGGGCTTAGAAATTCGGCAGCAGCTTTTGCTGCCGGGGCCGCGCTTGCTCAAGGCGCTGCTGGACTACGGGCTGACCCTGGTGATGGGTCTTTTGGCCCTGCCGCTGATTGCGCTAATTGCGATCGCCGTCAAGCTGGATTCTCCTGGCCCGATTTTTTATGGTCACACCCGGATTGGGCAAAACGGCAGGGTGTTCAAAGCCTGGAAGTTTCGTTCGATGGTGCAAGATTCAGCCCAGATGCTAGAGCGGTATCTGCTGAGCTATCCAGAGGCCAAAGAGCTGTGGCGGCGCGACCAGAAGCTGCAGCACGACCCGCGCATTACCCGCGTCGGCAGGTTTTTGCGTCGCACCAGCCTCGACGAACTGCCTCAGCTTTGGAATGTGCTGTGGCGGCAGATGAGCCTAGTGGGGCCGCGTCCTATCGTTGCCGAAGAAGTCTGGCACTATGCTGACCAGTTTGAGCTATACCTGCAGGTACTCCCCGGCGTTACCGGACTCTGGCAGGTTTCCGGGCGCAACCATGTACCCTATGAAGAGCGGGTTAATCTAGATGCTTACTATGTTCGCAACTGGTCAGTCTGGCTGGATATTTATATTTTGATTCGTACTTTTTGGGTAGTCATCACCGGATATGGGGCCTACTAATCTTGCTAAAACCCAGGGTCAGCCCGGTCAGAACCTGGCTTATCTGGCCACTATCAGCCTGATGGTGCTGCCGTTTATTAATCTGGCCGGGCTGGTAGGCTTCGTGCTGCTGCTGGGGCTGGGGCTGTGCTACCGGGGGCAGGCGGTGGTGAAGTGGCTCTGGCGGCGGGGCTTTGTGGCGTTGGCGATCGCGCTGGCGATCAGTACGTTTTTTGCCGGGGATCGGGCTGAGGCGCTGCTGCAGCTAACCAACTTTTTGCCCTATTTTTTGCTACTGGGGGTTTTGGCCGTCTGGCTGCCGACGCTGCGCAACCCGTTCGCTCAGCTAGAAGAGTGGGCTAGCTGGCTGACTATAACAACCCTGCCGATTAATCTGCTGGCGATCGCAGAATATGTGCTCATGGCTCCAGCAATGGCGCAGCGTTTGCAGCAGCCGGTTTTGGCCTGGCTCTATCGCCTCAGCTTAGATCAAGACTTTGGCCACCGAGCCAACGCCATTTTTGATCATCCCAATACCCTGGCCTGCTATTTAACCCTGATTTTGGGCCTCAACCTGGGGCTGATTTTTAGCCAGTCGTTGCAAACGCCCTCTGAGCGCTCCGTCGGCGTCTGGCCCTACCTGAGTCAATATCTGTGGCCTAGACCCGTCTGGCTCTATCTCAGCGCGGGCCTGATACTGGTGGGAATTTTCTGCTCTGGGTCACGCAATGGCCTGCTGGTGGCGATTATAGAAGTTTTGATTGTGATCGCCTGTGGTCAACGTCAGCGGACTGTGATGCTGGCAGGCATGGGGGGCATTTTAGCGATCGCGGCTGCAGCTTTCATCGGCGGCATTGGCGGACGGCAGCTCTCTACCAGGCTGTTCACAGACGATCCGCGCCTGAGCGTCTGGCGGATTGCCCTAGAGCAGATTCAGGCCCATCCCATCTGGGGCGTGGGGCTGGGTAATTTTAAGCTTTTGTATGTGCCGGACAGCATTCCTGGCTACGACAATATCTACCACGCCCACAACTTCTGGCTGCATCTAGCTGCCGAGGCGGGTATTCCCACTGCGATCGCGCTGACGGTACTGGTGGGCTGGGGCTGCTATCAAGGGGTCAAGGCTCTTTTAGACACTAAAGCTTTCCCAGCCCAGCGGTGGCTAGTTGGGGGCTATGGTCTGGCTTTTCTAAGCTGTCTGCTGTTTTCGCTGTTTGATGTCACCCTCTACGAAGTTCGCATCAGCCTGCTGGGGTGGCTGAGTCTGGCTGTCCTCTACAGTGCCCCCCAGCTGCTAAATCAGCTTAGCCGCCCGCAAACCAAAAAATAGAACCATAGCGGTGGCAAAGGCCCCACCGAGTAAGACAATGTAGGTAATCGCGCCGCTCATTAGACATCGCTCCCGATAGCTTGCTAAGAATTATTGAAGCACGTTCGCTCCCCTTCCGGTACTGATCCGGCCCTAACCCTATGAAATCTGTTATTTCTGTTGACCTCCCCCAGCAAGCCTACAATGTCGTCATCGCTCCGCAAAGCTTAGACCAAATAGGTGCTGGGCTGACGGCTCACGAGCAGCCCCTGCTTAAGCCGGGGCAAAAAGTGCTGCTGGTGTCTAATCCGGCTATTTTTAAGCACTACGGCGAACGGGCGATCGCTTCCTTAACTCAGGCTAGTTTTGAGGTGAGCCACTGCATTTTGCCAGCCGGAGAGCGCTACAAAACCCTCAAATCTGTGCAGAAGCTTTACGACGCGGCCCTAGAGCAGCGGCTAGAGCGCGGATCGGCCATAGTAGCTCTCGGCGGCGGCGTCATTGGCGACATGAGCGGCTTTGCAGCGGCAACCTGGCTGCGGGGCATCGCTGTAGTGCAGGTACCGACGTCGCTGCTGGCGATGGTAGATGCTGCCATCGGCGGCAAAACCGGCGTCAACCATCCCCAAGGCAAAAACCTGATTGGGGCTTTCCACCAGCCGCGACTGGTAATTATCGATCCGCAGGTACTCAAAACCCTGCCCACCCAGGAGTTTCGTGCGGGTATGGCGGAGGTGATTAAGTACGGCGTGATCTGGGATACGGACTTGTTTGAGCAGCTCGAAGCGGCCCCCAGGCTAGACCAGCTACGCCATGTGTCAGACGAGCTGCTGCAGACTATTTTGACTCGCTCCTGTCAGGCCAAGGCCGAAGTCGTCGCTCAGGACGAGAAGGAAGGCGGGCTGCGGGCTATTCTCAACTACGGCCACACTATCGGTCACGCGGTTGAGAGTCTGACCGGATACCGACATGTCAATCACGGCGAAGCGGTCGCCATTGGCATGGTGGCGGCAGGACAAATTGCGGTTGAGCTGGGCTGGTGGACGCAGGCAGCGTGCGATCGCCAGCTTGCCCTGATTCAAAAAACCTGCCTGCCCACTCAAATCCCGGCAGATCTGGCGATCGCCGATATTTTAGCCGCCCTCAAAACCGACAAAAAAGTCAAAGACGGTCAGATATGCTTCGTGCTGCCAACCGGTATCGGCACAGCTAAAGTCACCGATCAGGTTGAGGCCAGCCTCATTCGCTCCGTACTGGCTGATTTGCAAAGATAAATAGTAATGCAGAATGACGGTTTCAAACCTGTGGGTTAGGGTTCAAGAATTTTGACTAAAATTCGCAATAGGTCTTCCAGGTCGGCGGGTACACGGTAGAGGTTGAGGTCTTGAGTGACTGCACGAGACTGTCGATCAAACTGCCCAAACTGCCAGATATTGCCTGTTGAGATTGCTCCTGGCAGGATGGGTTGTTCTGAGTCGATCCACTGATCTAGGGCTACCAGTTCAATGGCAAGCTGCACAAACCCACGTTCTAGATCTTCGTTCTTGGCTTCGATGACTAGAAAAGTTTGGTGGTTTTGCAGGAGATAGTCAAGCGATCCTTTAAGCTGATTGCTAACGGCGACGGGATATTCAACGTTGAGGGTGGCCTGAGTGTAGTGCAGCAGGTCTGTTAAAACTGGGGCAATAAGAAATTCTCGTCGGGCCATTTCGCTGGTGAGGCTGAGGCGGGGTAGGCTTTCTTCGATGCGGGCTTCGAGATCCCTGAGGCGATCGAGCGTACCAGAGTATTTAAGCGGTGTCAGGGCACAACGCTGCAGCGAAACGTTGAAATAGGCCAGGATGTCTTGGGGAGCAAAGTTGAGTCTAAAGTAGTCGGCAAAGGTGTACGACTGATCAGGGTGAATAATTGGTGCTCTCGGCATAACGCAAGTTCTCTGGGTTAGGGTTATTCAGTCGGCCAGGAATCAGTTAATTCAATCGTTTCAAAATCATGCCGCCGAGTACCGGCTCGATAATTTCGCATTTTAATGCGGCAGGCCACGGCTAGCTCTAGCAAAAGATAGCGTACCCACGCTTGCCCCACAAACTCCCGGCCAGTACAGAGGTAAGCGATCGCAGCCTTCAGGAAAGGAATGTTGTGTAGCAGGGGTGAGTTTTCGCTTTGATAGCGTGATGTGGGTGGAAATAGACGAGAAATCAATAGATTGTGCTCCAGGTAGAGTTGGGCAATGAACTCGCTAGTGCGGTTAATTTCAGCGCTGACGTCTACAGGGTCGTTGAGGACGATAAGAATATCAATGAGCGCGACGCCGAGCTGATATTGGCTATCGGCTACTTTTTCGATGTACTGAGCTTTGTCTGCCTCCCAAGGAGTACTCTCAGCCGCTAGGCGATAGGCAGCGATCGCCTGCTCCAGGTCGGTTGTCTGGTAGCGCAGGCTGTAGCGATAGTCTAGAGCCACGCCCAGGGTGTAGCTAATGTTGACGTGGCTGTCGGTACCGGGAATGGCGATCGCCTGAGCCGCCTGTAGCGCTGCGGTCGCCTCGTTTAAGTCGGCAGTATCTGCAGTGGCCTGTCGTGTCGGTATTGCTGCTGGCTGCCCAAATCCTTTTTTTGCCCATCGTGCCCTAAGCCTCGCCCCATCCTCGCCCTGACTGTTGTGCTAGTTTCCAGAGCAGATTATGCCTCAAGCTTAACCTGCAGTAGCGCTGGCGATCGCCCAGGAAATTCCTCAACGCCACAGCCTTGAGTCTTGATCCTGTCAAAAGTTAAAAATCTGGCAGCGTCAAGGATTAAAAGGTCTTAAGCTAGTCAAAATCGCAAGTTAATACCAGCCCACTGCCTGGTGGAGAAGCCTATGAAACTGTCTGCTCGTATCGCTCAAGTCTCGCCGTCGATGACCTTAGCCATTTCTGCTAAAGCCAAAGCCATGAAGACTGAGGGTTTAGACGTATGCAGCTTCAGCGCGGGTGAGCCAGACTTCCCCACGCCCGCCCACATCTGTGCTGCCGCCAAGCAGGCCCTAGACGAAGGCAAAACTCGCTATGGCCCCGCCGCCGGAGAACCAGAACTGCGTCAGGCGATCGCCAAAAAGCTGCAAACCGACAACGACCTCTGCTACGCCGCCGAAAACGTGATTGTTACCAACGGCGGCAAGCACTCGCTCTACAACCTGATGACGGTGCTGATTGAGCCAGGTGATGAGGTGATTATTCCCACGCCCTACTGGGTCAGCTATCCAGAGATGGTAAAGCTAGCGGGGGGTACCCCAGTGATGGTGCCAACTGACCTCGCTAGCGGCTTTAAAATCACCCCAGAGCAGTTGCGTAACGCCATTACCCCTCAGACTCGCCTGTTTGTGATGAATTCCCCCTCCAACCCCACAGGCATGGTCTACAGCCCCAACGAAATTCGGGCGCTGGCAAAGGTGGTGGTTGAGGCTGATATCTGGGTGGTCTCTGACGAAATTTACGAAAAGATTCTCTACGACGGAATCGAGCATCTCAGCATTGGCGCTGCTAGCCCGGAAGCCTTTTCTCACACCATTATCAGCAACGGTTTTGCCAAAGCCTACTCAATGACGGGCTGGCGCTTGGGCTACCTGGCTGGCCCGACTGAGCTGATCAAAGCCTGCAGCACTTTGCAAAGCCACAGCACCTCTAATGTCTGCACCTTTGCTCAATACGGGGCGATCGCTGCCTTAGAGAGTTCTCAAGACTGCGTCGAAGAAATGCGTCAGGCTTTTGCCCAGCGGCGGCAGTACATTGTAGAAGCTATGAGCGCCCTGCCGGGGCTGACTTGTCCCACCCCTGAGGGCGCTTTTTATGTGTTTGTGGATATCACCCAGATGGGGATGAGTTCCCTCGACTTTTGCAACGGCCTGCTAGCAGAAAAGCATGTCGCCACCGTTCCCGGTCTCGCCTTTGGTGCAGACGACTGCGTTCGGCTCTCCTATGCTACTGACCTAGACACGATCAAGCGCGGCATCGATCGCATGGAAGCATTCATTAAAGCCAATCTTTAGGCAAAAAACGGCAGTAAAGGAAAGTTTGGGAGTGGGCAATTCCGGCAGTGTGGCGTTTGGTTCCAAAGGCTTTTAGCTTTAGTCCTGAGTGTGACGCTTCAGGTACGCAAAGTGCGCTACAAAACTGAGTTGCAAAACTATACGGCGGCTATTTTTTATGCTCTAGATTACCGGAAGTCAGCAGTAAGAAACGAAAGGAGGAGTAAATCAGTACCTGCTTTGATCATCACTTTTGATCCCTGACTGCCGCCAGCCCAGTAAAACCCAAAAGGAGACATCTCATGTTTCAATCTAGCGATCGCCCTATCGAGTTGGTCACCGTTGAGACTGCAAACCCTCAGCCCAACCACCGTAAATCGGTGCGTCACATGCTCCTTGGCGATGATGACGCCGTGCTTGCAGAAATCAAGAACCTGCACAAGCGTGGCCACTCTGAGCCAAACGACTGGAGCCAGCTTCTACCCACCGGACGCCCTGATGAAGTGATGGCAATTCTCACCCGCCACCTGTGGCTATAGTCTAGCCGCCCACTGATCCGCAGAACGTAAAAAACCTGACGCATCCATATTGCCAGTCAGTTTGGTGATATGTATGCAGTTTTAGGTTCAGCAGCGATCGCCCTGCAAAAGTACATTCTTTACTGAGTTGTGAATAGCATCTACTTGGGCAGAGTCCAAGCACAAATCAGCTTGTTATGAGTCAGGGTACAATTCCGACAAGTTTGCGAAGTATTAAGTTCAGGATCGATCCAACTTTCGCTTCACGTCCCAATTCTCGGTAATCTACCAAAAGGAATTCTTGAGCCGAGAAGAAAATGCTGCAGTTTCAGCCAGTTGGATTTGGTCAGCGAGTCGTCGAAACCGCTTTGGGCGCAATGGCCTACTACACGCCTACCACAGCGCCGTGGGTGAGTCAGGAGTCAGCAGAAAACCCGCCCCTGGTATTTCTGCACAGTCTAGGAGGAGGGTCGTCGGCCTATGAATGGTCTCAGGTCTATCCGGCTTTTGCCGCCGACTACTGGGTGATCGCCCCCGACCTGATCGGCTGGGGCCAGTCGGCCCATCCGGTGCATGACTACCGGGCTGAAGATTATTTTGAAGCGATCGCGGTTTTGCTAGCAAAAGTAGCGCAGCAGCCTGCGGTGGTAGCGGCGACTTCGCTAACAGCGGCGATCGCCATTCGGCTGGCTATTCGCCGTCCTGAGCTATTTTCGGGTCTGTTTCTGGTTTCGCCCTCTGGCTACGAAGACTTTGGCAATGGCTATCAGCAGGGTATAGCGGCGCGACTGGCAGGGACGCCGGGGTTGGATAACTTAATCTACAGCTTGGGCGCAGCCAATGAAGGCGCGATCGCTAATTTTATGTCAACTTTTCTCTTTGCCAAACCTGAGCGTATCAGCCCCGAAATGATCGCCGCTTACCTAGCCTCAGCCACACAGCGCCACGCTGAGTATGCGGCACTGGCTTCGCTGAAGGGAGCACTGTGCTGTGATTTATCTCGCTACATGAGCCAGCTTCAGGTGCCAACCGTGTTTGTCTGGGGCCAAGAGTCCCGCTTCAACCCGCCTGAAATTGGTCAGCGTTTAGCAGCCCTGAGTCCCGCAGTGGCTAAGCCGATACAGGTGATTCCAGAAACAGGCGTGCTGCCGCACTTAGAACAGCCAGCGCTGGTGATTAACCTGCTACAGCAGTCTTTGTCAGGGCTTTTTGCCAATGAGCTGTACGAAGGCGCTACGAGCGGTTGATGGTCTTAGGCCGCAGGGGCTGCTTGAAGGCTTTGACAGCAGAAATGTACTGGCCCAAAAAGGGTAAGCCCCCCACCGCTGGCAGGAAGTAGCGAGAGGTACACAGTAGCCCCAGCGCCGCCCCGGTAGCCGCGTCAAAGTAAGGGCTGTAAAAGGCAATTAGGGCGGCATCACGAGTCCCCACTCCGGCAAACGTCAGCGGCAAAAGACCCGCCAAAATAGCCAGCGGCGACAGGGCCAGATTGGTTAAGAAAGGGGTATAGGCCCGCAGCGCCAGAATGAAAAACCAAATCTGTAGCAGGTGCAGAAACCAAATAAAGATAGACGTTAGCGAAATCACCGCCAGCTGTCGGTAGTCGCCCCAAAAGTAATCATGCATTTCGCTCCAGGAAACCTGCATCGCGTGCAGCTTTTCTTTAATCTTTCTGGGGGCAATTTTTTTGGCTAGCTGAAAAAGAGCTGGGCAAACGCCTTGGAGCCGAGCAGCAGCATACCGACTACCAGTCCCCCCAGCACTCCCACTGTCATCGCCCAAAACAAGAAGTCTTTTTGCGGGTAGAGCAGCAGACCAAAGGTACACCACAGCAGCAGCGACAGCATGTCGCAGGCTTTTTCAAACACGACGATTGACAGCGAAAGAGAGCCGCTGAGATTACCGCGATCGCGCATAAAATACGCCTTGGCAATGTCGCCCATCTTCGACGGCAGTACCATATTCAGCGTACTGGCCGCTAAAATTAGCTTATTGGCCTCGCCAAAGCCCAGCCCCGACTTTGACGGCACAATCTGCTGCAAACGCCAGGAAGTCACTGCTGTAATCGGAATCACCATCCCCAGACTAATCACCATCCACAGCGGATGACAGTTTTGAAAGACGCCAATCAGTCCGGCAAAATCAATCCGGGTGTAGATAATGGCTAAGATGCCGAGACTGACGACAAGAGAAATAATCCGTTTCATAGCTATAGCGATCGCTCCACCTTGAGGGATTGTCCGGGCTGTAGTTGGCGAATCTGTGACGTTAGATCTAGCCAGGGCTGTAGCTGCCCCCGCTGAAAGGTGCGGCTCATCACCACGTAAATCGAGGTTTGATCGACCCCAAGACCGCCGGAAACCACTGCGTCCCAGCTATCGGTTCTGAGTTCATCGGTGACGTGCCACTGGCCCTTTTGCCAGCGAAACGTGCGGCTAAATTCAAACGGGGCCGGTTTTTTGCCCGTAATCAGCACTTTTTGCAGCAGCTTGCGGATCAGGTCGGGGAAAAACCGCCCCACCGTCAGCATCACTACCCGCAAAATCATTAGGTTCAGCGGCGTCATCTGCTTTTGCTTGGCCCAGCCCAAGGCTCCGCGAATCTGAATTTCGTCGGGGGCGACCTGAATCTGGTAGGGACTCACCAGATGGCCCACAGCGTTTTTGAGCTTACCGTCTTGGCGCACCAGCAGCGAGAACTGGGTGTCTGAGATCACCAGATGCTCTCCCTGAAAAAATTTGAAGGTGCCGCCCTTGTTTAACCCCAGATAGAGCTTGCTATCTTGGCGCTGGTCAATCAAAATTCGCGCCTCTTCTAGCCATACCCGCCCAGGGGCAGGTAGCTTAGTGGGCGGGCGATCGCTGGCAAAATCACGCCACGCTAGCAGATAGTTCCAGGCGTGGTGGCCGACAATGTGATCGTCGGCGTAGCAGGCCCCCAACCCCTTCGCCAGCCCGGTCAAAAAGCGATCGTTAATGCTGAGGGCCTCCGGCATCCATTCTCCAGCTAGCTCAAAGCCGTGGGGGAAAAAGTTATAGGTATTGCGGCTGGTATACTCGCCGCCGTAGGAGCCATCGGGATGCACAAAATAGGAGGCTAAGATAATTCCTTTGGCGATCGCGTCCTTGAGCTGAGCACTGGGCCGCAGCTGGTACAGCCGCGCCAGACAGGAAATAGTCAGCGTGTGATAGCCGGGATCGCAGCCCTCATATTCTTGAAACCAGCCCTCAGGATTTTGCCAGGAAAAGACCAGCTCCAGCCGCTGACGAATCGCCCCTTCCCACTTTTGGGTTTGCAGCAGGCGGCCTGTGACTTCCAGACACAGCGCAATCAGCGCCTGATGATTGGTCAGGCGACCGCTCTCTAGGTGATGGGCCAGCCAGTCAGCCCGCTTTTCAAAGAAGCGCAGGGCAATAGAATTTTCCAGCCCCATGATCTGGTAGCTCTCCAGGCAGGCCAGCAGAGAAAAAGCCGCCGCTCCACTCGCCCGCTCAAAAGGAAAATAATCGTCGCAAGAGCCGTCAGCGTGAGCGCTCTTAGCGGCGTAAACAATGCCGGCTTCTACCCAGTCGCGCAGCTTTAGCTCCTGGTAAAAGGGATTATCTGAGCAAGGGGTGTCGTAGGCCAGCGCCAGAGGCCAGACAAACTCCTGGGACATGCCGCTGGGAAAATCAATAATTTTGTACTGCCAAAAATTGCGATCGAAGCAGCCATAGGTGGGGCTGTGGGGATTTCGATCTTGCAGCGTTAAAATTTTAGGGATTTGGGCCAGAGCTGCCTGAGCAAAGAGATCTCTAGTCATGCGTCTTTACTTTCTTGCGCTGTAGATGAGCTTCAATTTCAGAGCGTCGCAGTCGTAGCTGAATGTCTTCAAGCAATTTACGGTTAACCGAGAGTAAATCAGCCACTAAACCAAAAATGCAGAGTTGAAAACCCACCAAAATTAAAATGGCGGTCAAAATCAGACTGGGCACATGGGTGCGGTCGGTGCCCAGAAGAAAGAACAATACCAGCCAGCGCAGTCCCAGCAAAAGACCTGCTACCAGCGGTATCGCGCCCAGGTAGGTAAAAAACTGTAAGGGTCGGTAGGTGACAAAAATACGAACGATGGTCAGCAGCGATCGCTGCACATAGGCCCAGATGCTCTTGACCAAGCGCGACGGGCGCAGATAGCCATTGGTGCGGATGGGTATGGAAACAATAGTCATACCTTTTTGTCCGGCCTGAATAATCGTTTCTAGCGTGTAGGTGTATTCGTTAAACACGTTAAACTGCAGGGCGGCGTTGCGGCTAAAGGCGCGAAAGCCGCTGGGGGCATCGGCCACCGTGGTATTGCTAGCCACGCGAACGGCCCAGCTACCCAGCCCCTGCAAAAACTTCTTAATAGGCGAGAAGTGCTTAATCTGGCGGATCGGTCGGGCACCCACAACAATCTCAGCCTCGCCCCGAATAATCGGCTCGACTAGATGAACAATGTCGCCTGCATAGTACTGATTATCAGCATCAGTGTTGACAATAATATCGGCCCCCGCCTTGAGACAGGCTTCGAGTCCGGCCATAAATCCTTTGGCTAAACCCTGGTTGTAATCGAAGCTAATAATGTGGTCTACTCCCCACTCCCGCGCCACATCAACCGTGCGATCGGTGCTACCGTCATTAATAATTAGCCATTCTACCTGATCGATACCGGGAATTTTACGGGGCAGTTCTGATAGCGTCACGCCGAGGGTCGCTTCTTCGTTGTAGCAAGGAATTTGAATAATCAGCTTCATAGTCAGCTAGTCTAAAAAAACTTATAACTGAATCTAACCCCAAAATCTGAACTTATAAGTTAACAACGATGCTAGCGGTAGCCTAGCCGACAGGCAGATACTAATGCGCTCCGGTTAAATGGAAAGAGATATTTGCCTGTGATAGCTGCGATCGCTCACTGACTAGCTTTATTGACCTGTCTCAGCGACCTGATCTAAATCCTCAAGGTTTACAAAGACTCATTGAGTCGCGGAGTGACCTGACCTTTTAGTCAAACCAGCCCATCGTTCATGAGCATACTGGGTGCTTTCACTGCTCTGAGCAAAGCTCCAGTGAAGATGCGCCTGCAGATGCATAAAGTTTTGAGAAAAGGTCGTTCTGCCAAACCCTTTTTTATTGTTTAGATTGCCTATGAAACCGTTAGTTCACCGCACTAAGATTGTCGCCACGATGGGGCCAGCCACAGGGTCGCGCCAAACGATCAGGGAAATGGCGATCGCTGGCATGAACGTCGCGCGGCTGAATTTTTCTCACGGCAGCTACGCCGACCATGCAGAGATGATTGCGCAACTGCGATCGATATCTGATGAGCTAGAAACGCCGATTACGCTCCTGCAAGACCTGCAAGGGCCAAAAATTCGGGTGGGGAATTTGCCCCACGACCAGCCCCTAGAGCTGGTGCCCGGCCAGCAGCTTGTCCTGATGCCAGTTTCAAGCTACGCGGGTGCAGCCGATACCGTTTCTATCGATTATCCGTACCTGGCTGAGGAAGCCCAGCCGGGAATGCAGATTTTGCTGGATGATGGCCTGCTGGAACTGCGGGTCGAGAAAATTGAGGCAGATCAGGTACATTGTGAGGTGATTGAAGGCGGTGAACTCAAGAGCCGCAAAGGGGTGAATCTACCCGCGCTCGATCTCCGGCTGCCGTCGCTAACCGAAAAAGACAAAGAGGATCTGGCCTTTGGGCTAGCACAGGGGGTCGATGTTATTTCCCTCAGCTTTGTGCGTCAGGCAGAAGACATCAGGGCGCTGCGGGCGCTGATTCAGCAGAGCGGCGAGGATGTGCCAATTCTGGCGAAGATTGAGAAACCGCAGGCGATCGCTAATCTAGAAGATATTTTGGCGGTCTGCGACATGGTCATG
Source organism: Leptolyngbyaceae cyanobacterium RM1_1_2 (assembly GCA_012032345.1). Taxonomy (GTDB): domain Bacteria; phylum Cyanobacteriota; class Cyanobacteriia; order Phormidesmidales; family Phormidesmidaceae; genus Sphaerothrix. The sequence goes on along the minus strand of JAAUQI010000060.1, from coordinate 2,926 downwards.
GTTGCCAGGGGCGACTTGGGCGTCGAGATGAGTCCAGAAAAGGTGCCGACGCTGCAAAAGCGCATTATCCGCGCCTGCAACCGCCGCAGCATTCCGGTAATCACGGCGACTCAGATGCTAGAGAGCATGATTCACAACCCGCGCCCAACTCGGGCCGAGGCCAGCGACGTGGCCAATGCCATTATTGATGGCACCGACGCGGTGATGCTCTCAGGGGAATCTGCCATCGGCAAGTATCCTGTACGGGCGGTCAAAATGCTGGCCCGTATAGCCACTGACATTGAGCAGGATCTAGAATTTGTCAACAATCCCCCGGCTCAAACCGACGAAACCCACGCCCTCAGCGAAGCACTCAATACCCTTGACAGCCTTTTAGACCTGCAGTGCATCGTTACGTTTACAACAACGGGCTACAGCGCCCTGATTGCTGCTGGAGAGCGTCCTCGGGCTGTGGTTGTGGCCCTGACCCCCCATCGCCATGTCTATCACCGACTCAACCTGGTCTGGGGGGTGAAGCCGGTGCTGGTTGAGCAGCCTACCCAAACCTTTGAAGAGTTAGTGGTGCAGGCTGAAAGTATTTTGCTCGATCGCCAGTTTGCTCAAGCTAATGACAAAATCTTAATTATGGGCGGCATTCCTCCCCAAACGCCCCAGGGCACTAATTTTCTCAAGCTGCATACAATTAGAGGGCAGTAGGTACTCAAATCACTAAAAATCAGCGCTCGTAGTCAGTGCTTTAGCGCTGGTATTCAATGCTTTAGCACTGAAGTGCTAACTACGAACTATGGAAATTAGCGCTAAAGCGCCAACTACGAACGATGACATCACTTTTTGTGAAAAAAATTTAGCCTCCTCTCAGAAAATTCTCAGGGGCGATCGCAACAATAAAGCAGATTCTCTAGCATCTTATTCAGCACCAGCATGTCAGCACAGTTCCCTAACCCCAACCGCCGCAAACTGCTCCAGCGATTGGGCCTGTTTACAGGTTTTGCGGCCTTGCCGCCCGTCCTCCGAGTCTTCGCTATCCCCTCTCAGCCCTCAGCAGCGCTGGTACCAGCAAACCCCTCCATGCTGCCGCCCGAGCTGAGCGCACCGACTCCAATTGCCGCTGCCGGACTCAGCCCCCATCGGGTCGTACTGGTGAAAACCACAGATCGGGCTGAGGGAGTACGTCGCGCCATTGAGCTGCTGCAGCCGCCCAGCTTCAGCGGCAAACGAGTTTTCATCAAGCCCAACTACAACACAGGCGATCCGGCCCCCGCCGCTACCGACCCAGTGGTACTCGAAACCCTATTTCAAACTGTGCAGGCAGCAGGGGCCAGCCAAATTTTGGTGGGCGATCGCTCCGGCATGGCAGATACCCGCAGCGCTATGACTCGCAAGCAGGTTTTTGCGCTCTCAGAGCGCTACGGCGTCAACAGTCTGGTTTTCGACGAGCTAGGGCGGGAGGACTGGCAGTATTTTCCAGCAGAGGGCACAAGCTGGTCTCAGGGCTTTGCGATCGCCCGTCCGGTGCTCGATGCTGATGCTATTGTCAATACCTGCTGTCTCAAGACCCATCGCTTCGGTGGGCACTTTACCCTGTCGCTGAAAAATACGATTGGCATGGTGGCGCGGCGGGTACCGGGAGACGGCCACGACTACATGCAGGAGCTGCACCGCTCGGCTAACCAGCGGCTGATGATTGCCGAAGTCAACAAAACCTACCGACCGGCGCTGATTATCATTGACGGCGTCGATGCTTTTGTCGGCGGCGGGCCAGAGCAGGGGCAAAAGGTGAGTCCGGGTATTTTGCTGGCGAGTACTGACCGGGTTGCGGTTGACGCGGTGGGAATCGCTATTTTGAGGATGCTGGGCACGACTGAGGCTGTCTCTAGCGGCTCGATTTGGAGTCAGGCCCAGATTCGCCGTGCCGCTGATTTAGGCATGGGGGCGATCAGCGCTGAGCAGGTAGAACTGGTGACGGCGGACAGCGCCAGCACCCAGGTAGCCAACCGGGTGCGCTCGTTTTTGATCTAGAGAGCGTTGGCGTACAGAGGGGTTGCGGCTGAGTGGGTGACGTGCTAGCTTACTCGGCAAAGCTTAATCTCAGGTAACCCGATGGCAGATCCAAACAGCTTTCCGCTTTTTTTGTCAGCGGTGGTGGCGATCACGGTTTTGCCGGGGCCAGATACGCTCTATGTGCTGGGGCGCAGCCTTGAGCAGGGGCGTATCGCGGGTATAGTCTCAGCTCTGGGCATTTTTGTCGGCAACCTGGGCCATACGGCGGCGGCGGCAGTGGGGCTTTCGGCAATTTTGATGACTTCGGCGCTGGCTTTTAACCTGGTTAAGTATGCCGGAGCCGCTTACCTGATTTACCTGGGCATTAAGACGCTTCTGAGCCGCGATCGCAGTTTTTTGCCGCCCACTGTTCATCGGGCGGGGCTGCTGCAGGTGTTTGGGCAAGCGGTACTGACAAATCTGCTCAACCCCAAAGCAGCGCTGTTTTTCTTAGCTTTTGTGCCCCAGTTTATTGATCCGGCTTCGGGTCAGGTGGCGCTGCAGACGCTCCAGCTTGGCGTCATCGTCGCAGCGGCCTCCAGCCTCTGGCTAGCGCTGATATCGGGACTGATTAGCTCGCTCAGACGCTTCCTCAACCGCAGCCAGCGATTTGTAGAAATTCAGCGCTGGGTGACAGGTAGCTTGTTTGTAGGGCTTGGGCTGCGGCTGGCTGTAGCTGAGACGGGCGATCGCTAAAAGCACTTTTATCAGTGACATGGCGACTCATGCCTATGCCTGATTTGCTTGGAACCACTTCTTATACTAAATCCGGATAGCATACCCCCGAAACTGTAAGGCTTGTCATGCGGGCCACCAATGATAATTGGTCAAGGCTTTAATCTCGGATTGCATCGACAGCAAGGTGCGGCAGCGAGCCTCAAGGACA
>JAAUQI010000059.1 GCA_012032345.1 Leptolyngbyaceae cyanobacterium RM1_1_2 | reverse complement strand
ATAGCAACTATTCTTACCCGTGCGCTTGTCCGGTAGCGATGACAGCACTTGGCGAAATGAACCCACTATAGTGTCAAACAATCCCCGCTCTCTCAACGGTTCTGACTCTCTTGGCTGTTTCAGATGTCCTTACAATACCGACATTTTGGGAGCTTGAACAGCTATTTCCTAAAATGAGAATTGCTGTTTATTTCTGCCGTCAGGTACTAGACACCTCCTTAGCGGTTCCGCCGCCTAATTTAAATAGTTGACGGCGATCGCTTATATGCGTATCCTTGTCCATTAAGCCGTCTTAACGGCCTACCAACAGCAGAACTCGGGGACCTTCGGCAGTGCCTGCTGGTGCGACAACACCAACAGACACCTTACCCGCAACCTGATAAGGCCAGATTGACGGGCTAGTGGTCAGTTTACCCTAGCCACCAATTTGTGACTCACTGAGCGGTGTGCTGGGGTTTTCCGTGTTCTGTTTTCTTCCACAAACCCTAACCAGGAAACCAAAAGGAAACAGAGCATGTATCAATCTTCTGAACCCACTTCCGAACCTACCTCCAAAACCACTTCCGAACCCGCTTCTAGCTCAGCTTCTGGGCCAAAAGCTGAGCCAGAAACACCTTCTAGCGCTGCTGCCCAGCCCAGCCGCAGCCGCGCCCCTAAGCGCAAAGACGTGCGGCACATCCTGCTTGGAGCAGCCGACGCCCTGCACCTCGACATCCTCAACATGCACGTCCTCGGCTACGCCGAAGCCACCGCCTGGAGCAAACCCCAGCCCACAGGCAAACCCAACGAAGTCGTCCGCGTCCTCATCAAAACCCAGCTAGTCGAGTAGCCCTAGTTTAGTTCGTCGCTCGTCGTTCGTAGTGGCGGTTGAAACCGCCACACAGGTCTGTTCCTGCTCCCAAACTCAGCTATCAGTTAGATAGACGGTGTCCACCTTTTCATCTAATTACTCAGCCGAGTTGCAGACGGCTCCGGTCGCAAAGCCGTGTTAGGGAACAGACCCACAAACGCGGCCTGCCGCTCTTGAGGCGCTTCCTGGTTCATATTTAAGAGCGTCTCATAAAAGAAAAATGAGATGCCAGCAAAATTGCGATCGCGGGCAGCTTCAATTTGCGTATTGATCATACTCATTGAAGTCGGACGACCTTTAAGGCCCGTCAAGATTCCGACTGCGGTAGGAATCTGCCGCCGCGACGACTGGGCTGTAGCCTTGTTCATTTCCCAGACAAAGCGATCGAGGTTGTCACGATAGAGCTGAATAATCAGCTCATCTACGCTGCCGCGCTCTACCCAGGTTGGCCAGTCTTGCAAGTAGTTGCCGTAAGAGAAAGGATAAGGATTGGGCGAAACCGAAACAATTGCGCCCGGTCGCCGCGCTCTGACCACTTGGGCCACCTCTGCCATAAAGTCAGAAATTTTGTCAGCCCGCCAGCGCACCCAGGCAGCATTTTGAGCCTCTGCAGGCGGTGCTTTGCCACTGTGTTCCTGCTGATAAAGGGCGATCGTGACGGGATCATAGCCAAACTCAACCGGTAGCCCCATGTGGTCGTCTACCTGAAAGCCATCTACCGGATATCGGCGCATAACCTCGTCAACCAGCAGCAAAATGAAGCGCTGAACCTCAGGATTGAAAGGGTTGAGCCAGACCCGCAGGTCGTTGCCTTCCTGCTTGATCTGACTGCCGTCTGCGCGCTGGGTTAGCCAGTCAGGGTGCCGTCGCGCCAGAGCTGAATCAGCCGGGGCCATAAACCCAAACTCAAACCAGGGAATTACTTTTAGCCCCAAAGGATGGGCTAGGTCAATGGCTTCTTGAAGCATGTCACGATCGCCCTGGGCGGCTTCTAATCGAGCATCTTCGGCAGGCTGATCCGAAATTGGATACAGTCCCTTTTTATCACCAATAAACTGCTCGGCGATCGCGCTAGGATACAGGGTATCGCCCCAGTTCCAGACGGTGGGATAAATAGTGTTGAAGTTGAGACCAGCCAGGGTGCTGATAGCGCTGCTGAGGCGATCGCGGCTGAACAGTACGTCGCTGTCAATGTTGGTGAGCCAGGTGCCTCGAATTTCTTGAGTTGGGGCTGGCGTGCTAGTGGCTAACTGTCTGGCCACTACGACATCAGGCGGCAGGGTGCTGAGCAGTGCGGGTGATTGGCTAGCCTGACACAGCAGCGCTGCTGTGTCTCCACGGGTAGCAGGCTGATTTGGCTGCAGCTGCCGAGAGGCTGGATAAAGCACAATGGCCTGCTGGCTGAGGGCCGCCGCTATCCCCTCACGGGCAAACTCTGGAATTGTGGCGCTGTCTTCAAAGTTGGCGACTAGGGTGGCGTTGGCGTTGCTGATGTAGGGATAGCTACGGTAAGCCGCGATCGCTGTGATTACTTCAGCCCGTGATAAGGGGCGATTTAAGTCAAAATACTGGGTGGGATAATGCGACAGGAAATTAGCCGAATCGCTTAGCCTCAGGGCATCGTCGGGGGCTTTGGGGGGAGGAGTCGGCACAGGGGCTGCAGTTAACCAGCTAATCAGGCGCGCCAGGTGACGCCTTCATCGGGCCGAAAGCGTCCGGCAGGAAACTGGTCGGCCCTCAAACCGCCAGACTGAGCCAAGGCTTGAATACACTGATACGCCCAGTGGTTGCCCGTATCTACAGGAAGAATAATTTGCGGGATTGCGGGATTGCCGGGAGACTGCTGAGCCGCTACCGGCAGGCGCTGAGCCATGCCCAACGCCAGCATAAATGCGAATACAAAGGTCAATAACCAGGCCCACTGGCGCTGCGATCGCCGCCCCATTCAAGTCGCCTCCTATCTATCTCAAGTCTATTCCGGCTGAGAGCTGCTCAATCAGGACACTCAGAAAAGTCATTCCCCTGATTTTGCCCTAAAACGGTCACGTTGCTGAAGCCAGATTGAGATGAATTCTAGAGGCGCGATCGCGCTATCCACCGCTACGTTTGGCTTTGTAGCCTTTTGTGCTCAAAACTTCTACCAGTTTTTGAGCGTGATCGCCCTGAATTTCTACTGTATTGTCTTTGGCGGTGCCGCCGCTGCCGCACTGGGCCTTAAGATCTTTAGCCAAGGCCGTCAGGGTCTCAGACTTAAGCTGAAATCCGCTTACAATCGTGACCGTTTTTCCTTTGCGCCCCTTACGGCTGACTTCAACCTTAATTGTTTGCTGATTAGGCGGCAGTTCTTGTACCCCCCGCTCAAAGGCAGCTGCACCCGAAGTGCCAAACTCTGAATAGACGACGCGATCGCCTTTAGTGCTTTTCTTTTGACTCGCCATAAAAGTATCTCAAAGAGTGTCTTAACAGAACTGTTTTAAGGTTACGAATTTTTGCATCGCAAGACACTGCCTGGTTATCTAGCTTGATGGCTATGATGAATAGCTATATGTGTCTGCCTTTTATAAATCATTTACCGCTTAGCTTCGAGCTAGATCTGCCTCTTCCCCCGCAGGCGAAAAATATGTTTCTCATCCCCCAGAGAATCCCCCAGAGAATAGCTCACTGGATAGGACTTTGCGCCTCTACCGCCTTAGTTCCAACTGCCGCCCTGGCCCAGTCAGTTACGCCCGCCCTTGATGGCACCGACACCCAAATTGATCAAAGCAGCGATCGCTACACGATTACAGGCGGCAGCTCGGCAGGTGTCAATCTATTCCACAGCTTTCAAGAGTTTAATCTTTCGGCTACAGAAGCTGCCAATTTCATTACGGCCCCGACAGTCGAAAATATTTTGGGGCGCGTTCGCGGTGGCAACCCGTCCATCATCAATGGGCTATTGCAGGTCACTGGCAGTCAGGCCAACCTTTACCTAATGAACCCAGCCGGGGTTTTATTTGGCCCTAATGCGCGGCTGGATTTGCCTGCGGCTTTCACCGTCACCACCGCTGACGGCATTGGCTTTAGTAACGGCTGGTTTAACCTCTCTAGTACTGACTACGCTGCGCTGGTGGGTGAACCAACCCAGTTTGCCTTCACTCAGACGACAGCCGGAACGCTGGTCAATGCTGCAAATTTAGGCGTCAATGCCGGAGAGTCTGTGACTTTGCTAGGCGGCAGCGTCATCAACACCGGGACTATCTCAGCTCCCGGTGGCGAAATTACTATCGCGGCCATTCCAGGCCAAAACGTAGTGCGGATCAGCCATGATGGGCTGTTGCTTAATCTGGAGGTCGAAACCATTCCCAACACTGGAGTCACAGTCAGCACGCCCGGTCTTGCCGCTCCTGTGACCCTGCCAGAACTGCTCACAGGCAGCGCCCTCGGTAGTGCCACCGGCATCACTCTCAACCCAGATGGAACGGTTACCCTCAGTGGCTCTGATCTAGCAGCCCCCGTAGAGGCTGGCACAGCCCTAATTTCAGGAACAGTAGACACAGCAGCGCCGCTGACAGGCAGCGGTGGCTCAGTTAATCTTTTGGGGCAAACAGTGGGGGTGTTGGCGGCTGAGGTAGAGGCTTTTGGCGCGGCAGGTGGCGGTAATGTCCGCATCGGCGGCGGCTATCAGGGGCAGGAGTCTGTCCCAAATGCTGAGGTCACGGTTATTGACCCAAGCTCTACGGTACGAGCCAATGCCCTCAGCAGTGGCGATGGCGGTCGCATTATTGTCTGGTCAGACCTAGCCACCCGAATCTATGGCAATCTTTCGGCAGTCGGAGGAGCCGTCAGCGGCAATGGCGGTTTTGTTGAAACTAGCAGTCTAGGGCAGCTAGAGATCCCTGTAGCACCTGACGTTAGCTCACCGACAGGGACTGCGGGCACCTGGCTCATTGATCCCCCAGATATCATCATTGGCAACGGTAGCGATAGCAATCTTGCCCCCTCAGCCACTGTTTTTACGCCAGCTACGGACGCAGCGGACTCATTCCTAACCCTGGCTACGCTGCGCAGTGCTCTGACAGGGGGGACGGCTGTTACTGTCAGAACGGCGTCTACAGCCGATGCCAATATTGTGCTGATTAATGAGCTAGATATTAATAGCTTGTCGGGTTCACTGCGGTTGGAGGCCGCTAACGATGTGCGCTTTGAGGCCAACATCTTGAATTCGGGAGCGGGCCAGGTGGCCTTTACAGTGGCGGCTGGCAATCAGGTCATCGTTGACGAAGAAGTTACTATCAATACGGGCGGCGGCAACTTCACTGTTGACAACAGCGATTTTATTTTTGGAGATGACTCAGTCCTGAACACACAGGGCGGCACGATTGAGCATACGGGGGGAGGCTTTACCCTGATTAATGGCACTCTCAATGCTGGCGTCAACGGCAGAGTATTGCTAACAGGCACTAATAGTAGTGGAGCAGGTATCACAGTCAACGGCAGCATTCTGAGCCAAAACGGGCAGATTTCGCTAGCGGGAACCGGAACGCCAGGAATCGATTTGCAGGCAGGAGCAACGCTGGATGCAGGTGGCGGCACGATTGCGCTCAGCGGCGTCAGTACCACAGGCGGCGGCCTTGTCATCAGTGGGCTGGTGAGTCTTCAGGCAGATCAGCTTAATCTAACTGGAACCAGCACTAGCGGTAATGGCATTCAGCTTGGGACTGATCTGAACGCTAACGGCAGTCTCAGCCTGACGGGTAACTCTGCTTCTGGCTCGGGTGTTCTGGCCCAAAATATCAGCTCTGGTGGAAGCGATATTAGCCTGACAGGAAATTCAGGCACCAGTTTGGGTATTCTGGCTCAGAATATTAGCTCCGGCGGGGGCAGCATCGCGCTGGCTTCTGATAGTGCCGACATTGAAGTCAGCACCTTAGAGGCAACCGGGTCAGCAGCAGCCATCTCGGTTGCCGTGGCAACGGATCAGTTCTTCAGGGCAACGGGCAGCTTTGACTTTGGCAGCGGTAGCGCCAGTATTGCTAGCAGCGGCGGCCCGATTAGTATTCAGCATGGCGGCAATGGTACGGTTCCGTTTATCGTTGGAGATGCCAGTCAAAACGGAACGACAGCCGCGATCGCCAACAGCCCAACAGCCTTCAATTTCAGCCCGGTAGAAGAAATTTTGTTTACAACGGCTCGTAATGGGGTAGCGATTCAGTCGGTAGAGGCTCCTGTGCCGATCCCTCCCAGTCCCCCCACTAGTCCTCCCACCCTTCCTCCCACTGGGCCTTTACCTGGCAGCACACTAAGTTTTACAAATGTCGAATGTCTGCCAGACTGTCAGACAGAGTCTTTAGAAACCCAGTCAAATATTGATCAGACGCCAATTTTAAGCTCTGATGAAGCTAGCCGGGTCGCTATTGAGCAGAGAGTTTTTGATGTAGAAGCAGCCTATACTCAAGAGTTTTTAGACTACCTCAATGTCGAAGAAACCGTGCCGATTCAGTCAGTGGAGCAGGGGCAGCAAAAACTTCAGGAAATTGTGCAAACGACTGGCACTACGCCTGCCATCCTTTATGTTTCGTTTACGCCTGCACCCGGTAGCCTTAGTCAGACGGTGAATCCTGTTTCCGCAGGTGTAGCCATTCAACCAGAAACCGAAAATGCTATTTTCCTAAGTGCTGCCTCAGCGCCTGCCCTAAAAGCAGACACCTACGCCCAGCAAAACCAGCCAAAAGCAACTGATCAGCTAGAGCTAATTTTGGTTACGCCCCAAAAAGATCCGATCTATATGCGCCTGCCTGACGTGACGCGATCGCAAGTACTAGAGGTTACCAGCCAGCTGCGCCGCGAAGTCACCGATCGCACCCGCCGCCGCACCACCAGCTATTTACCGCCTGCCCAGCAGCTTTATCAGTGGATTGTAGCGCCCCTGGCTGAAGAGCTAGAAGCCCAGAATGTTCAGCACCTATCGTTTGTGCTAGATGAAGGACTGCGATCGCTGCCTGTTGCCGTCCTCCACAGCGGCCAGGAATTTATGATCGAGCGCTATAGTGTGGCGCTGATGCCCAGTCTCAGCCTTACCAATACGCGCTACCAGGATGTGCGAGGCGCAGAGCTTTTGGCGATGGGAGCTACTCGCTTTGCAGATTTGCCCGCTTTGCCCGCTGTCTCAATTGAGCTATCCAATATTGTGGGGCAGATCTGGCCGGGTGAAGCTTTAGTCAACGAGCAGTTTACCCCCGCTAGCCTGACGGCAGAACGCCGCGATCGCCCCTACAGTCTGCTGCATTTAGCGACTCACGGTGAGTTTAACCCGGGCAGCTTAGAAAATTCGTTCATCCAGTTTTGGGATCAGCGAGTACAGCTAAACGAAATTCGACAGCTTCAGCTAAACGATCCCCTGGTAGAACTGCTGGTGCTGAGCGCCTGCCGCACGGCCCTGGGCAATACTCAGGCTGAGCTAGGCTTTGCTGGACTGGCTGTGCAGACCGGGGCAAAGTCAGCTTTGGCCAGTTTATGGCTGGTGGATGACGTTAGCGCCGCTAGCTTCATGATTGAGTTTTATAGCGCCTTGAGGACAGCCCCCATGCGGGCGGCAGCTTTGCAGCAGGCTCAGCTTGCCATGATGCGGGGTGAGACGCGGGTTATGAATGGCATGCTGAGCTGGTCTGGGGGCGAACTGCCGCTGCCGGCAGCGGTGGCGCAAAATCTGGGTACGCTGTCTCACCCTTATTTTTGGTCAGCTTTTACCCTAATTGGCAGCCCCTGGTGATAAGAGGTGATAAAAATTGGGCGAATCTTGATGAATCTTTCTGATATTGCCAAGAACAGCGGGATAATTTGGATGAAGCTTGCTAATTCAGGTTTGAGCCTAAAGCTAAAGTTATGCAGCGTTATCTAGATAAATACTGCTATTGACGTCTCGGGGAAAGGCATGAGATACCAGAGCGCTGCTTGGACAACCACTTTGCTGAGTCTGATCATAGGGTATGCACCTTCAAAAGCAGCGGCCACCTCACTGTCTGCTGTGGTTGGGAACAACTTTGCAGCCACAGTAGTATCCAACCAACCTGGCCAAACTGCGATCGCACTGCCGCCAACTTCCCTGGAGACTACCCTTGTTCCTGAGGAGGTGTCAACGCCCTTATTCACCCCAGTTATACCTGAACTCTCAGTACCCGCTACGGCTGTTCAGGTGAGCCAGCTTGAGCCAGAGCGCGATCGCTTTCCTCAGCCCATTTCTCCTCCAGAGCCGCTACCCCCTGCTGAAGCCCCCCTTGCCCCCCAGCCACCCCAACTAGAGACAGCGCCGACTGATTCTGACACAGTCCGCATTGAAGTCAGCGATATTCAGGTGACGGGCAGTACCGTGTTTGACCCGGCAGTGCTAGAGGCCGCGATCGCCCCGTTTGAAAACCAGTCCCTAACCCTAGCCGAACTGCAGCAGGCGGCTGACGCCATTACCAGACTCTACCTGGAGGCAGGCTACATTACCTCGCGGGCAATTTTACCGAATCAAACCATTACCGATGGCGCTGTCCAGATTTCAATTATTGAGGGCAGACTGGCTGAGATTCAGGTAGAAGGCAGCGATCGCCTGCGCCGCTATGTGCGCGATCGCGTCGCTTTAGCAGGCATCCAGCCGCTCAACCAGGTTAGGCTAGAAGACCAGCTACGGCTATTGCGAGCCGATCCGCTATTTGACAATGTTGAGGCCAGCCTGCGGGCCGGAGCAGGTGTTGGGGAAAGTATTTTGATTGTGCGGGTGGATGAAGCTGAGGCGTTAGCGGTTGAGCTGTCAGCCGATAACTACTCGCCCACCAGCGTGGGTGCAGAGCGCCTCAGCGCCGATATTCGCTACCGCAATCCGGCGGGGCTGGGCGACGAGCTGTTTACCTCGGCCTACATTTCCAGCGAAACCGGATCTGAAGTCTATGAGCTAGGCTACCGGGTGCCGCTCAACGCCCTGAACGGTACCCTGCAGCTCCGCTTTGCTCCCAGCAATTTCAGGATTGTAGACGAAGATTCCATTGGCTTTGCCCTGAACGTGCGTGGCTCTGCCGATGTCTATGAGGCCAGCTTTCGCCAGCCGCTAATTCGCACCCCGCGAGCAGAACTAGCCCTGTCTCTAGGCTTGCGCCATCGTAATGGAGAAACCCTGATTGCCGATCTGATTCAGCAAGATAACCGGGTTAGCGTCATCCAGTTTGGCCAAGACTATGTGGGTCGAGATCTCTCCGGGGCTTGGGCGCTGCGATCGCAGTTTAGCTTTGGTGTAGATCTGTTCGATGCCACTATTGCCAGTTCGCCGGATCCTGACGGTCAGTTCTTTAGCTGGCTGGGGCAAATCCAGCGGGTGCAGCTGCTTGGCTCAAATCATCTGCTGATTGTGCAGGGAGATTTGCAGTTTGCCAGCGATAGTTTACTGGGGTCGGAGCAGTTCATCATTGGCGGCGGTCAGTCGATCCGGGGCTATAGCCAGAATATTCGCGCCGGAGACAATGGCTTTCGCGTCTCGGTAGAAGACCGTATTACCGTTCAGCGGGATGAGGGCGGCAACCCTCGCATCCAGGTGGCCCCGTTTGTAGATATGGGCGCGGTTTGGAACCGCTTTTCTTCAACAGCGGCCACCAGCGACAATTTTTTGCTCGGCACCGGGATAGGCTTTATTGTCAATCTCACCCCCCAGTGGGACACGCGCCTAGATTTTGGCGTACCGCTGGTTGAGCTAAATGATCCCGGTGATCCTACCTCACGGCTGCATGTTTACTTCAACGTCAATTATCGACTGTAGCCGTCCTAGCGCTAGAGCCTAAGATTTAGATATAGATATAGAAGACCGTCACTACCGCTATGACTTCTAGAAACGTAACTAAGCCAGGAACAAACATAGCGATCGCTCAAGCTAATCCCACAGCGGCCTACCTGCATATTCCGTTTTGTCGGCGGCGCTGCTACTACTGCGATTTTCCAATTTCGGTTTTAGGCGATCGCCTGCGCGGTGAAACATCGGGCACCATGAGGCAGTATGCTGATCGGCTTTGCCAGGAAATTCAGGCAGCGCCTGACTATGGTGCCAAGCTAGAAACGGTCTTTTTTGGCGGCGGCACCCCTTCTCTTTTGGCCGTCGAGCAGCTGCAGCAGCTGCTGCTGTGCCTGAAGCAGCGGTTTGGCCTAGACCCGCTGGCTGAAATTTCTATGGAGATAGACCCCGGCACCTTTGACTTAGCCCACATCCAGGGCTACCAGGCCGCAGGGATAAATCGCGTCAGCTTGGGCGTACAGGCTTTTCAACCCGAAATCTTAAGCGCCTGTGGGCGCACACATACTGCTGCTGATATTGATCAGGCAGTTGATTGGCTGCATCAGGCTGATATCAAAAATTACAGTCTGGATCTCATTTCAGGACTGCCTCACCAAACGATTGAGCATTGGCAAGCATCTCTAGAGCGGGCGATCGCGCTGCAGCCGCAGCATATCTCAATTTATGATCTGACCATTGAACCCAATACTGCTTTTGGCAAATGGTACCAGCCGGGAGTAGCGCCACTGCCGAGTGACGATCGCAGTGCCGCAATGTACCGCCTCGCCCAGCAGGTTTTGACCCAGGCAGGCTTTGACCACTACGAAATTTCTAACTACGCCCGACCGGGCTATCAGTGCCGTCACAACCGCGTCTACTGGCAAAATCGCCCCTACTACGGCTTTGGCATGGGGGCGACCAGCTATCTCAAAACCCAGCGCTTCGGACGACCCCGCAAGCTGCGCGAATACTACCGGTGGGTTGACAGCTACCAGCAAACCAGAATGATTGACTGCCCGCCAACGCCCCCTGCAGAACAGCTACTCGACGGGCTGATGGTGGGTTTGAGGCTGGCAGAGGGTATTGACCTAGCCGTGCTCAACCAGCAGTTTGGCTCAGAAACAGTTGAGCGCCTACAAAAACGACTGCGGCCCTATATTCAGCAGGGGTGGGTTGAGATTGTAGCCGCAGGGGCTACATCTGCTCGTCTGCGACTCTCTGATCCAGAAGGTTTTTTGTTTTCTAACGTTGTGTTGACGGCTTTGTTTGAAGAGTTTGACTAGCTTAATACTCAGGTATAGCGATCCTGTTTGGATTGTGAGAGGACTTTTTTGCAGGAAAAGCCTTTCACAAGTTTCTCTCTTCATAAATGATTTAGGACTGCCATGTAACAATTTGCGGAAAGCGAATCAGCGGCAGGTTTTGATTAGAGGTGGCAGGGTTGATCTAGCTGGTTGAAGCTGTGATGTAGCTGATTAAAGCTTTTATAAACTTTGAACCTGCGCTCACCCTAGCCCGAAATCAAGGTCTTATTAGCTGTAGATACTACCTGAAACTCTGTAAATGAGAATGAGGCGGGGATATGAATCATTTCTCGGTGTTGATTCGCCTGCTGCGCGATCGCCCAGCCGTCTTAGACGAAATTCGCCAAGATATTAAACTAGAGCGCAAAATTGTTTCCCTGCTGATCTCAAGCACGGTTTTTCTAGCAGTTTATGGCGCTATCATCGGCGCTTCTAGTAGCTGGCTACAGATGCTGTCTTCTGCGGTTAAGCTACCGGCTCTATATTTAATCACCTTGATTATCTGTCTGCCTACGCTTTACTTTTTCGATATCCTCTTTGGTTCCACCCTCAACTTTCGTCAGTACACAGCGATGGTGCTGACAGCCGTTTCTGTTATTAGCGTCCTCCTGTTTAGCTTTGCGCCTGTTTCACTCTTTTTCCTGATCTCAGTTCAGGGCTATAGTTTTTTCCTGCTGCTAAACGTAGCTATTATGGGCTTAACTGGAGTGGTAGGCATTAAGCTGTTTTATGATGGCATGCGTGATGTAGCAGCTCATCAGGCGGATGAGGATAAGCTGCGCAACCGATTACTCAAAGGCTGGTTAGTTCTCTACGCGCTAGTCGGTAGTCAGCTAGGATGGACGCTGCGGCCATTTTTTGGCGCTCCCAGTGAGCAGTTTCAGCTCTTCCGACCGGAGATTGACGGTAACTTCTACGGGCAGGTCTTTCGCATGATTTTTCAGATTTTTGGTATTGACTTTTGATGAACCAGTCGAGCGCTTCCTCCACAAATAACAACGTCACTGACTTCACGAATGCAGCCAGATCTCTCAGCGCTGAAAATTACTGAACGCGATCTAGATACTTTTACAGGTCTAGATGTTGGAGAATTCACCATCGGTTGGGCCTATCGTCCTTCTGCACTGCGCCAGTCCAATCTTTTAGCGCTGCTGGGAAATCAGATACTCACCTTCGGCGTCATTATCATCTTTTGCTTACCGCTAAGCCTGATTGTGGCGCGAAATTATGGCCTAGGTGACGATCTCAGCAGTGCGGCCCGTTTCTTGCCGCTGGCGCTGGGCTTTGCCGGGGCGATCGCACTGGGCTGGAATTTTTATCTTTGGGGGCAAGGACGCCACTTCATAACCTTAGATCGGTTACTCACTGAGGTAGATCGCTACCACGAAGCCTTGACCGCAGTCAGTATTTTGGATGAACTCAGCCGGATAAACCCCGACCAACCCCATGTAGAAAATCGCAGCGCAGTTCTAAAAGCTTTGCAGCTAACCCGTAGCAGCCTGGTTTGCGCCCTGATGACTGAGCGCATCTTGCGGAAGCATCAGCGCTTTATTGCTCGTCGTCAAGAGCTATCTATCAATATTGAGCAAAATTTAGCCTCTTTAGAGGCCCTCCATGTCAGCCAGTCTGCTAGTGAATACAGAGATTTGCTAAATGATGCGCTGCAAATTGGCGTCACTGTTCATGAAGAAATTCAAAAATTAAATTCAGCCTCTTCTGACTAAAAAGCGATCGCGCTAAACTAAGCAGACTACGCTGATTTTCAGAAAAAAAATATGCCTATTTTTCTCCCAAAGGGGAGTTTCTTAATTACAGCCTCAGGGAGAGTCATTTTTTCCCTTCGTTCCCCTTTGTTTCCATCTGATACAATCCATGCTCCAGCCTTTAAAGTTTGCCTTGATGATTTATCCAGTAGGATTTCAAGGAAAAATCTGGCAAACTGTCTTGCGCTCTCAAAACATCGCTGTCATTTGGGAATCGGGTGACGTCAACTTAATTAAAAGCCTACAGCAGCTACAGCAAAACGCCCTATCACTCCCCGACCTGATTCTAATTGATACCAGGCTACAGTCGCTCAGACCCTACGCCATCTGCCGCTGGTGCCGAAAACACTGTCCTGCCCTCAAAATTGTTTTGGTCAACGGCGCGCAATATGAAGTCTTAAGCTCAGAGCGGCAGTGGGCAATTTGTCAGGGAGCGGCTGACCTGCTGCCGCGCTTTCCCACTAGCAATCTCATTAGCAATACAGTAGCTCATACCAGCGAAATCTTAGACCTGTTAGAGCTGCCGTCTCTAAACCATAGCGCTCTGGTTTCGGCTTTGTTGAAACTGCGAACGAGTCATCAACCAAAAGCAGTCGTAACTTTTCCAAGCAAAAGATTGGCTTCTGTACCGCTAAAAATTGCGTCAAAAAATAAGAGTCACTAAGCTGTACAAAGCTGTTTCGGGAGATTTAATCAAAGCATTAACTGCTTGGGTTAGCCCTACTGTTTCATCTCAAATATTTGAAGCATTTCCTTTGCAGGTCGCCTCACGTTAATGATTAAGGACGTCGTTTGCCCCTATATTAGAGGGCAGTGTTGGGTTATCAGGGCCGTCCTTTGAAGCTTGGTCATACTGGGCTTTCGGTAACGTCACAGCCTTGAAGTCATTGCAAATAAAAAAGCTAAAAGTAGTGTTGCCTAAGCGAATGCGATCGCCATCACTGAGCCAATAGCGCTGGTGAATCCGCTCACCATTTACAAAAGAACCATTATGGCTATCTAAATCAGAGAGCCAAAACCCCTGCTTTGAGATATATTGAACAGCAGCATGGCAGCGAGAGAGTCGCTTATCGTCCAAAGCAATCACCGTTTGACGAGGATTACGACCAATTGTCCAAATATGACTAGCCTGATGTAGAGCGCCAGTTTTGCCATTGAGCAAATTTGTAACTATACAAATCCCCTCTTTTAAGACAACACCCTGAATGTAATGAAACAGTTCCAGACGGGCCAACAACCTGTCCTCGGAATTGGCTAAATCGAGGATGTCATCTAGCAAAGCTCGGTTACTGTTGTATATTGTCGAGAACAGCTCAAACAGTTCTAAGCGCTCTTGAATTTTCCGACTTTCTTGAGCAGACAGCCTAACATCCGAAGCATTTGACAAAAAACAGGGATTAGGCATAGTTCAGCCGTTCGCTCAGATCAAGGGTATGGACAGTCACCGCTAAACTCTTCCTGATGAAGAAGCCACAGTCCGTATGTTTGAATTTAAAGCAGCAATTTGACAGATAAGTTCAGCCAAATCGCTGACTTTCTTTCTCTGTACTTCCGTGTTTGCTAACCCTGACTTCTTAGGTTGGCTCTGAGTTCAAGCAGGCTCTCGCCGAAACCAACCCAAACGAGAATGCTTTTGCCTGCTCAGAGCTTGCGACACAAAACTCAACCAAAACGGTAACGACTTAACATCGAGCGGTATACCCACGCAGCTCAGCTAGCACACAAAAATTTAGCCAGTTCCCGGCTTACCGTAATCGGAACTTCCTGTTGAATCCAATGGCCGCAGTTTGGTACTCGTTTGAGCTGCAGGGGAGCTGAAACCCATTTTTCAAATCCTTCTAAAAGCGAATGGCTCAGCAACGTGTCTTCTTCTCCCCATAGAACCAGCGTAGGGGAAGTAATCGGCAGCGGTGCCTGATACCAAAGCTTTAACCATGTTTGGGGTGCAAAAAACTGACGATAGTAGCTCATCGCTGCTGTCAAAGCACCTGGTTTCTGCAATGCTGCCTGATAAATTTCAGTATCCTTGGCAGAAAAAGCTCCCTTGCGTACTGCCTGATGCTGAAATAGGGTAGTTAAAAAATTGAGTAAGTTTTGTTGGATCAGCCATTCAGGCAGCGCCGGAATCTGAAATGCTAGAAGGTACCAGCTCCGCTTTAGCTGATCAAAATTACTGACAACAGCCTGACGAAACTGCTCTGGATGAGGAGCGCTCAAAATAGCCAGGCGGTTGAGCGCATGCGGAAAGCGGTGAGCAAAATGCCAGGCAATGGCCCCTCCCCAATCATGACCAACGATATGTGCTCGACTGTAGCCCAAACCTTGAATCAGCCCATAGATGTCTTGGGCCAGAGTATCTAGGTCGTAACCACCCACAGGCTTATCTGAATCGTTGTACCCTCTCAGGTCAGGGACAACCACTCGAAACTGCTTGGCCAAATCGGGAATCTGATGCCGCCAGGAATACCAAAACTCTAAAAATCCGTGTAACAAAACGACCAGCTCTCCATCTCCCTGAGTAACGCAGTGGAGACGCACCTGATTAGTTTGTACAAACTGATGCTGCCATCTACCAGGAATTGTTACTGCCTGAGTCATAAAGCTCTCATCACCTGGTCAACGGGTTTGCTAAAACTGTCCACAAAAAGTTGGCTAATAGGGGTTTAAGGAGGGGCAAGCCTACTGTGAACCAACTCAGATAAATGCGAACTGTGCCTATCTGATGTGCTCTATGCTACCACTTTTTGCTGACCAGTTGCGAGTGAAAGCCGCTAAATAGCTGAACTAAAGGGTTGCGCTTTTAGTTGAGACTCACCCAGCAGACCTAAGATGCGCAGCTCTATCTTTTGTACTAAGCTTGCTGCAGCGATATCAGCCGATAATCAGAAGGATTGATCTGGTATTTGATCAGATTGGCTAACTCTTGAAGCTGACTAATTGCTTCTGCACCCTCTAATTTCATCAGCTCTCGATCGTCACGCATCTCTGTCCAGGTGATGCCATAGTCTGATACCAAAAAGCGGATGAGGTGGTTGTCACCCAAGCTCACCATGAAGGAAGCGCTGTTCATTTGCCCCCCACAGGTATAGCAAGAAGCTAAATACCCCTGATTCTCCAGCACAATGGCCAAAGCCTGTAAATTCATAACCAGGTCTTGAACCATCTGGCGATGCTGTTCTGCAAGTCTAATGAACATGCTTGTCCTCCCGGATCACCACAACTATTGTAAGCTACAAATTTAAGTTTTTCTTAATTATTAGCCTACATTATCCACGATCTCGAACACGGTTCTGCCCAAAGAGCGCTCTTGTAGTCAGCTAAACCACTTTGCCTTTGCTAGAGGCGTTTGCTCTAGGGTCAGTTCACCAATTTCCCAAGTCGGTATCTTGTAAGAAGCTAGGTCTCTAAGAAGCTAGGTCTCATAGTGATACCTGCCGCTAAAAACTTCTCACCTAGTTCTAGCTTAGAAATTAGAAATTGACCTCAAGATACAGGCAGACTTCAACAAACCGATAGAAAACTCATACTTTAGTCAATAATTTCCCACCAGCCGAAACCTGGGCCAACAAAACGAACGATTAGCCAGATGGCAATCATAGCACCAATGCCGACCCAGGCTCCCTGAGTTGTCCATTTCACAAACTGCTCTGCTTGGCTTTTGCGAATCGGCAACCAGGGCAAAACATTCCCTTCTTGACCATATTCTTCGCCCAGCTTTTCTTTTCGTCGCTTGGATTCTCCCATAGTCAAATAACCTGCTTAATGATTACAGCACGCTCTCAGCTTTTACTAAAAGATCATTTATAAAGAAAGATGCGTGCCTCAAAGACTAGTCTAAGATGCTGCAGTTATTGTTTAACCATCGGACATCAATGTAGTTAGTGCGAGCGGCTGGGCTTAAAGCTGCCATTACCTGCTGTCCATAGCTGCGATAGTTAACCCGATTATCCAGCAGCGCTACGATACCCTGCCGTTCTCTGATGGGAGCGATCGCCCGCTGCAGTTCAGAAAGCGCTTCTGGTAAGAGATAGAGCCTGAACCAGTCTTGCCGCTGCTGCTTATAAAATGCAACTCGGTTAGCCACTGCCGGATTTTCTAGTGAAGGAATCGGTAAAGTTGTGATTACCAGCATCTGGGGGGTAGGTATGAGGTGCTGGTGGATTCGCCAAAACTGCCAGTTGGTGACCAAGATGCCGTTCTCATCCAGGCAGGTTTTTTCTACCTGCACTCTGGAGCCAAATTCAGCCGCCAGATGAGTCCCTAGCTGGTGCTGCAGGGGCATATCGCTTACTAAAATAACGCTTAACCCGCTACTGACAGCCGTACTGGCTAGCAATAGACGAATTTCCTGTAGGAGAGTAGATTGAAACTCTCGGGTATTGGGCAAAGGCAGATGATCGGGCAGGTAGAGCTGAATTAGCTCTTGCTGACGGTCGGGTGAAAATTTTAGACAGGTTAAGTCGTCTAGGCCCAAGCGTTGCCGATAGGTAGAGGCTTGGGTTTCAAGATCCAGCGCCGCACCCATCAGCACAACAGGCTGCTGCGCCCAGACTTTGGCCAGGGATGAGCTAATCTCTGCAGGCCCACAGTGTATCCAAAACTGCCCCTGCTGACGATTTATCGTTGTCCAAATGAGTCGATGGGGCTGCCAGTACTGCTGCCAAAATGCTTGCCAGCTAGGGGGCATTACAGGGGGCATTTGCTCGACAGCCAGCGTCTGCCGCAGAACTTGATTGAGCCTGCTAAGGGATCTGTGGTCAAGCTCATCTAGCAGATAGCAGCTGTAGGGATTTTCTGGATGCCGAAAAACAGCGTAGGTTAACTGCACGCGAATGTCACGAATTATGTCTTGGCAGGCAGGATATGCCAGCATCAGGCTGTCCCAGTCAAGGCTGCTAATGTTAACTGTTAGCTGATGTCGAACCCAAGACTCTAAGTCGTCTGCCCCATCAATCAGGGTCGGAATATGACTGGGAAAGCAGGTTTGCGCTCCTAAGCGATCGCTCAGCCAGGCTTCTGGTGAAGTAATCAGCAAGCCTTGATAGTTTTCGTTAGGCCAGCGATCGCCCACCTGAATAGATTTAATGGTTGGCATCCACTGGCGGAGACGGGGAATTTCAACCAGCAGAATTCGCTGTTGAATAGCTTCTGGCAATACCAGAACGGCTGGACCAGACCAAAGCAAACTGGGCATCAGGTAGCTGAGGCGATGTCGCCCATGATAGACGGACGAGCTGCCTGCCTGAATTAGGGCACTCCGGCCTAATCTAAAAGCCCTAGCGACTAGCCGCGCCATCGTCAGATGGTGGGGCCAGTAGGGTTCGCCCTGCTCTTTTAGAAAGGCTCTAAGCCGCTGATGAACCTCTGCTTCTATCACAATCTAGTGGCCCTCAACGGCACAACGAACTCCATTGTGGCACAAGCCTTTGTGAGCCGGTAACAGCTTATATAGAGTGACGCCAATTTTTGGTCTGAGGTTAGCTATAGAGAGGAAGCGCCTGATGCATACCTCGAATGAAGGCGGCTACGGCTGAGATTTCGGGGACAAGATCTTGGCGGGGATGAATAGTAAATCCCATTTCGTCCTGCTGGGGGCCTCGAATACCAAAACGTGGGTTTTGGTAAACCTCTAGCTGGTGATGGTAGGAGTTGACCAGGCAGAGCTGGATGGGGGTTTGCCAGAAAGGATCTGCTGAAGCGATTCGCTCTAAATTTTTGCAGAGTGAACTAGATTGGCTAACTCGTAGCTTAGTCTGGCAGTATAAGCCTTGAAAGGCATACTGAGCGCGGCTGGCTCCGCTTCAACTGCTTGAATGAGGTGAGCTAACGTTTTTTTTAACAGCCGGGCAGTCTTGAAAAGGCAAAGCTGCTAGGTAGGCAATGATAAAGAGATGATCATTGTGCTGTAGATGAAAAGTGAGGGTTGTTTTGCGACCGCGAATCAGGACGTTAGGAGGCCGCTCAAGCGCCGGAAAGTGTTGGGAAATTGCCGTGTAGGCTTGCGCTAGGCTCAGGTGCGCTGGCTGCGTTAAAGGGGTGTCAATGCTGATGACTACCTGAGGCGGCAGACGGTTAAAAAAAACTTCAATTTCGTCAGAATTTTGAAAATGATGTACTTGGCTGCGATCGCCTGCCGCACTCAGATCGATCCAGTCACAGGTTAAATCGGCTGTTCTCAGGTCAGAGCAAGCAGCCCCGTGGAGCTTGCTGCCCGTCAGAGTAGCCCCTGTCAAATTGGAGCTGGTGCAGCTAGCCGCAATTAAATTGGCCTGACTTAGATCCGCGTGAACCAGGCTGGTGTTGTATAAGTCGGCTCCGGTCAGATTTGCCCCGGTCAGATTGGCTCCGCTGAGCTTAGCACCGGTTAAGTCTGCCTCCTGCAAGTTAGCGCCGCTTAAGTTGGCCCAGCGTAAGTTGGCTCCGCTAAGATTGGCACCGATTAGTTTGGCTGAGCTGAGGTTGGCGTGTCTAAGTTCTGCTCCAATCAAAACGGTGCTACTCAAGTCAGCTCGGCTCAGATTAGCGGCGCTTAAGTTGGCTGATTTAAGAATGGCAGCGGTTAAAACGCTGTTGCGTAAGTCAGCTCTGGCTAGATTGGCCTGCATTAGGTTAGCCCAGCGCAGGCGAACTTCTCTCAAATCAGATTCGCTGAGATTAGCACCTTGCAAATTGGCGTTGCTTAGATCGGCCCGCAGCAACTCTGCCCGAATCATGGAAACGCCACGCAGATCAGCACTTGTCAGGATCGCCCGAATCAGGTTGGCGACATTAAGACTGGCATGGCGCAGTTGTGCCTGACTCAAGTTTGCGCCATTCAGTCGAGTTACATTCATTTGGGCGTAGCTCAGATTGCTACGGCTAAGATTAGCATTGCTGAGATTGGCGACGTTTAGTTTGGCGTTTTTTAAGCTGATATCGGTTAAAGTAGCACCAACCAAATGAGTCTCATTAAGATGAATCCCTTCAAAATCGCGCCTTCCTGCAGCATACTTTTCTACGAGATCCTCAGCATTCATCATGAAAGTTGCATTTTAGTAACGGTAAAGCACCCATTTGAGACCGTAAAACGGGCCAAAAGACAAGTTTCAACGATTGCCTGAAGTCCTGATCTCGCAGTCCTTGAGTCTGACTATGATAAGGTTCCTATCATTTGGGTAGATAAGGAACTGCTTTGCGCTTGAACTAGCTTTAGTCCTTATCGTGCCCCCTTAGCAGGTCTGAATTAATTTGTTTATGAAGATTGGCATTGTGGGTTTGGGTCTGATCGGTGGCTCGTTGGGCTTTGATTTACGTCAGCGACAGCATACCGTTGTGGGTATCAGCCGTCGAGCTGAAACAGGCGATTTGGCACTGCGTCAGGGCGCTGTTGATATCGCTGCAACTTCTTTAGAGGCGATCGCAGCAGCTCAGTTAGTGTTTGTTTGCACCCCAATTGCCGCAGTTGCGCCAGCTGTAAAGCAGCTAGCCTCATTTTTACCCGCTTCAACGGTGATTACAGATGTCGGTTCAGTCAAAACTCACATTGTCAAAGCGGCTAGCCTGCACTGGCCCAACTTTGTCGGTGGACATCCGATGGCAGGCAAGGCCGAAGCTGGACTCGCGGCAGCAGAAGCAGGACTATTCGACCAGCGCCCTTATGTCATTACGCCGACGGTAGCTACGCCTCCTAATGCTATCAGTCTAGTTGAGGAGGTAGCGCGGTCTCTGGGCTGTCATCTCTATCGCTGCCCGCCTGAAACCCACGATCGGGCAGTTGCCTGGATTTCTCATTTGCCAGTGATGATCAGTGCCGCCCTGATTCAAGCCTGCCTGAGTGAGAGCGAGCTAGATGTTATGCAGCTCGCTCAGCAGCTCGCCAGTTCAGGCTTCCGTGACACCAGCCGCGTCGGAGGCGGTAACCCAGAACTAGGGACAATGATGGCTCAGTTTAATCAAGCAGCCCTGCTGCAGGCTTTGCAAGGGTATCGTCAACAGCTTGATCAAATCATTGATCAGGTTGCCAGTCAAGATTGGCCGACTCTGCAGCAAACGCTACAGCAAAGTCATCAGACTCGCCCCCAGTTTGTCGATCGTCCTCCTGCTCACTGAATCGGGGCAATCGGCTCTGGGGAAACCACAACTGGCTCTTGATAAAGTAAAGCGGTGAAGGTGACTGTAGAGCCAAGGCCCTCTCCCATGCTGATAAACTGTACAACGCCGCCCATTGCTTCGACTAGCTTCTGCGAAATTGCCAAGCCTAAGCCTGTGCCGCCATACTGTCGGGTGCGCTCTCCATCAACCTGACTGAAGGTTTGAAAGAGCCGATCTTGCTTCTCTAGAGAAACGCCAATGCCCGTGTCTGCCACGCTAATCTTCACCGTGCCGGGCCATTCCTGATTCTGAAACCTGACTTTTTGGCGCTTCACTTCAGCACTAACGCGAATATAGCCTTCATGGGTAAATTTGACCGCATTGCCCACAACGTTTAGCATCACCTGGAGCAGCCGCTGGTAGTTGCCGTTGAGCACAATCTCATCTCGTGTTTCGGGCATTAAGATCTCATAGTGAAGCCCTTTTTGCTCAGCTAGGTGGCGGGTGAAGTTATCGACGTTTTGAAACAGTTCCCGCAGATTGACGGGAGCCATATCAAGCTGCATTTTGCCAGCTTCAATTTTGGCAATGTCTAGTACGTCATTGATTAAATTAAGCAGGTGAAGGGCTGAATTGTGGGCCTCTCTTACAAACTCTTCCTGTTCGTCTGGGTCATCAGCCATGCCATCAAGCACTAGCTTGAGGAAGCCAATCATGCCGTTGAGCGGCGTGCGCAGTTCATGGGAGGTATTGGCTAAAAACTCGCTCTTGAGTCGAGAAATCTCCTCGGCCTGCTGCCTTGCTTCTTCAGCCTGACTGCGGGCCTCTTCAAGTTCGCGGTGTTTTTCTAAAAGGTTTTCGTTAACTCGCTGCAGCTCGACCGTGAGCGCATGGCTTTCGCTGAAGAGAGTTGCGTGAGCGATCGCAGTACCGACCTGGTCAGCCAGTTCGCTAATCGACTCAACTTCTAGAGAACTCCACTGGCGCGGCTGCTGTCGGAATAGAAGCATTAAACCATTAGGCTGTTCTTGATAACAGGTGGCGATCGCCAAAATGGTTCCTGGGGTTTGGCAGCGATGGGAAACCAGGCACTCTGCTTCTGCAAAAACCGGGTGCAAACACTTAAACACCTTGCGCAAATAAGGTACCTGCTCCAGGCTAAAAGACTGATTTAACCATCGTAGCTGGTCGTCTCTGGCATACTCAGCCTCAACCTTGACTTCGGCACCATTTTCTTCAAAAGAGCAGATTAAGCAGTTGTCGATGGTCAGCATTGCGCCTAAGCCGTCAACAGTCTGCTGCCAGATAGTTTCTAAATCGAGAGTTCGCCGAATATTCCAGGCAATTTGGTTGAGCTGAGCATCATAGCTTTCTGGAGTAGCACGGGTAGGGGAGACCAAACTGGCTGAGCTATCTTGGGGCTGGCTGAGCACATCCTGCGAGGCTAAAGTACCCACACTGACTATCTGTTGGGGCAAAGCGCCTGGTGGCCCAACAGGACTCAGACAAAGATCGAATGGCAGCGTATATTTCCCTAACCGGAGCGGGACTAAAACCTGCCGGGGGCGCTGCTGCTCAAAAACAAAATCTAGAGCTTCTTGGTAAGTGACTAGAGAATCTGCCGCCAAGACAACTTCTAGAGGTTTACCCATCACCAGTAGAGGATTAAATCCGTAGCGGGCGGCTTCAGGCCACTGAAAAGAAAGCAGCGTACCCGCAGTGTCATGAACCATCACCAGGAAGGTGGCAACCGTGGGTGAGGTATCCCGAGCCATCAATAAGCTAGCTGACGATTGAAGGTGAGCAGACGTGGAGTTGACAGACATAAACTAAGCAGATCGGTTTGGTAACCGCGTCTGATGGTTAACAGCAAGCATATCTGAAGTAGATAGTGCGCGCACCCTAAATCTGTAGCTCAGTCACCAGTACCAAGTCTAAGCGGTTAAGGCTTTGCTTAATCTTAGAATGCCCTGTCTTTTAGCTAAGCTACTCAGCATATCTTCACAGCTTGGATCGAGACTTCCCGACACTTACCTGGCATTTAATCAATCCGTGGGGAGCTAAAGAGGGTAGATATCCCCTAATCTTAGTCGTTCCATTCGCCTCGTGGCGGCACAGGTGGCGTTCGAGGCAGAGTTCGAGCTAGGTCATCGTCTCGCCGAGCACCGCCTCTCAACCACTGACGAACCGCCACTTCAATGACCTTACTGGGGTTACTGGTAAGGTGGTTGATCTGCTCAAGCAGCTCAGTATCCAGCTGAATAGCAATTTCAACTTTGTCGGCTTTGGGATCTTGTGATGTCATTGAGCAGCTACTCTCCTCTAAACTCTGTTGGCATAAACTTTATCTAAACTCTCTAAACCTATTGGAGATATTACTGAAAACAAGCAGTCGCTGGTATAGAACTGACGCTAACAAGACTGCTGTGCCGCCCTCGAAGCCGACTTAGCTAGCCTGACTTTGAAGCACTGGCCAGTCTCAGCAAAAGATTGGCCCAAATTATCCAGTTCAGCTTAGGGCAGTTTTGGATTTGAAAACTGCGTCCTAGGTTACGAGGCGCTTTGAGTAGCTAAACTTATCACATCTCTCGATGTCATTTTAGCGACTTTCTGTAGCGGCCTTGAGACAAAGGATTACAATAGTTTAAGCAATTACCCGTTGAATGCGTCTTGATACATGACTGACGTACCGATTTCTCGCATCCGCAATTTTTCCATCATTGCTCACATTGACCACGGCAAGTCAACGCTAGCAGACCGTTTGTTGCAGAAGACTGGCACGGTTAGCGATCGCGACATGAAGGCGCAGTTTCTAGATACGATGGATTTGGAACGGGAGCGAGGCATTACTATCAAGCTGCAGGCGGCTCGCATGAACTACACGGCCCGCGACGGCAATGAGTATGTCCTCAACCTGATTGATACGCCAGGACATGTTGACTTTTCTTATGAAGTTTCCCGATCGCTAGCAGCCTGTGAGGGTGCCCTGCTGGTGGTTGATGCCTCTCAAGGGGTCGAGGCGCAGACGCTGGCGAATGTCTACCTGGCTCTAGAAAACAACCTCGAAGTGATTCCGGTTCTCAACAAAGTTGATCTGCCTGGGGCCGATCCCGACCGGATTAAGCAGGAAATTGAAGAAATCATTGGGCTTGACTGCAGCGGCGCAGTCTTGGCATCTGCGAAAGAGGGCATAGGAATTGAAGAAATTCTAGAATCTATTGTTTATCTAGTACCGCCACCGCAGGAAACTCTCGATCAGCCCCTGAGAGCGCTGATTTTTGACAGCTACTACGATCCCTATCGGGGAGTGGTGGTTTATTTTCGGGTAATGGACGGCACAGTGAGCCAGGGCGATCGCGTTAGGCTGATGGCTTCTGCAAAGGAGTACGAGATTGATGAACTCGGCGTGCTCTCACCCACACAAAAGCCTGTTGATCAGCTACATGCTGGGGAAGTCGGCTACTTTTCAGCTGCTATCAAGGCTGTAGAAGATGCTCGCGTAGGCGACACCATTACGCTGGTCAAAGCGCCCGCAGAGAAAGCCTTGCCGGGCTATGTCAAGGCTAAGCCGATGGTTTTTTGCGGCTTATTCCCCACTGACTCTGACCAGTTTGAGGATTTGCGAGAAGCCCTTGAGAAGCTGCGGCTCAATGACGCGGCTCTACAGTACGAGCCTGAAACCTCTAGCGCTATGGGCTTTGGCTTCCGCTGTGGATTCTTAGGGCTGCTGCACATGGAAATCGTGCAGGAGCGGCTAGAGCGCGAGTACGGTCTGGACTTAATTACTACTGCACCTTCAGTCATCTACCGGGTCACTAAGCTAGACGGCACAGTTGTAGAAATTGACAACCCCAGCGTGCTGCCGTCGCCCCAAGAGCGAGAAAAAATTGAAGAGCCTTATGTCAAAGTTGAAATGATCACCCCCGAGGAGTTTGTGGGGCCGCTGATGGAGCTGGCGCAAACCCGACGGGGCGAGTTCAAAGACATGCAGTATTTGGCCCAGGGACGCACAACTCTGATCTACGAGCTGCCTCTGGCTGAGGTGGTTTCAGACTTTTTTGATCAAATGAAGTCACGATCGCGCGGCTACGCCAGCATGGAGTATCAGGTCATTGGCTACCGCGAGAATGCTTTGGTGCGCCTAGACGTGTTGATCAACGGCGATCCGGTAGATTCTTTGGCGACGATTGTGCATCGAGACAAAGCCTACTATGTAGGCCGCGCCCTGGTTGAAAAATTGAAGGAGCTAATTCCTCGCCACCAGTTTAAGATTCCGCTGCAGGCTTCTATTGGCAGCCGGGTAGTTGCTAGCGAAAGCATCCCTGCCCTGCGTAAAGACGTGTTAGCCAAGTGCTACGGCGGCGATATTTCACGCAAGAAGAAGCTCCTGCAGAAGCAAAAGGAAGGAAAGAAGCGCCTCAAGTCGATCGGCACTGTAGATGTGCCCCAGTCTGCGTTTATGGCAGTTTTGCGCCTTTGAATCCCTGTAGGTTAGTAAATAAGTACTGCTAATCACTAAACTTTCTTGCTAATCAGTGGTATTAGTTCAATAGTACTATTTGGCGATCGCTGTTACACCGCCTGAGGAGGACTAGGCTATGCCTGCGCTAACGCTGCGTTGTGGAAAGTTTATCAGGCTTAAGGGGCAACCCCACGACCTGCCTGATTTTGTAGTGCTCCAGTGCCGGGGCGATCGCTGTTGGATTCGTCAGCAGTCTTGGGGGCCGCACGTTCAGCTACAGGTCAAAGTGACCCAGGTAGAAATTCCGGGGGCGGCAATCTCCTTTAAATCTCGAATCAGCCTGCCCAATCTGATACTGGTCGATTGATATATTCGCTCAGTTTCTACCCTGTGCCCCAGTATTGATGAGGATGTTAGTTTTAAGGCTGACTGCTTTAATAGCGGTGCTGAAACTTTTTTAGTGCAGTTATCATCTTAAGAATTGATGCATTGGAGGATCGAATTTTGGTTATTGTGCTGCCACTAGAGATTATTGATCGGCTCATTGCCGTCGCTCAGCTACACCAGTTGAGAGTTCCTATTCCTCTGTCTAGTCCCTACAATGGCTATCTGGCCTCAGAAGAACTCACTCAGATTCAAGCGGTTCTCAGCCCTCTAGCTGTTACCTGTCAGCAAGTGGCTTCTCTTTTGGAAGATTTGCATCGCTGTGTACAAAATCCCATGCCCGTTGCTCCTGCCCGGTAAATCTTGACGCGCTGAACTGACATCAGCTTACAGATGTCTCCAAAGAAGATGTCTTTAAAGATGTGCTGACACTAGGCCCCCGGTGTCTTCAAGTTTTTTGGTCACGGATAGTAAGCGCGATCGCACGGTTAGCCTCCGCTAGGGCGATCGCTTCCTGGCCTAGCGATCTCACACCAGCCGGTAGCAAACTTTACCCGCTAAGCCGGTGCCTGAGGTGACTATCAGGCGTCAATCAGGCCAGCAGCCAGCGATCAATATCGCGCAAAATCTGCTGAGGAATTTCCCAGGGCAGCAGGTGAGCTGTGTGGGGATAGCAGCAATAGTCACAGTTAGGCAGATGCTGCGCTGTCTCCAAGCTAGCCGCTGGCGTAATGTGGCGATCGCAGGCACCCCACAGCATCAGACAGGGAGCCTGAATTTGGCCCAAATCATCTAGGCGACTGTAGCCTTGTCGAAGCGCCTGTGATAAGGCTTGGCTGGCAAACTTAGATGTTTGCAAATAGGCTGACATGCCCTCGTTAGCTAGCCGCTGATAGGCGAATGCTGTGTGCTGCTGAAGCAGATAGCGATAGAGCGATCGCTTAGCAAAGGTTTCAATATTCCACTGCCAGCCGGGAAAAATGCGGTTGACTATAGAAGCAATGCCCGTGTAGGCATTGTCCTGCCAGCTGACTGCCGGATGACTGCCCCGAGGCCGCGCTGCTGTAGCTATCAAAATCAGCCCTTGAATGCGATCGGGGCAGCGCAGCGCCAGTTCCAGTGCCAAAATACCCCCCAGCGACCAGCCTAATACCCAGCAGCGCTCAATCTGCTGCTGGTCTAATAGCTCTATCAAGTCCTGTAGGTGATCCGCCATCACAAAAGGATGCTGCACCCGGCTAGCACCATACCCTCGCAGGTCAGGCGCTAAAGTTTTAAATTGCTGGCTCAGGTGCTGAGTAAAAACTCCCATACTCTGAGCTGATCCCGGATGCCCATGCAGGCACAGTATAGGAAATCCCGATCCGGCTACCTGAACGGCTAGCTGCATTTATGCTGCTCCGACTGATTGCTGAGTTCCCCTTGAGGCTACACGGAATGAGCGAAAGCGCTAGGTATTGGCGCGATTACCCTTTTCTGAGCGCTGCCGAATGGTCTCGACAAAAAACTCTTCTAGGGAGGGCCGAGAAAGCTGCAATGTGGCAATTTTGCCGCCCATCAGCCGCACGCTAGAGAGAAAGTCATACGGCTCGCCTTGCAAATAACCCTGCCAGTATCCGCCCTGAAACTCTAGATTTGACATCCACTTTTTCAAGACGTCTAAACTACCGCCGCGTCCTTTGACAAAGTAACGGTTGGGGTTACCCAGCAGGTCTACCAGACTGCCGCTGCAGACCAGTTCACCCTGATCCAAAATAGCAATGCGATCGCAGATTAGCTCCACATCTGAAAGCACATGGCTGTTAAAAAAAATTGTTTTGCCCTGAGACTTTAAGGACAAAATAATCTCTCGTACCCGGTAGCGACCCAGGGGATCAAGCCCTGACATAGGTTCATCCAGGAAAACGACTTCAGGGTTGTTGATCAGCGCTTGGGCCATGCCAATGCGCTGCAGCATACCCTTGGAGTACTGGCGGAGCTGCTTTTTTTTGGCAGTTACTTGGGAAAGGCCGACTAGATCTAATAGCTCTGGAATCCGCTGGCGCTGCACTGCCCGAGAAACGCCAAACAGTCCAGCCGTATATTTCAAAAATTCCCAGCCCGTGAGAAAGTCATAAAAATAAGCATTTTCAGGCAAATATCCCACCCGCTGTTTGACACTGCGATCGCCAATCGGCTGCCGTAGCAAAAACGCTTTGCCCGCGCTCGGGCGAATAATATCTAGCAAAATTTTTAGCAGGGTGGTTTTGCCCGCTCCGTTTGGCCCCAGCAGGCCAAAGGTCTCTCCCTGATAAACGCTCAAAGAGCAGTCCTGCAAGGAAGTCACCTTTTGCGTCAGCCAAAATCCGGTGCGGTAAACCTTTTTCAATCCGCTGGTTTGAACGACCAAGGGGCGATCGCTGTCGGCTGAATCAGCGGCTGAAGATGTAGACTCACTCATATTTTGTGAAGTTCTGTGTCAGGCTAGAGTAGGCTATAGAAATTGATCGGGCGAACAAGACCTATGGAGCGCTCAAAGATCGTTGCCATTATTACAGGCGTACTCTCTCTGCTGCTAGCGGTGGGATATCTCTTGCTGGTACAAATTTTAGACTTTCGCGGCGAGATGCTTCCAGCCCCTCAAGAAGATCTTGTCGGCAAGCGATCGCCAGAGCCGACAGCGCTGCCTCTGGAAAACAAACGACCTGATTTAGTTGGCTTTCCTTTTCGGGGATATCAGCGGTAAATTTAGCCGCTCTAGGTCGCTAAACTCAAGCTTAGGGTAGCCACTTTGACAAATCACGGTCAATCAAAGACTGGAGGTACAAAATATCGTCGCGGTAGCGCCGACGTAGCTGCTGCTGTACTTCAGCTTCTAGTTTGGGTTTGCTCAGGCTGGCGGCAACTGCTCTTGTCCAAAGGGCGCGACGCTTTTCAGCCGAGAAAAAAGGTCGAATTAAAGGTCTGATCGCGTTTTTAAGCGGATGGGGCTGATGAATGAACTGATAGAGGGCACGGCTGCGAGGAATCCCCGAAGCTGCGTCTCTAGCTGAGGTGTTGGGCTGAAAGTGCGGATCAACCCCTAAGAAGTCAAAAATATTCTGGGTCAGAGCTAGCGGATCTTGCTTGAAGTCATCAAACAGATAAATGCGGATCTGATTTGATTCAAACTGAGTAAGATAATTTTTCACGGACTGCCCGTAAAGACCCTTGCGAAAATAGCCAAAGGGTTGAGCGTGGCCTTGGTCAGCTTCTAGCGCTGCGGCAAAGCTCTCAGCAGACTCTTCACCTTTGCGCTTGAGAAATAAAAAATGGGAATAGGCGCGCTCAACGGGATCGCGCAGAATGGCGATTAGCTTGACATCAGGAATTGCCTGGTAAATAAGCCGGGGCAACTGTTCATTGCATAGATAGCTGACCGAAGCCTCGCCAATGGCCTTTTCAGCTTGAACTTTTGTCGGCGATCGCTGAAAAAAGTGCTGATAGTCTTCCAGGGTGGTAATTCTTCCTGGCTGAGTGGTTTCAGCGCTGTCTGCAGGCAAAAAGTAGTTGGGTTCTTTCTTAGGACTGATGTAGACGTCGGGATGCTGCACTAAATAGTTGCACAGCGAGGTAGACCCGGCTTTCATAGCCCCGAAAATAATGAAGTTTGGCATGGCGGCTGCAGACATAATATGCTCCCGTTGTGAAATAGCTAGTTCAGTCAGACTAGTAGTCCACCAAAGAGACTTTGCCTAGTTCTCTTGCTCTAGGTTCGGCTCTTGCTCCAGGTTCGGCTCTTGCTCTACTTTCGGATATAGACGCTCTAAGCGAATCCGTGCACTCGCACTCGAA
>JAAUQI010000008.1 GCA_012032345.1 Leptolyngbyaceae cyanobacterium RM1_1_2 | reverse complement strand
GATCAGGTTCGCGACGCGATTCGTCTAAAACATTATTCCTATCGAACCGAGCAAAGCTATGTCGGATGGATTCGCAGGTACATTCTTTTCCATAACAAACAGCACCCAAAAGATATGGGCGGGGCAGTGCGATCGCTCGCCCGTAGGTTGGGTTGAGGCAACGAAACCCAACGCGCAACAATCCCCACCAACTGCATGGGTTACGCGATCGCTAACCCATGCTACTCTGCCAGCTCAGCTTGCCCGTAGTGCGATCGCTCATCGTTAAGTGCGATCGCAGCTTGACACTGACCAATATCATGGACAAGCCCAACATCGATATAATTGAGCATAAAGTCAATTCTGGAGGCTCTCTTATTAGCGACTGTTCTAATGATTGGACAGAGGCAGAGGTTTTTGAAGAGATTGGAGCAATCACTCGTCAGTTTGACATTCTAGAATGTGCTGATTGTGCCAGAGCAATTCTACGATGGTTGCATCAGCACGGTATTCCAGGCAGGCTCCTCAAGCTCAAAACCCGTTATGGTGAAGACTACATCCTCAGCACTCGATTAGAGAAACTGGACATTACCGAATCTATCACCATTAATGGTAAGCATTATGGCGTTGAAGTTTACGAAAGGGTATTCGATAATCTCTCAGAGCAAGGACTTTCACGCGAAGAATGGATACGAGATTTTAAGTGTCATAGCGGGGAATTTACATTAGTAGAAATAGAACGCTTGTAAGGAGGAGAAACCGTGAGTCAGGTTTTTGAATTACTCGAAAAGATCAGACAAACACCAGGGCTGTATCTGGGTACTGCTTCAATTACTGCCCTGCGTCACTTTCTGGTTGGCTATAAATTCGCCCGACAGGAAATGGGAGTTTTACCTACTGATGAAGAACTAGATTTTTATCAAGAATTTCAACCTTGGCTACAGATCTATTTACAAGTTCGTACTGCCAATTCCTGGGACAAAATCATTTTGCTCCAGTCCATTGATGAAAAAGTGGCTTTTGAATATTTCTTCCGACTTTTAGCAGAATTCCGTCAGCGCGATCGCAGTCAAGATATTGATCCAATTTTGGTCAACGAAGCACCTCAACAAACTGGAAAAGTTGCTTGAGTGCGATCGCTCGCCCGTAGGTTGGGTTTCGTGCCTCAACCCAACATCCTTGTCATTCATTCACAATCCCATCCTCAAACTCAACCTTCCCCTCTGCACCCCAATCCAGCGAATACCATCCATCCTGCACATAGCGATGAAAGCTGGAATAAACCCAATCCCTGGGTGCCATCACTAGCCTGTGACCCACCGGATTGTAATGAACATAATCCACATGTTGAGCAAAATCTCTTTCATCTCGAATTTGATGCTCCCAAAATCGTCGCTGCCAAATCGCCTGCTCACCCTTATCTAATCGAGAAGCAGACCGTTGTTGTTTATACACATCCGGGCAATGACGACTGAACTCGCTCTTGATTAATCGCCAGCGTTTAGAAAAATCCGCATCCCCCTCCGGCAACGTCCAAAGACAATGCAGATGATCCGGTAGGACAACAATGGCATCGATCGCAAACGGGAACCTGGCTTTGACCGTGCGAAATGCCGATCGAAGCAAATCAACCATTTCTGGCTGATGAAATAGCCGTTGACGTTGATAGGTGACGACTGTAAAGAAATAAGTCGCTCCGGCGGTCTTGGCGCGCCGATATTGCACTTATGGTAGTAATAACACTTTGCTAAGAGTGGACAAATCGATGGAGAGAAGCAACAGGGTTGAAGGAAGATGTTGGGTTTCGTGCCTCAACCCAACCTACTAGCTGCCCAATCACCTGATAGGGACGTATTTCCACCCATACAGCCCACATAGGTGCATGGGCGACGCTATTCCACCCAACCCAAACACCCGCACAAGGGAATTGGGCAGAATAATTCTCTCTAATTAGTTGTTAGCCGCGCGACTCGATGTCGTTCGGGGGAGTTGGAAAGGGCTCCTAAGTTCTTTCCCCGCTAGTGTTCAAGCGGATGTCCGCCCTGGAATGTTCAACCAGTAATGGGAGGGCAGCATCAGCAGACAAGGCTAACTGTCGAAGCACCTTCAGAGCCAAATTGAGGGTGCAGGCTAGGGCAAAGTTGCTACGGATAATGCAAAAGAATCCTTGATGAGGCTTTGTGAAGTTTGGTTCTCGAAATGGCTGATACGAGAATACTGGGGCACATGGGAGTCGATAGCGTCTAAATATCGGCTGAGAACACCTCGCTCCCGGAGTAAAGAGGAGTCCTAAAGCAACCATATCTCCACCCCGTGCGGAACGAGGCAACCCCGATAGAGTCCTGGAAATGCCTTCATCTCTAGGTAAGCGATGGGCAACCAAAGCTGAAGCCTCTAGCGGGTACAGGATGTCCCAAGACGCGAACGCCGTCCGCCGAAAGGCAAGCGGAATCGATAACCCTTTCGGATAGGGTACATGCCCAACCCGAAAGGGTGCAGACGTGGGGCAGGTGACAACTTGACTGCAAGTGAGAAGAGACTTAACTGGCGGGAAAAGTTAGGTACAGGCTTCGGTTTGTAAACGTAACCGTCAGGACAATCCGTAAGGGCTGTTAAGAATCGGAGACACTGAATTTCAAGGCGTTGCTTGAGCCGTATACAGTGAAAGTTGTACGTACGGTTCTGAGGGGAGGGAGAGGGCTATATCTAAAACCTTCTCCTTTACCCGACTTCCTAAATTCCTGATCCTAATCCGCCAAAATAGAAGAACATTGAGAATAAGCAAGGTTATGGTTACGAGATTCATGGTTGTGTATTGAAAACTACAAAACTGACGAGGTGTGGGTATGACATTCGAGCGTGTTCACCGATCCAGCTCTCAAACTCCCCAGACATGGAGTACGTCTCAGTTTACATCTCGTCCGTTTTCTAGCCAGCAACCTAAACGCCCCCCAACCCAGCAAGATATAGAGAACGAAGCCTTCAATCAAAATAAGGTTGAGGCGTTTGGACTCCAGCTCAAGGAGAATCACGGCACCATTACACCTGTCGAGTCAGAAAGGCTGGGAATGCTGCAAGCCAAGATGGATAGCTTCTGGGCGCAGCGAATGGAACGAGCTAAAGCACAGCCAAACTTGTTAGAAATCCTCATCCGCAATGCTCAAGCAAAACAGACACTGGAGCCAGCAACCCCTGTTCAGCCTAAATTGGCGATCGGAGAACCTGATGATCAATACGAACAGGAAGCGGATCAGGTTGCTGAACAGGTCATGAAGATGCCTGCCCCACCGGAAGACTCTCAACCAAAGCCGTCTCAGAACTCAGTGCAGCGAAAGCCAGTCACACCCAATACGCAACAGCTACCTGGGTTTGCTCATCTAGATTTGTTTTCTCATGCCCCTCAGCGTCGCCCCCTAACTAACCCACTTCAGGCAAAGCTGGCGATCGGACAACCCAACGATGTCTATGAGCAGGAAGCAGACCGGGTTGCCGACCAGGTGATGAGCATGACTCCACCGACTCCACCCAACATTCAACGGCAGTCGGAAGATGAAGCAGCAGACATTCAACCCAAACCACTGGTAGAGACGATTACGCCGATCGCTCAACGGCAGGAGGCACCGGAGGAGGAAGAACCGATTCAGGCGAAGTGTGTGACTTGTGAGCAGGAGGAGTCGGTCCAGCGAAGTACCGACGGAACAGAACAGGTGCAACCGGATTTAGAGAGTCGGTTGAATGCCAGTAAGGGTGGGGGTAGTCCGCTGTCGGATGAGGTGCGATCGTTCATGGAGCCGCGCTTTGGGGCTGATTTCAGTCAGGTGCGAGTGCATACAGGCAGTGATGCCGTTCAGATGAATAAGGATTTGAACGCTCAGGCTTTTACCCATAAGCAAGATATCTACTACGGCGCAGGAAAGGCTCCCAGCAAGGATGCGTTGACTTCCCATGAGTTAACCCATGTCGTGCAGCAGACGGGGGGCTTACAGCGAAAGTGTCCTGTCTGCCAGGAAGAGGATAGTCAGATTATGCGAAAAGGAACTGTGGATGGCTCAATAAATACTTCACTCAGCAATTCTGCTCCAATAACTGAGTCTACTCTCCAAATGCAAGAATTAGGAATTCGAGAGCAAGGTACTCAACGTCAAGAAGATAGTATTAAAGATAGTAATTCTACACAGCTTTCTATTCAAATACTATCTGAACCGAAAGTAATGAGAAGTCTTGCGTTTGATAGTACAGTCCAGATTTGCCGTAGAGCATTAACAACTAGAAAAGTTCAGGTTTCTCAAGGCGGGTTAAGGGTCGTTCTTGCTTTAAGGCCACTGAATACAGAAACTCCTGATTGCCAAAATCATGACTTTGGAATCAAATTGACTAAGTCTGTAGACTTGTGGTTCGACAATGAAATTGCAACTTGCACAGCCGATACGACTGGAACAAAGTCATTCTCATTTAGCAGTCTTCCTTCAGGAACTTATTATTTGACGATTTTGCGCACTTTTGATCATCCGTATTGTTGTATTGAAGGTGATATTTTTGTTTTTGATGAACCCATAAGTGGAGACTCTTCTAGTTGCGTACGTGATAAAGATCCTTCCGCTATGGATATAGTTCATGGATCATTGGATATTGCTGGATTTATACCAGTTTTAGGTGCTATTCCTGATGGTGTTAATGCTGTTATCTATGTTGCAGAAGGTGATTGGACGAACGCAGGAATAAGTGCATTCGCCATGATTCCTGCAATTGGAGATGGAGCAAAGGCAGGAGTTATGGCAGGTAAAGCTGTTGTCAAAGTGTCTGAAAAAACCGCGCTTAAATTAGGAGAAGAGGGTTTAGCAAAAGCCTTTAAAGAAGCGAAAGCTGTGAGTAAAGCTGAAGAAGCAGCAAAAGCTGCATCAAAACTAGAAAAAGAGGTGGCTGAAAAGGCTGCAAAAGAAGCGGCTGAAAAAGCAGTCCAGGCGAAAATTAAAAAGTGCTTAGAAATTTATGCAGCTAAAGAAGCATTAGGTACTTGCAAGGGTTGTAAGAAAACTGACACCCCCGCAGAACGTGCTGCGAAGATAGCGTGTCTTACATCTGAAATTGCTTTCAGGGCAGCCTACTTGAAAGAAGATTGTGATGATGTTCTACCAGGAAGCCTTGAGCGGAAGAAAAAAGGTCAAGATCCTAAAAAAGGACACGAGACTCAATTAGCTGAAAAAATGCAAAGTTTAGCTAAATGTAGCACCTTGCCCACTCAATGAAGAACCCTTTTATGAAACTACCAACTAAAGATGAGATTAACGTTTACAACTCTTTGGATGAAATTACTGCATGCAACCATTTTCTCAATAAAACGTTAGCAGAAGCTGAAGTATTATTTCGTGAAAGCAGTTTAGCTTATGGACAAGATTTAATGTGGATGGGTTTTAGAGCATTTGCTTTCTATCTTCAGGCTGCAATCAACTATCTAAAGAGCGATTATTCTGAGGGGGATAGTGACATCATTAATTGCTTGTATTCAACTTTGGAGTATAGATGGGAAGAAGAGGACTTCCTATCATTGCACAATACTATCAATGAATTAATCAATTACGTAATGAATAATTACGATAAGTTTGAAGTTGATACCGATATATACAGTGATTTTTTGGAAAAATATAGACAACTTCTTAACAAATTGGAAACAGCCCGTAGCGATTGTCTTGAAAGTCAAGGGGAATAAAGAAAAACTTTTTCGCTGTTGATACTCATGACAAAGTAACGGCATGGGTTGTCCGTTTGTGTTACTGATGATATGGCACTGAGAACTTGATTAAGCAGGTGCTTGCCAAGTTTTGTTATCGCGAATCACGGCATTGAGGATGACCAGCGCGATCGCTCGCCCGTAGGTTGGGTTGAGGCAACGAAACCCAACGCGCAACACCCCCCAACTGCATGGGTTACGTGATCGCTAACTCCTCCTACCTCTACCTCTGCTGGAATTGTTCTTATTGCTTATGCGATCGCCCGGTAATGCGTTCGCGTTATGGTTGTTGAATGCGATCGCTCACTAAATCTCTACTCTCCAACGGCACACCATTCTTCCAAAGCTCATACTCGCTAATATCAATTTCCTCGTTCCATACAATGGCATAACCTCCTGGTTCAACCTTAAAGTTTCTAAAAAAAGCAGGTTGTCGAAGTAGAGAAAACATAGGAATTTCCAACAGAGGACGGACATCATATTTTCTCACCTCTTGATTGGTAAACTCGATAACTAAAGTTGTGTCATTAATTGCTCTAACTTTATGAATTCGAGGAGGTTTCATATTGCTCATACGATTTAACTTATTTAAGGGGAGGTAATTTGCGAAACTCTTGGGTATTCCACATCTGTAACAAATCTTGCTGGTACAAAATTGCCCACTCCAGAACTAATTTCTCTGCCCGGTTAGGTAAGTCTCCCTCAATGATTTCAAGTGACTCCATATTGACCAACGCATTGTATTCACCATAAACCGCATGAAAATGAGGCGGTGGGTAATCACCAAAAAACACCTTAATTACAATTCCTTAGAACCGTGCAACCTCTGGCATAACCTATTTGCAGATGCTTATCCCTTCTACTTTATCAAAAAGCGATCGCCTCTCGTAGCTGTAGCCCGTAGTGCGATCGCTCACCCGTAGGTCAGGTTGAGACAACGAAACCCAACGAGCGCCCCCTCACCGACTGCATGGGTGACGCGATCGCTAACCCATCCTACTCTGCCATCTCAGCTTGCCCGTAGTGCGATCGCTCATTGTTTAGTGCGATCGCCTTTTGCCAGTGCGATCGTCGATCCTGTAGGGTGGGCATTGTGATAATAAATTGATAACACAACAAAGGTATGGGTAATGCCCCATCAATCCCGTCATCGTTGCAAAATCTGGGATCACCGCCTGCCTGCCCCCGCAAAAACACCCCAATCCTCCAAATACTTGCCCTGCCTCACCCACTTGTGGAAACTGGAAAATTCCCACAAATGCGGGCAAGACCCCAACCCATGCTTCACCGGATTGAAGTGAACATAATCCAGATGCCTTTGTAAATCTTGTTCATCTCAAATGGTGTGCTCCCAAAATCGCCGCTGCCAGACATTACTCTCCCGGTGTTTTCGACGCGACGCTGAAACGGTTTTAGGCAGGGCGCGTCTGCCTTGCAGCGATCGTCCCTTGGCTATGCGATCGTGGTGAAAAGTATTGATTGGTTTGATGCTGACCTTAACCTTCTGAAGAACATATCCTATTCGTGATGCTACTGCTCGATCAAGACCCAACCATCCAATCCCGCTTAGGATTATCCAGCCAAGAAGTTGCTACCTTCTGTCAACAGTGGGGCATGATCAAGATGGCGTTATTTGGCTCGATTCTCCGTGACGACTTTCGAGCCGATAGCGATATTGACCTGCTAATTACCTTCGCCCCCAATGCAAGGCAAGGGCTGCTTACTCTGGCAAAGATTAAACATGAACTAGAGTCCCGGCTACAACGCCCTGTCGATCTGATTCCCGAAGCCTCCATTCAGATGAGCGACAATTGGATTCGGCAGCGAGAAATTTTAAGCACTGCACAAACCATTTATGAACAGAGATGAGGCGGCTCTGCTGGATGTCTACAACGCCGCGCAGCGCATCCTGATATTTGCTACTGACCTGACTAGAGCCAACTTAGCCACTAACGAAGAAAAACAATCTGCAATTCTCTACCAGGTAATCGTTGTCGGTGAAGCCACCAAGCGCTTATCTATCGACTTCCGCAACAGCCATCCAAATATTCCCTGGAAAGATATCGCTGGAATGCATGATATTCTTGCTCACCAATACGATCGCGTTAATCTGGATACGTTGTGGGATGTTATCCAGAATGATATCCCCGAACTAATCGAACTGATTACCCCACTGTTGCCTGAGCAAACGCCGTAGTGCGATCGCTCATGTTGCTCAAAGGTCAAAGTCGAGGGGCGATCGCTGAGAATAAGGTCTTTGTTGACTTCGGTGAGGGAGCGATCGCTGGAAGTAACATCGCAATTGCAGTGGGATGGGAAGGGGCGATCGCTTTTGAGGGAATATAGGGCGATCGTAGGTCGGTTTGAGGCTACGAAACCCAACAAGTAACAGCTCTCGTCTGCCTCACAGTGTGATCGCCGCTCCTGCAATGAAATCGCATTGTGCTAATCAACAAGTGCGATCGTGGTGGGGCGGGAAAAGGGCGATCGTTCTTTTGGTGAGTGCGATCGCCGAGCTTACAAGGGTACGTTCCCGCAATAACTCCCAATTGCTCTGGCGATAAATTCGTGGTTCAAGTATCAGGATGATACTTGAACCACCGGATGCTTCTAAAAATTCAATTGAGGTTTGGCTAGAGTGGTAACCACTTATGCCTTCATGGACTCAGCAGTATAACAAGTTGATAGAACGGGCAGTTGAAAGATCTCAGCGTTGAAGTAAGGGTGATCTAGAGTCGCCCATCTTGGTCGTTACCCCACAAGATCTTTTTAAGGACGTGACCAAAATTTCACCTGTTGGTATTGAAGCTGAAGTCAGCCCAATGCGAAAAAATTGAAGTGCTGGCGGAGTAAGCAGTATGATTTCCCCAGAAATACTTGATTATTTTAAGTGGCAAATTCCAGATGGTTCTCGTGTTCGCTTAACTTTGATCCAGGAAGATGATTTAGAGCTTTTGCATCAGTGGAAAAGCCAGATTGATATCTCCTATATCACTTCTAGAGCAATTCAACACCTTTTTCTGGAAGAACGACAGCAACGTTTTCAGGAAAAAATTCCCTCCATATTTGCAATTCGCCGCATAACTAATAATCATCTTATAGGAGAGATCAGCGTATACAACCTCAACCCTAAAAACCAATCGGCAGGAGTGGGGTACTTCACTGGGACAGACTATCGGCAGCAAGGTTATACGAAAGAAGGCTTGTGGCTACTGCTTAACCATTTGCTTGAAGTCGTTGGGTTGAATAAGGTAATGGCAGATACAGGTAAATTTAACCAGGCTTCAATTGCACTGCTTAAATCTTTAGGATTCCGACAAGACGGATGTCTTCGTCAGCATCAATTACTAGATGGCGTTCTGCACGATCAGTTACTCTTTAGTTTACTAGCAGAGGAGTGGAAGGAACAGGGAAGCGTTGTACAGGTCGAAGTGGGGCAGAATAACCCTGTTTGAAGGAATGAAAATAAATCTTTGTGAGTTTGGAGGTTACTGGCTGCTGCTCAACAGAAACGTTGTGGCGCTGAATCCTTGTTCTGTGGGTTAAAACTGCTATGTCATTTGACATTATCCTCATTGGACTTATTGGTGCTGGAAAATCCACTATTGGAGCACTCTTAGCGACTCGATTGGGTCTTCCACAATGCTCAATGGATAAGTGTAGATGGGACTATTACAACGAGATTGGATACGATGAAAAATTAGCAGCCCACAAACGACAAACAGAGGGATTTTGGGGAGTTTGTCAGTGCGATCGCTGCTCTTGTAGGGTGGGCATTTTGATAATGAATTGAAACAAAACACAGGTAGCGGCAATGCCCACCCTACTCCCCCATCAATCCCGTCATCGTTGCAAAATCTGGGATCACCGCCTGCCTTCCTCCGCAAACACAACCCCAATCCTCCAAATACTTGCCCTGCCTCACCCACTTGTGGAAACTGGAAAATTCCCATAAATGCGGGCACGACACCAACCCATGCTTCACCGGATTGAAGTGAATATAATCCAGATGCCGTTGTAAATCTTGCTCATCTCGAATCGTGTGTTCTCAAAATTGCCGCTGCCAGACATCACTCTCCCGGTGTTTCCGACGAGAAGCCCAAATCGTTTCAGGTGGAGCATGGTTGCCACGCAGCGATCGCGTAAACAACACCTTCAACTGAGACACCCGCTGAGAATACCCAAAATCATGGGGCGGCAATTTCCAGAGAAAGTGAAGATGCTCTGGCAGAACGACAGCCGCAATAATCTCAAGCGGTTGTCTGTAGAGAATGAGAAGTTGAGTACGATAGCGGTGGTTGCTGATTTGAAAAGGCTGGAGGGGGGGCGGGTGAGATCGCCGAGAGGTGCAGGCTAACAACGCCCATGCACACCGACCGTCGAGAGGTTATTTGTTGGGCGTCCAAAGTTATCTGCGGCGGGTGATGGGCAACGTTATACAGCTTCGCCCTGTGCGTAATGACACTTTCTTGCGTATACTCATCCTCGACGTGCAGTACTTGTGAGGGTGATTCGCGTGCCAACGTTTCAAGTCCAAGAAGCTTACTCTTTCTACAGAACATATATTCTTGAGTACAGCCGCAACAAAGCCGAAATTTATGAGCAGTACGGTTTTTCCTTGCAAGGTAGCGTAGGTTCAAAAGATTGGGAAGTATTTGCGGCAATTTTAGTGAACGATAGAGCAAGAAGAGGAGATGGGGCAGATTTGGAGAACTACGAAGTGAAATCTGCCACGATTGGCGGTAGCTTTGAATACCAGTATCATAGAAATCGCGGACTGAATAAACTGACTGA
This sequence comes from Leptolyngbyaceae cyanobacterium RM1_1_2, assembly GCA_012032345.1. Classification (GTDB taxonomy): domain Bacteria; phylum Cyanobacteriota; class Cyanobacteriia; order Phormidesmidales; family Phormidesmidaceae; genus Sphaerothrix. Next base: position 101,934 of record JAAUQI010000008.1, on the reverse strand, counting down.
TGACAGAGATGTCGATCATATTTTCATTGCTAGAAGTGAAACCTATATGAATGTTGAGGTTTGGTTAGTTGAACGTACCAAAATGATCCCTACGTTTGATAGGTGGCTACCCGAACTCCTTCAAAATTACGAAACCTCAGAGAGACAAAGATTTCGACGTTCAGTGACTTATGGTTTGTTAGAAGCCAAGGTGTTCGGCTTCTAGAAATTAATTATGGAGAACTGAGCTACTTTCTCGAAGTGATTTAGCTAAAGGATTCAAAATATTTTCAGCAATCCAGACAATGACAGGTACACAAACAGCATCACCAAATCCTGTCAAAGCTTGATTGATTTGCAGTGGAAGAGGATAATCATCTGGAACACCTTGCAGCCTTGCATATTCCCGAGGTGTCATCAGGCGCATTTTAATAGTTCCTTGTCCAACTCTAACTAGCATTTGCCGACTACTACCACCTCTAGCAGTTCTTAGGCAGCCTGCAAGACCATCCTTTCTAAGCTCTGCCTTTTGCGCACCTCCACGAACCCGCCTATACATCGGGCAATAAGAGTATTTTGATAAATCCTGTAATCCTTTTAGGTAGGTGAGATTTATAGGTGACATCATATTCAAATGACGTTTTACCTCATCATCAGACCACCAGCGATCATCGTTATCTGAAATGTTTTCTATAAAAAGGTTCAGATTAGCCTTTATTTTGTCTGGTAGTGATGGAACCTCCAAAAAGTGCCAACGTAGATCGAGATTGGCTATAACTGCCTTTTCAAGTGCCTGTGTTTTAAGGGAGGAAGAACGTTTAGAGAAAACGAATATATCCTGATGCACATTGGATTTTTGTATTCCAACCACAAATATTCTTGATCTACTTTGAGGGACAAAATGAGCTGCATTAATGGTAAAAACATCGCAGGCGTAACCTAACCGATTCAATTCTTGAATTGTAATTCTAAAATCTTGTCCACTGTTTGATGTGAGCCAACCTGACACATTTTCAAGCATCACAAGTTTAGGCTTATTTACTTGACTATCGAGAATCTGGGTAAAGCCCCAAAAAGCGCTAGAATGTCGTCCATCAATACCTTCTAAATTGCCTGCCAAGGATAAATCAATGCAAGGAAATGATGCTGTTGCAAGTAGAGTGCTGGGAATATCAGTAGGACAAATGGAAAAAATATCTTGAACTTTGTAATGGTTACTTGCATCTTTAAAGCGGGCTGAGTACATCTCAAACTTGCTATGCGCCCAGTCATTAGCGAAGACAACGCTCCAGCCTACTTGTTCTAGTCCTAATCTAACTAAACCAATCCCTGCAAAGTACTCTGCACAGGTCAGTTGGCTGTAGAGACTTTCAGCTTCTCTTACACTAGCTAGAGCCTTGTTTTTCATCACCGAAAGGGGCATAGTGCTTACATTGCTAGATTGCAAGTGTTGATTCATAGCTATTGCTATGAAAGCATAGCGTCATCCTTACTGCTAAGTCAACTAAATTTATGAGGCGATTTGGGGAAAAGCTTTATCAACTAAGGATTCAGCGAGGTTTGACACTGGCAGAGCTAGGTAATTCGCTAAGTGTTCATAATACATTTGTATCGCAGCTAGAGAAAGGGCGGAAAATTCCTAACGCTGAAATGATTCTTAGGGTGGCAGATACCTTTAATGTGACCACTGACCAATTGATGCGTGATGAACTAGACCTACCAGAAGAATATTGCTGAAACGCTTTATAACAACGCCCATGCACCCGACCGACGAGAGATTGTCTGTTGAGCATTTGAGATTGTCTACGGCGGGTGATGGGCAACGTTAGCTGGTTTCGTACCAGGGTCTTACACTTGTCCTTGAAGATTGTCGGTGAGTTCATAAGCGACCAGAAGACGATCGCCCTTCACTAGCATCTTTAGCGATCGCCCCCATAGCCCCACCGCCCAAGTTCTTACAGTGATTATCGCAGCCACAAGATGAGGAGGGCGATTGCCATCCCACGCCAGATGATATTTTTCTGATTATCGAGGTAGCTGATTCTACACTGCTCAGCGATGGCCAGCAAAAAGCCCTAACTTATGCCAAAGCTAGGATTGCTGATTATTGGATTTTGAATGTAAACACTAGACAAGTTTATGTTCTTCAGGAACCAGCCTAGGAGGGTTATCAGCAGGAATTGATCCTTGCCACACATGCGATGTTTGCCCCACTTGCCTTCGCTGACATTACCATTCCACTCAATCTACTCTTTCTCTAAAATGCTTGCTAGCCGAGCGATCGCACCTTAAATTTCTGAACATTAAGGGTAGAAGACAACGATTGAGAGGCCAAAAAACGCGCTACTTTTTTGCTAGAGACTCCACCGCTCGTCGAATTCCCTGTACTACGCTGAGTAGTGCCTCATCTAGGTCACGCCAGGTGGTAACAGGTTTGGCATCTTTGGGCAAAACCTGTAGTTTGCTGAAGGGCGTTCCTTGCCAATCGCAAGGCTTCATAATGATCGGGATCACCCGCGCTGTCCCCTCTGCGTGACGCTCCATCGCCCGCTGCATTTCCTGATCAAAACAGTATTCTGAGGCAATAAACCGGGGCGTAATCAATAGCAAGATCATGCCAGCCAATTCTAACTGGGCCTTAATTTCAGCATCCCACTCAGTACCCGCCTCAATCGCCCGATCCTGCCAGGGCTTGATCTTACCCTGTCGGGTCAGAGCTGCCAGGTGAATATAGAGTTCATCCTTCAGCGCTTCATCCTGGTGAGAATAAGAAATAAACACCTCAATAGGGACGTGCGCATCTGAGCTAGAAGCGGACATGGGCGATCGCCAAAAGTTCACAGCAACTTTATTATTACCTGTCTGACTAGGAGCGCCTGTGATCTCTGCTGCTGCTAAAAAATCAGCTATCAGGCCAAATCAGGAAACACCTGCTGCACTGCCGGATGTACCAGGCGATTTTGAGTGACGTTTAGCCCTTCTGCAAGCGACTTATCTTTTTTCAGCGCTGCCATGCCAAAGTTGGCCAGCTTCAGCACGTAAGGCAGCGTACTGTTGTTGAGCGCCTGGGTGGCCGTCCAAGGCACTGCCCCTGGCATATTGGGAACACCGTAGTGCAGCACGCCTTCGTCCAGGTAAGTTGGCTCAGTATGAGAAGTCGGGTGCAGGGTTTCGATGCAGCCGCCCTGATCGACCGCCACATCTACTAAAACAGAACCGGGCCGCATCTGAGCCACCAGAGAACGGGGCACCAAAATCGGTGGCCGTCGCCCCGGCACCAGCACCGCCCCAATGAGCAAATCGGCATCGGGAACAGCGCGGTGAATTTCGGGTGTGCTGCTGTAAATTAGCTCAACCTGAGAACCAAACAGGTTTTCTAAATAGGCTAGCTGGTCGAGGCTGATGTCAAAAATTTGAACCCGCGCCCCCATGCCCACCGCCATCCGAGCCGCTTCGGTGCCCACAACGCCGCCACCAAGAATGACAACGCGACCGGGCCGTACCCCAGGCACCCCGCCCAGCAGCACCCCGCGTCCGCCCTGCTGCCGCTCCAGATAGCGCGCTCCAAACTGTACCGATAGCCGTCCGGCGATGATGCTCATGGGCGTCAGCAACGGTCGGATATTGTTAAATTCGACTGTTTCGTAGGCGATCGCATTCACCCCGCTCTGCATCAGCTGCTCTGTCAAAGGCCGAGCTGCGGCCAGATGCAGGTAGGTAAACAAAATTTGGTCTTTTTGAATCAGGTCATACTCTGGCGGCAGCGGCTCTTTTACCTTAACCACCATTTCTCGGCTCCAGACTTCTTTGGCAGCGGCCACCACCTCTGCCCCTGCCTGCTCATAGTCGTGGTCGCTAAAGCCAGCCCCCATGCCAGCGCCTGTCTGCACAAAAATAGTGTGACCCTGCTCGTTTAACACATGGGCACTATTGGGGCTGAGACCTACTCGAAATTCCTGATCTTTAATCTCTTTCGGTACGCCAATTTCCATAAAAATTCTCCTAATTCTCTTGATCTAGCTTAAGCATTGAAGTTGCCAAAAAATTCCCCTGTCTGCTGATCTAGTCGCAAACAGGGGAACATCCAGGTGAAGCCCTAAGCAGCCCTGAATTTGAAACTACCCTTTGCTTTTTTTGACATGCTCCATAATCCGAGCCTTGCGGACATCGTCGCCTTTAGCAGGCGGCGTAATTTTGAAGTTAATACCGGATGTCATTGAGATGTGGCGTTTGATCTGTTCTTTGTCAGCCATGCGTGTTTCCTAACTTATATCGTTCAGAGGTGTAAAGATAAAAAATTTCCCAGAAAATGCCCAGATATCCCTCAGTAGGCTCAGACGGGGATATCCAAGCATGACAATCATCACTACGAAGACTGAAAAGCTGTCAAAATTAGCTAGCTCCAGTACTTCATACTTATTAATATACCAGTAATAAAAATAAATCTGAGAGATGGGTGAATACCTCAACATTGCGGTGATTGGCGGCGGAGCGGCTGGCTTCTTTGGGGCGATCGCCTGTGCCAGGGCCAACCCGCAGGCGCGAGTCGTGCTGTTTGAAGGGGGGCGATCGCCCCTGGCAAAAGTCCGCATCTCTGGAGGCGGGCGCTGCAATGTCACCCATCACTGCTTTGACCCGGCCCTGCTGGTGCAGCATTACCCCCGAGGAGGCAAGGCCCTGCGCGGGGCTTTCAGTCGGTTTCAGCCCAAAGACACCATAGCCTGGTTTGCCCAGCAGGGCGTGGCGTTAAAAACGGAGGCAGACGGGCGCATGTTTCCGGTGACGGATGACTCAGAAACAATCGTAGAGTGCCTGTGGCAGGCTGCCGAAGCCGCTGGCGTAGAGCTAAAAACAAAAACGGCAGTCGCAGGGGTTGAGCAGCGCCATCAGCAATTTGAGCTGGTGCTGAAACCGGAAAGGCCCTTTAGCTGCGATCGCTTACTGATTGCTACGGGCAGCAGTCTCCAGGGCATTCGCCTAGCCCAAGCCCTAGGACACAGGGTTGAGCCGCCGGTGCCATCGCTATTTACGTTTAATATTGCTGATACTCACCTGCGATCGCTAGCTGGCATTGCGGTGGCACCGGTGGCTCTCAAGCTGACAGCCCCTGGTACAAAACCCCTGACCCAGACCGGGCCACTGCTGATTACCCACTGGGGCGTCAGCGGCCCTGCCGTCTTGAAGCTGTCGGCCTGGGGAGCGCGGGCCTTGCATGAGGCTCATTATCAGGCGACGCTACAGATTAACTGGCTACCCCAGCTCAAGCCAGAGCAGATACAGCAGCAGCTAGCCACCGCTAAGACTGAGGTGCCAAGACGGGCGATCGCTAGTCACGACCCGTTTTCACTGCCGCGCCGCCTGTGGCAGTACCTGGTGCAGAGAGCCGATATTGGTTCAGAAGTTACCTGGTCTGGCTTTTCTAAAAAGGCCATCAGCAAGCTAACTCAGGAACTCACCCAGAGCCGCTACGCTATCAGCGGCAAAGGCGTATTCAAAGATGAATTTGTTACCTGCGGCGGCGTGCAGCTTAAAGAAGTTAATTTCAAGACGATGGAGAGTCGCCTGTGTCCGGGGCTGTATTTTGCCGGGGAAATTTTGAATATTGACGGTGTCACCGGAGGCTTTAACTTCCAGAGCGCCTGGACAACGGGCTGGCTGGCGGGGCAGGCTATGGCCCAGCCCCGGCCTGAGCAGAACCAGCCTATGACTTCAGCAGATGCTCAACCTCAACCTTAACCTGAGGGAATGCCAGCGGCGAGAGTTCACCCGCGTTGAAAGATTTCACGTCCTGATAGCGCTCTAAACCGGGCTGGCGGTGTACCCACAGCTTGCATTTGGGCAGATCAATGACCCAGTATTCCAAAATCTGAGCGCGGGCATAGAGGTTAGCTTTTTCACCCAGGTCATAGACCGCTGTTGAGTTGGACACCTCAATCAGCCAAAAAATATCAGCAGGTTCTGGATGTCGCTGGTCGTAGCGAGACTCTGGCGGTCGGACAATGCAGATATCCGGCTGCGGTTCACTGCGGTTGGGGAGCGTAATTGGTGCAGTCGCAAAAACAACGGCACGATCGCCCAGCAGCAGATCTAAGTGCCGAACGCTGCGGCGATAAGCAGCGCGATGAATGGGTAATTCGGGTGCCATGTCAATAATATTGCCCTCTAGCAGCTCTACCTGACGCTCTGCCAAAAGCCCTGCTGCAATCATGCGGTGATAGTCTGCAATTGTCCACTGGGTTAGGGTTCTAGCCATAGACTCCCTGTTAGAGATGCCCGATACTGCCTAAAGTATATCGCTGGCGCTCAGCGATCGCCTCAGCTAGCCCACTGCGCTACTGCCTGGGTTAAGCCTTCTAGAGTGTATTCTGTCGCTTCAGCGTCAACTCGACCAATGCGGTCGTAGCAGGCTTGAGAAGTTTGGGGGCCAATGGATGCAATGCAGAGGCCGTCAAGAAAACGCTGCCAGCGATCGCCTAAAGCCTGCTCTAGGAGCTGACAGGTATGATCAACCGTTTTGGAGCTGGCAAAGGTGATAATGTCAATTTGACGCTGCTCTAGAGCTGTTACCACCGCTGGGTCAGCGGCGGCGGGGCAGCCTGACTCGTAGGCCGCGACTTCTATCACCTCGGCCCCTTGAGCTGTAAAATCTTTAACCAAAACCTCGCGCCCGCCGCTCTCAACCCTGGGAAACAGCAGCCGCAGCCCAGAGGCAGGCTCAGAAAAGGTTTCAACCAGAGCATCGGCTACGTAGTGAGGCGGAATGAAATCTGGGCGCAGGCCGTGCTGCTTGAGGACGGCGGCGGTTTTTTTGCCGACAACGGCAATTTTTAAGCCTGCCAGCGATCGCGCATCTTGGCCGCAGTGGTGCAGACGCTCAAAAAAGTAGCTGACGGCGTTGGCCGAGGTAAGGACTAGCCAGTGGAAGTTTTTTAGCTCAGCGATCGCCTGATCCAGAGCCACCCAGCTAGACGGGGGGCGAATTTCTAGCGCTGGCATCTCGATAAGGCTGGCCCCTTGGGCTATCAGCAGGTCGCCAAACTGGCTCGACTGGGCTGAGGAGCGGGTAACCAAGACGGTTTTGCCAGCCAAAGGAAAATTGCGGGTAGCTACCGGCGTCTCCGTTTGCAAAAACTGCCGCAGCCTCACAACTTCGCCAACGACAATCACGCTAGGAGAGATCTTTTCGGCCCTGGTAAGCTGCACAATGTTGAGCAAAGTGCCCTGCCAGATCTGCTGCTGCGGCTGGCTGGCCCAGCGAATTAGAGCAACGGGAGTTTCAGAGCGCATCCCGTGGGATACCAGCCGCCGAGTAATTTCGGCCAGCGATCGCGCTCCCATCAGAAACACCAGAGTCTCCAGACCCGCTAGCAGCTCCCAGTTCAGCAAGTCCAAATCGTGCCCGGTCAGCACCGTAAAGCTGTGGCTCAAAACCGGATCGGTGAGGGGAATCCCGGCCAGCAGCGGTGCGGCTAGGGCTGACGAAACCCCAGGAACCACTTCAAAAGCACAATCGGCTGCTTTGAGCGCCTGAATTTCTGCCTGGGTGCGGCCAAAAATGAAGGGGTCGCCACTCTTGAGCCGCACGACCTGTTTGCCCTGCTGACACTGCTGCACCAAAAGCTGGTTAATCTCTGCCTGAGGAGTGCTGGGGCCACCGCCGCGCTTGCCCACGTCGAACTGCTGACAGGTGGGCAAAATCAGCGATCGCAGCTCATCACTCACTAGGGCATCGTGAACCAGCACCTCAGCCTGCTGCAAAAGCTGATGCCCCTGCACGGTCAGATAGGCCAGCCGACCGGGGCCAGCCCCGACTAAGTAGACTTTACCGCTCACTGAGATGGGTGTTTTTGTTTTCAACTGATGATACAGCAGTCTTAAGTTAGATAGGTATAGCGGCTGAGGCTGCGCTCGTAGTTTTGCAGCAGCATTTGCGACTCCTCTAGCGTAATGGTTCGATCTTGCAAAGCTCTCTCTGAGCGCCGCCGCAGCTGCTCAATTAGGTCTTCTGTGTCGTATTGCACATAGCCTAGCACCTCATTCATAGTGTCTCCTTTGACTACATGCTCAACCTGGTAGCCTTTGGGGGTGAGATGAATATGGACGGCGTTGGTATCGCCAAAGAGATTGTGCAGATTGCCCATAATTTCCTGATAGGCTCCGCTCAGGAACATACCGAGGTAGTAAGGCTCATCGGGACGCAGCGGGTGCAGCTCTAGCACAGACTTGACATCGCGCAGGTCGATGAACTGCTCAATTTTGCCATCGCTGTCGCAGGTGAGGTCAGCTAGCGTACCGCGACAGGTGGGTTCTTCGTTGAGGCGGTGGATGGGCAAAATGGGAAAAAGCTGATCGATGGCCCAGCTATCGGGGGCTGACTGAAAGACTGACAGGTTGATGTAGTAGATAGAGGCCATAATCTTTTCGAGATCTTCGAGGTCATCAGGCACGTAGTCTTCCTGGCGCACGATTCCTAAGATGCGCTCACAGCAGGCCCAAAACAGGCGCTCTGCCCTAGCCCGTTCTCGCAGCCCCAGATAGCCAAAGCTGAACAGGCTGGTGGCCTCTTCTTTGAACTGCACCGCGTCGTGGTAAGCCTCCTGGTAGTTGCGGGAGCTGATAGAGGTGTAGGTTTCATAGAGGTTGCGAACGATCAGGTGATCGTCTTCGCTAACAGGGTCGGGGACGCCGCTGGGAACGTCGCTGGTGCTGAGAACGTCAAAAACCAGCACCGACTGATGGGAGGCGATCGCCCGTCCGCTCTCGCTCACTAGCGTTGGTAGAGTAACGCCGCTGGCTTCACAAGCTTCTTTAATCTCGGCGACGACGTCGTTGGCGTAGTTTTGAGTACTGTAGTTTTTAGAGGCGTGAAAGTTTGTTTTGGAGCCGTCATAGTCTACGCCTAATCCGCCCCCCACATCCAGGTAGCCCATGGGCGCACCGAGTTTGGCTAGCTCTACGTAAATCTGAGCCGCTTCCCGCAGCGCATTTTTGAGCGTGCTGATAGCTGAGATTTGAGAGCCGATATGGAAATGCAATAGCTGCAAACAGTCCAGCATGTCAGCGGCTTTGAGGCGCTCAACCGTGGTTAGAATTTCTAGCACCGTCAGACCAAACTTGGCGCGATCGCCTGCAGAATCACCCCAGCGCCCCATGCCTTTGGTGTTGAGCTTAGCCCGGACGCCCAGTAAGGGTCTGATGTTGAGCCGCTGACTGGCGGCAATCACCAGCTCAACTTCTTTGAGCTGCTCTAGGACGATAATCGGCATTTGCCCTAGCCGCTGGCTGAGCATAGCGGTTTCAACATACTCCCGGTCTTTGTAGCCGTTACAAATCAGCAGTGCGCCAGGGGTATCTAGGGTGGCTAGCGCAATCATCAGCTCTGGTTTTGAGCCTGCCTCTAGGCCAAAGCGGTGCGGCTTGCCAAAGCGCACCAGAGCTTCTACTAGATGGCGCTGCTGGTTGCACTTTACCGGGAACACGCCGCGATATTCTCCGCTGTAGCGGTAGCGCACAATGGCTTTGGCAAAACAGGCATTGAGCCGTTCTAGACGATCTTCTAAAATGTCTGAAAAGCGAATCAGAATCGGCAAGCCCAAATTGCGCTGCTTCAGGGCTTCAACCAGTTCAAACAAATCGAGTGAACCACCGCGATCGCCTTTAGGAGAGACAGTAATGTGTCCGATCGAGTTAATTGAAAAATAAGGATCTCCCCAGCCTTGAATGCGGTAGAGTTCTTCGCTGTCTTCTAAACTCCAGGCTGATTTAAGGGATGGGGGAGCAGCTAGTCGGTCGCTAGAAGCCTGATATTTTTCTCGCAGCAGTTCTACCCGTTGTTCAACTTCCATGAGGTGCTTACTCCTTAAATGCGCCTATCGAGTAGACAGTTTATATGCCTGAATTAACCGAAAACTACCCTATTGCGAGGGATCTTGCCGTTGATTTTTGAACCAACCTCAATGAATACAAGTACGGGCACCGAAAGGGAGTGTCTCTGGCAGGGCGATCGCTGCTAGCGCTGGCTCTCTACGTAAATTCACGCTGTTTTAAGCTACAAGATTGCAGCTTAAATTAGGAAGCTGCGGCTATTTTGTGAACTTTCGATGAACCTGCTTGTTAGACTGAGTTAGCTTTTCATAACCTTAATAAAGGTATCACCGAAAGTTTACAGAAAGTTCTTGATTCTCCGTCAGTAGGCAAGTGTTTTATGGCATTCCCAAAGCTCTCTACTTCTCAGACGCTGAGCGTTAATCGCTCTGCTGATTTGCGCCAGAGTCAAACTCCTCGCAGCGGTCATATTGTCGCCAGTCTGCTGATCGATATCGTTTGGATTTTTGCTGCTGCAGCGATCGCCTATGGCATCAGCAGCGCGATTGGGCTGGCTTCGGACTTGGGTATCGGCAGCGACCTCTCAGTTAAAACAATTCAGTGGGTATCAGCTTTTTCTGTTTTAGCAAGCGCTTTAATTTTCACTCTGCAAGATCTGCTTTGCTTGTTCAGCCATCAACGCTGTCTGCCATTGGAGTACTCTTCAGCTAAAGCTAGCAGCATTTACTGGCAACGCCTGCAAATTACGCTGCTGACGGTTTCCTTCTGCTTGATTTTAATTCTCATAGGCATTGCGTTTCCGGGCATGGTGCTGGTTTCACAGCTGTTTATTGCGGCTGTTTTTGCGCTGACGATTTTGGCCGTTCGCAAGAGCATTCCTGTCGCTAAAGCTGGCATTATCACCTCGTTTGGTATTTTCATTGCCACCGTCATCACCATTTTTGCCATGAAAATTATGGTGGGTTCTGAGGCCAAGCCGAGTTCCCTGGTTTACCCCAGCGCTCAGACAGAAAGGTTCAGCTAGTCCTGCTGCTGGCGTCGCTCCGCCAGCTTTAGCAAGATCTCAGCATGAACTGACTGAGTAATCGGATAGAAGTAAGCCAGAATTAGGCCAGCTAATAGACAAACTGTCGGCAACGGGCCAATAGCTATGCGAATAGCCAGCAGCGCTGAGTCAGGCTGCACCGGAAGCGGCTGTCCGGCCACGCTTTCCTGAAAGCCTGAAACGTCCAAAGCCCGCCCCACCAAAAATAAGCCAATAGCCAGACCAATTTTTTGCAGCAGCACCATAAACCCGTAAAAAATACCTTCTCGCCGCTTACCAGTCTGCAGCTCGTCGAGATCAATCACGTCGGGCATCATCGACCAGGGAATTAGATAGGCCACAGAAATTCCTAGCCCGGCCATGACGGCCAGCCCGTACATGAGGCCAATTTGACTGGGTTGCAAAAAGAGTAGCCCCGCCTGGGCGACAATCCAGAACACCATGCCCATAAAGTAAACGGCCTTTTTACCTACCCGGCGGCTGACCGCCTCCCAAACAAACAGCATAATTAGCGCTGTACCCTGCACCGCTAGAGCTACCTGAGTAAAAACAGACTCTGGCTGTCCCATCCAGTTGACGACAAAGTAGGGAATAGTTGCCGCCGTCACCTGTACGCCCAGCCAAGAGCACAGGTAGATGCCAATGACGTACAAAAAAGGCCGGTTGAGAAAGACAATGCGTAACTGCTCAGGAAAGGGAGTGCTGTCAGCCGTCGGTAGCTGCTCACTGCTGCTACCGGCATAGCTATAGTTCCAGGTGCCCCAAACGCACCAGAACAGCGACAACACTGACAAAACAGCACAGACGCTGGCCAAAGCTACATACCGACCCACCGGACTGTCTGCTAGCTGAGAAAAGATAACCTGGGCTAAAACCAGCGACACAATACTGCCGCCCAGGGAAAAGGCAAAGCGAAAGCTGTTGAGGCTGGTGCGCTCGTTGTAGTCTTGGGTTAGCTCCGGGGTCAGCGCCGTGTAGGGCAGGTTGACGGCAGTATAGGCAGTGTTAAAGAGTATGGCCATCAGGACATAGTAGGCAAATAGCACCCAGGTATTAGCTGAAGGCACCAGCCACTGCACAATAAACAGCAGGCCAAAGGGAATCGCGCCAAACATCATCCACGGATAGCGCCGCCCCCAGCGCGACTGGGTGCGATCGCTTAAAACCCCTACAATCGGATCGTTGAGCGCATCCCAAACTTTGCCAATCAGCAAGATGCTGCCTGCTAGCGTCGGGTTCAGCCCCGCTACATTGGTAAAAAAGTACAGCAGAAAAAAGGCTAGCACGTTGGCAGTCATGGCCGGGCCTAAATCTCCGGCCCCGTAGGCTAGCTTGGCGGCAAACTTAAGTTTTGTCGCCGGATTGCCGGGTAAAGTACTGTCTGCTGAAGAATCGACCATAAGCTTAAGCGATAAACAATAGCGCCCGCGATCGCCCGACAACCTCTATTTTCAGCCGCTGCACACGAATTCGCTGCTTTCAGATAAGATTGGGACTAATATTACTGTCTGGCGCTTCACCATTATTGATAGACTATGTCCGATCTGTACATCACTTGGTCAAACTATCACCAAAAAATAGAACAGCTCGCCATTCAAATTTACGAATCAGAGTGGCAGTTTAACCAAATTGTCTGTCTGGCTAAGGGCGGTTTACGGATTGGCGATATCCTTTGCCGCCTGTTTGACCTGCCGCTGGCCATTCTTTCGACCGCCTCCTACGGGGGCCACCATCAGCAGACCCAGGGAACAATTACCTTCTCCAAAGATCTCAGCATGACAACGGCAAACCTGGGCAGTCATGTTCTGCTTGTAGACGACCTGGTTGACTCGGGGGCGAGCCTGAAGCGATCGCTGGTCTGGCTCGATCGCAAATATGGTTTCTATATTGACGAAGTCCGAACGGCAGTCCTGTGGTACAAAGACTGCTCAGTGATCAAGCCTGACTACTATATAGATTACCTACCGGATAATCCCTGGATTCATCAGCCCTTTGAAGGGTACGAGCGTATGGAGCTAAGCCAGCTTGCGGCGAACCATCAGGCGACTGCCACGGCGGAGGCGTCCGCTTCTTGAGATTGGCCTAATCCTCAAATTCAACCGCTTCGTACAAATCCGCCAGGGCAATCTCTACCTCAACCGCCGCCAGCTTAAAACGGGCCTCTAGCCCGCGATAGGTTGTCAATAGCCACTGGTGTGCCGACTGCTTGGCATAATGATCTACCTGGGGCCGATATTGATCAATTAGCACATATTCCTGAAGACTCTCCAGCGTGCGATAGGCGGCAAACTTGTCGCCCCGGTCATAGTTTTGAGTTGATTGTGAGAGCGTTTCAGCAATTAAAAGCGGGTTCACCACTGTATCATTGCGCCCTGGCTTTAGCTCCAGCGGTTTTGGTGTGATCATTGCATCAGGATAGGTGTATAGGTTGACCTCTGGAATCCAAACCCTTTGATCAGTGAAAAAAATGCTGTAAGCCTGCTTTCGCAATGCGGCTGTCAGCAGAAAGACAAACATGCGAGTAATCTCATTGTGCTCAGGTGTCCTCCCAGTCATCTCAACAATCTCTCCGTGGCGAAATTCATGGCGACTGTCTGATTGCACCTCTGAAGCCAGATAGTCTTCAGCCGTATAGATTTGAGTGGCTGTTGCGATCGCCATGATTCAGTACCTCTCTGGTTGAGTCAATCGTAGTCTGGGCAAAGGGCTACTCCCTATGCCCATTAAGGGTAGCGCTTGCCTAGATGAAATGACAGAACGCGATCGCACTAGCTAAAGTGTGAAAAGTAGCGAAGGGCGATAGCGTAGCGCATCTGCTAACGACTCAGGTTTTAACCAGAGCGTTATTTTTTAGACGGCTGGAGAGCTAGTAAAACTGAGCCGATTTGCCTTCTGGCAAAATCAGCATAGCGTCACCAAATGAATAGAAACGGTAAGCCTCGGCGATCGCCTCTTGATAAAGCTGCATCAGGCGCGATCGCCCCACTAGAGCGCTCACCAGCATTAGTAAGCTAGATCCTGGCAGGTGAAAATTGGTAATTAGGCCGTCTACCACCTGCCACCTGTAGCCAGGGTAAATAAAGATGTTGGTTTTACCCTGATGAGGCATTAGAGGCCCTGTCTGGGCCGCACCCTCTAGAGCGCGAGTCACCGTCGTGCCGACTGCAATCACCCGTCCCCCTTGGGCTTTGGTTTGCTGAATTTGCTCAACCACCTCTGGCAGAATATTGACCCATTCTGCGTGCATAGTATGGGTGGTAATATCGCTAATCTCGACGGGACGAAAAGTTCCTAGCCCAACATGGAGCGTCAGAAAAGCTGTTTGAATCCCTTTCTTTTCTAAATCTTGCAGGACTTCAGGCGTAAAATGCAGACCTGCTGTGGGTGCAGCGACCGCACCAGGGTTTTCGGCATAGACGGTCTGGTATTGTTCTGGCGTCGCCTGAGACTGAGTAATGTAGGGAGGCAGCGGTACCTGCCCTAGCAGTTGAAGAGCAGCTGCAAACGTCAGGCCAGTGGGTAGCTCAAACTGGAGTACTCGCCCGCCTGTCTGGGAATCTTTTGCCACGACCTGAGCGACCAGCTGAGGCACTTGCTCATCACCGAACAAAATGACAGCGCCGGGCTGCAATCGCTTGCCAGGCTTGACCAAAGCTAGCCACCGCAGCGGTGTCTGCTCTTCTAGCAGCAAAATCTCAACCGCTGCACCCCCGGCTTTGTGCCCATACAGTCGAGCCGGAATCACCCGAGTGTTGTTAAAGACGAGCAAATCACCTGAATGCAGCCACTGAGGCAGGTCGTAAAAGTGGCGATGAACATGGTGAGTGGGCGAATCTATTATCAGTAATCGAGCGCGATCGCGGGGTACTACCGGATTTTGGGCAATCCGTGCAGGGGGTAGGCTGTATTGATAAGCTTCTAAAGACAAATCGGCAGAGAAATCAGCAGTCATAGGAAAGATAGCTAAATATTGCCTCGCTCCGAGATTGATGACGTAGTAGAAACTCAGACAGTGCAGAATCGCCCCACTGCAGATATTAGCTTTTGGGGAGAACCCCTTACAGCAGGCGGGGAGGTTTCCCCTACTCATGAACTGTGCTTATCGCAACAATAGGAAATGTAGCACCCGATAGAAACCCTCCCATGACCGACTATCTCTACTATATTGCCAATGCCAGTTTGACGACTCGGGTAGCTGAGCGACTGCATCACTCTGTTCGTTTGCCGTTGGAGTTTATGACAGTCATTCATCAAATTGATGGCTGGGTCGTTAAGATTAAGCTTGTAGACGGAATTGACGCAGCCGATCTAGCAGACTTCCGAGCCTTCCTTGACGAAATAGGTGTTCTTTATCAGCCCGGCATTCGCGTGCGTATGGCGCTCTGGGGCTTAGAGACAGGACAGGCTCCAGTAGATGTTATGCGCCGCTACCAGGTAGCCGTTGTATCACACGGACGCCCCGACCGCGAAGAGATTGAAGCTTTTCGTAGCCAGTTTGTCAGCGGCCTAGGCTACTGCCCCGAAACCCTGGCTTAGTTATTTCTCAGCTTAGAGAAGCTTAGACCCTGGGCCAAGCTTTAGCTTTAAGGTACCTCAGATTGAGAATGCAACCTGTTGAACCTATTACGCTGCCAGACAAGATGTGCTTAAGTAGAGGCAGCTTTTAGCCAAAAATTAGGGTCATGAAAACAGGCTTACTGTCTACTGCGATCGCGCTTATGGTTTCTGCTGTTTCTGCCAGTGCTGCAGAAACCCCACCATCAGCACCCTCCGCCTTCGATCTGCTGCCAGAAGACACCCCAATGACCCTAATTTTAGACACTACCGATGAAACTTGGAGTCAACTCAGCCAGTTTCAGCTTTTCTCCTTAGTCAAAGCTTACACAGGCACTGATCCCAACCTGGGAGGACTGCCTTATCTGCCCCTTGAAATTCCCTACGAGACGGCAGTAGCTCCCTGGATTGGAGACTCGGCTGTTCTGGCCCTAATGCCACTGCCAGACGAGACGGCTAAATTACAGAATCAGTCATTGCTGGCCGCTCCCATTGCAAATTTTGCCGCTTTTGATGGATTCTTAGAGCAAATCGCCGCCGCCCGCAACGAAGATTTTGTCGAAGAGCCTTATCGCAACGTGGCCATTTACGTTTGGCCCCCCGAGGCGCTGCCAGCCCCTGAGCAGCCCGACCCCGAGACTCCACAGTCTCTACTTCATCCGGCCATCCAGCGCCTGTTGCCTGCGGCAGCACTGCCTGATGCTGTCCCTGAGCCTGAGTTTGAAATTGAGCCGGAGACCCCAGAGCCACTGCCGCCGATGGTACCTCCTCTAGCCGTAGCTGTTTTACCGGGCTACCTGATAGTGTCAAACCAGGCCGCACCTATTCGTCAGCTTATTGACACGCACCTGACGCAAGCGCCAACGCTGATAGACTCTCCGCATTTTCAAAAAACGCTGTCTAACCCCGACTTCGATCAGTCCCTGGTTACTTTTTTGGCAATGTCGGCCAGATCAATCGCTATGCGGTAGCTGACCCTTCCCTGTTTGAATTTCCCTTACCTTTCCCGCTGCCCTTTCCGCTACCTTTTCCGCGTCCCGGTCTGCCTTTTGACAACGCTCAGGCGCTGACTGAAATTGATGCCTTCTTCGAAAGCTTTGTCAAGGTCGAGGCCGGAGGAATTCTAGCTCAGGGTCGGGTATATCTAGACCAAGACCTGATAACAGCAACTCCTGAGCGCACCGGAGCAAATCCGCTCTTGTCGCTGCTACCCGCGCCTACCTATTTGCTGAGCAGTGCTTATGATCTAGGCGGATTTGGCATTAGTTTAATCCGCCTGTTTGAGAGTCTCGATATCGAACAGGTAAACACAGGGCTGGCACTGTTAGACACTACGGTAACCCTGGCGACGGGCCTGGATTTGGAAACCGACATTCTGGCCTGGATGGATGGAGCCTATGGTTTCTTTCTGTTTCCTAGCCGTGAAGGTTTGATTAGTGAGTTTGAGCCGCAGATTGAACTCGGTATCGGCCTGATGTTGCAGACCAGCGATCGCCCGGCGGCTGAAGCGGCCCTTGAGGCAATCGATCGGGTTCTGGCAGTGAATAGCGTCACTGTAGAGCCTCGAACTATTAACGGAGCAGAGGCTACCCGCTGGGAAATCGCCCTGGCAGAAGACGAAGAGCTAAGTGACGTTATAGGCTATGGCTGGCCTGCTGATGATGTGCTCTCCCTAACGGTGGGATCGCAGTCTTTAAGGCGACTGCTAAATCCGCGACCGCATGAACCCTTGGCTGAACACACAACGTTTCAAAATGCGATCGCGCCTTTTCCATCTGATAACGATAGCTATTTTTATATCAATATGGGATCTACCTTGTCCATGCTGTATCGGGCTATTGGGGTTAGCCCTGACACCCCCTTCTTCCTGGAAATACAGCGCTTTCTCGGTACGCTGCACAGTATCAGTCTGACCACATCCCAAACTACCGACTATACCCAGGCGGATTTATTTTTTGTCCTCGCGCCTGCTGAAGAGTAAATCATCCAAAAAAAGTCCGGCCAGTGGCCGGACTGCGCAAATACATGATTTAACGGATTGATTTATGTTTTTAATTTATTGGAGTATTAAACTCGAAATAAGAGTCCTCTAATATACCGCCAAACCAGGCTTCTGTTAAAGACGCTGGCTTAGAAACAAACTAAAGAATGCTTATGCTCAATTATGAATCCTCAGTGAAGGAGGGACTGTAAATTAGATAACATTCTTTAAACTTTCTGCTCTCAGACTGGAAAACAGCTTATGTATTTTTGTTTCTTTCAGCATGAGAGTCGCTCTGCCCTTAGATTAGGCAAATTGATTCAGGCAATAGGATAGCCAGCCGCCGCGATCGCTTCGGTGATCTCTGCGTTGGAGGCAACCGTGTTGATTTTGACCAGCTTTGTTGACGGATCGGCCTCAACTTCAGCGTCAGGGTCAACTTTGTGGATGGCTTGTGTAATGGTGGAGGTACAGGCACCACAGGCCATAGTCGGAACAGTGAGCTTAAGCGTTGTCATAGGGCTACCAGGACTGAATGGGGATGCAGTTTTTGGGAATTGATCTTAGCGTAGCTGCTTTTAAGTTAAAAAGTGATAAGGCGGCAGGGCCTGACTTAGGCTAATTTCCCACCATAAGTATTGCTGCTGCCAGAGGTTTATCTGCGGCAGCAGGCGCGAGTATTGAGCTGGCTCTAACAAGAGGTAAATTCGTTCAGCACCTTCTCGCAGCGGCTCTGACTGGACTGGGGCTGCTAGCTGATTGATCTCTACCCATAGCTGTGCTAGCTCCTCTTGCTGCTGCTGCTGGGCATTCGTCTGAGTCTGTAGCCGCTGTTTTTTGGCTAAAAAGTAGTCGCGCCCCTTTAAACCGGGGGTAATCTCTGGCAGGTCAATCGCGGCAGGCATGAGCTTTAGCAGGTACTCGGCCTTGCCCTCAAGCGCCTGAAGCTGCTGCAAATAGCGATCGCCGTAGGTTTCCAAATGCGCTAGGAGGGCAGCTTGAGAAGCAAATCGAGTGCCAAAGCGCAGCGGCAGCAAAGCTATAGACTCAAAAACCTGACAGAGAACCCGATCGTGAATAACGACCGCTGCCATCAGCTGAGTATCATCAGCGGCGATCGCCTCATAGAAAGTATCAGGCTCCACTAGGGCTGACAGAGTGCCATTATCAATTACAGCTAGCGCCCCCGCAATGCCAGCAGGGAGCTGAACTGGCTGTTGCAGGGAGCGACAGAGGGCATAGGCATAAAGTGGCTGCAGCGAAGACATAGCCTGATAAAGATATTAGTGCTCTGCTACGAACTGTAGCTCTAGCGTCAGCCGAAGGCGACCATTTTGGGCACTACTGGCTGTCTCACTCAAAACCTCGATTGCCGTTCCCCTCAAAAAACCCGTTACCTCTGGCGATCGCTGCTGAATTTCTTGCTGAACCATCTGCTCTAGATTTTGTAACTGACTGATAGCAGGCAAATCTACCCGGGGCCAGCTGAATGGCACTCTCTAAAAACCGAGGCGCTGAGTTATCCACACTCAGACCCGTACTGACGTCAAACTGCCAGCTTGCCTGAGCCATCTGGATGTGCAGATTGACCTTTAGTTGCAGACAGCCCGTTTGCCAAACTCCTTCAGGTTGAAGCTGTCGGGCCGTAATGCCGCCGATTAATTGCATGGCCGCATGAGTGCTGCGGCTGACAGACCAAAGCAGTCGCGGCAGCAAATCACAGAGCAAAATCGGTTGCCGAAAAAAAGCAGGCTGGAATAGCTGGCGATTGTCCTGCAATCCCTCGACGATGGCGCTGGTTTCTGCTATCAGCCAGTGTGTAAAAGCAGTCTGAGTTTCTGCAACAGGTGCCAAGCCTTCAACCTGCGCTGCCTCCGGTAGAATTGCTACCAGGCTTTGCTGGGCAACGTGCTGAGAAAACTGCTGCACCCAGGCTGGTTCGGCTAGTGTAATCCAGACAGACTCGGAGGAAGCTGGCACTAAGTTTTGCTTGGAGGCAGGTTGAAACAGGTCAAGCCTGGGAGAGAAAGCGGCAGCTACAGGTAGGGGCAGTGGCACATCAGCACTCTGCGGCACAAACTCAAGCTGTAAAATAAACTGTAGCTGACCTCGCTGCCAGGGCTGTAGCGGCTGCAGCAGCTCAACATCCAGCCCTTCTAGCAGTGGCCCTAAGCTGGGGGTTAACCGCTGAATCCGCTGATTGAGCTGAGTCAGTAATTGAGCTGACTGTAGCGATCGCTGGCACAAATCACCGTCATCAATTTGTAAGCTAACAGGCTCAATCAGCCAATGCTCTGGGTCAGGGCTGGCTCGAGTCGCTAAATCTAAAAGCTGCCGCCGCTGGTCGGTCTGTAGGCACAGCACGGCAACGAGCCGCAGAATGCCAGGCCGAGGCGGGGCGATCGCTGGCTGCAGCAGCGCCTTGACGCCCTCTAGCAGCCGTAGGGTTTCGTAATCGCTGCGGGCAATGCTCCAGAGCATATCAGCTACCAATGACTCAATCAGGCTGTAGTGCAACAGCCAAAGCTGGGGTAGCTCCTTGATTCTGAGCGGCACGGCTTGCAGCACTTCGACCATTTCTTGGATTTCTTCGCAGACGTAGGGCGCTATATTCTCAGGCGTCTGAGGCAAATGGACAGGCCAGCCGCTCTGAGGCGATCGCAGCTCTTGAACGACTTTCAATAATTGCTGACTGGGCGGCTGTAGAGCAGCTGCGTGATTGGCGATCGCCTGAGCTGCTCTATGCCGAGGCGATATTGGCGTCCCAGTACGGCATAGGGTTTGCAGGAAAAAAGTGCCTGGCGACATTGGTAAAGAACAGGTTGTTAAGCGAGATCAAGGCCGAATTAGCTTACCGGGTGAGTCTATTTTAGGTCTGGGGGTGCCTAGTCGATCCAGCAAACTTCTACCGGATCGCCGACAGCAGCTTTGAGGTCTGCTGCTGCGCTGCCGCAACTAATAGCAATCTCAACCCAGCCGTGACTGCCCATTAGCGCTACTAGTTCTCCGGCTGGCTGCTCGGCATAGGCTTGTACCGCTTTAATTTCTAAGATATCGAGGTGGACTACCCATTTTCTTTGCCACTGCTTTTGGCCCAGCACTCTATTTGGAATGGAGGTAATCAGATTGCCGAAGCGGTCAATATACTGCACCGTACCGCTCAAACCAGCCTCAGTCGGAGTATACCCTACTTCCGGCAGGCGTTTTAGCGTCGCTAAATCAACGGCAGTGCCCAGCAAAGCTAGGGGTGTGCCCTTAGCCAGATAAGCCCCTGCGGGAGCAAAAATATCGCGGCCATGAAAAGTCTGGCTAGGCTGGGGCGATCGCCAATAGACCGGGTGATTGAGTTCGACAGCAGCCAAAACCGTAGTCTCTGCCAGAACACCGCTAAAAAGGCCATTGTCAGGGCCGACAAAGTAGCCCTGGGGCGTCTGCAGCGCGATCGCCCGTCGCGGCGTTCCTACCCCCGGATCGACAACCGCGACGTGAACAGTGCCGTCTGGGAAATATCGATAGGCCATTCTGAGATTAAAACTAGCCGCTAAAACATCCTGGGGGGCAATTTCATGATTGAGGTCAATGACGACGGCTTGGGGAGCAATGCGGGCAATAACGCCTTTGAGCGTGCCGACATAAATATCTCGGCTACCAAAATCGGTTAGTAGGGTGATAGGAGCAGGCATAGCAGGATTTTCGGGCATTATGTCCCCAATCAGTCAGTAAAAAATTCGGCTCTCCCCCTTGCACTCTACCAAGGCGCTTTGGTTATGATAGTCAGCAAGTTCTACTGCGGCGTTGGTGACTGCCAACAATGTTTTACGATCTATGTCTTTAGTACAAGGGAACCCGATCGTGTCGGTGGCAGTAAACCGGGCATTGCACCCGGAAACTTAAAATCGGTGCTGAGGTACCCACCTGGTTCTACCAGGTCGAAGACTGAGGTAAGACGGCGCTGTGGTGAACTTTCTAGCTTTGAAAAGTCCTTTACAAGCTTTGTAGAGGACTTTTTGCTGGCTGGCCCGTGCCTGAACAGCTGATGGTTTGGCCGTACAGTATCTCGGTTGACTGAAAATTGTCTATGATTTAACCTCATATTAATCGTCCGTGAATTTTCTCATGCTGGGAAAATTTATGTCTGGTCTCAGCCGCTGTTTGAAATTGAAAAATTGGATCAAAGCCTTTGAATAGCTTGAATAGATCAGACTTTCCGGCTGCTGTTGTGCGCCTCGAAAACGGCTTGACGGTCATTCATCAGGAGATTAAAGCAACCCCTGTGGTCGTCGCTGATGTCTGGGTCAAAGCCGGGGCGATCGCAGAGCCAGCAGACTGGTCAGGCATGGCTCACTTTCTAGAGCACATGATTTTTAAGGGCACCGATCGGCTACCGCCCGGAATGTTTGACTCGGCCATTGAGAGCCGGGGGGGCATGACAAATGCGGCCACCAGCCACGATTATGCCCATTTCTTTTTGGCGATCGCGGCAGATGGACTGGCTGAAACCCTGCCTTGCTTAGCTGACCTGCTGCTGCACGCTTCGATTCCGGCAGATGAATTTGTCCGAGAGCGCTGTGTAGTACTAGAAGAAATTCGGCAGTCAATGGATGATCCTGACTGGCTGGGCTTTCAAGCGATGTGTGAGCGGCTTTACCCAGCCCATCCCTACGGCAGACCCGTTTTAGGCACCGAAGCTCTGCTCAACCAGCGATCGCCGGAAGAAATGCGTCATTTTCACCAGGCTTACTATCAGCCAGAGAACATGACGGTGGTAATCGTCGGCGCGCTTGCCTTAGAACCAGCCTTAGAAATGGTGACTCACGCCTTTCGCGCCTTTGCTCATCAGGTCGAGCCGCCCCGCCAAGACAGCAGTCCCCTAGTCAAAATCGAGGCCAAAATTGAGGGGATCCAGCGGCAGGTGCTGCAGCTACCCCGCTTAGGTCAGGCTCGCCTAACAATGGCGTGGATAGGCCCCGGCGTTGATCAAATTCAGCAGGGGTACGGGCTAGATTTGCTATCGGTGCTGCTGGCAGAGGGCCGCTCTTCTCGACTGGTGAGAGAGCTACGAGAAGAACGGCAGCTAGTTCAAGACATTAGCAGCAGCTTTTCACTACAGCGCGACAGCAGCCTATTTACGCTTAATGTTTGGCTGTCGTCTGAGCATGTGACGATGGTTGAAGCCATTATCCGCGATCGCCTAGCCGATTTATCTGCTACGCCGATTGATTCAGGGGAACTCAGCCGCTGCCGTCGGCTGCTGTGTAACGACTATGCCTTCTCTACCGAAACGCCGGGACAGCTAGCAGGTCTTTATGGCTACTACAGCACAATTGCTCAGCCCGAAGTTTGTATGACCTATCCCCAAACGATTCAGGCTTATACCAGTACCGATTTGCAACGGCTAGCCCAGCAGTATCTCTCCCCCGACAGCTATGTCGCCACGATTCTACAGCCTGCCTAAGTCTCAGCTTGAACACTTAGGTGGCGGAGTTCGCTATGATACTTTGTCTATACGCCAAAATTTTTAGAGTTGTCTTCTGCGAGTGACTGTATCAACCTCTGTCAGCCCACCCTTAACCCATCGCACGGTCTTATCTAACGGCTTAACCATCCTAGTCGCTGAAAATCCGGTCGCTGATATTGTCTCAGCTCGTATTTTTGTGCGGGCAGGCACAGGCTACGAGCTGCGATCGCAGGCCGGACTGTTTAACCTGCTGGCGGCGCTGCTGACCAAGGGAGCCGCTGGTCTTAGCTCTATGGAAATTGCCGAACGGGTCGAGTCGGTTGGGGCCAGCTTGGGGACAGATGCCTCCGCTGACTACAGCCTGCTCAGCCTCAAGACCGTTTCTGGTGACTTCGCTGAGATGCTAAGTCTGGCAGGACAGATTTTGCGTTTTCCCACCCTGCCCCAGGCTGAGTTTGAGTTAGAGCAGCGGCTGGCTCTCCAAGGCATCCAGTCAATGCAGGAACAACCCTTTACGGTTGCCTATAACCAGCTCCGGCAGATTCTCTACGGCGATCACCCCTACGCCTTGCCTGCTATCGGCACTCAAGCAAGTCTGGCTGCTCTCGACCGGGCAGTGCTGTTACGGGCACACCAGACCTATTTTCGCCCTGACAATATGGTGGTTAGTATTGCAGGGCGAATTACTGTAGAGCAGGCAGCTGATTTAGCTGGCAGTGTCTTTGGTAACTGGCCGACGCCGACAGCACCAATTCCGCCGCTGCTTTTTCCGGTGCAGCCAACCCAGCCGGTTCGCTCTGTGCTGGTGCAAGAGACTCATCAGTCAATTGTGATGGTGGGCTACCAGGCGGCGGCAGTCAAGCATCCGGCCTACGCTGCCCTAAAGCTGCTCAATACTTATCTTGGCAATGGCCTCTCCAGCCGCCTGTTTGTTGAACTGCGCGAAAAGCGGGGGCTAGCCTATGATGTTTCAGCTTTTTACCCGACCCGCATTGGCGGTTCGCAGTTTGTTGCCTATATCGGTACGGCTCCGGCAAATACGGCGATCGCCTTGGAGGGTCTACAGTTTGAGGTTGAGCGACTGCGTAGCGTATCGCTGCTGCCAGAGAAGCTACAGACAGCCAAAAACAAGCTGCTGGGGCAGTACGCTTTAGGCAAGCAAACCAACGCCCAGATTGCTCAACTGCTGGGCTGGTATGAAACCATCGGGCTGGGTCTGGAATTTGACCAGCAGTTTTGTCAGGCGATCGCGGCAGTGACGGTAGAACAGGCTCAAGCCGTTGCTGAGGAGTTTTTTGTACTGCCCTACGTGACGGTGCTAGGCCCGGCTGAGGCCGTCGAACCCCTCAAGCAGCCAGAGTGATGAACCTATTTTGCTACCAGCGTAATTTCTGTGGGATTGCCTAAATCACCGTTGATGACAACCTGCTGCTGGTTGGCATGGAGATGCCGCATCAGCGTATAAACTGTCTCAATTTCAGCCACCGCCCCCATTTTTTCTGCTAAAGCCTGCAAAGATAGAGGCCCTCCGGCATTCTTGAGGGCTTGAACCGCCTGAAGCTGCAGGTTTAAGACACTGGCTGCTGCCTTTTTACCCGCCTCAACCCCAGGCTGGTGATAGGCATTGATGTTGACTAAAGAGGCATAAAAGCCCACAGCGCGTTCGTAAAGGGCAATCAGAGCGCCTACTGTATGAGCATTGACCTGGGGAATCGTTAAGGTGATTGACTCCCGGCCATTCTCAAACAGCGCCCGCCGGGTACCCTGCAAAAAACCAAACAGATAGTTGCCAGAGGTGACCCCAGGTTCAACCTGCACTGACTCGCCGTGACGATCTTCTAGCACTTCAATGAACGTGACAAAAAGCTGGGCACCCCTTCTCGTAGCTGCTGTACATAGGCGTGCTGATCGGTCGATCCTTTGTTGCCATAGACGGCGATGCCCTGATAGACCACGTTGCCATCTAGGTCTTTCTCTTTGCCCAAAGATTCCATCACTAGCTGCTGCAGATAGCGGCTAAACAGCAGCAGGCTGTCTTTGTAGGGCAAGATCACCATGTCTTTTTCGCCCTTGCCGTTGCCAGCGTGGTACCAGGCTAGGGCCAGCAAAGCCGCCGGGTTCTGCTTCAGCTCTGGGATCCGAGTGACGCTGTCCATTTGCTTAGCGCCCCCCAAAATTGAGCGAATATCGATGCCCTGTAGCGCTGCGGGCAATAGCCCCACGGCTGAAAGCTCAGACGTGCGTCCGCCCACCCAGTCGTGCATGGGGAAAGTGGCTAGCCAGCCTTCGCTGTGAGCCATCTTGTCTAGACTGCTGCCTGCGCCAGTCACCGCGATCGCATACTTTGAGAAATTCAGCCCCTGCTGCTCGTAGCGGTACTTTGTCTCAATCATGCCGTTGCGGGTTTCTTGAGTGCCGCCGGACTTGGAGGTGATAATTACCAGGGTTGTGGCCAAGCGCTCAGAGATGCGGGCAAAGATACGGTCTAGGCCCTCTGGATCGGTGTTGTCGATGAAATGCACCTCTAGGGGCGGAAAATCTGGCCCCAGTGCCTGGGCTACAAACTGAGGTCCCAGCGCCGAGCCGCCGATACCAATAGAAAGAATGTCGGTGAATTTTTCCTGGTCGGGGGGATGAATTACCCCTGTGCGCACTTTGCTGGCAAAGTCTTCAATATGAACTAATGTGTCAATGATTTCCTGGCTGATTGCGGCTGTGGGGGCCAAATCGGGATCTCTGAGCCAGTAATGCCCCACCATGCGGTTTTCGTCAGGATTGGCGATCGCCCCGGCTTCAAGCGCGGCCATATCCTTAAAGGCTTGATCAAAGCGGGGTTGCATTTGCTCCACAAACGCATTGTCAAAGCGGGTGCGGCTGATATCGAGATAGAAACCCAATCCCGCATCATAAAATAGCCAGTCTTGATACCGTTGCCAGAGTGCGGCAGCATCCATAGCGATCTAAACCTATTGCTCTAAAACACTCAATCAGTAGTGTAATGGCTGCAGCTTAGGAAAGAATGAGGCGATTAGGGAAAAAATCACAACAGGATCTTTAGAAGCACGCCAGCCTGTTTCCCGATCCCCCATTCTGATAGACTTTTGGTTGAGATCGGTCTACAAAAAACCAACGCAGAATCCGCAGTTTAGAGGAAATATCTCGTGGAAACTACCCTCGGTCTAGAAATCATTGAGGTTGTCGAACAAGCGGCGATCGCCTCGGCTCACTGGATGGGCAAAGGCGAAAAAGACACCGCTGACCAAGTGGCCGTGGAAGCCATGCGGGAGCGGATGAATAAGATCTACATGCGTGGCAGAATTGTCATCGGTGAGGGCGAACGGGACGATGCGCCGATGCTCTATATCGGTGAAGAAGTAGGTATTTGTACTCAGCCTGATGCCAAAGACTACTGCAACCCCGACGAGCTAATCGAAATCGACATAGCCGTTGACCCGTGTGAAGGGACTAACCTGGTTGCCTACGGACAGAACGGCTCAATGGCGGTGCTAGCAATTTCAGAGAAAGGCGGCTTGTTCGCGGCCCCTGACTTTTACATGCGAAAACTAGCCGCGCCGCCCCAGGCTAAAGGCAAAGTTGATATTAATAAATCAGCCACCGAAAACCTCAAGATTTTGGCCGAGTGCCTTGATCGCAGCATCAACGAACTCGTAGTTGTGGTCATGCAGCGCGATCGCCATACTGAGCTAATCAAAGAAATTCGTGACGCCGGTGCCCGAGTACGCCTGATCACTGACGGCGATGTCTCAGCCGCTATCTCCTGCGCTTTTGCCGGTACAAACATCCACGCGCTCATGGGTATTGGAGCCGCGCCAGAAGGCGTGATTTCGGCGGCAGCAATGCGCTGCCTAGGCGGTCACTTTCAGGGGCAGCTGATCTACGATCCGGCCATTGTCAAAACCGGACTGATTGGCGAAAGCAAAGAGGCCAACCTCAAGCGGCTGTCAGATATGGGCATTAATGAGCCTGACAAAGTCTACAACGCTGATGAACTCGCTTCTGGCGAAACCGTGCTGTTCGCCGCCTGCGGCATTACCCCTGGTGTCCTGATGGAAGGCGTTCGTTTCTTCCACGGCGGGGTGCGCACCCAGTCTTTGGTCATCTCTAACCAGTCAATGACGGCTCGCTTTGTCGATACCATTCACATGGTGGAGTCTCCTAAGACGCTGCAGCTGCACTAAGGAAGTTCTAGTTGGCTCTGGCTAATAAGCTCAATCAGGGTTTACCGGAGCAAATTGCTTAAGATGGGAATAGAACGACATGCTGCTGGCTACCTCAGAGCACCTGACGTCGTTCTGTTCTCGTTTGTCTTGACCCAAAAAAATCAGAAAAAGCGGTTCGATGGATTTTTGTTGAGTTTCCTTGAGTCGAGGCCGATTTATTCATAAGTTCAAAATGCTGGTTTAGTTCTTAGCTTCAGAGCTTTTAGGCGCTCTCAGGAGCTACTCAGTGCCAGGTCAAACGAGCCTGAGCTTTAAAGTCATAATTTAGCCCTAGCGCGATCGCTCATGGGGCAGCGCAGATCATAAATCTTCGGGAGGAAGAATGAATATTGCCGTTGTTGGCCTTAGCCACAAAACAGCGCCGGTCGAAGTTCGTGAAAAGCTCAGTATTCCAACGCCCCAGACGGCTGATGCGATCGCCCAACTCTGCAGCTACCCTCACATCGAAGAAGTCTGCATTCTCAGCACCTGTAATCGCTTAGAGCTGCATCTGGTGATCAAGGATACCGAACAAGGCATTCGGGAAGTCAGTCAGTTTTTGGCAGACTACGGCCAGGTTTCACTGCCGGAGCTGCGCCGTCACCTGTTCATTCTGCTGCATCAGGACGCTGTCATGCACCTGATGCGAGTAGCCGCCGGACTCGATAGCCTAGTGCTGGGGGAAGGGCAAATTTTGTCTCAGGTAAAACATGCCCACCAGCTCGGACAGCAGCACAAGGGAGTCGGGCGCGTTCTCAATCGCTTACTGAAGCAGGCAATTACCGCTGGCAAGCGCGTTCGCACCGAAACCAGCATTGGCACCGGGGCCGTCTCTATTAGCTCTGCCGCCGCCGAACTAGCCTGTATGAAAATAGGCGATCTGGAATCGCGCCGAATTTTGATTTTAGGAGCTGGAAAAATGGCGCGGCTGCTGGTGCAGCACCTGCTCTCCAAGCGAGCCACGCAGATTACTATCCTCAACCGCTCAATAGAACGAGCCGATGCCCTAGCCGCCCAGTTTAGCCACAGTCCTATGCAGACCGGCACCCTGGAGCAAATGCTTGAGCAGGTGCTAGAGGCCGATCTGGTGTTTACCTGCACAGCCGCTACCGAGCCGCTAATTACTCGAACTCACTTAGAAACCGTTTTAGTCGCGCCGCGATCGCTAATGCTGTTTGACATTGCCGTACCGCGTAACGTTCACAGCAACGTCAATGAACTCACCAACGTGCGTGCTTTTAACGTAGATGATCTCAAAATGGTCGTTGCCCAAAACCAGGAAAATCGGCGGCAGATGGCTCTTGAAGCCGAGGCTTTACTGGAAGAGGAGATTGAAGCTTTTGTAGACTGGTGGCGATCGCTTGACACCGTTTCTACCATTAGCAGTCTGCGCAGCAAAGTTGAAGACATTCGTGAGCAGGAGCTAGAAAAAGCACTCTCTCGACTCGGCTCTGAATTTACAGATAAGCATCAGGCGGTGATTGAAGCGCTAACGCGCGGCATCGTCAACAAAATTCTGCACGACCCGATGGTGCAGCTTAGAGCGCAGCGTGACATCGAAGCCCGCCGACAGGCCATGCAAACGCTACAGGTTCTCTTCAACCTAGAGGCCACTTCTAGCGAGAAATACAGCTAGAAATTAGGGTTAGTAGTCAGCGCTTTAGCGCTGAAGCACCAACTACGAACTGTCGCCCTAATCTACAGGTTCTAAATCTTTTATTTCGATTCGATTGCCTGGTTTTCCTAGCTGACAGGTCAAATTGGGACTAATATTGCCGCAAAAGCCAGCACTAAAGATGGAGCCAGTTGAGTGATTAGAGTAGCCTGCAGACGAACAGGTTGGATACAGCCACGATGGAGTTGGTTAAGCACATCGGTTCCGCTCTTGTGGCTGGCGATCGCCGGAGCTGCCGCGCCCATCGAATTTCAAGGGGCTGAGCTAGGTATAGCGGGGGCCGATGCAGCCGGAGTCAACCAGCAGTCTGCCGCTAAAGCAGAGACCAGCAATTCGTCAGGTAGCAACAATCGGCCTGCTGGTTTGCGGCCCTTTGCCGAAACTATTCAGGGCATGGAGAAAATAGAGGGTCTTTTTACCCTCTATCGAGATACTGACAAGGGGACGCTCTATCTAGCCATTAAGCCTCAGCAGCTCAACCGCAACTATCTGCTGGTTGCCACCTTAGATTCCGGCATTGGGGAAGCCGGACTGTTTAGTGGCTGGCCGATTAATGATGCTCTGATTCAGTTCAAACGAGTGCCTAACAACAAGCTGCATTTAGTTGTTCCCAACATTTACTTTCGCAACCAGTCCGATCTGCCAGGGCAACAGGCTCTGCAAGAGCGCTCCTATAGCGACTCGGTTCTTTCGGCCTTAAACATCATCAGCATTCAGCCTGAAACCGAGGTGCTGCTAATAGATTTGAGCAGCCTGCTGCTAAATGACGATCCTGCTGGCGTCATTGCGGCTTTGAGCTGGGGGCTGGGCAGCTATACTCTCAACGCCAGTACTTCCTATGTTGACCCAGACAAAATCCAAAACTTCCCTTCAAATCTTGAGCTTGAGTCAGTTTTAGGATTTTCTGGCGGTGGCGACGGCTTTTTATTCTCTGGATTCACCAGTATTCCTGATGCTCGTGGCTTTAGTCTGGGAGTTCACTACAGCCTGTCAGAGCTGCCGACCGGTAATGGCTATCAGCCTCGCCTCGCCGATGAGCGGGTGGGCTATTTTGTCACCGCTTTCCAAACGCTGGACTACCGTCGTCAAGATCCCTTTGTTCGCTATATCCAGCGCTGGCACCTTGAAAAGCAAGATCCTGATGCTGAGCTTTCACCGCCGCGAGAGCCGATTGTCTTTTGGATTGAAAACACGGTGCCCGAAGAATACCGCTCAGCCATCCGCGAAGGCGTGCTGATGTGGAATGAACCCTTTGAGAAAATTGGGTTTCAAAATGCGATCGAAGTCCAGCAAATGCCAGACGATGCCGACTGGAACCCAGCCGATATTCGCTACAACACAATTCGCTGGTCAGATTCTTTCCAGCCCTGGGCCGAGGCTTTGGGGCCATCGCGGGTTAGTCCGTTCACGGGTGAAATTTTAGACGCTGACATTGTGATCGATGCCAATGTGATTCGCCACTTGACCGGAAACTATAGTACTTTAACCACCAATCTCGGCCCCAGCGATCAGCTTTTTGGCCAGTCGGGTCAGTTTTGTGGGCATCGCTATCAAAACTATCTGGCCCAGTGGATGATGGCTCAGTCACGCGGGACTTTACCTCAGCTCTTAGCCAACCCGCAGCAGCTAGCTGCCGTTCCCACAGCCTTTCAGCAGCAGATGCAGCAGCGCTGTGCGGGGCTGGTCGCCTCTCAGCAGGCCAGTTTTGGTGCTTTGGCACTAACCACAGTGCAGATTGGTACCGATCGCTTAAATCTCGATACCTACACGCATCAATACCTGCGGGCGCTCACGGCCCATGAAGTGGGACACACGCTCGGGCTAAGGCACAACTTTCGCGGTAGTCTGATGCTGTCCCCGGAAGAACTCAACAACCCCGAAATCACCCGATCGCGGGGCCTAGTCAGCTCCCTGATGGACTATTTCCCGATCAACCTAGCCCCGCCAGGAACGACCCAGGGCGACTATTTTCCCATGCGGCTTGGCCCTTACGACGAATGGGCGATCGAGTATGGCTATAAGCCCACCGGGGCAGTTCACCCTCAGCTAGAGCGACCTGAACTAGAGGCGATCGCCAACCGAGTCAACCAGCCTGAGCTAACCTACGGCACCGATGAAGATGCCTTTAGCTTTCTCGATCCTGAAACCAACGCTTTTGATCTCAGCAACGATCCGCTGCAGTACGCCCAGTGGCAGATGCAAAATGCTCAGGCCGTCTGGCAGCGCTTAGAAGACGGCTATCTGCTGCCCGACGAAAGCTACGGGATGCTGCGCGATCGCTTCGAGACGGTATTTAGCTACTACTTTAGTCAGGCGCTGACGGTATCTAACTACGTCGGTGGCCAGCGCTTCAATCGGCAGCATCCTGGGGATGTCAGTGGCCGACTGCCCTTTGAACCCACTACCCTAGAAAAACAGCAGCAGGCGCTGGAGACTCTACAGACCTATGTGTTTGCCGCAGACGCCTTTAGCTTTTCCCCTAATCTGCTCAATCAGCTCGCCCCCGATCGCTGGTTTCACTGGGGTAGCTATCCTCTGGTTGCGTCCCTTGACTACCCCATCTACGACCGGGTTTCTTTTTTGCAAGGCGTTACCCTGCTTGACCTGCTCTCAGCTAATCGCCTATCTCGAATTCAGGAACTAGAGCTGAAGGCTGGCTCAGCAGAAGTGCTGACCCTCCCTGACTTGTTTGACAGCCTGCAGCAGGGAATTTGGAGCGAACTCAAAGGCGAGTCTACTCAGATAGGGCTGCTGCGGCGGGGACTACAGCGACACTATTTAAATATTTTGAGCAGCCTGGTGCTACGCAGCTACAGCCAGCCGACTAATTTTTTAGAACTGGTGACAGTTTATGAAACTATGTCTGCGCCTGAAGATGCCAGAGTCATTGCCCGCTATCAGCTCCGGCAGCTAGAGCGCGACATTGGCCGGGTGCTCAGACACAGCGGTGACCTCGACGTGAGCACCCTGGCTCACCTGCAGGACAGTCAGGAGCGTATTCAGCAAATTCTCAGCGCTCAGCGGGTGGCTCAGTAGGCCATCTGGCAAGCTAGAATCAAAGCGTCTGGTGGGTCTTTGCCCACGAAAGGGGTATGATGAGTCCGATTGACTAGCACTGACAGCTATGGATGACATTCCAGAGGCTTTGCGGGAGGGATCGGTTAGCGATCGCAAGCCGTCTTCTCGCAGGCTTTGGTTAGGATTTTGGTTAGCACTAGGCGTTGCGATTGCTGT
The DNA here is from genome assembly GCA_012032345.1 of Leptolyngbyaceae cyanobacterium RM1_1_2. GTDB lineage: Bacteria > Cyanobacteriota > Cyanobacteriia > Phormidesmidales > Phormidesmidaceae > Sphaerothrix. The sequence goes on along the minus strand of JAAUQI010000008.1, from coordinate 69,963 downwards.
GGGTCTGGGAGCATTGGCAGCGTGGCAAGCAACGTCTTTGAGTCAGTCTCAGACTGCGACAAACTTTTCTCAGGCTGAGATAAATACTGAGACAAATACTGGGGCAGCAGCATCTACCCCAATCACCTCAACGCCGCTCTCGCTAAGCACGACGTCCACAGCCGATCAGCTGCCAACGGTCTTAGGGCACCGGGCCTACGCAGAAGTTTCCCGCGATCGCCTGACAAATGTAGTGGCTGACGGCAGCATTAAGCTACAGGCGGCGGCTACCGAAAAGTTTTTAGACATGCAGGCTCAGGCTAGAGCAGAGGGGGTAGGGCTGCGTCCGGTTTCTGGCTTCAGAACGCTTGAGGAGCAAGACTATCTGTTTTTTCAGGTCAAGGCCGAACGAACTCAGACTGCGACAGTGCGAGCTGAGGTGAGTGCCCCCCCGGGCTACAGTGAGCATCACACGGGTTACGCAATTGACATTGCCGACAGTTCTCGCCCCAATGTCGATTTAGAGGTCGCCTTTGAAAATACCCCTGCCTTCCGCTGGTTGCAAAAAAATGCGGCTCGATATGACTTTGAGCTTTCATTTCCCAGAGATAACCCCCAGGGAATCAGCTATGAACCCTGGCACTGGCGCTTTGTAGGCGATCGCAATAGCCTAGAGACATTCTACAAGGAAGGCGCGGGGCCAGCGCCCACAGCCCCGACACAATAATGCGACAAACAACGCTCAACCTAATTGCCGTCAGTATCTTTACGGTCACGATGGCCAGCCTCTTAGGGCCGCTGCTGCAGGTTTCACCCCTGATTCCAGCGGTGGTTACGGTGGGCTTATTGGGAATTGTTACTTTTGACCAGTTGGGGCTGGGCGGACGGCTAGGGGCGATCGCCGTTGATGGCTTAGAGCGCACGTCTTCGGCTTATCGGGAGCGGATTTTGCACCATGAGGCCGGACATTTTCTCATTGCCCATCTGCTGCAAATTCCCGTCGTAGACTATACCCTCAGCCCCTGGGAAACCTGGCGCAGAGGTTTGCCAGGGTTAGGAGGCGTTGTTTTTGATACCCAATCCTTAGAGCAGGCTTTGTCTCAAGGTCAGATTTCAGCCCAGTCTTTAAATCAGTTTTGTCTGGTGTGGATGGCGGGTATTGCGGCTGAGCAGGTGATCTACGGCAGCGCCATTGGCGGCGATGACGATCGCCAAAAGCTACGCTCAGTCTGTATGAACTTGCAGCTAGCCCCCAGCCAAAGCGCCATGAGAGAGCGCTGGGCGCTGCTGCAGGCAAAAACTCTGATTCAGCAGCATCAGGCGGCTTACTCAGCCCTGACTCAGGCCATGACCGAGCGACAGCCCGTTACTGTCTGTCGGCAGCTACTGCAAGAGCAGTGTGAGTTGGTATGAGTTTGGGGCGATCGCCTCTAGCTGATAACGTTCCTAATCACCCGCCGCAGATAACTTTGGCAACTCAACCGACCATATCTCGGCGTTCCGGTGCAGCGACTTGTTATGCAGCGCCATCAAGCACTTACTCCAACGGCATCGCCAAAAACTCTTCTGGTAATACTACGGGGATGACTGAAGCAGCAAAATCAGGTGTATCTCGGGTCACAATAACTTCTGCTCCTGCGGCATTTGCAGCTTCACTTGTCACAGCGTCTTCAAAGTCCGTAATAGAGCTTTGCAATCCAGCCCGAATAACCTCGTCTGTAATGCTGGCAACTTGAAGGTGCTGTAATAACCTTGATACAAGCTCTCGTGCTGTTTCGCTGCCAACCTGACGACGCAAAATATAAAAAATATTTGTCACAGCATGACCTGAGACGAACCCTTGCACCTTTGGCTGTGTCGCCCTGTTTAATGCTTGGGCGGATGCTGTAACAAATGGTTGACGTTGAGCTAGAACATCGATCAAAACGTCACTGTCAAATAATACTTGCCTCAACTATATTTCTCCTCCAGATAATCCACATAAATATCTGGAGGATTTTCTGCATTTAACTGCATCACACCGATTAAGCTTTGAGTCCAGGGGGCGAGACTAGCAAACGAATTTACACTTGGGGTTGGGGAGCTAAACACTAACGTTTCTTGTTGAATGGAACTCAACAATGACTGGACTAAGCGCCAGCGATCGCTAATCGGCAACTGCAATGCCTGACTTTGTAATTCCTGCAACGTCATCAGCCTGCTCCAACAACTCTTCATCTATTGAAAATTACTTCGGTGTGTAAGCGGATTATTGAGCTTGCGCCCTGACCTAATAAGCTTTGGGAAAATTTTTAGCGCACCTCTACCTGATAAACCCCTTTACTACAATCGTTAACGATTTTTCTAATCCATAGGCAAAATTGTATCACCCCCCGGAGAAAGCTTTGGCAAAACCATCTTCTAAATCTTTCTCATACTTTATTTGATCAAAAAAAGATGCTCCCCTGAAAAGAGTTAATTGATCTACCCTTATATTCTAATTTAATGTCCTTCTCAACTTGAGAATCTATCTTTAGTAAAGATACCTGTTCTTTTCTTATAACTTCTATAATCTGTGGTCGTTTTCGGGAAAGAAAATTCACGATTAGCCATCCAATTATGGCAGCAAAAACCACCAAAACAAAAACCACGTAGTTAGAAAATGCGTCATTGAGAAAGAGATTATTTGAGTCTATTTGATCAGTCTGATGTTGAGGCTGAGCGGTCAGTTGAGCTGCAAGCAGATAGTTCTATCTGACCAATCCTATCAAAAACGGCATGTCAATGCTTTCAGCGAGCCAGAGCGACGTTTGTAGCTGTGGACATTCTAGTTAAGACACGTCGAGTGTCTCGTAGAGCAAGTCTGGCACTCTGAAAATGTCCTAACTATGCGATCGCCATAGTTAGGAATACCCAATTATCACCATCAGCATAGATTTAGCCGCATAAGTGCTTCTAAACTCGCCCTGCTACGATGCTCAAGGCGACAGCCTCGGCCACCCTGATACCGTCGATTCCGGCAGACAAAATTCCCCCCGCATATCCAGCCCCTTCGCCTGCCGGATAAAGCCCTACCGTATTTAGACTTTGATAATGCTGATTACGTTTGATGCGGATAGGCGATGAGGTTCTGGTTTCTATGCCAGTCAAAATAGCCTCCTCCATCGCAAACCCACGAATCTTTGATCAAAGACCGGAATCGCTTCTCGAATCGCCGCGATCGCGTAGTCTGGCAAACTCGAACTTAAGCTACCCAAGGTCACCCCCGGCTTATAGGACGGATACACCTGGCCGAAGGCAGTAGAGGGTCGATCGGCGAGAAAGTCTCCGACTAGCTGCGCGGGGGCCTCATAGGTGCCCCCACCTAGCTCAAAGGCTCGTTCTTCTAAAGATCGCTGTAGGGCAACGCCAGCTAAAGGGCCGTCGGGATAATCTTCTGGGGTAATGCCTACCACAATGGCGCTGTTAGCATTGGACTCATCTCGAGCATATTCGCTCATGCCGTTGGTGACCAATCTGCCCGGTTCTGACGCCGCCGCCACGACCTTGCCCCCAGGACACATGCAAAAGCTATAGACAGTGCGGCCATTTTCACAGTGATGTACTAGCTTATAGTCAGCGGAACCTAAGCGGGTATGGCCTGCCTGAGCACCAAAGCGAGATTGATCGATCAGCGATTGGGGATGCTCAATGCGAAAGCCAATAGAAAAGGGTTTGGGTTCGATATAGACGCCGCGATCCCAGAGCATTTGAAACGTATCGCGGGCGCTATGACCTACTGCCAGGACTACCTGACTGCTGGCAATATATTCTCCACTGTCTAGCCTGACACCGCGCACCTGAGCGCCATCGATATCAATATCTTCGACACAGCACTGAAACCGGATTTCGCCGCCTAGCTGCTCAATAGTAGCCCGCAAATTTTGCACAATTTTGACTAGGCGATAGGTGCCGATATGAGGTTTATTGATGTAGAGAATTTCTGGAGCAGCTCCCGCGTTAACCAGCTCGCTCAGCACCTTGCGGCCATAGTGCTTGGGGTCTCTAACCTGGCTGTAGAGTTTGCCATCAGAAAAGGTACCCGCTCCCCCTTCGCCAAACTGGGCGTTTGATTCGGGGTTGAGTCGCTTTTTGAGCCAAAACCCAAAGGTGTCAACGCTGCGATCGCGCACCGATTTGCCCCGCTCCAGCAAAATTGGCCGAAACCCCATCTGTGCCAGGAGCAGCCCCGCAAACATGCCGCACGGCCCCGTGCCGATGACAATGGGGCGATCGCCAAAGTCTTTGGGTGCCTGAGTAACCGGGTGGTAGGCCATGTCTGGCGCTAGCGTCACATGGGGGTCTTTTTTGAACTGTTGAATCAGAGCCTTTTCTTTAGGCGTTTTGACATCAACGATGTACACCAAAATGATGTTGCTCTTCTTACGAGCATCGTAGCTGCGCTTAAAAATGGTGTAGCCAGTCAGCTCAGAGGCCGAAATCCGCAGCTTTTCAAGAATGGCTTCTTGCAGGGCAGGTTCAGCGTGATCCAGCGGCAGTTTGATTTCGCTAAGACGTATCATACTCGACGTTGGCGCTAGGTTTAGCAGGGCGATCGCGGCTTTACAGCTTAACAAGTCTCTGGCCGCGAAGACCGACCTGTTTAAAGCCTGTAGTAATTCTCATTATGGATTTTCTAAGGGTTTGAAAACGATGATTTTGTCTATAGAGCACACTTCAGGGTTGCAAAACGATGATTTTGACCTCTGAAGTACTTCTACTTCAACCGCGAGAACTATTCCCATACTGGGAACTGCTGAATTGGCTACCTTCAAGACCGTACACTTTTTACAGTATGGTATCACTTGCTATTATATAGGTGTCATTATATACCTACCGCAGAACAGGCTTTCGCCTGCGTTAGAGCGTGCCAACTGCTCTCAAATGGGTATTAGCCCGTTCATGTGTTTCGGTACAACCTAAATACCAAGATGGTGTTCATCCTTGCTGGTGTAACCGAGAGTCTGGAAGTCCTAGTTCTCTCAAGCGGACAATGGAGGTTTAACAATGACGAAACCTAACTTTAGCCAAATGTCTTGCCAAGAACTGAGAGCACACATCCTGACGCATCGTGATGATGATGAGGCAATTGAGGCTTTGATTAGAATGGGTAATCCCAATAGTCCAATCTACCCGTTCCCTCAAACTGATGAGGACTTGAAAGCAATGGAAGAAATCCTCAAGCGGAAACTGGGTAGCAGCGGGGGCGTGGTTTAACGTTCCGACTGAGCGGCTGTGATGACCCAGTTTGTTTGCGGCAGTTTTAGTGATGGCTAAAGGTGAAATACTATCAGCTTCAAACCAACGTCCTATCCGATCGCTACCTCAGCAAGCTGTGGCAAAAAGTCAATTCTAGTGCTTACTTCACTGCTAACAACCTCAACCGGGATTTTGTTCAAACCAAGGGATTTTCAGTTGTTTTTCAGCGCGATGGCCTATCCTTGGTTGAACAAAACTTTCCGTTCTTAAAACCTTATTTAGAAATTGCCCTCCAGCCTGACTGTAACGCTTTTTATCTAAATCCCTTACTGTTAACAGCAGGCTCTCGGGTTGATCCTCATATCGATCGGTCTCTGCGATCGTACTGCAAGACGGTTGAGCCGCCATTTTTAGTCAGCGTACTCTACGTGCAGGTGCCTACGGCTATGAGCGGAGGCGAATTGATGCTTAAATCGGGAAAACGACACGTCGGCAAAATTACGCCTCAGGCTAATTCCCTGGTTTTCTTTCAGGGTGATTTAACCCATTCTATCAACCCCATGAAAACAACCGGAAATCGTCTGAGCCTGGTTTGTGAACAGTATGCGCTAACGCCAGATGAACTTGAGGACATTCCTCTGTTTACCGTCGAATCTAGAGCCTATCCCTAGACACCGTCTGGGAAAAATATCCTCCGCTTGCGTTTAGTCCTTTGTCTCCTTCAAATGTTCTGAGACCTCCTGATAGAGGCTGACGATATGGTGATCAGTCAAACTGTAATAAACATTACGCTCTTGTCGTCGATATTTCACTAAGCGTTGCGATCGCAGAATTCGTAATTGGTGTGATACCGCAGACTCGCTAGCCTTCACAGCAGCAGCTAAGTCACAGACACATAGTTCTCGATCCGTTAGCGCAGACATCAGCCGCAAACGACTTGGACAGCCAAGGCATTAAAAAACTCTGCCATCTGTTGCGCCTTATCTACAGAGATGATCTCTAGTTTTACCTGACGGACTTGCTTTAGATGAACAAGAGGAGCATCGCAACTAGGTGCATCTTTAGATTGGAAAGACTGGGGTTTTGATGACGACTGTTTACTCATAGAAGCTGGAGTTAGTGGCTGAGAGCAGAATACAAATTCAGAACAAGGGGAATGATTCTCATTCTAACATGTGAGCAAGTGTTCATACGTTTCAGGAATCATGCTAAAGTGTCAGAAATATTGCTGTTTAACGGCATCATGAAATAGTTATGGCTCAAACCGCTGCGCTCAAAACCCAACAGATGCAGATTGGCGGCATGGACTGTTCAAGCTGTGAGATCAAGATCGAAACCGCCCTGCAAAAACTGATAGGGGTGGCTGAGGTAGCTGTTGATGTGGCAACGGAACGAATGACCGTCTCTTATGACCCCCAGCAGATTGGTGAAAAAGCGATCGGCGATCGCGTTGTCTCGCTGGGCTACAACATCGTCACCGACAAACCAAAAGCTTTCGCCCAAAACAATGATGACCCTGATCATAGAGATGGACATAATCATCACAACGGACATGCACATCGTTACCAAGAGCATCGTCATGAGGAGGATGGGCACAACCCTAGTCGTAGCGGTGGCAAACTTAATTAGAAGCAGGAAGAGCTTCTAATTGGGGTCGTTGTTGTACTGTTTGTCTTGGGTTCTATCTTTGAGGAAACGCTACATAATACTCCGTTCTCGATCGCGGAATATGCGGTTTTCCTATCGGCCTACTTGCTGAGTGGCTGGGGCGTTTTGACTAATGCAAGGCGCAATGTTCTCAAAGGGCAGGTATTCGATGAAAACTTTTAATGACGATCGCCACTTTGGGCGCGATCGCCATTCACCAGCTGCCTGAAGCGGTAGGGGTAATGCTGTTCTTCAAAGTGGGTGAAACCTTCCAGGAAGCCGCAGTGAGCCGATCCCGTTCTTCGATCTCTGCTCTGCTCGAAGTTCGCTCCGACTCTGCAACCCTCAAAACCGTAAACGGGCTGCAATCCGTAAAGGCATTGGGCGTGGAAAACATTGTGATGCTGACGGGCGATTCTAAAGCTATTGCGCGGCGAGTTGCTCAAGCATTGGGTGTAGACGAGTATCAAGCAGAACTATTGCCGGAAGATAAAGTGACTGCGGTAGAGCGATTACTGCAAAATCCAAAGTGGAACGGTAAGGTTGGCTTTGTGGGAGACGGAATTAATGATTCTCCAGTGATTGCGAGAGCCGACGTTGGAATGGCAATGGGAGGACTCGGATCAGATGCAGCGATCGAAACGGCTGACGTTGTGATCATGACTGATGCACCCTCTAAAGTGGTAGAAGCCATTCAGGTCGCCCGGAAAACTCGCTCTATTGTCTAGCAAAACATCATTTTTGCCATGACGATTAAAGCCGTATTTATTGTTTTGGGCATTTTTGGTATGGCAACGATGTGGGAAGCCGTCTTTGCTGATGTCGGTGTAGCATTATTGGCAATTTTTAATGCCACACAGGTTTTAAAATAGAGAGCGTTCTTTAAAGTAGCAACTTGCGACTGCTGTGACGGCTTATCCAGTCACCTGCTGCGACAGCAGCTAGTTTTCAGCGGTTTCAGGTACTGCTTCAAACTGTAGTCTCAGCGGCTGCTCACCCAGAATATTGAGCTGCTGCTGCCGAAAGCTGGAGGCTTCAGTGTTAATGCTTTGCTGCTGGCGCTGACGATATTCTTCTGTACTGAGGCCGCTGCTGCGGTTAACCCGGTGGATGATATCCAGCGGGTCTAGAGAATTATCTGAGAACGGATCGTTACCGTCATCGCGGGTATTAAATCCTTCTAGAGGATCTGCAGTATTTTGAACGTTTTGTTCAACGGTATTCTGCACATTTTGTTCAGGTTCAGAATTTTGGGCGATCGCACCCGGCGCTAACGCTGCGACCCCCAAACCTGCTAGCAGTCCCGTCAGCCCTAGGGCAAGTTTTGAGCGAAAAAGTGACATTGAGCGCGCCTCATCTTTTCAACAAAATCTTAAGCGATCCAACCCGGCCCGGACAAGATCCTACAAAATTGTGACGTTTCTCAGCCCCAAATAGCTCCCAAGCCCAGGGGGAAGCTAGAGAAGTGACTGAGCTGCTAGGCAATGCGACGCCTCAGCAAAGGCTGAATCAGCACCAGGGCGATCGCGCTAAAGCCAACCAAAACAGCCAGGGAAGCCCCCAGGCTAACACTACCCCAAGGAGCCTGGAGTACAGGGCTATCCAAGCTCCAGCGCTCATGCAGATAGAGATAGCGAATCGGCTCGATCGCGTAGCTCAGCGGGTTGAGGCTGGCGACTACCTGGAGCCAGCGGGGCATAAAAGAAATCGGCACCAGCGCCGTGCTGGAGAACAGCAGAGGCAGATTAGTGACAAAAATAACGGCAATGAGTTCAATGTGTCCCGGTAGGGCAAAGGCTAAGCCCAAACTCAGAGCCGTGACGCCCAGCACCAGCGTAAACACAATCAGCGCCATCAGTGCCAGCCCCGACACTGAGGGTAGTCCCGCCCCCAGAAAAGCGCTCACGCCCACAATTGAGGCGGTTTGGACAAAGCTCATGGCAGCAATAAACAAAGCAGAAGCCACCACAATCGAAAAGCGAGAGGCCAAGGGGGCCACCAGCAGGCGGTTGAGAAAGCCAAACTCACGGTCGAACATCACCGGCAGTCCAGCATTTAAGGCACCCGCAAAAGCCGTGAAGACAATGATGCCTGCCCCTAAAAACTGCCCGTAGTTCTGGCTTTCGCCAAACAGACCCTCGGGAATATTTTGAAACAGTGCCCCAAATAAAATCAGCCACATCAGCGGCTGGATAATCCCGGCAATTAGGGTTGAGGGACGGCGCTGGAGCTGAATAAACAGCCGTTGGGTCAGCGCTAGGGTTTCTTGAACAAATTCACCTGAGAACAGGCCGGGTAAAGCCTGCTCGGCAGCGATCGCAGTGGCTTTCCACTGGAGTAGCTCAGGGCTTGAAAAAGAGTCTACAGCACTGGCAGTCTCAGAATCTTGGCGGTTTTTAGCAGGGGTGATAGTACTACTCATAAAATTTCTGGCAACTCATTCGCAACTAGGGTTAACGCCATGTCTGGTTACAATACGGCGACAATAGACAAGATTAAGAAATTCCTTTCATCTGCTGTTTGCGTTCGGCCTTGAGATCGCGGCTGTCTAAGGCAGCTAGCTCAGCATCAATCAAATTTCGTCCCGTGGCGGCTAGATACACATCGTCGAGGCTGGGACGGGCCTGAGAAATGCCAAAAATAGGGATGTTTGCCTGTTTGAGCGCTTGCTGAACGCTGAGCAAAGCATCTGATTGGGAATCAACAACCAGATTTAGAGAATTGCCCTGGGCCGTATTCACAATCACTTCCTGCACAAAGCCCAGCGGCTCCAACATGGCTCTGGCCGATTCTGCTTCATCAATAGGCGTAAACTCGTGGATACGTAGTGTAATGCGATCGCCGCCAACTTTATTCTTCAGATCGCTGGGAGTACCTGTGGCAATGACTTCACCGCGATCGATAATGGCTACGCGGTCGGCTAGGGCGTCTATTTCTTCGAGATAGTGACTAGTAATCAGCACGGTCGTGCCCGCAGCTCTAAGCTGCCGCAAAAACTGCCACACGGCAGAGCGGCTTTCAATATCAAGTCCTGCGGTAGGTTCGTCTAGCACTAGTACATCTGGCTGATGCAGCAGGCCAGCCGCTAGATCCAGTCGCTTCCGCAAACCTCCCGAATAGGTGCCTGTTTTTTGGTCGGCGTAGGCTTCAATCTCCAGCAGCGATAGCATCTGAGCGATACGGGCTTTTGCAACCTTGGCTGGCATGTGATAAAGTGCCGCCTGTAGCTGCAGCAGCTCTCGCCCGGTCAGCACCTTATCTAGAGCCACCTCTTGAGCGATATAGCCTAGATACTGACGGGCTAGACGAGGTCGCTCTAAAACCGAAGTGCCGTTTACCTCCAAGACGCCAGCATCAGGCTTAGTCAACGTGCAGAGACAGCGGATAGTAGTGGTTTTGCCCGCACCGTTGGGGCCTAAAAGCCCAAAGATCTCCCCTGACTCAATGGTCAAAGAGACGTTCTTGACCGCTACGAGGGAGCCATAGCGCTTTTGAAGGTCTTGAATCTTAACCGCAGGCGACATAGGTAGGGGCAAGTCTTAACTTCTATTAACCTAATACTATCGAAGTTGCGTCCAGATGAGTGAGTACCCAAGCCGACTCTAGAACTAGAGGGTCAGAGCCGTTGCTACAGCCATTATCTGCTCACGGCCAAAAGCGACTAGCTGATGGGTAATCGGTAGACTATCCACAATCAGGCCGACAGAGAGCAGCATCATGTAGAAGATCGAGAACTTAAACAGCGATCGGGCCAGGGTCAAATCTTCAGGAGCCTGGCGCAGCTGCCAGGCTTTCTTCAAAAACAGACCGCCTAGATAGACAGCCAACACACCATAGAGCAGACCAGCAGACTGGAGGGGATACACCAGCAGCAGGGTAGTGGGTACCAGCAGCAGAGTGTAGAGCCAGATTTGCTTAGCGGTGGCTTCATTCCCCGCTACAACCGGCAGCATAGGAATGCCGACCTTGGCATAGTCATCTCGAATTACCATCGCCAGTCCCCAGAAATGAGGCGGTGTCCACACAAACACAATGGCAAAGATGACCCAGGCTGTCCAGCTCAGGCTCCCAGTTACAGCCGCCCAGCCGACTAAAGGTGGAATGGCTCCTGCTGCGCCGCCAATGACAATGTTGAGCGAAGACGATCGCTTGAGCCAGTGAGTGTAGACCAGCACGTAAACCACAATGCCTGACAGTGCTAGACAGGCACTCAGCAGGTTAGCAAAGGTGGTGAGCAGGGTGAACGAAAGCACCGCCAAAACCACCGCAAACAGCAGCGCGTCGCGTACCTGAACCCGACCTGAAGGGATGGGACGATGGCGGGTGCGCTCCATGTCGTAGTCAATATCCTGGTCGTAGATGCAGTTAATTACCTGGGCTGAAGCTGCCGCCAACGCCCCACTCAGAAGCGTTACCAGCAGCAACCAGGGATCAATCTGCCCGTGAGCTGCTACCCACATGCTGGCAGCCGTCTCAATCAGCAACAGCGGAATAATTCTAGGTTTTGTGAGCTGCCAGTAGCTCTTCAGGACCTGCCCCAGAGTTTCGTGGCGGATGGCGTTAGTCCAAGCGGTCAAATCTTGCATGAAGTCATTCCTGTTAAGTTGATTCAGCGAAAAGCTGTGGGCGTGTTTTCAGGTGCGATCGCGCGGCTTTAGAAAATGGCGGCTACTAAACCGCAGTCGGTTTAGGCTCAGAAGGGTTGAGCTGAGACGCGATCGCCCGATCTCGCCAAGCCAAAACTGTAAAACAGACCAGCGTGCCCAGCAGGGCTGCGCCAATCACCTGATGTAAAACCGTTAGCGGCTCAACCTGTAGATGTAGCCAAAAAGTTGCCGTTCCCAGCAATATCTGTAAGAGCACCAGCGCTCCCGCAACATTGGCAAGCCGTCGCAGCCTACCATTGAGGGCTGGAGTGCGCCAAGCTAGCCACATTAGCGATAATGTCATGACGGTTGGCGGCACTACGCCAAAGATATGGCTGTTCATGACGCGGCAAAGCTGATCCAAGCCAAAACACTGATGAGCTGCCCAGCGAGAAGCTACCAGCCCCCCCAGTAAGCTCTGTAGATATACCAAGACAGCCGCAATCAGGCTAATCCAGGGGAGTTTACCAACGGTTCCAGTGGCCTGATAGGGCAGCAGGGCCGTGCCCAAAATCAGCAGCGCTATAAAAAAGAGCAGGGCCGTACCCAGGTGAGCCGTGACGATGTCAAATCGCAGCAGCTGAGTAACCGTCAGCCCTCCCAAAACGCCCTGAAATACAATTAGCAATAAAGCTACTGCTGCACCCCAGGGTAGCCAAGTCGGTAGCTGACGTCGAAACCATAGGCATAGGCCCATTAGGGCGATCGCCATGCAGCCAATCAGAGCCGCATCTAGACGATGAAACCATTCTAGAAACACCTGCAGGTTCATCTGCTGGTGAGGCACGAGCTGTCCGTAGCACAGCGGCCAATCTGGGCAGGCCAACCCCGCATTCATGACCCGAGTGGCACTGCCAACGGCCATCAGGGCTAGGGTTGCGATCGCCATTTTCCAAATCAGGCGACGGATCCAGACCTGCGATTGAGTCGGGCAAGTTCGAGTTTTGAGCAAGCGAGCGGTAGAAAGGTCAGCGTTTGTCGTGAAGTTAGTCATGCCTGCCTCGTTCAGGGGCAACAGAAAAGGGCGTATAAAAAAAGTTGTCTGGCTTGAGCAACACTGGGTAAAACGTATAGAGACTTGTTGAGACTGTAGCCGAATCAGCAGGATTCTATGGTTCTACTTTAGATCTAGAGGCAAAATCCCTAAAAGCTGGTAAATCCACAGAAACGTTTTCGATTTCAAGGATGAGACATCGCTCCTTCATTGAGGCTGTAAAGAAATTACCTTTGCTCAGAGTAAATTCTGCCTACTTCCCACTTTAAAGAGGAAAATCTAAATATGTGGGTTAAAAGTTTAGCTTTTTAGCTTGGCTTCTAACCCTGCCACCCTAACGCAAACCAAGCAGACTGAGGGGTTCCTAAATCCTGGCTCAACATTTCAGCGTTAATCAGTGTTAAGAAGAGTAAAATTTATCTCACAGCAGCTTCAAGATCAGATATGCAAGTATACGTGGCTTTCTTAAGAAAAAGCAAAGATAGCCCAATATATACCTTCAATTTCTGTCTATTTTGGATCGCTGTTTTAACGTAGTAAGAGAAAAGCAAAACACCATTGACTAGAAGTGAGGTATTGTTTGCCCACGTGTGATTGATATCCAAGCTCCGATCTGCTTTGAGCCAGCAAGTTTCTCATCTAGAGACTTTCCTCTACAGTGCTGGCATCAGGGGAACTCTCTAGAAGTTTCCAACCGAGTTTGTATATTTTGCAACAAAGATAGCTTCGGCCTTACATATTCTTTCGGATTCCTAACGCTTAAGGGGTTTTAGTTTACAACTGTGAAGATTCCAAGCTCAATTCTGACGATGCTAGCAGGCATTTTTATCACGCTTGTTAGCCTTTGGTATGGACAAAATCATGGGCTGCTCCCTGTTGCTGCCTCAGCGGAAGCAGAATTAGTTGACGGTCTGTTCAACACCATGATGACGATTTCGGTGGGGTTGTTTCTCGTGGTTGAAGGAGCGCTCGTCGTAGCTGCCATTCGCTTTCGCCGCACTGACGGAGATGAGAGCGATGGGGAGCATATTGAAGGTAACGTGCCGCTAGAAATTCTCTGGACGGCGATCCCCGCCGTGGTTGTCTTTGGTATCTCGGTTTACAGCTTTGATGTCTACACTCGGCTAGGCGGTCTGACACCGATGGTTGAAGGCACTCAGCAGACGGTTGAAGTTGCCTATGCCGGAGACGAAAATAGCTTCCCGATGCTGGGCATGCCTAGTAGATTGGGGGCAAAACTAGCTTCTAATCTGGGGATCGGCTCTAGCCCTGACCTACAGGGGCAATCGCCGGACGTATCGGTGAACGTGATGGCGGTGCAGTATGCCTTTGTCTTTACTTATCCTGACAGCGGCGTGGTTTCAGGGGAGCTGCATGTCCCTGTAGACAACTCGGTCAGGCTCAACATGCAGGCACAAGACGTGCTTCATGCTTTTTGGCTGCCAGAGTTCAGGATCAAGCAGGATGTCATCCCCGGCAGCGAGACTGAGCTAGCCTTTACACCGACCCGGTCGGCACCTATCCCGTCATTTGTGCTGAGCTGTGTGGGCCTTATCATGGCGCAATGAAAACGCAACTGATTGTAGACTCAGCTGAAGACTATAGTGCTTGGGTACAGTCACAAGTCGCTCAAAGCACCAGCAATGAAGCGATCGCGCTAGTACCCAATAGCGATCGCAGCGATGCTGACTACCTGAGCGCCTTAGCCCAGCCGCTAGACCTTGATGTAGATGCCGCTGCCTTGTCGCACCTGCACGCCCACCATCAGGCCGCTGTGGCTTCAGCAGATATCCGCTAGCCTGTCAAATAGATCAGGTAAATCAGATAAAGCAAGATTAATACCCCCTCAAAACGTCTATGACACAGACAGAACTAAAAGCAACGCCAGCGTCTTCACCACCGCCTCATGGTCATGGTGAAACCCGCAAGTGGACAGACTATTTCACCTTTTGTACCGACCACAAGGTCATCGGCATTCAGTATCTTGTGACGGCCTTTGTGTTCTACATGATTGGCGGAGCCTTTGCCACCGCTATGCGGACTGAGCTGGCTACCCCCGATCCTGACTTTGTGACCCCTGATGTTTACAACGGCCTGCTCACTCTGCACGGCACGGTGATGCTGTTTTTGTGGATTGTGCCAGCGGGGGCTGGGCTAGCTAACTATCTGATCCCGCTAATGATTGGGGCCAGAGACATGGCCTTTCCCAAGCTCAATGCGATCGCCTTTTGGATGATTCCGCCCTCTGGTATTTTGCTGCTGAGCAGCTACTTTTTTGAGCCGCCCTCAGCGGGCTGGACATCTTATCCGCCCCTGAGCCTGACCACCGGACAGTTAGGAGAAGGCATCTGGATTATGAGCATTTTGGTGGGGGGGACGGCCTCCATTCTGGGCGCAATTAATTTTCTCACCACGATTTTACGGATGCGGGTACCCAGTATGCCGCTGACCAGTATGCCGCTGTTTTGCTGGTCTATGTTAGCGACCTCGTTTTTGATCTTGGTCAGTACGCCAGTGCTAGCTGGTGCTCTGATTTTGCTGGCCTTTGACCTGCTGGCGGGGACGAATTTCTTTAACCCGACAGGCGGCGGTAACCCTATTGTCTACCAGCATATGTTCTGGTTTTACTCTCACCCGGCGGTTTACATTTTTGTACTGCCGCTGTTTGGGGCTATTTCTGATGTGATCCCGGTTCATGCTCGCAAGCCGATTTTTGGCTACCGGGCGATCGCCTACTCTAGTCTGGCGATTAGCTTTTTGGGCCTGATTGTCTGGGCGCACCATATGTTTACCAGCGGTACACCCCCCTGGATGCGAATGTTCTTTATGATCACCACGATGGTGATTGCAGTGCCCACTGGAGTCAAGGTTTTTGGCTGGGTAGCGACGCTGTGGCGGGGCAAAATTGCCTATACCAGCGCCATGCTCTTTGCTTTAGGCTTCATTGCCACCTTCCTGATTGGCGGCATTAGCGGCGTTATGCTGGCGGCAGTGCCCTTCGACATTCACGTTCATGATACCTATTTCGTCGTTGCCCACTTCCACTACGTGCTGTTTGGCGGAGCCGTCTTTGGCGTCTACATGGCGGTTTATCACTGGTTCCCCAAAATGACGGGGCGAATGATGAATGAGTTTTGGGGACGGATTCACTTTGTCCTCACTTTTGTCGGTATGAACCTGACCTTTATGCCGATGCACGAGCTGGGTATGCGCGGTATGAACCGCCGGATTGCGCTTTATGATCCCCAGTTTACCGATCTCAATGTAGTGGCGACGGTGGGTTCTTACATTCTGGCTGTCTCTACCATTCCCTTCATCATCAATGCGGTCTGGAGCTGGCTTTATGGGCCAGAAGCCCCGGCTAACCCTTGGCGGGCACTGACGTTAGAATGGCAGACAACCTCGCCGCCCATGATTGAAAACTTTGAGGAATTGCCTGTACTCAAGACGGGGCCTTACGATTACGGTCTAGGCTATATTCCCGACCGCGATCCGCCAGAGCTTTATGGCGAAGAAGTCCCAGCCTGATTCACAGATGCCCCTGCGTCTTCTCACAGTTTGAGTCCCTCATCTTTTAGATTTGCTTATGCAAGGTTCAGCCGTTGACACATCCGATGCCATGATGGGCGTAGCCCAGGAAAGCGCTGCCCATCCTGAAGAACATCCCGATCACCGCGTTTTTGGCCTGATTTTGTTTTTAGTCGCTGAGAGCATGATTTTTGCAGGCTTGTTCTCAGCCTACCTGGCCTTCCGCCTCGTGGCCCCTGAGTGGCCCCCCGCTGGAACGCCAGAGCTGGAGGTGCTGCTGCCTGGGGTAAACACCTTAATCCTGATTTCGAGCAGCTTTGTGATTCATCAGGCCGATAGCGCTATCAAGAAAAATGACGTGGCTGCTATGCAGCGCTGGTTTGGGATTACGGCGGCGATGGGCGCTGTTTTCCTGGTCGGTCAGCTCTATGAGTACAGTCACCTGGAATTTGGCCTGACGACTAATCTCTTTGCTAGCACCTTCTACGCGCTGACAGGCTTTCACGGCCTGCACGTTTTTGTGGGTATTTTGTTGATGCTGGCGGTGCTGTGGCGATCGCGGCAGGCCAACCACTACTCTAAAGAAGAATATTTTGGCATTGAGGCAGCAGAGCTTTACTGGCACTTTGTGGATGTGGTCTGGATTATTCTCTTCTTGCTGCTCTACATTCTCTAGTCTGCCTCTAGTCCGTTTTGACAGGCTACCGGAGCAGCGTCGGCCTCGCTTGTAGAGCAGTTGAAGTAGCTCCACTGAGTTTTAGATCAAAAGAGGTGTCTATTGATGCCTCTTTTTTAATGGAATTCTGTAAAAGCATGGGCAAGATTGTCAGATTTTGGTACAACTAGTGAGCAACTCCCAACATTAGCCATTTCTAGCTTTCGATAGTCACTTTCTAGTGAGCCTAGATGCATCAGCGGTCTCTCACGCCAGCTCAACGAAAATTAGCCCGCCGCAGGCGATCGCACCTGCGGCGGCAAAAGCGCTTAACTCAGATGAAGCGCTGGGGACGCTTTTCTATCTCCACTGTTTTGATGCTGGCGATCGCTTTCTCTATGCTAGAGGCGTTCACTGCCGCTCGCAGTCAGCCCGAGTTTTCCCTGCCGCTGCGAACTCAGCTCCAGGAAACCCTGCAAGGACAACAAGTTAGCTCAAAAATTTCAGAGCTGATGGGGGCCAACGGACGGCCTCAGCTTTCACCGCTGCCCGTAGCTCAAGAAGTTTGGGAGTGTGAGGTAGTGGTAGTTGGGGGATCTCTAGGGGGCGTCGCCGCTGCTAGCCATGCTATGAATTCAGGGGCACGTACCTGCCTAATCGAGCTGACGCCTTGGCTGGGGGGGCAAATTAGCTCTCAGGGCGTCTCTGCTATTGACGAGTCTCGCTCTATGCGAGCGCGGCGTAACTTTTCGGCCAGCTGGAATGCTTTCAAGAACCTGATTGCCCAGCAGGTAGTAGAGCTACCGATCTGGGCAGAAATCTCTCCTCGGCGCGTCAGCGATCTCAATAGCTGCTGGGTTGGCGAACTCTGCTTTGCGCCCAAAGCTGGAGCAGCAGCAGCTCAAAGCTGGCTGCAAACTGCCGCATCAAAAGCCCCCGGCAGTCGCTGGGGAACCTCCATCGCCTTTAAGGGAGCTGCTTTTGACATTACCGGGCGCAACATAATCGCCGTCTATGCGGTAAAGCGTATTCCCAGGGCGCTAGACTACGTGCCTCACGGCCTGCTCTCACGAGAGCTGGTGAGCTGGTATTCCTGGTCAGCTGATGACACCTTTGAAAAAGTACCGATTCGTTTACAGGCTCCTCCAGGCAAAGAAATGATTGTTATTGATGCCACTGATACCGGAGAGCTGATCGGCTGGGCAGGCATTCCCCACATGACAGGGTCGGACTCGCGGGCTTTGACCAAAGAGGTGAATGCGCCCGAGCAGGGCAATCCCGATTGCACTCAAGGCTATACGTTTCCGTTTGCCCTAGCTATTTTCGATGACGGCGGCGGTAGCCTAAAAATGCTGGAGCGGGTACAGCCCGGCTACTCCCGTGAAGAGCATCAGCGCTGGTTTGATATGGAAGGCTTTCCCATGTTCGATCGCGGCAGCTTGTTTAACTACCGTCGTATTCTCAGCACGGCTCCCAGCGACCCGATGAAGGGGCCTTCTAACCCAGGCGACATTACTTTAATTAACTGGAACCTTGGCAACGACTGGGTTTGGATGGATCCGCCGCTGATTTTGACTGACGAAAAAATTGAAACGTCCAAACAGCGGCAAAACTGGCTGGGCGGACTTGACCTGGATTCTCTTAGAGAAGGAGAAAACCACGCTCTGCTCTTTTCAGAATGGCTGATCAAGAACCAGTCTTTGCCAAGCCTGCCCCTAGCCCACCTAGCAGGGCCAGACTCGCCCTTGGGCACCTATTCTGGCCTCAGCATGTATCCCTATATCCGTGAAGGCCGTCGCATTCTAGGTCGTACAGCTTATCAACAGCCCATGTTTATGCTGTTAGAGTCAGACATTCGAGAAGATTTATCTGTAGGCCGCAATTTTAGCGCTACGGCAGTGGGCCTGACTCACTACGACGTCGATATTCATGGCTGTCGCTATCGCAACAAAGAGGAAACCGGAGAAGCTTCGGGGGCCAGCGTCAAAGAATTTGTGGTGCGGCCAGTTCAAATTCCGCTAGAGAGCCTGATTCCACAGAGTGTTGACAATTTACTAGTGGGGGGGAAAGCGATCGCCGTAAGCCACATCGTCAATGCCATGACCCGGGTTCACTATGGAGAATGGAGCGTAGGGGCAGCAGCAGGGGCAACGGCTGGCTGGCTGGTTAGCACGGCTGAACCTGAGCTGAAAGCAGCAGATATTGTGGCCAAAGGCCGGATGGCTGAATTACAGGCTCATCTCAAGCATCAGGGCCTGCGCTCTGACTGGTAAGCTAGGTGAATAACAACGGCTATTGGCAAAATATAAGCCAGTTACACTGAGCTGAACCATGACTACACAGATGACGCTGAACTTAGTTGAAGGCTCGGTTCGCTTTAACTTCCCGGCAGAAGCGGCCCGTAAGCTGGAGGCGGCTTTGGCTGAGCTAATGGCTAGCCTAAAGGCGATCGCTACGGCTAAAGCAGGCGCAAGCAGCAAGCCCAAGCCCGAAAAATCCCTCGAATATCAGCACACAGGCGACGTTTTTTTGGAAGTTTTTTGTAACCCCAATATTTGGCCGACTCCTTTTGCCGCCAAGCTGCTGATTACCCTACGAGACGATCGCATTCGCTTGACCACAGAAGCCGAACTGACTCGGGTCTTAGAAGATCTCAACCAGCATCTTGATCAAATCGTCTGATATAGACAGGGCCATAAGCAACTCTACAAGCAACTCTGAAGGAAGCAATATACAATCGAGGCAATGGTCTGTACTCTCGTTGAGAACCAGTATCTGAATCAGACCAGCCCCTAGATTTAGAAACCTCTACGGGTAGGGTGGGCGTTGCCCACTAAACACGGTTGTTTTTTGGCATATTAACTTTATGATGAACTCTGATAGCTTCACCGAACTGCTGCAAAAAGGTTTTCGTATTGCTTTAGGAGCCACTGCATCTTTAGTCGAAGCAGTTCAAGATCCGGCCAGGCAAAGCGAAAGGTTTTCTGAAATCAATGGTGACTGGAATCGTCTCAGCGAAGATTTAGAAAGCAAGGGCACGGTGGCAGAACAAGAAGCGCGTCAAATGGTTGACAGCATGATGGCGCAAATACCTGGCCCCTTTAGTCAATCTCGCCCTACACACACCCCCGTCAGCACCGTTAATATGCCCACAGTCGAGGTAAGCTTACAGACTGAAATCAAGATCCTGACCCAGGAGCTTGAGGCGATTCGTCGGGATATTATCCAGCTCAACCAATCGGATAGCTAATATCTTCTGTTTTTTTAGCCTGGGAATATCGGCTGAGCGGGTGTTTTCAGGCTACAGGCCCAGATTCTAGTTTTTTAACCGCTTGTCTCTATTAAGTAAGCGGTAGCCAGGAGCACTGTAAAAGCCACGATAGAATCAATTTGCGTCACGGTGGATAACGCTATGACTCAGGAACTGGTTGACTTGAGGCAAAGCCTCTTGGAGGGTCGCTATGAAGAGGCTTTGCTGCTAGTTGATGAGAAGGCATGAGCAAGCGAGCTATTCTGCGAAACATTGAGTCATTTCTAGTACGATTGCTCATACACTGAGTTGAAAATCAGGTTGAACAACGCCTTACTCATTTCTGGATAGTTTTAATTGCGGGTAACCAAACACAGTCTACAACAGCCTTAGTAGGCATCCTGAAGCTCATAAAAGTCAGGCGAAATGTAGTCTTTGCGCAATGGCCAGCCCACCCAGTCCTCTGGCATCAGCAGCCGTTTTAGATTCGGGTGCCCTTCATAGACAATGCCATACATGTCATAGCTCTCGCGCTCTTGCCAGTCGGCAGATTTCCAAATCCAGTAAACCGAGGGCAGTTTCGGATTTTCACGCGGCAAAAACACTTTGAGACGTACCTCTTCAGGGCGATCGCCACTGTCTTCCAGCTTGATCAAGTGATAGAAGCTAACCAGCCCGTCGCCTGGCCCAATATCGTAGGCCCCTTGACACTGCAGGTAGTTAAAGCCGTAGGCGTAAAGTGCCGTTGAAAACGGAATCAAAAACTCTGGAGCCACCTTAATCATCTCAACACCGAGATGATCAGGCTCTAAAACCTCATGGTCAAAGCCCTGCTCAGTGAGCCACTTAGAAACCCTGCCAGCTTCAACGATCTCTCCAGCTGCCTCAGAGACTTCAGCGGACTGCTTTTCTTCATCACTCATGGGTAGCTTCCTTTTCTGCCTGCATCTGAGCCAAATCTTCTACAGGAGCACCGACAGCCTGCATCAGTTCTTTGGGGGGTGCCTGTCGCGTATCAGAGCGCAAATACTGCCCGGTCAAAATCGGATCTACTGACTTCAGATTGTGGGCAGTGGTGTAGTAACGATGGGTTTGCTGAGTATAGCCACGCTCTTGAATAGACTCATTAGCGACTTTTTTGCGCAGCTTGATAATGGCATCAATGATAGCCTCGGGTCGCGGCGGACAGCCAGGGATGTAGACATCCACCGGAATTAGCTTATCTACACCCCGCACGGCGCTGGGAGAATCAGTACTGAACATACCGCCTGTAATGGTACAGGCCCCCATGGCGATCACATATTTGGGGTCAGGCATTTGCTCATACAGCCTAACTAGAGCAGGTGCCATCTTCATGGTGACTGTTCCTGCCGTAATGATCAAGTCAGCCTGACGCGGACTAGAACGCGGCAAAAGCCCAAAGCGATCGAAGTCAAAGCGCGAACCGATTAGCGCTGCAAACTCAATAAAACAGCAGGCTGTACCGTATAGCAGCGGAAACAGGCTGGACAGCCTTGTCCAGTTATACAGGTCGTCTAACGTCGTCAAAACAACGTTCTCAGAGAGATCCTGAGTCACCGTCGGCGGCCCTGCCGGATTCATGATCCGCTCATCTGACTTGAGCAGCGGACTGGAAGATAAAGTACTTGAATTCATGACCATTCTAAGGCTCCTTTACGCCATGCATAAACCAGGCCGATTACTAAGATTGCGATAAAAATCAGGGCTTCTATGAAAGCCAGCAGACCCAACCGGCTAAATGCGACCGCCCAGGGGTACAGAAAAACTGTTTCTACATCGAAGATGACAAAAACCAGGGCAAACATGTAGTAGCGGATGTTGAACTGAATCCAGGCTCCACCTATCGGCTCCATGCCAGATTCATAAGTTGTTCTGCGAACTGGTCCCCGGCTAACAGGTCTCAATAACCTAGAAGCGCTCAGCGCTAGCACGGGAATCAGGCCGCAAATAATCAAAAATCCTAGAAAATATTCGTAACCGGTTAAGACAAACACGGCGTAATGCTCTCTGTCAGGTCAGTAGGTAATGTTACTTGCCTTCACTATTCTATAGTGCATTTTCTCTAAATACAGAGGTATCACAGCAAAATTTCATTAGCTCTGCTCCAGTACTATTGAGACTATCGAGAGAGCAGCTAAGACTGATTGAACTCAAAGATCGCCTGAGGAAGCTATAGAAGAAAACCCACAGTATGTCATAATCTTTAACAGTTATTCTCATATTAAGCTGGTTACAGCCCGATAAGCTCTAGCTTTAGGCAGGCATTTCTGCGTTTAGAGAGCATTTAGGAAAAGAGAGACAAGACATGAATACCGAGCCGGAAGTCAATGTTAGTGCTGATGCTTCTGACCTCCAGCAAAGTCAGGGTAGCCCCCCCCCAACTGCCGAGCAAAAGCAGCTAGACCGCTACGAATGTCGTTCCTGTGGCTACGTTTATGAACCTGATAAGGGAGACAATAAATCGGAGGTTGCAGCTAAAACGCCTTTCTCAGAGCTTCCTGCTGGCTGGCGCTGCCCTGTGTGCGGTGCCCGCAAGCCTCAGTTTGAAAATATTGGGCCTACGGGTAAACCTTCAGGTTTTGAAGAAAATTTACGCTACGGCCTTGGGGTCAACACGCTAACGCCGGGGCAAAAGAATATACTCATTTTTGGAGCTTTAGGACTCGGCTTTTTGTTCTTTCTAAGCCTTTATGGCTTACGTTAAGCTGCTGATTCAGGCAGCATTTTTTGAAATCAGCTTGTTGTTCGACATTAATATACTTACCTCTCATGGCAATGCAGTTTAATCTGGGGTCTGCTAAGAAGCTGGTTGCGATCGTGGCGATCGCTTTACTGACCGTTGGCTGTTCTGGATTTTTTTTGCCCTCTCTGGAAAAAAATCCCTGGCAGGTTTTACAAATTTCCACTGAAAATACTTTTTCAGATATTGCATTTACGGCAGATGGCAGTCACGGTTGGCTAGTGGGCAGTAACTCCACACTTTTGGAAAGCCATGATCGAGGAGACACCTGGGAACCTCGTCATCTAGATCTAGACGAGAAGCGTTACACTCTGACCTCGGTGAGCTTTGAAGGCAGTGAGGGGTGGATCACAGGTCAGCCTAACCTGCTACTTCATACCAATGATGAAGGTGCAACCTGGGCTAGGGTATCGCTGAGCGAACAGCTCCCCGGTAGCCCATTTTTGATTACTGCCCTAGGGCCAGACTCAGCCGAGATGGCAACAGATATTGGAGCTATCTACGTCACTCAGAACGGGGGGCGAAACTGGAAGGCTCTGGTTGAAGGTGCGGTCGGCGTTGTCCGCAATATGGCTCGTTCTCGGGATGGTCGCTACGTTGCCGTTTCTTCACGCGGTAACTTCTACTCTACCTGGCAACCGGGACAGCGTAGTTGGCAGCTACACAACCGTGAAAACTCCAAGCGTTTGCAAAACATGGGGTTCAATCAGCAAAATGACCTCTGGTTGATTGCTCGTGGCGGTCAGCTCCAGTTTTCGGCTTCAGCAGATGTCGAAGATTGGCAAGATCCGATCAACCCTGAATTTTCTACTAGCTGGGGCCTATTGGATATGGCCTATCGTACCCGCGACGAAGTTTGGGTTGCAGGCGGCGGTGGCAACCTGCTATGTAGTCTAGACGGTGGCAAAACCTGGCTAAAGGATAGACAGCTAGAGGATGTCCCCTCTAATTTTTATCGCATCATCTTTTTATCAGAGGATAGGGGATTCGTTCTAGGACAGCGCGGTATTTTGCTAAAGTACGATAACACGGTAGAAGCAGCTTAGTTTCTGAGCGATTAGAGACCTGCTTTATTCCTATTTCTTGTGAGGATAAAGCACGTTCCGTATGATGGAATAGTTCATAGATAAATTGCTGTTAGAGGAGAAAAATCGATGGCAGGTTCAACTGGAGAACGTCCATTTTCAGACATTATCACCAGTATTCGCTACTGGGTTATCCACAGCATCACGATTCCGGCGCTCTTTGTTGCTGGCTGGTTATTTGTCAGCACAGGGCTGGCTTACGATGTATTTGGTACGCCTCGTCCTAACGAGTACTACCCCAACAACCGCATGGAACTGCCGATTGTTGACGATCGCTACGATGCCCGCCAGGAAATTCAGCAGTTCCAAAACCAATAGCTTTCACTTTCGTTTTCTTTAGTAAATCAGGTTTTCGCAAATGAATAGCAATACTTCCAACGAGCCAGTAACTTATCCCATCTTTACGGTGAGATGGCTATCAGTTCATGCACTCGCGGTTCCCGCCGTTTTCTTTCTGGGAGCGATTGCGGCAATGCAGTTTGTTCAACGATAGGAGAACATCATGGAACGCAAACAGAATCCTAATAAACAGCCAGTAGAGCTAAACCGGACTTCGCTCTTTTTGGGCTTGTTACTTGTATTTGTTCTTGGCCTGCTTTTTTCTAGCTACTTCTTCAACTAGAAAATTCCCTCTTTTGTATCGGTGCTTTAGCTTAACTAATTCTTTTGGAGGTGTGTGGTGGGCCAAGGTGGAAAAATTCCTTTATGGATCGTTGCGACAATTGCAGGTACAGGCGTACTTGTTGTCGTTGGTCTTTTCTTTTATGGAGCCTATGCCGGAGTCGGTTCCGCTATGTAGTAGCGGCGTCAGCCGTTTCTCCTAGCTAAGTAAAAAGTGCCCCCCAATTGGGGGGTGCTTTTTTGTGTGGCCTCTAATTACTTTTAGATCCCGATCTAAAAGCTATGCGGCATCTTCTTGCTCAATATAGAGAAAGAGAAACGCCATTGCTATAGCTGGAAAAACCAGGCCGACCACAGGAACCAGAATAGAAGGAAGGAAAGAAGCTGCCATACGGGTTGCCTATCTCAACACAACTTATTACGTCAATCAGATTACTGCGAAATGGCTCAAAATGCTTAAATTCTTCTACAAACTTTGCGCAATTCTAGAGCGGAAGCATCGCTAGCATTCACTGAGCGCTCGACCCACACACTATCATCCATAAGCGGTAGCTGCTAAACCAGCACTGAACTCTAGCACCCTACAACAAATCAAACTCGTCTAGCGGCTGCTCTGGAAGAGCATCTGGCAAAATAGAGCGATCAATCACCACCCGTTCGCTTTCTCTTTGACTAACAATGTCAACTGCGATCGCCGCAAATCTGGCTTCTAAACATCCCTGAGGCACAGTGAGACGCAGAGTCGTAGACATATTGCCCTGACCGTCTGGATCAAAAGACATCAGCCAGCGAGGATTATCAACTAAAGCCCGCGTTTGCAAATCGCTAGTCCAAAATTTGACACATAAACGCTCAGGCGTCGCCCGCAGCGTCACCTCTATAGAAATCAGCTCACCAGCAATCAGGGTGCCGACAGGCACTTTAAGTTTTGGGATAGGAACAGGGGGCAGTTCGACAGCCGCATCAGCAGCGGCTCGACTCTCAGGTGGAGGCTGATCTTCAAGTTGAACAGTCTGAGCGGCTGCGTCGTAAACTACAAATTCGCGGCTAAAATCTTTTTCACCAAGCGACATAATCGGCGCGATCGTCTCATTGGGCACAGCTGTCTCAGCCTGATTCGCAATCATTTCTCCTAGCTCAGTTGCAGCCTGAATCTCCTGAGCTGCTTTGTAACCATCTAAAGCAAAAGCACTCAGCCGTGACCAAAAGCGATCTTTCAAATTCAAAGACTGAAAGGCTACATCTACTTCCGAGTCTTCTAGAGGCGCTGTCGCAGTATCAGCTATTTTTAACTCTAGAAATGTTTTGGCTTCAAAGTCATTTTGCTGAGTTGCTGCAATGAAATCAGCGTCTTCATCCGCCTGATCCACGGTTAATGCCTCAGGCGGGGCTGCTAAAGCTGGCTCTGATCGGTTTTCATCAGGGGATAGAGCAGCCTCAGGCGCAGCTGTAAGCGGTAAGTCAGCCTCAGGCGCAGCTATATCTATAGCCGCCGCAGTGTCTGAGGCCGCTGTAGAAAGACTAGAGTCAGCCTGAGTAATAGGTGGCAGTGACGGTAATACTGGAGAACGGTTGCTGGCTGAAGGGGGAGCTAGCAGTGAATTATGAATCTGAGGAGGCAAAAACATGCCCGTAGAAGGTAAAAAAGCAGGTTTGTCTGGCCTGACCGAGCTGGGCAGCTGTACAGGCATCGTTTTTCTGACTACCTGGCCCATAGCGTCGGCCACCTGAGCGGCTGTTCCTTCTAGCGGTAGATGCCACTGGGTTGGATCTTGCAGGTATTCTCCTTGATCGGCAACCGTCTCAATCAGCTCGTCTAGCATAGCTGCTACCGTAAACGCCTGAGCTGCCAGAATTAACGGCTCGTCTAGAGACTGTAGTGTAAGTTCTCCCAAAATCAGGTATGTTTTGACCGCTGCTGGCAGCTTGGCTTCAACCTCTATCTGCGCAGGCAGAGACTGCGATAGTAGCGATCGCTTCAGCGTAGCCAATAGCTCTGAGGTTTGAGGATTGCGCAAAACCAGCGTTAGCTCACTCTCAGGCAGTTCAGCATACAGCCTCTGTTCTGAGCAAATTTGAATCTGTAGGAGCAGCGGCTGGCGGGCGCGCACCAGGTAAGTAGTCTGATCGAGACTAATCTGCAGCGGGAAAGCGCTGGCTGTAGCAGCTATCTGCGGCGTCAGGTTTTTTACCTCAGTATCCGACTCAGTATCCGATTCAACATCTGACCCAGGCGGCGATAGCATATCGCTGAAAACGTCGCCCATGAGCCGGTCGGCCATGATGTCCAGATCTGATGAGACTGCGATGACAGACGTCTCTGTCTCTGTCTCTGTCTCTGTCTCTGATTCTGATTGAGCTAGCTGGCTGGTAGGCAGGCTGTTCAGATTGGGGCTAGCCCCGACACATTAAGGATGACCTCCGACAGCGAACTCACTGCAATTCTATCGGCAGATACGGTCTCCTGGTCGGCCACAGGAGACCAGTTAGCATCCCAATCGTCTGTCTCATCACTGCTCTGGGGCGAAACCTGAAACTGTACGCCATACTGCCAGCTATCTCCCATTAGGTCATCCAAGGGATCGCCCCCGAGGCAGCGAATTTCCCATGTTCCGGGATGTAGCTGGGTAAAGGGCATAACCACCATCAAGCCGTCTTGATTGGTCTGACCTTGGCGCTTTAGAACCCGACGTTTAGGAGGCATCTCTTCTAGCAGTAGCTGACTGATGCGAACCTCAACGACAGCGTCTGCCTGAGCGCCGTGGGCCATCAGGCGATAGCGACCCTCTAAAATCTCAACTTCAGCAGACTCCAGCGGTAACCAGGTGCGATCGCCCTCTTTCTGCAGTAGAAACTCCCAATATTCCATAGACCAATCCCTTTGGGGATGCTAGCGACCTTAATCTACGCAGTATAACGGTCATCTCAGCGACTGCGGCAGAAATCGATAAATCCCTTAACGGCGATTATGTGCCCTAGAGCTGAGTCTCTAGCATCCTAGTCATTTTTCCTCAGTGTTGACCCAGCTGCTGGAGCCGAATTTTAGCCGAGACATATAGCGGTAGCTGATAGTGTTCAGACAGTAGCCAGGTCACTAACAGCAGATGACACAGCAGCGTCAGACCCGACCAGATCGTTGGAAGCTGGGCACCCGGGCTGCCGGGGAGCGGGGGAAAGAGATGAGAAGACAGCCAGACTAAGCCTGTCGGAAAACCAATCAGGGCCAGACCCACAATCCAGATAATAAACGTGAGATTCCAGTTGTCTTGATGAACCCCTCGCCAGCTGTGTCCCTTCCAGCGCCAGCTCATGGGCTGAGCGCTGTCCACAACTTGAACCGTTTGATTTTGCAAGTTTACAGTAAAAATGTGGCGACAAAAATCGCAGGCGAAAGCATCCATCAGCGTCAGCGCCTCAATATGTCCGTGCCGACAGACAGGACAAAGGTAGCGGCCACTGAGATTTAAGACTGGCGCTGCCGAAACCGCTGGCGTTTGTTGTTCACTCTTGGCTTCGAGCTTATATTCGCTTTGATCTGGAGATGACGATGAACTCATAGACAACATCGACTCAGCAAAAACAATTGGCCCAACGCGATCGCATTATCGAACCTGAGCTACTGTGGCTCCTCCCACTGTTTTAACGTATTCACGTCCCCCCTGCTCTAGAATCACGACTGGATCCTGTCCGGCTGGCCATTCTACCCGGCTAATACGAACCTGACCGTTGGCTAAATAATCACCTACTCGCACATAGCGACTGGTTTCAGCGCTGGGTTCCTCCACCACGATGCTGATCTGATTGGCAAACTGTAAAACGCCAGAAATCTGAATTGCAGCTGCACTCGTACTTGCGGACGCTACGGTAGGTGAGCTAATGGGTAAACTCGGCACCGACAGCGTTGGCAATTCGGTCGGCACAGGGGGCAGTATCGGAGGCGTCCGTGTCAGCGACGGAGGTAATGGCTGGAGGGTGACAGAAGTCGGAACCTGAGCTGACTGGGGAACGCTAGCTGGGGTAGCTATGCTCGGCGCAGGAATACCTGCTGGCGCGGTTTTAATGCTGGTTACAGGTGTGACTAGAGGACGAGAGGGAATAAACGGAGAGATAAAAGGATCGCTACGGCCAGTTGAAATAACAGGCAATCGCTCTGCTACTGGTGTGGTCTTCAACAGGGCAGTTTTGGCTGTTGCTAAAAACTGCGGCGATCGCTCAACACTCCCTTGAGCAGACTCATCAGACAAAGGTTTTAAGGCGGTTGCAGCAGTGGGTTTTGCAGAGTCAGCAGCAGATTGCTGGCGCGATCGCTGTAGATACCCTGCCATGCTGCCTACGCTCACAGCAACCGCGATCGCCGCCGCTACCCAGGCTGTCTTAGACTTGAGTTTCTTCATCAGCTAATCCCCACAATTCTCAACCAGGATAGCCAATTCTAAGACCAGCGGATCACACAGTTTTGGAAAAACCAGCGGTTAAGCCAAAAGACCAGATGATTCACCTGTTTTGGCACGACTGCGGCCTATAGGTCAATTCTGGTCTAAACTGGCTACTTTTTAGAGCAGGTTTGCAGCCGCAAAAGCAGCGCATCTGCTTCTGCTAGCAAATGCAGCAGTTCTGCTTGATGATTGGCTGGGCAAGACTGCCTCACCTCAATCCAACAAATTTTCTCAGTTTTTGCTTGGCAGCTAGCAGTTTCTTTCAGAGGAGCAACCTGGGGAGCAGTTTCGGAAACGTTCATCTTTCAAGGCGTACTATGAGCTTCTGCCTAGTAAAAGCACTGACTTAATCTGATACCAAGCTTTGTACAAAATCGTAATAGCTCTCAACCTTAGCTCAAGACTGAGTATGCCAGCTACAAAATCGGCTATGATTGCGGCGGTTCGCTCATGCTCAGCAGGGACACGGTAAAATGGAAGAGCCAGATTTTACGCTGGTGGTCGCCTCAACAAGCTAATCTTTACATTGATTTACTCTTAAATTACCCGTGACTCTCAGTCTCAACCCTAATCGCCTGCCACCAGATAGCCATTCTTCTCAGCTACAGATTGCTCCCCATCGGTGGCCAGGTCTGATTCAGGCTTATTGGCCTTACCTGCCGGTGAGCGACCAAACTCCGGTCATAACTTTAATGGAGGGAAATACACCACTGATTCCGGTGCCCTCTATTGCCGATCGCATCGGCAAATCGGTGCAGGTCTTTGTTAAATATGATGGGCTAAATCCAACCGGCAGCTTCAAAGATCGGGGCATGACAATGGCGATTTCTAAAGCCAAAGAAGCTGGCGCTGAAGCCGTTATCTGCGCCAGTACAGGTAATACTTCCGCCGCCGCCGCTGCCTATGCGCTACGAGGGGGAATGCGGGCCTTTGTGGTGATTCCTGACGGCTACGTTGCCCTAGGCAAGCTAGCCCAGGCTTTGCTCTATGGGGCCAAGGTTCTAGCCATTCAGGGCAACTTTGATCAGGCGTTTGACATGGTGTGTCAGAGCGCCGAAAAATATCCGGTGACGCTGGTGAATTCTCTCAATCCCTATCGCTTAGAGGGGCAAAAAACAGCGGCTTTTGAAATTGTAGATGCCCTGGGTGACGCCCCTGACTGGCTCTGCATTCCGGTCGGAAACGCTGGCAATATCACTGCTTACTGGATGGGCTTTTGTGAGTATCACGCCCAGGGACGCTGCGATCGCCTGCCGCGCATGATGGGATTTCAAGCGGCAGGCGCGGCTCCGCTGGTAACCGGAGAACCCTGCCCTCATCCTGAGACATTGGCCACTGCCATTCGGATTGGCAATCCGGCTAACCGCGATCGCGCTTTAGCCGTACAAGCTGCCAGCCAGGGAGCCTTCAACGCTGTCACCGACGAAGAAATTCTCTCGGCCTATCGGCTACTGGCAGCAGCCGAAGGCATCTTTTGTGAACCTGCCAGCGCCGCCTCTGTGGCTGGGTTACTGAAAGTAAAGGAACAAATTCCGGTCGGAGCTAGGGTAGTTTGCGTCCTGACCGGAAACGGCCTGAAAGATCCAGATGCCGCCATCAAGCACAGTCAAAATCAGGTGCATCAGGGCGTTGAGCCAAATCTAGCCAGCTTGGCCACTGCGATGGGCTTTTAGCCTCCATCCTTTCCTATCGTGCTAGCTGGTGGGGCGGCTGAAGCTTTGGAGAGCGTATCGATGGCATCTCCCAGGGCTAGGGTGAGGCTTTGTCGAGTTTGAGTATGCTCATTTTGCTCTGTCTCAAGCGCCTGCCTAAGGCGATCGCACTGGGCTAAGGCTGCAATTAGCTGCTGACGAAGATCTTCAGGATCTTCAATTTGACGGATGCTCTGCTCAAGGTTAGCAGCGTTTTGGGGGTGAGAGAGAGCGGGCTGCTGCTTTATCCTCGTGAGTTCCTGCTGCAGCGCCCTGTTGTTTTCCTGAATTTGCTCCACGGTGCTGCGGCGCTGACTGGCTTCAGTTTCATAGAGCTGCCGCCAGTTAGCCGCGCTTTTATAGGCAGCATCTCGTTCTTTGAGCGTGTCGGCTAGCTGTCGCTGCAAATTTCTAATTTCAGCTAGCCACTGAGTTACATCGCCTGTCATTCCGGGAACCAAATATTGAAGTGCAGCATAAAAAAACAGGGTCAAGGGTATCAGCTAAAGGCGTTTAAAACAAAAAACGCATCAGTGCCTCAGGAGCTGGTATAACAATGAGCACCAGCAGCGTCAGGGCAAACAGTCCCCAAAAGTCCCGCTGAGCGTTGAGTTCGCTAACGTCATTTAGAGCTGGCTCGTCCACGGCTGGAATAAAAAACAGCAATATCGCCCACAGCATAAATTCCCGGTGAATCAGAGCCAACCCTACAACCAGCAGCCTGGCGACTTGACCAATCACTGCCCCAGTGCGTTGACCAAACATAGCATGGACAATATGTCCGCCGTCTAGTTGCCCAATCGGCATCAGGTTGAGCGCAGTCACTACCAGCCCCAAGCAGCCAGCAACCGCGACCGGATGCAAACGAATCGCCTGCTCAGCTCCCAAACTTGCCCCCAGCGCCAGCTTGCTCAAAAGAGCTAGCAAGATAGACGTACCGGGATCTAACGCTTCAAAGTTCAGCAGGCTGGCGTCTTCGGGCATTGCTACCAGCTCAGACTGGCTCAGCCCCCAAATTAGTAAAGGTAGCGTTGCTAGCAGGCCCGACATCGGCCCTGCAATGCCAACATCAAATAAGGCTTTACGATTGGGCACAGGGGATTTTAGCTGGATAAAAGCGCCAAACGTACCTAAGAAAAAGGGCACGGGAATGAAATAGGGCAGCGTTGCTTGAATGCGATAGCAACGAGCGGTTAAGTAATGCCCTAACTCATGAATGCCCAAAATTCCCATCAGCGCCAGCGCATAGGGCAAGCCCGCTAAAAACAGAGCAGGATCGCTCTGTAGCTGCTCCTCAGGTACGCCAGCAACTACCAGCGCCCCTACAGAAGTTGTTGTCATCACAGTAATAGCAAACAGCGCGATCGCCAGTCCAGGACGGGTTAGAGGCTCAGTTTCTCTTTTTTCAACAGTTTTTGCCTGAGGATTGGGCACTAGGGCAAAAAAGGGCTTGCCATTCAATCCTTCTTGAAAAAGAACCAGAAATCGATTGCCGAAGCGGGACTCTATATTCTCTTGAACCGTTTTGTAGGCGATGCTGGCAGAAGAGCGCAACTGCCCTCGACAAATCATAGCCTGGGGCCGATACTCAATGTTCTGTAGATAAAAAACTGACCAGGGAAAGCAGTGTTGCAGACTGGCTTCTTCCTCTTTGTCGATCGGACGCAGCGCTGGCCGAGTTTCTGCTGTTGTTCGTTTTTTGTCTTCAGCAGCAGTTGCCACCATCTGCTGGCCATCGGGCTTGGGTTGTCGGCCCCATTGAATTAACAGCCAGTAAATGACGGGACAAACGACAAACAAACCCAGGAGTAACCCCGACGGAAACGGCTCGTCTTGTCCCTGTGCCAGACTCCACGCTGTCAGGACAAAAGCAGGGGTCATCATCACTAGCCAAAGAATCCAGATAGGGGTGCGCGTAATGTTCATCACGCTGCGCTGGACGACAAGGTAGGTGAAGACTCCTAATAAAAGTAACCAAAAATACAGCATGGGCTGGTTTCACTCAGGCGTTCTTGAAACAGAATTTATCGTGCTCAGCTACGGCTCCAGAGGCTTTTCCAGCCGCTCTGTAAGCTTAAGCGCTAAAGTAAACTGACCAATTGTCAGTTTTTGAATCTCTAAGCTCAGTCTGACAACCTTAGCGCCAAATAGCAAAAAATCAGCGATCGCGCTAAACAATTGACTTAGCCTAGTCAGCCAATAATCCCCAAAGACTGGTTGTCGTTAGATAACTTCTAAAGTGGGATTTAAGTTGCAAAAACTGTCTAAAAATAATGATGGCTTCAAATCCTCACAGATCAGCTAAAGCACCCCGCCAGATTTTTGATGGCATTTTTGCTTTTCCACCCAATCGGGAAACGATGGGAGGGACTGCTTACTTCATTGTAGAAAATGACTCCTCAAATAAAGCAGCCAATATTTTAGTGGATTGTCCTGCCTGGACAGAAACAACCCAGGATTTTGTCTCGGCTCAGGGGGGTATTCGCTGGCTGTTTATCACTCACCGGGGGGCGATCGCCAGCGTCAGAGATATTCTTAAAGCTTTTCCCTGCCAGGTGCTCATTCAAGAGCAAGAAGCTTATCTGCTGCCTAACCTCTCGCCTGAAACTTTTCAACATGCCCACGACCTGAGTCAGCTAAGTCGAGTCTTTTGGTCACCTGGGCATTCTCCTGGCTCAGCCTGTCTCTATCACCAACGGCATGGAGGGCTGTTGTTTAGTGGTCGCCATCTGCTGCCAACGCCGACCGGAGAGTTGCAGCCTCTGCGCTCTGCTAAAACCTTCCACTGGCTGCGTCAGTTACTGAGCTTCCAGCACATACTCGACAGTTTTAGCCCAGAGACGCTCCAGCATGTCTGCCCAGGGGCTAATACAGGCTTTTTACGCAAGGCAGGTACCGTCAGTCAGGCTTATCAGCAGCTGCAATCGCTAGATCTAGCAGCGCTGCGATCAACTCAGGTGCTCTAGGGTGGCTCTTAGCTGCTGCAGCTGCGTTTTTACCTCAGCCGGATAGATTAGCCAAACGCGCTGTACAGGATCAGTCAAAGTCTTTACCAGGGGAGAAAGCTGGCTAATTTCCTGTAGGCCCGTTTCTGTTTTGAGCTTGATGCCGCGCTGATATAGGGTATAGCCGCGACTCCAAACCTGACGAAAACCGCAATAGTATTTGGGAGCTAGCGATCGCTGACTGAGAATTGTTGCAAGCTGCTGCAGGAGCTGTTGCTGCTGGCTAGGCAAAAGAGCTGTCACCTCTAAGGTTTTAGGCAGATCTCGATTGAGAAAGCGGCGACACAGATCTGCGAGCAGGCTGTCAGAACCGAACTGCCAGCGCTGCAGATGATACATAAAGACAATGTCATCCCCGGCCAAATAGTGGGTCAGCGAAAGCTCCATGTCTTTGGGTTGCAGCCAAGTTTGAACGGTTTCATCTGCGGCCAGCTCTCCCTGAGCCAAAAGTTCTCTAGCCCGCCCAAAAGCCTGCTCCAAAAGCCAGGTAGCGGCTAAATTTTTGGCGTGGTTGTAAACCTGAGCGTACATGAAATAGCGCACTACCAGATAATGCTCGATCGCGGCCAAGCCTTTATAAGCCACCACCAGCTGCTGGGTCAGCCGATCGTAGTCAATTGCCAACAGGATTCGCTCTAGATCTAGCTGGCCGTAGCTAGCTCCGGTAAAGTAGCTGTCGCGCAGCAGGTAGTCCAGGCGATCGCAGTCGAGCTGGCTAGAGACGAGCTGCCACACGAAGGGCACCGGATGCTGATGGCAGTAGACCTGAGCGATAGAGTGACTTAGCTCTGGTGAAAACTGGTTCAGGCAGTGAGCAACGGGCAGATATTCCTGCAGAATTCGCTGCGTCCAAACTTCGTGATGACTGCCAAAAATCTCCTCAGCGGTATGGCTAAAAGGGCCGTGACCCAAATCGTGCAGCAGGGCAGCGCAAAGCACCGTCGCCCGGTAGGGCTGCAGTTCGATGTAGCGGTGAGCTAAACGATCAAACAGCTGACGGGCGATCGCCATCACCCCCAAAGAATGGGTAAAACGAGAACTCTCAGCTCCATGAAAAGTAAGACTGGCCGGGCCAAGCTGGCGAATTCGCCGCAGGCGCTGGAACACAGGCGTATCAATGAGCTGAATTAGGAGGGCCTCTACCGGGTCAGTTTGATTCAGCGTGATAGCGCCATGGAGCGGATCGTGGTAAGTGCGCACGGGCAGCTAAGCCGCCTCCGCTAGCGCGATCGCTGAAGCGTGCAGGATATCTAGCGCGGCCTGATACTGAGTGTCATCAGCAGTGGCTACCTGCTCACGTGCGATCGGCTCCAGCGGCACTTTGTAATCGGGCTGAATGCCCAGTTTATTAATGTCAGAGTGATTGGGAGTTTCGTACTTAGCCACCGTCACAGCCAGCCCTGAGCCATCAGAGAGATCAAAAAGAGACTGAATCAGTCCTTTGCCAAACGTCACATCCCCCACTAAAACAGCCCGTCCATTATCTTTTAGGGCACCTGCTAAAATCTCACTAGCGCTAGCTGTGCCCTGATTGACCAGCACCACCAAAGGATCGTCTGTAAGGGCCAAGCCACTGGCCGAGAAGCTGTCTAAAATACCCTGACGGTTGACGGTGTAGACAATAGTGCCGCGATCGAGCCAGAGACGAGTAATTTCAATTCCTGCCTGCAGCAGCCCACCAGGATTGTTCCTTAGATCCAAAATGTAACCCTCTACCCCTTGCTCCTCTAGCGACAGAACCGCTGTGCGAATCTCGTCAGCAGCGTTAGCGTTGAACTGGCTAAGGCGAATGTAGCCAATCCTCTGACCGTCTGGCTGAGTTTTCAAATCAGCATAAACAGGATTGAGTGTAATGCGATCGCGCACCAGCGTCACCTCAAACTCCTGGCTTTCTCGGCCAATCAGCAAACTGACCTGACTGCCAACTGGCCCCCGCATAAGACTGGCAGCCTCGTCTAGCATTAACGTATCGGTCGAGACCCCGTCTATCGCTAAAACCCGATCGCGGGGCTGCACATCAGCCAGTGCAGCAGGCGATCCCTCAATCGGTGCAATCACTTTTAAGAACTTCTGCTCAGCATCCTGCGTGATCTGCAGCCCCACGCCTGTCAGCTCACCTGAAGTACTGGTCTGTAAACTGCGGTACTGCTCCGGTTTGAGCAGGCGCGTATAAGGATCTTCCAACAGAGCCAGCATATCTTGAGTAGTTTGATAAGCCGACTCGCGGTCAGGCATCGGCTGTTTAAGAAAGCGCTGTCGGGCTAGCCACCAGTTTTGATGGTTAAATGTTTCATCCAGGTAAGCCCGGCTAACAATACGCCAAACTTCTGAGACAAAGCGCTGTTCGCTCCCTACTGCCAGCGCCGCTGGGTTTTGCGGCCCTACCCAAACAAATAGCGCCAGCAAAATACAAAGCAAAAGTTTTAGCAAAGGGTTTCTCATGTCAAAAATGAATAAACCAACGATTTTCAATCCAAATGAGAAATCGCGGCAACGACACCTGAATTAGGTTCGACGCTGCTAAAGCCGACGCCCCCAGCGCCTAAAAGACTATTCGATAGAGTCTACCGCTTATTCTGACGCTTCTGTAGCTTTAGCGGTAGCCTTTTCAGATTTTCTCTGCCAGGCTGCAAGCAGAAACAGAGCCGAACTCAACCCAGACTCAGCTGAAAAGGCTTAGAGGGGTGTAAAGTTTTGAAACGTTATCTAATCTCCGAGAGTCAGCTCAGTGTCTCCTGCGTAATCTTCGGCTGCGCCGCCGTAAGCACTCAGTTCAGCTCACTTTAAGCTCCGTCAAAATAATAAAGGCTGTCTACTGGCTGAAATTCAGTGGCGGCCGTAGCTCATGTTTACTTTGTGCTATGTTACATTTGCTATTGACGGCATAAATATCTATACGCGCCCGCTTCATGTTTACTAAGCAAGTCACTGATTCAACGGCTTTCAAGTGGTTTAATGAGCGGCTGGAAATTCAGGCGCTGGCTGATGATATTTCCAGCAAGTACGTTCCGCCTCATGTCAATATCTTTTACTGCCTAGGTGGGATTACTCTTACCTGCTTCGTTATCCAGTTTGCGACTGGATTTGCCATGACCTTCTATTACAAACCTACTGTCGCTGAAGCTTTTACTTCAGTTCAGTACTTGATGACAGATGTCAATTTTGGCTGGCTGATTCGCTCTGTTCATCGCTGGTCTGCCAGCATGATGGTGCTGATGATGATTCTCCACGTATTCCGTGTCTATCTTACGGGTGGTTTTAAGAAGCCCCGTGAGCTGACCTGGATTACCGGCGTCATCCTGGCAGTCATTACTGTATCGTTTGGCGTGACCGGATACTCCCTGCCCTGGGATCAAGTAGGGTACTGGGCTGTAAAGATTGTTTCGGGTGTTCCTGGCGCAATTCCGGTTGTAGGCGCTTCGATCGTCGAGCTAATGCGAGGAGGCGTCAGTGTTGGTCAGTCAACGCTAACCCGCTTTTATAGCTTGCATACGTTTGTGCTTCCCTGGCTAATTGCGGTCTTCATGCTTTTGCACTTTCTCATGATTCGTAAGCAAGGAATTTCTGGTCCCTTGTAAATGCACTTGTAAACGCACAGACTGACTGGTTTTGACCAGCGCCTTCTCTTTGAGATCGACGTTTGGTCATTTCCCTGGCTTTAACTGTCGAACTGCGAAGGAGACAACTTAAAATATGACAACGCTAAAGAAGCCCGATCTCAGTGATCCACAACTGAGAGAAAAACTTAAAAACGGCATGGGGCACAACTACTATGGTGAACCTGCCTGGCCCAATGATCTACTCTATATCTTTCCGGTAGTGATTCTAGGCACAATCGCCTGCTGTGTAGCACTGGCTGTGCTTGATCCTGCGATGGTGGGTGAGCCTGCTGATCCTTTTGCAACTCCCCTAGAGATTTTGCCTGAGTGGTATCTTTACTCAACTTTTCAAATTTTGCGGATTTTACCCAACAAGCTGCTAGGAATTGCAGCAATGACGGCAATTCCCTTAGGGCTGATGGTGGTACCTTTCATCGAAAATGTCAATAAGTTTCAAAATCCTTTCCGTCGCCCTGTGGCTACGGCTGTGTTCCTTTTTGGTACCGCCGTTACTCTGTGGCTAGGAATTGGGGCAACTTTCCCGATCGACGAGTCCTTAACTCTGGGACTGTTTTAGGAAAGGTTTTTGTCTAGAAGTGGAATAAGGTTTGCTGCCTGCTTGGAATTCTGGTAAACGGGCTTTGCCCTTGGGAATTCTAAGCAGGCAGTTATTTTTGCAGTTTCACTGGTTTACCTTACAACAACATGACTCGAACTGCACTCATCACCGGAATCACGGGTCAAGACGGCTACTATCTTAGCCGTCTGCTGCTCAGCAAGGGGTATCGGGTCGTTGGATTGGTGCCATTAGCGCGTCAGGGCAGTGTTGCTAAGCTAGATGAAATTGCCGATCAGATAGAAATTTGTTCAGTCGCGCTGACTGACAGCGAAGCTCTACAAACAGCCGTGGAGCAGCTCCAGCCTGATGAAATTTACAATCTGGCCGCGCCCAGTTTTGTCCCGGACTCATGGCAAGATCCGCTAGGAACCCTGGACTTGATTACGGGAACCGCTACACGACTGCTGACAGCTATTCGAGAGGTGGGCTTAGAAACTCGGTTTTATCAGGCCAGCAGCTCGGAAATTCTAGGTCAGGTGCAGGAGACCCCCCAGTCAGAAAACACGCCGTTTCGACCCAAGAATCCCTACGGAGCCGCTAAGCTTCACGCTCACTGGACGATGGTGCATCACCGCGATCGCTATGGTCTTTTTGCCTGTAGCGGTATTCTCTACAACCACGAATCTCCTCGCCGTCCGCCTCAGTTTGTCACCCGTAAGGTGGCTTTAGCTGCCGCCGCTATCAAGCTGGGGGTAAGCGATCGCCTGAAGATGGGCAATCTGGATGCTAAGCGCGACTGGGGCTATGCCGGAGACTATGTCGAAGCCATGTGGCGGATGCTGCAAGCAGATCAGCCGGAAGACTACGTGATTGGCACAGGGCAGCTACACACCGTTCGGGAGCTAATCTCAGCCGCCTTTGCCAGCGTTGGCCTCGACTGGGAGAAATATATCGAGATTGATCCGGCTTTGCTCAGGGCCGACGAGCATTTTCAGCTTGTAGCCGATCCCAGCAAAGCTCGGAAAAAGCTAGGCTGGCAGCCCCAGGTTAGTTTTGAGGCGCTGTTAGAAAAAATGGTTAAGTCTGATCTAGACCGCTTGCAGACAGGTACACTAAGCCTGCAGCCCGCTCAAAAACTGGTTTGATAGCTCCTAATCATTTCGCAAAAGCATTATTCAGGTGTCAAACCCTCCAGCAGCCCAACCTGCTCCTCACTATATTTTTCTATTCCTGGAAGTATTTGAATGTGAGGGTGGCATTCAGTCTTACATTCAAGATATTCTCAAAGCCTTTTTGGCATTGCCTAACTCGCCTAAGGCCACTATCTTTTTACTCAGGGATGGGCCAAACTGTCTCAATCCTTTTGGTCAGCATAGCGCCCTACAGTTTCGCTACTTCAAAACTGTGCCTGCGGCCCTGGGTCGTATCAGACTTGCCGCTGCTCTGGCAATTTACCTAATTCAGCATCGACCCAAGCGCGTTTTTTGTGGCCATGTGCGGCTAGCGCCGTTAACCGCAGCGCTCTGTCAGCCCCTCAGTATTCCGTATACGGTTCTGACCTACGGCAAAGAAGTTTGGTATCCACTGCCGCCTGCTGACCGCAAAGCCATCCAGAGCGCTAAGCGAATTTGGACAATTAGCCGCTACAGCCGAGACATGGTCTGCCAGGCTAATCAGTTAGAGCGCGATCGCATCGATCTGCTGCCCTGTGTGGTTGAAGGGCAGGCATTTACCCCAGGATCAAAGTCACCTGAGCTTTTAGCTAAGTATGGTCTTGACGGGCACCGGGTGCTAATGACGGTAGCGAGACTGTGGTCAGGGGATATTTACAAAGGCGTTGATGTGACGATTCGTGCCCTGTCAACCATTGCCCAAACATTTCCGACGGTAAAGTACCTTGTAATTGGCCGGGGTGACGATCAGCCTCGGCTAGCCCGCTTAGCCGCAGAACTAGGTGTCGCCGATCGCGTTGTGTTTGCAGGGTTTGTGCTTACTGAGGCTCTTGCAGATCACTATCGCCTAGCCGATGCCTATGTGATGCCGTCTCAAGAAGGATTTGGCATTGTTTATTTAGAAGCGATGGCCTGCGGCGTGCCAGTTCTCTCGGGAGACAGTGATGGTTCCGCTGATCCTTTACAGGGGGGGCGTTTGGGCTGGCAGGTGCCCCACCGGGACGTGGCGGCTGTGGCTGCGGCTTGCATTGAAATGCTCAAAGGCAGGGATCGCCGCTGTGATGGAGCGTGGCTGCGGCAGGAAACCCTGGCAAAATTTAGCCATCCAGCACTCGTTAAGCAATTACAGACGCTGCTAGCTGCTTCGTTGTGAGCGATCGCTTTGAGAATTGCCGTATTAAGGTAGGTAATTCACGACTGTCTGTAGGCCGGTAGACTGCTTTATCCTGAAGGAACTGAACAGATTCGTTCATCAGCTTATCGTTCGTCAGGATTTCGCCGTGAACCAAAATGACCTTAGACAGCTAAACTTCTCAGGGCTAGGCTGCTGGCTGACCCTCTTTGCCACAGTCTGGCTGCTGGGTGCCTTGGGGCTGGGATGGTTGATCAAGTCTTTTTTGGTATTAATGGTTTTACTAGTTCTGGCACCTGTGGTGGCGTTTTTAGGATTTCGCTGGTGGCTGCGTCGCAACCTAGTAGTGGCCCAGTGCCCAGTGTGCAATGCTGAGGTGACCGGCGTCAGCGGTATGCAAGCAACTTGTCTAAACTGTGGTACCCAGCTCAAAGCCGAGGCTAATCAGTTTAAGCGCGTCGTCTCAGAGGGGATTATTGATATTGATGCGGTAGAAGTTAATGTTGAAGCTGTAGAGCTACCGCCCTCTGAACGAGATTGAGGCGTGCTTACAAAAGGATTTGAGATTACCTACCCCAAGCTTAGAGGCAACCAGCGCTAAGCTAAGAGAGATGACTAAATAATCACGCTATGCGCTTTTGGCTTGCGGCTGTGTTGGTTCTGATACTGGCACTAGCAGGAATAACCTCAGCTTCGGCTGAAGCTTACAGTTCACCCAATCTGGAGCAGCTTTCAGATGAGCAAATAGACACAATTGCGCACCTGCGGCAAGAGGCATTTGCCGCCACTCAAACAGGCCAGTTTGAGGCGGCGGCAGACTACTGGACTCAGCTACTAGAGCTACTGCCAGACGCTGCCGCGCTCTGGAGCAATCGCGGCAGCGTCAGAGTCAGTCAAAACCGACTAGAGGAAGCGATCGCTGACTTTGATCAGGCCATTGATCTGGCCCCTGACGCGCCTGATCCCTATCTAAATCGGGGGGCTGCTTACGAAGGCTTAGGCCAGTGGCAAAAAGCGATCGCCGACTACAACACAATTTTGGCCCTTGACCCTGAAGACGCCGCTGCTTACAACAACCGGGGCAATGCTCAAGCGGGTTTAGGGGAATGGGAGAATGCGATCGCTGATTATCAAAGCGCAGTTGATCTAGAACCTGGCTTTTCCTTTGCTCGGATCAACCATGCTCTGGCCCTTTACCAAATAGGCAATACTTCAGAAGCCTTGCGCCAGCTCCGTAACCTGGTGCGCAAATATCCGCAGTTTGCCGATGCCAGAGCCGCTCTAACAGCCGTTTTGTGGCAGGCAGGCCAGCACGGCGAAGCCGAGAGCCACTGGGTAGCGGCTGCAGGTTTAGACGGGCGCTACAAAGATCTCGACTGGGTAGCCCAAACCCGACGCTGGCCACCGGCTATGATTACAGCCCTTGAGAAGTTTTTGAAGCTGGGCTAGACTTTAGGCCAAATTCTCGAACAGGCCTATTAAGTTACCATCTGGATCGCGGATATAAGCAATTTTTAGATCAAAATTAGCATTTTTCATGGGTTCTGATGCAAACACAGTGCCTTCATGCTTTAACTTCTCACAGATCTCGTCTAGATCGCTCACCGTGAAGATCAAGACAACTCGATCCTGGCTTTTAGCGTCAGCAGGCATTTCTGTCGTGTGGATAATCCCTGCCATTTCTTCTCGTCGAAACAGGGCTAAGCGCATATTGGCCACAGCGAATTCTGCGTAGCCATCGCGCCTCTCATCCATCACGACCTCAAAACCCATAGTGTCGCGGTAAAAATGAAAGCAAGCCTCAAGGTCTTGTACTAAGAGCCGGGTGTAAGCAGTTTTGATATTCATAATCGGTTGAGTTTAGCAGCAGATGACCTTCGACTCCTTGGCAAAATCTCTGTTCCGTCCATTGCAGTGCAGTGTTGGGCAGCATGGCAACTCACGCTAATTTCAATAGCCTAATAGATTGTGGAAGTCGTCAACCAGTTTATCTAATTCTTAAGCAATCTCCAAAAATTCCATTTCCCGCCATCGTTTTCCAGCAATTTGCATCCCGATCGGTAATCCATTCTGAGTTTGTCCAATCGGAATGACTACAGCAGGATGCCCGCTCAAATTAAAGGGCATTGTATAAACTTCGTTTTCGGTTCTCAAGCTCGGAGTGGCAGTCAGTTTATTGCCCGATTGATGACCGTCACCACCTTGTTCCAAGCTCAGGGCGAAAATGTTCTCGATGTCCTCGCTTGAGCCTGTTGGCAGCACAGACCGGAAAAGAGCCTCCCTGTTTGATTGCATAAAATTAACGCCACGGACGGTTACGTTTGTTATGGAGCAGTATTTCCTACTGTATGTATTATTTTGCACAAGTAATAATCTTTTCCCTTTTCTAGGTCAATAGCAGATTCTGATTCCGTAGATTTATGGGACGCTTTCACTTGAGCGCTGTTCGTATTCTTTAATCTGATTAGTTCTTGAGCAACTCCTCCTTGGATTAAATAATCCAGCGCAGGTCTTTTGCCTGTGCCCACCGCTAGGTCAGCCAGTTGGTGATCAGCAGAGCAATTGCCGAAAGGCTTAACTAGGCGATCGCCTGCAAATACCAGTCAACGGGCGAAAACTGAGCGATGGTAGAAATCACCAGCACGCACCAGCCCCACAAAATCAGTGCCTGATCTAGCCGAGTGTAGTAGGTATTGACAAAAGCGCGATCGCCGCCCCAGCGCAGGTGAAAACGCCTTGGCGATCCTGCGGTTTGAGCAGCGGCTGCTTCAGCTGAAAAATGGGTTTCTAAGGTTCAAGCTCTGCATTTGAGCTTAGGGTCTCATACTGTTTACGAATGTTAATAGCATGGCCTCTGCTGGGAGAGCTATCAAAAGCATGAGAATAGTCAGATATCCCCAAACTTTTTTGTCCCATGTCTCAGCCTGTCGATGCCCGTCAGTATGCCCCGGCTACCCAGCGCAACCGGGAGCCAATTTTACACATTCTGCAGCAGGTACTGCCCTCAAGGGGCACAGTGTTAGAAATTTCTAGCGGTACGGGAGAGCACGCGGTTTTCTTAGCGCCGAGGCTGCGATCGCTGACGTGGATTACTTCTGATCCAGACCCCACGGCCCGCGCCAGCATTACAGCCTGGCAGACTGAGTGCAAAACAGACAACCTCTACGGGCCGCTGGTGCTAGATGTGCGCGAGGTGCAGTGGCCCGTTGAGCAAGATCCTCTGCCTGAGCTGCTGCGCCGGTTGAACCTACAACAGCAGCCGATCGCCGCGATTGTCAACATCAACATGATTCACATTGCCCCTTGGTCAGCCTGTTTGGGGTTGATGGCGGGGGCCGAGCGCATTTTGCCTGCTGGGGGAGTACTTTATCTCTACGGCCCCTTCAAGCAAAACGCTGAGCACACCGCTCCTAGCAATGCGGCTTTTGACGCTAGCCTGCAGGCCAGAAACCCGCAATGGGGCGTTCGTGATCTGGCTGAGGTCAGTGCGATCGCCCAGCAGCATCAGCTTGATTTACTCAAAACGGTTACCAT
This sequence comes from Leptolyngbyaceae cyanobacterium RM1_1_2, assembly GCA_012032345.1. GTDB lineage: Bacteria > Cyanobacteriota > Cyanobacteriia > Phormidesmidales > Phormidesmidaceae > Sphaerothrix. Next base: position 26,452 of record JAAUQI010000008.1, on the reverse strand, counting down.
GCCCGCCAACAACCTCTCCGTCGTTTTTCAGCGTCGCTAGCGTACCGTCACCTGCAAAATCAGGTCGCTCATACCCCAAACCTCAAAAAAACGCTGCGAAAGTCCCTCGCTGGCTGCGCCCATATCACCATCGGGGTCAATCAGTCCGCCTTCTAAAAGGCGACCGCCATCAGTGGCTAAATCCAAACGCAGATCGCCTGTTTCAGTTTCATGGAGCATCAGACGACCATTGGCCAAGACCTGCCCCGCTCGACTAATCACCGCACATCGCATAGATTGTTTGTCCTCATCCTTTCAACTCCAGTCCCCATCATGCCAGGATACAAGCACAGGAACACCCCTTTAGCTAAAAGTGCTGATGAACCAGGGCTGGACTTATCAAGAGCAAGTGCCGTCAGCCGCCGCTGGGCAAACGCTGCTGGACTACTACACGCAGCGCTACGCTCACTCTAGCCGTGCTGACTGGCACAGCCGCATTGCATCAGGCCAGATTCTAGTAGAGGGCCAGAGCGCGGCGGCTGAGAGCCTGCTGCAGACCGGGCAGCATCTGACCTATCACCGCCCCGGCTGGGAGGAGCCTGTCGTGCCGCTGGCGTTGGCGCTGCTGCACGAAGATGCCGATATTTTGGTGGTTAATAAGCCTGCGGGTCTGCCGGTACTGCCGGGGGGTGGCTTTTTAGAACATACGCTGCTGTGGCAAATCAAGGCTGACTATCCTCAGGCTTTCCCGATTCATCGGCTGGGGCGGGGCACGTCGGGGCTGCTTTTGCTGGCGCGATCGCCTAGAGCTAGATCTCACCTCAGTCAGCAAATGCGCCATTCGACCGCAGGCCAGCGCCCAATGCACAAAGTTTACCGGGCGCTGGTACAGGGTCAAATTTCAGGCGATCGCTTCACAATTGACCAGCCCATCGGCAAAATTCCCTATCCGGTTTTGGGGCATGTCTATGGGGCTGTGGCCGGGGGCAAAGCCGCCTACAGCGAATGTCAGGTAGTGCAGCGGCGGGACGAGTCTACGCTGCTTGAGGTCAGCATTCAAACCGGACGTCCCCACCAGATTCGCATTCATTTAGCCGCCGTGGGGCATCCGCTGGTGAGCGATCCGCTATATGTAGCAGGCGGAGTTCCCCATCCCCAAACAGCAGACAATCAGCTCAAACTAGCGGTGCCCGGAGACTGCGGCTATCATCTGCACGCCTATCAGCTAGGGTTTGTTCACCCCGGCACTCAACAGGCGATCGCCTTTACCTGTCCGCCGCCCCCTATGCTGAGCGGCTCCGGGGAGTCATCACGCAGTGTGTGAAATAACTGTGAACCTGCATAAAGTTCTCAGAGTTTCAGCGATGGAAAAATTAAGCTTGATGTAGCCTCCGCAAAAATACCTAAGTTCTTGGAAAACGATCATGAAGCTGACTAACTTTGCCTTGTCTACTGCCCTGACCAGTCTGGCTATTTTAGCTGTCGTGTCTGTAGAGGCGATCGCCAACAGCTCTACTGCATCTTATCAGTTCACTCAGGAGAGCGAAACTTTCCAGCCGCAAGGCAGGGCCGAAAGCATTTTACTCAGCTCAGATGATGACAACGACGAGAACGGCGTTTCTAGTTTCTTGAGCCAGTGTCGAAATCAGGGCGTTGTTAACGGTAGAACCTGGCAAGGAGTCGTTTGCAATAACATTACCCTGGGGCCTCTAAACTTGAATGGGTTTAGCATCAGTCGCACCGTCCTCAATAACTCACAGCTAAACGGTGTTACCCTAGTCGGGGCTAACCTGACCAGAATTTTTTTGAGCGGCGCTACGCTAACTAATGTCAATCTCAAGGGTGCGGTGCTGGACAATGTTATTTTTACTAATGCCACCTTGCAAAATGTAGACTTGACCGGGGTCAATCAGACTGCCGTCAACTGGAGCAATACTCAATGGATTAACGTAAAGCGTACTCGTGGTAGCACCCCTTGGAGTAACTTGCGCAACACTAGCTGCAACCCTACTGAGGACTCACAGGTCGAAATTTGCTTTACTACAACCCGTCCGTAGTGCCCGTTACCTCAGGGTTCAGCTCTCTGATACAAAGCCCTTGGAAATCGAGCTGAGGCAAGGCGGGTGCGGCAGCGCTCCGCAGCTCATCTTCAGTCTCTATAGACCTTTCTGGCCCCTGATCTAAACGAGTAGGTGGAGGGCTGACCCAGGGAACAGAGACGGCATCTGCCGCGATCGCATCTCCAGGCTGTAACGGTAAGCCACCGCGCCCCGTAATCACAAACCTGCCTTGCTGCTGGGCGGCTGTGTTACTGGTTGAGCCACATCCTTGGGCAATTTGGTCGGTCGCGTCAGCTAGACTTGCGGGTAGCTCAATCAGTCCCCGATTGGGGTCAACGTCAGGAATTTCAATCACGACCTGCCCGGTGGCGGTGATGTTATTGCTGGGGTCGCTGCGGGGATCTAGAGTATCTTGAATGGTAAAGCCATAGATACCGCCAGCGGCGTCAATGGCGACGTTGCCGCCTTGACTAGCCCTGGCAATAATGTCGCTGTTCTCTAGCGGGACGGCGACGACAATGGGTGCCGTAATGCTGATATTGCCGTCGGAGCGATCGAGGGCAGTGCCAGTTGCTAGGGTTGAGATTTGGCTACCCTGGCGGATTAGCAGTAGCCGCTCTAAGTGCAGCGCAATGTTACCGCCCACGCTATCTTCTGCCTCAGAGAGTAAGCTGGCGTTGCTCAAAACCAGCGTATCAGCCTGTAGTGAAATGTTTCCGGCTGTGCCACCGCTGCTAGAGGTATTGATGGCACTTGCCGCGCTTAAGCTGATCTCACTGCCAGCGCGCAGTTCAACGCTACCGGCGATACCGCTGGTTGTAGAGGCATCAACGCTGCTATTACTCAACAAGATACTGTTGCCCGCCTGCAGCGTTACGTTGCTGGCTCTCGACCCCAGGTTGGAATTTCTGATGACGCTACCGCTGTTGAGCACAATATTGTTATCAGCATTCAGGAAAACGTTTAAGACGGGTTCAAAAGAAGAAACCTCAATTGTCTGATTCAAAATGATGTTGTTGCTGGCTTCTAGCCTCAGCTCCTGGCTACCTGAACCAGCGAATAGAGTGGCTAAAAGGGGCGCGTCTAGCATGATGTCACCAGCCTCAGTGCCGCCAATATTAGTCGTAATTGTGACGCTGCTGCCTTCCTCTAGCGCCGTGGTGATGTCGCTGGCCAGGATTGTATTGGCTGTATTAGTCAAGGGGGTGCCGCTCAGGAACGGGGGGGACGGTGAGATGCTCTCGACAATAGTAATGTCGGTGGGGTCGATTAGCCAGAGTCCGGCTGTGCCGTGAGGGGCGCTGGCCTGCGGCACATTGGCAAAATTGAGGCTGAGAGACTGGCCGCTAGAGGTTTCAATCAGGCCGCCATTGCCCGCGATCGCGCCGCCTTTAGCCGTCAAAGTACCTGCGACATTAGCAATTTCTTCTGCCCAAATAATCACCCGACCGCCATTACCGCTGGTGCGAGCATCGGCAGAAATGGTGGCCCCCGGGCCGACAGTCACTTGCCGCGCCGTCGGTACAGTGTCTCGTCTGGGATAGTCGCCCCCCACTAAGACAGCGCCACCGCCTGTGTCGCTAGAAACATCAATATGGGTAGCTTCGATTAGGTTAAGCGTGTTGCCCAAAAGCTGCACTGTCCCCCCCGGCGCGCTCAGGCTGCCAGTGTTGGTAGTGGTGTCTCCCCACAGCGTTAGGGTTTCACCAGCGCCAACGGCTAAGCTCCCTTGGTTGGTCAAATTTCCCACTGCCTGTATACCGGGCTGCACACCGGGCAGTACGCTGATACTCAGCAGCGGATTTTGGGGTTGGGTGGCGCTAAACTCGCTGCCGTCGGCAAAAGTAACGGCGCTGGCGGTGCTGGCAAAAAAAGAACCGCTAATGTCGAGTCTGGCTTCAGGGCCAAAAAGAATGCCGTTGGGATTGAGCAAAAACAGGTCGGCGCTGCCTGCTACCCCGAGCGTGCCTAAAATTTCAGAAGGGCTGCTGCCCGTAACGCGGCTCAAGATGGTGTCAATACCGACCGGGTTGGCAAAATAAACCTGCTGGCCGTTATTGACGCTGAATTCCAAGAAACTGTGAAACAGATTGGTACCGCGAACGGCACCGCCGTCAATGCGCTCTGCCGATCGCCCGTCAATCAAAACATCCGGTGTGACGATTGAAGTCTCGGTTCCCAAGCTGGCATCGGGCAAAACCTGGCTGAGCGCATCGGGCGGCAGCAGCACTGTGACACCGACTGCAAAGAGTATCGGGTTGAGTAGATGCTGAGGAACTCTTTTCAATTGGGCCTTTAAATTGGTTTGTAGCATCCCAGCTTAAAATTGCCTCTAACTGAGTCTGTGTTTTCACGCATTGTCTGGGCTGTCTCAGCTTAAATCAAGTAGCTCAGGCGATCGCCTGAGCCAGCTTCACAACATCAAACTATAGTTATTTTATTGAGTTTTAGGACTTTTTTGCAGGAGAAGCCTTTTGCAACGTCCCCTTGCCACAGACGAGTTGGGACTGCTACAGACTTTCTAGTTCGGGCGATTTTGTCCGCCGCAGAGACCTGATGCAAAAGCAAATGCAGGAGTGGCAGTGGCTGCCGCGTCGGCCTCAAAAAACACGTTCCCGGCGGCGTCAGTCGTCCAGCCACGAGCCTCGGTTAAATTAACGGCTGCTGTGGGTGGCAAAACCTCTGCTGTGCCTGATTCAGCGCTGTAGTTCACCCAGGGAATAGCTGGAGCACTATTGCTGAGAAGATCGTCAGGAGAGGTGGGCAATCCCCCCCGACCGCTGAGGGTGAAATTGCTCTGGCGACAGTCTGTTAGATTAAAGCTGGCTAAAGCTTCTGACCGGCGATCGCTAAACGAGACAAACTCATCCTCAAACTCGTCATCCTCAAACTCGTCATCTTCAAACTCGTCATCCTCAAATTCAATCAGCTCACTACTGGAACTCAGGATACTTCGAGCAATGCTGCTGGGCGCTTCAGAGCCACTGGGGGATTCTGATGAGCCGATGAAGGGGCTAATATCATTGCTGATATTGCCGCGCAGCGTACTAAAGTCGCCTGGCTGCTCTGTTAAAAAATTCCGAATCTCGTTGGCCGTCAGGCTGAACGTGCCGCCAGCAATAATGTCAGCATTAATGTTGTCGCTAGTAAATGCACTCGATCCGGGTGTAGCATCAACCGATTGAATAACGTCAGCTGTAATTGACAGTGAGTCTATACCAAAGAGAAAGCTGTCATTAAAAATACTCAGCCGATTTGCGTTGACTGTGAGGGCGCTGGCTGAAACCAATCCCGGATCTCCAGTGCCAATGCTGATATCTCCCCCTTGCAGTGAAACATTGCCCCCGCTGCTTGAAAGGCTACTGCCAATATTTATGAAGTTAGCTTGCATTTGGATGTTGGCGCTGGAAATTGAGTTAAGAACGTCGATGGAGTTGCCCTGCAGCACAACCGTCAGCGCCCCGCTGGTTATGATTCCAGCTTCGAGAAAAATACTACCGTCGGTTGCCAATGTCAGCGTCGCCGCGCCGCCTGCCGTCTTGAGAATGGCCGCATCGGAGGCTTGAAAAATAAGGCCCGTCCCGACGCTATCCGTAGTAATCGTGACGCTGGTGCCTGAATTTAGAGCGTTGTTGATCTCAGCTACGTCAACATCACTGCTGCCAATAGGGCCACCGCCAGAGGCAGTAATAAAAACGTTTTCTGGGTCAATCAGCCACAGGCCGCCAACATTGCCAACACCGCCAGGGGCACCGGCCTCGACGGTCGCTGTCAGGTTGAGGGTTTGCCTGCCGGAGGTTTCAATTAGGCCGCCATTGCCTGCGATCGCGCCGCCTCTAGCGGTCAGGATGCCGTGAATATTGGCGGTTTCAGCCGCCCAGACAATGATCTCGCCGCCATTGCCGCTGCTAAGGGCGTCGGCGCGGATTGTGGTATCGGGGCCAACGGTGGTGACCTGGGCCACAGGTACGGTGGCCCGCCCCTGATAGTCACCGCCAACTAAGACAGTGCCGCCCCCATTGGGGCTTGAAACATCCAGGCTGGCCTGATCTAGCAGACTGACGCGATCGCCTAGAAGCCGAATGGTGCCCCCCGAGGCCGCGATCGCTCCGGTGTGGGTGACGCTATTACCCAAAAACGTGAGGCTTTGGCCAGGGCCAAGGCTGAGACTGCCCTGATTGCTTAAATTGCCCTGGGGGCGATCGCCTACCTGTACCCCCAAAGGCACGCTGAGGCTGAGCAAACTAGCTGGCTGTAAATCACTCACCCGCCAGAAGCTGCCATCGGCAAAGGTGAGGCTGTTAGCGGTACTGGCCGTAAAGGAACCGCGCAGATCTAGCTGGGCATTTGGCCCCAAGGCAAAGCCATTCGGATTCAGTAAAAACAAGTTGGCGCTGCCGACTACTCCCAGCGTGCCGTCAATCTGAGACAGCCTGTTGCCAGTAACGCGGCCTAAAATGTTCTCGATGCCAGCAGGATTGGCAAAATAGACCTGCTGCCCAGCACCAATACTGAACGTCTCAAAGCTGTGAAACAAATTGCTGCCGCGCACTGCGCCGCCTTCGATTGAACCCCCCGGTAACACCACTGAGCTTTCGCCGCTTAATGTGGTATCCGGGACAATCTGTCCCCAGGCTGCTACGGGCAAAACCACCGCGATCGCGCCTGACAAAATTGGGCAAAGCCAGTGGAAAGCCAGTCGTGAACAGCAAGGTGTTTGGGGCATAATTACCAGAGATGGCAGAACTCTTTAGAGATTGCAGGATTCCTTAAAAGCCAGATCGATCTGGACGGACATGATAAGTCGGAAAAGTGCCGTACTGCTTAGCATAGGGAGTTTGTCCAACATATTCACAGCTAAAGTCCTGGATACCTTCTGAGGCAGCGATCGCCGCAAAAGCCTGACTCGCATAGACTTTACCCGGTGGCGTAATCGGTTCTATCCGAGCCGCGTAGTTGACGTGGGTGCCCATATAGTTTTCCTGACCGCTAATGGGATCTAAGCTACGATGAACGGGGCCGGCGTGCAGGGCAATTCGTAAGTTGAGATCTGGCGGCAACCCTTTGGCGGCCCAGTCAATCCGCTGGATCAGGCTGCACAAAGCCAAGGCAAAGCTGCCCGCCTGCTGCACTCTGGCAAAGACAAAATAAAGGGCGTCTCCCCAGGTGTTCCGCAGCAGCGGACGATAGGCAGGTCGATTAGAAAGTTCGGCAACCTCACTCAAAAAACAGTCCACAAAAGGAATAAACTGCTCCTCTGCAAGTTTGGCAAAGTCTACCACGTCAGCAAACAGCAGAGCACGGATTTGGCGATCGCGGCTGATAGACTCAGTCGGAGCCACGATCGTTTTGGGAACGGAAGCTTCAGCCTCAGACCTTAGAGCCAGTGTTGGGTAAGACTGTTTTAGCAGAGCCGCTAGGTCAATCACGTCTACCTCTTCAGACCACTGCCGCCAATAGCTGACAGCGCTAGCAGTGCCGCCTCGGTTATCGCCTAGCTGCCCGTTCCAAACCGTTAGCGTCAGCAGGTCTGTGCCGAGCTGTCGCGCCCGAATTTTGGCGAGTCCGTGCAGCAGCCGATGGGAATATTCATAAGACACCTCAGCCGCAAGGGTTTTGCGGTGAGGGGCGACAATGACCTCTGCGGCCTTTGCAATCACGCGCTCAAAGCGATCGCGCCAGCTGCCATCGGCTACAATCTCGATAGAATCTTGAATAAACTGCTCCCGCTGAAAGGGCAAAACAATATGCAGTTCGCCCTTGAGCGCTAACAGCGCTTCCAAAAATAAAATATCTGAACCACAGGCGGCTGAGGCATAGCCCAAACAAGCATTGAGCTGTAGCAGGCGATCGCAAATAGCCTCATAAACCCGAGGCTCTAAGCTGGGTGGAAACCTGGGTACAGCGCGACCTGGCTGATCGATCATGTGGCCGCAAAAGACTACCACACGCGGCAGTTGAAACCAGCCATTGACCAAGCTGGAATCAATTTTTAAGCACTGGGCAATCAGCAGAGCATTACGACGGCTAGAGCTGAGATTGCCAAACTGTTTGTGCCCGACCTCGACGGCCTGACCATAATAATCTGCGGCTTCAGACTCATGCTGCAAAATCAGAGCCGCTTCCCCCAGGGTAGCCAGCAGCCAGTAGTGATCGGCTGTCGGCTCAATGGTTTCTAGCTGCACCAGACACTGGCCGCGTACCTGCTGGGCAAAGGCTTGAGCATACTCGGTTTTCCCCTGCAGCAGGGCCATTGTCGCCGCGTTAATGCCAGTCCAGATACTTTGATTAATCTGATATGCCTGTTGATAGTACTGAGCTGCTAAGCGTAAGTGCAGCCGCTGGCTGGCGGTAGCGGTCGCCTGAATCCAGAGATCTTTGTGAGTCCGGGCTAGCAGTCCTAAAGTTTCTTCGTTACGGGGCTGCTCTTTCACCAGCTCCTGCAGTAGCAAATTGGCCGAGATGGTTGCGCCGCTGCGGGCCAGAGCTAGGGCCAGCAACTGTCTAATCCGCAGATTTTGAGGCCAATATTTTCGGCCCTCGGCCAAAACATCGTAGCCAATTAGAGGCTCCCCGGCTAGCAAAAAAACGTCGCCTAGGGTTTGATAAACCTCTGGCTGATGACGTTGCGGTCGAATACTGCCCTGCCAGAGCGCCATCAGCGCCGACAAACCTACTTTTGCAGCTGCCTGAATTTCTTGTATTAGTAGCTGGCTCTCTGAAATCTGACCTGTGATCTCTGGGTTGAGCCGCAGTTCTCTACTCTCAGTAAATTCCAGCATATGGGCTACTGACGACAGCTCGTAAATACCTGGATCTTGACGCAGGGCATAGCAGTCTTCATTAAAACATGAGCCTGGACTGTAAAACCTCTGCCAGCACACGGCCTTCACTATCAAGGTCAACTGCCTGTAGCAGACCCGAATCGACCAGAGCAGTAGCCCGCTCGTCTCCGACAGGCTCTCCCCGCAGCGCTGCGGCAATCACGTCAGCCGTGCGCCCACTGCCGCTAATGACAATGATAGGTCGATTTTCTTCTAGGCTACAGGCCGCATCTTTCCAGGTGACGCCTCCCCCATTAATCAAAATGGTCACCGAGGGCATATCACCCGCGATCGCAGTGGCTGTACGGGCAATCCAGGGGCTTTCGTCTCCCCACTCGCTGCCGGGAATTAAGAGGCAGTGGGTATGATGCGGCTCAATCGGAGCGGCATCAGCCTGGGAAGAAGGCTTAGCTGGCAAAGAAACCAGCCCCACTGGCGCTACGCCCACTAGAGGAAAAGAACCTGCCGTTTGAGTGCGGGCATTCCCCATGAGTTTCATCACTCCGGCGTCAGTGCCTCCGTCTACTACCACCATGTCTAGCCGTTCCGCCAAGGGAGCCAAAACTTCAACAAAGAGGGTTTGCAGGCGACTAAAGTCTGCTTGACTAATTTTGCTGGCACCTCCGACTAGCACCAGGGTACGTCTGTGCTGGGGTAGTCCTAGCCTGTGAATTGCCATAGGGAGGCTATCTTCAGCTTGCACGGTCAAAACCGAAGCAGTGAGTCCTTCGATTGAAATTAACCGGAAGCTTGGTTGCATAGTCAGAGGCTGTACCATGTTTAGACTCAATATTACGCTAATTTTCCTGAGTGTTCCCAAGCACGCATTCTGTGACACGACGGTTTTGTAACCACCCTGTCTATGTTTAAGCTAACTTTATCTTTACTCATACGGCAGTGTTAAGACCAATTAGTACATCTTCACTAGCTTCGCTCTTTTATGGCCTCTCTGCTCACTTGAGGCAGACAAATGGCACAATGAGAGCACCCAGTAGCGACTGATTGTATCAGAAGATACTGTTTTCACCTTGCTCACCTCGCTACACATAAGTCTGCCGAACAATCTGTCGGCAGGATATAGGGAGAGTCTGAATTAACAATGAAGAAGATTGAAGCCATTATTCGTCCATTCAAGCTAGATGAAGTCAAAATTGCCCTAGTCAATGCGGGCATTGTTGGCATGACCGTCTCTGAGGTTCGAGGGTTTGGTCGCCAAAAGGGACAGACTGAGCGATACCGAGGGTCTGAATATACGGTGGAATTTTTGCAAAAGCTAAAAATCGAAATCGTTGTTGAGGATGCCCAAGTCGATATGGTCGTCGAAAAAGTAATTTCGGCTGCCCGTACCGGAGAGATTGGCGATGGCAAAATATTTGTCACCCCGGTTGATGAAATTGTGCGAATTCGAACGGGGGAGAAAAATCTGGAGGCTGTTTAATCCTTTTACGACCGGCAGTAGGGGCATTTTGCGTTTGCGTAACGCCGTCAAATGTAAAACTGCCCTTATGCTATTGCGATCGCCTGCTGGCGAATAGCGATCAGGTTTTGAATCAGATTGTGGCGGATATGCTTTTCAATCAGGGCGGCTGGCATAGCCCGAGGCGGCTGTACTGTCAGCTCGTAGCAAAGATGGGTACTGGCTCCGTCGTCACTAGCTAAGGGCACCAGTCGCCAGCAGCCTCGAAAAGCCTTGAAATCGCCTTCTAGCATTGAAAACCCCAGCTCGTGCGGATAGCGCTCTTCCATATCCAGCACGACTCTGGCACAAAACTGAATGTTGAGAAAGCACTGGATGCCTACCTGCTCCAGCCAAATTTTGCCCTCTGGCGCAGCCAGCCGCACGCTTTTAGCCAGGTTAGGAACAAAATCTGCCAGATGCTCATAGTCGGTTAGCACCTGCCAAACCTGCTCTAGCGATCGCGGAATGCAAATTCTGGCACAGATGCGCCGCTGCTTGCCCTGAAGCTTTTCAGAGATAATTTCTACGCTGCCTGCAGCCTCTGCAAGCCCTGTAGTCTTAGGAAAAGAATCTGACAGAGCCGAGGCAGCCTCTAGAGATGAGTATTCAGTTGGCTCTGGATCTGTCACAGTCACTCCTTAGCCTGTCTCTTCTGTATAAGTATACATACCCAGCAGGGCAGTTTAGATACAATGTCGGCTATTCCAACGTTAACCCGGCCTTAGCTGACCATAGCCTTATTGACACCCTTTAGAGTGCCCGGTTCCCCCACTCAGGTGATCAGCGTGTTGTCAAAGAACTGAACCCGGCAGAACCGTTAAAGCAGCTTGCGATCGCCTCAGATTAGCTACGATAGGCATCACAGTCTAGATTAGTCGCTTCTTTATAGAGCAGCCAGCATAAAGCCGCCAGCAGCAGAGGGTTAGACACAAAAAAGTTATGGTTGAGCCATCCACTACCGCCCCAGTCACCAGTCGGGTCATTGGCACCGTCAAAGGGCCAGGTGACAACAGCAATCAGTACGTCTTTATCACAGCCAATAACCGTCAGGTTAAAATCGGCGAGTTTGTTTACTATTTAGCCTCAAATATAGCTACAGCTGGGGACTCAGGCGGCGGTAGCACGGGGGGCAAGGGTGCCGAAGGGACTGAAGATAAACTGCAAATTTTAGGTAAAATTTCGGCTCGCGCTCTGATTGACCACCTGCCCGATCGCATCTTTGCCGATACTGAAATTAGCCCAGAAACCATTGCTGCCCTGATTGGCTTTGCTTATCCCAACCCTGAGATTTATGAAATTACAGTAGATGTCATTGGTTATTTTCATCGCGCTTTAGGCTTTATCAACCCCCGGATTACGCCTGATCCAGGGGCAAAAGTTTATTTGACCGATGACCAAACCCTGCGCTATGTGATCAACAAGCGCCAGCCCGGCGAAGTGGGTACGGCCCATGTGGGATCACTGCTGCTGCGTCCGGGGAATGCGGTTCCGGTAGCGTTGGATGTTAAAGAGCTGGTGAGCACGCACATGGCGATTCTAGCCGGGACTGGCTCTGGTAAGTCTTATACAGCCGGGGTGCTGATTGAGGAGCTGCTGCGCCCCTATAACCGGGCAGCGGTGCTGATTTTTGACCCGCACGGGGAATACAGCACGCTCTCAGATATGCGCGGCCACGACCATTTCAAGGCCGATGACGGCTACAGTCCCGAAGTCCAGGTGCTGACCCCGGATGATATTCGCATTCGCATGTCGTCGCTGGACTATTATGACGTGCTGACGCTGCTGCCGGATATGAGCGATCGCCAGCAGTCAATTTTGAGTAAAGCCTTTGGCATTTTGCGCAAGCATCGCAACGGTCAGTATCGCTGGGACGTGCAGGATCTGATTTCAGCCGTTTATGAATCTGATCGCAGTACCGATGACGAAGGTAACGAAAAAACCGGGTCTTCGGCTCCGGCAATTGAGTGGAAGCTGGAGCGGCTGTCGCGTTCGGAGTATTTTCACCGGGTGGATCACCTAGCCCCTAAAGACCTGTTTGAGCCAGGACAGGTAACGGTTTTGCAGATGAGCGAAATCAGCCAGGAAGAGCAGCAGGTAATCTGCGCGGCGGTGCTGCGGCAGTGCTACCAGGCGCGCTTGGGCACGGCCAAGGAGCAGCTTGCGGCTGAGGATGAAAACTACCTGCCCTACCCGGTATTTATCCTGATTGAGGAGGCCCATCGGTTTGCACCAGCCCACGAACCGTCGCGCTGTAAGCAAATTTTGCGGACAATTTTGAGCGAAGGCCGTAAGTTTGGCCTAGGAGTGGGTTTAATTACCCAGCGCCCTGGCAAGCTAGATGCGGACGTGCTTTCACAGTGCATGAGCCAGTTTTTGATGCGAATTGTCAATCCGGTTGACCAAGAAAGCCTGAAATATGGCGTCGAGGCGGCAGGTCGAGATTTGCTACAGGAACTGCCGGCTTTGACCAAAGGGCAGGTGATTATTTCAGGAGCCTGCATTAACACGCCTGTGCTGTGTCAGGTGCGGCAGCGGCTAACAACTCACGGTGGCGAAACCCTCAATGCCCCCGCCGCCTGGCAAAATCATTTTCAAAAACACCATCAGCGATCGCGGCAAATTGAAAAAGCTCCTGTCTCCCGCCGTCCTGCTGCTGAAACCTTTGAGGGCATCAGCATTGAATAAGAATGGCTGAGCCGTCTTAGCTTTCTCAGAGTAAGCTAAAGAGCAGGCTCAGGGCTGGCTCAGTCTGTTTGAGGCAGGTAGGTCTCGTGGCTTAGAGGTTCGTTCTGTACCAGCTCAGGTTCTGCTATGGGCGTCGGTATGTTGACAACGGTTTGCTGGAGCTGTTTCTGCAGCCAGGTACTAAATAGCTCATTCAGCAGGCGCTGTCGCATAGCATCGTCCAGCTGGACGGGCAAAAATTTTTCTAGGCGCACTACGATAAACCACTCGCCGATTTTGGTGGGCGGCCAGAGCTGTCCTGGCTGACTGATTGAGAGCATCTTGCCGAGGGTGGGGTGGGGCACGCTTAGCTCCACTGGCCCCACCAGCCCTCCGGTCTGCGCTTCCTGCCCCTGAGCGTATTTCAGCGCTAGTTCGCTAAAGGGTTCACTGTCGTCTCGAATGCGAAAATAAAGCTCTTGCGCCAGTCCCGCATCTTCGGTGCGAATCAGAGAATACAGTACCCGATCGAGATGAGTCTTACGCTGCAAAAAGTGAGAGTCAACCTGACTATTCCAGGTTTCAGCCTTGAACTTACTCAGCTTTTGCTCTCGGCTAATTGTGGCTTCAAGCTGCTCGTTCGTCAGCGATCGCTGCTGTAGCCATGCCTTTAGCGCCTCTTCAGAGCCAATCTGCTGGCGATCGCAAAACTGCGCTCTGGCGGCTGCTAGCTCTGCTTCAGTCATGACAACTGGCTCAATAGCTTGATCAATAACGACCTCCCGGACTAGATTCGGCAGTAGCTGGTACTGAGTCAGCAGCGACACAAGGTCTTGTGCCGAAAGAGAGCGATCGCCAATCTGCAAAACAGCGTCCATTGTTGTGGCTTCAGCAGGTTCTGATCTTGTTTAACCCACTTCACACCTTATCGCCAACTCACCGCGATCGCCACTGTTGCCAGTCCGTTTTCTGCAAATTGCTCCAATGACTTACCTAAACTGCGTCGCACCCGTTCAGGCGTTTTGGGTGCTAGAAAAGTTTTCTCTCAGCGACTACTCTGCTTGCAGCCGCTGTACCTGCTGCAGGGCGGCTTCGCTGTTTTTCTGGTAGGAACTGGCCCGGTCTTGTGCTGTAGGGTAGCGGTTGTCTTCTGGGGAAACTTCTGCCATTAAATCAGAGGCTCGCTGCCAGCGGCTGGCAAGATCAAGCCACTCCGCTGCAGTTTGGGCCGCTTGCCCCTCGACAGCGGCAGCTTCGGCTAGACGGACAGCCTGGACAAACGGGTCGGGGGCTGGAGGGGTACTCTCTGCTACCGTCTCAGGAGCGAGGACAGGGGGTGACTCAGGGGTGTCAATGACTGCTGGGGGCGGTTCGTTTGGGCGATCGCCCGCAAAACGGCTGGCCCACCAGTCTCTGGCCACCCAGCCCAGCAGCAGCAAAAACAGGCAGAGGCTAGCCCCGCCCATCAGCCCCCGCCAAAAATACAGCTGCTTCAGGTTTTTTCGAGCGGTTGGTGTCTGGGGCCGGGGCGATCGCGGCTTAGGTATTTTGCGCTCTTCTCGCCAGCGCTGAATCAGATGCGGTGTTTTCAGCACTATTAGCTCAGACCACAGCAGGTGCTCTTCGGGATTGCGGCTGATTTCTTCTAGCCACAGGAGCTGCTGTTCCCGCACAATGCGGGCATTGATATTGACTTTGCTAATGTTGCGAGGACTGAGAGACTCTAAGATTTGACGAATCTGCTCAACGGTAGCCGTTTGGTCTAGCTGCTTGGCTGTTTTTGCCTCACAAAGCAGTTGCAGAGCACCGTCAGCCAGCATAGCCCGAGTTCGAATGCCCGCATCTGCAAAGCGATCGTTGAGAATTTGAATGATAGCGGCCACACTGCCTCTGCGGGCTTGTCGAGTGATGTCGTCAACTGATTGAGTCATAGTTCGCTCAGGGCAGCTAGAGATGCTAGACAATCGTTCTATGGTTTGGACTGGCCTCACCGTCAGTTTGAGCCTCAGTTTGAGCTTCAGAGTCAAGCTGAGGCAGGTGAGCGCAATCATTAAATCGGCGA
Source organism: Leptolyngbyaceae cyanobacterium RM1_1_2 (assembly GCA_012032345.1). Classification (GTDB taxonomy): domain Bacteria; phylum Cyanobacteriota; class Cyanobacteriia; order Phormidesmidales; family Phormidesmidaceae; genus Sphaerothrix. The sequence continues at coordinate 11,404 of JAAUQI010000008.1, read as the reverse complement.
ATCTGCCAGAGTCCAGTATTATATCGAGTTTGACCTCGCAAATCCCAGCGATCGCAATCAATCCAAAACTCAAACAGGCTGGTATTGGGGATGCTAATCTGCCAGCTGCGATCGCAGCCCAGCAGAGTAGCGATTAAATGCAGCAGCAGTCCGCTGTGGCTAATAACCCAAAGGCGATCGCCACCGCTATGCTGCTCTAACAGTGACTTTAAGAACGCACAGGCTCGCTGCCTGACCTGTTCAGGCGACTCAGCCCCAGGCACAGGGATCCAGTCTGGTGAAGACAGCAGCTGCTGACATAGTTGCGGACAGCGCTGCTGAGCCTCTACCCAGGTCAATCCTTGAAAAATTCCCTGGTGGCTTTCTTGTAGATCAGAGGTAGTGATCAGCGGAATTTTTGCTGCCTGCGGTGAACTCATGCCAGAGTGCAAAATTCTAGCCGTTTGCAAAGCCCGCTGTAGCGGACTGCTGTAGATATGGGTAGGCTGCCAGCTTTGCGCCTGTAGATAAACTCCCAGGCGTTGAGCCTGTCGCTGACCTCGGGCAGACAGGTCTGAGCTGGCCTGCCCTTCCATTTGGCGAGCCTGATTGCCGAGAGACTGAGCGTGACGCATAAAAAGCAGTCTTAAAAAGGGCATTGCAGGTCGAATCTTACCGCTTACCGCTAAAATTACAGACAGTTAATGTTTTGTTTGAGCACGGTTGTTAACTGTACCCAGAACTGGCAACTGTTTTACTGTATCTGTTTACATTAGGTGATGAATGCTGCTGAAATCGACGACTCGGCACGTCCATATTTACGCCGCAGAGATTCAAGATAATGAGCTGCTTCCGAGCGACAGCGTTCTGACGCTGGATATAGATCCAGACAACGAGTTTAACTGGTCAGAAGAGACGCTACAGCAGGTCTATCGAGAGTTTGATCGGCTGGTTGAATCTTATGATGGTGCAGACCTCACCGACTATAATCTACGGCGAATGGGTTCTGACCTAGAGCATTTCATTCGGAGAATGCTGCAAAATGGTCAGATCAGCTATAACTTCAAAAGCCGTGCTGTGAACTACAGTATGGGGCTACCCCAGGTGGTGGCAGATGCTAAAGCTGAGTAGGGGATTTTTGGCAGTTCTAAGCTAAACCGTTTTAGATGTGTTGAATTTTAATGTTATCTGTGGGCTATGGTGATTTACTGCCCCAACCATAGCTGCCAGGCGGCAAACCCGGAAACCAACCAGTTTTGTCAGGTCTGTCGCTCACCTTTACCCCATCGTTACCTGTGGGCGGTGGGTACAGGGTTGTCCACTTTTGTGGAGGGAGATTTGCTGGGCGATCGCTATCAGTCTGTGCAGGCTCGAATTTTCTTAGATACTAAGCCTGGCTTACCTCCCGAAGTGGACAATAGCCAGCTGCCCCGTTTGGTTATTCCCTACCTGCATCTTTCTGGCTATCCCCGTCACATTCCGCGTCCCCACAGTTTGCCAACGGTGACCTCAGGCAAAGGCGAAGCGCTTCATAAAATTCTGCTGCTAGAAGAGTCGGCAATTGTCAGCCATCCCCAAGAGCCTGCTCGCCCTCAGCTACTGCCAGCCCTGATGGATACCTGGCCGACAGCAACTGCCCTGACTCAGCTCAACTGGCTTTGGCAGATCGCTCAGCTCTGGCAGCCTCTGCACGCTGAGCGTGTATTAACTACGCTGATCACGCCAGATAGCTTACGGATAGAGGGGGCTAACCTGCGAATTTTGGAACTGCACGCCGATAGAGAAACGCAGTCTAGCGCCGCCGGTTTGATTCCCTTAGGCCAAGTTTGGCAACCTCTATCTGAAAAGGCTCAGAGCGCGATCGCTCCCTTCCTCAATCAGCTTTGTCAGCAGCTTAAGCAAGGAATTTTCCACAGCTCTGAGCAGCTCATTGACTGCCTAAATCAGGCGATCGCTCTCACCAGTCAGGGCCAGCAAATAACCGTAAACTGGGCTACCTACACCGACCGAGGCCCGACCCGCCAGCGCAATGAAGATGCCTGCTATCCCGCTAGCGGCACTGTTCGCCAGCAGGTTGTTTTACCCTCTAAAGCAGCGAATCAGCCGCCGCCCGTTCTGCTTATTGTGTGTGATGGCATTGGCGGACATCAGGGGGGAGATGTAGCCTCCAAGCTGGCTATTGACATTGTAGAATCTGCGACTACAGCCTTTTTAGACACAAACGAGAGCAAAACGCCTGCCGCGATCGCCCTTGAGCTAGAAAAAGCCATTTATCAGGCCAATGATGAAATTGCCCGTCGCAACGATCGTGAGGGTCGCCAGGCCCAAGAACGAATGGGCACAACCCTAGTTATGGCGCTGGTCTACGGCAGCGATCTTTATCTGGCCCACATTGGGGACAGTCGGGCTTATCAAATCGGTTCTTTTAGCTGCCGCCAGGTGACGTTAGACGATGACGTAGCAGCCCGCGAGGCCCGTTTGGGCTATAGTCTCTATCGGCAGGCGATTCATCAGCCCGGCACGGGGTCACTGGTGCAGGCCCTGGGCATGACCTCATCTAAAAACCTTTATCCTACGGTTCAACGCCTGGTTCTAGATGAAGACATGGTAATTCTGCTTTGCTCTGACGGCCTCAGTGACAACGATCAGGTTGAAACTTTTTGGCCCACAGAGCTGCTGCCGGTACTGGAGAAACAGCGCAGCGTAGCCGACGCCGGACAGCGATTGGTTCAGCTTGCTAACACACGCAATGGTCATGACAACGTCACGATTGGTTTAATTGATGTGAGCACCTCTCAGGCTAGAGCTGTTGTCATTGATCCAGCCCTGGCAGTGCCTCAGCCCCTCTCTGATCGATTTGCAACGGAGACAACCGCGCCGATCCAGACCAGCCGTCCAGCCGTCCAGCCGTCTGCGACTAAGACTGAGCAACCAACGGCACGGCTGATGGCAGGGGTTTTAGCCCTGAGTGCGATCGCGGGGACGCTAGCCTTGCTGCTGGTGCCTACATTTAGAGTTCCGACTCCCTCTGGCAGATCCAGTACAGTCTTTAAGAGCGCCAACCTATCAGCAGCAGCAGCAGGGCTGCCCCTGAGTCTAAGTCCGACTCCAGCCGCTGCGGTTGACCTGGCAGTGGGAGCCTTTGTACAAATCAGTCAGGCTCCTCAGCCCGGTGCCGAAGCCGCCCTGATTTTGCAGCGCCAGCCTGGAAATTTTACTAACACCTCTTTACCCGCTTCTGCAAGTCCTGAGAGTATAGAAGGGGCGATTCCGTCTGGTAGTATTTTGCAAGCTGTCGGTACCCAGGTGGCCGCCGATCAAACGCAATGGGTGCGACTGAGGGTTTGTTCTATTCCTTCTGGGGTCACTTTAGGCGATCGCCCGAGTGAGTCTGGAGCTGAGCCAGAGCCAGTGACCCCAGCCGCCCCGGCTGAGCTGCTCGATCTGCTGCAGCCGGGTGAAGAAGGATGGATTCAAGTGTCTGCGATCGCGGCTATGGTTCAGCCACTCTCGAACTTAGGGGCTTCGCAGCGGGGGGTTTGCATCAGCTGACGGCTACAGTTATTTCAATCGTCCTACTCTAGACATTAGACCGAAAAATCAGGCGGGTAGCTTTGATGCCTTCGTCCGACAACCTCTGCCTTAGACTTGCGATCGCTCGGCTGACAACAGCGGCTCCAGAGCACTATGCCATTTGGGTAGTCGATTCTCCCCATCCAGGAGGATACGTTCATCATGACTGTGTCTGGAGCGTAGCCCTCACCCAGGCTTGGGAAAGCTGGCAGGAGATGTTTTCGCTACGGGGTTTGCCTGATGTTCCCCACGTACCGTCTGTCTATGTGCCGAGCTTTGTGCTGGAATCCCTAGCTGATGATGAAGATTCTGCCGGACAGCCGCGCAGCTACAGCAGTCGTTTGATGCAGCATCTAGGCGTTAACCTCTGGCAGTGGCTCTTTGAAGGCCCAATTCAGCGCAGCCTCGATCAGAGTTTGGGAATCGCAATGGGACAAAACAAGCCCCTGCGGCTGCGGCTGGAGATCCGCGATCCCGACCTGATTGCCTTGCCCTGGGAAATTATGCAGCAGCAGGCCGGACAGCAGGCCCTTTCACTGAACCAGCAGAGGTTGTTTAGCCGCACGACCAGCGATGTCGATCCGCTGCCGGAAATTGAGCTAGATGCTTCGCTGCGAGTACTGCTAGTGCTGGGGCACGATGAAAATATAGAGGCTAATGCCACAGCTCCTCAGTCTGAGCGCAAGCCTGTGCTGCAACTGCAGGAAGAGGCGATCGCGCTAAAAAACCTGCTAGAGCGGGGTACCTCAGGCATTCGTAGCGTTCCAGTAGGCAAAGCGGCCCCTGTGGTTTGCCAAGTTGATACGCTGCTGCAGCCTGACTCTGGAGCGCTGGTTAAAGCCCTAGACAGCGGTATTTATAACGTCTTTTTCTATGCCGGACATGGGGTACCCGCCCCGGACGGGGGCCTGTTGTTTTTGCAGGCAGACGCGACGCTCAACGGCACCGAACTGGCTCAGGTACTCACCCGCTGTCACGTCAAACTAGCAGTCTTCAACACCTGCTGGGGTGCCCAGCCCGATCAGAGTGTGCAACAGACAATTCCTCGTAGCAGCCTAGCAGAGGTTTTGCTACATCACGGAGTGCCTGCTGTTGTCGCCATGCGAGATTCAATTGCTGATGAAGAGGCTCTCAGCTTCATCCAGGTTTTCACCCAGTCTCTAATGGATCGTCTGCCCGTAGATCAGGCCGTTGCCATTGCCCGTCAGCACCTGCTAACGCTCTATAAGTTTAATCAGCCAGCCTGGACGCTGCCTGTGCTGTATATGCATCCACAGTTCGATGGTGAGCTGCTGCATCCGGTTCGAGAAGACATCACCCGCCTGCCCAGCGATACCAATCTTGACCTCAATCATCGGCCCCAGGCGCTTCTGCGCGCAATGGATGGGCCTGAAGATGTCTGGCCTATCTACGGAGGGCTGATGCGGGTGGGGCGCTTAGCCGATAACGATCTGGTGATTCCAGAGCCTTGGGTATCGAGCAAGCACGCTGAAATTTTCTCTCGTCGGGCGGTGGCTACCACCAACGGACAGCGACAGACCAAAAACACCACCTACTTTTTACGAGATTTTTCTCGAAACGGCACTTTTTATCGCAGCGATCAGGGGTGGAGGCAGGTACAGCGGCAGGAGATACCGCTGCTCTCAGGCACTCAGCTCCGCTTTGGCAGCTCTAAAGGTCGGCTGCTAGAGTTTGTGCTTGAAGGTTCTCCACCCCCCTCGTCAGATCTAGGCTATTTGACTTAAATTAGCCATAGTTACGGAACTGCTTGAATCGCCCGTGTATCTTGATCCTGTCACCGCTGTTCCATCAGTGTTCTCTATGGACTCCATTATGGTTAAAGACTCATCACAACAACCCACTTCCCCCTCTGCTCAAACTCAAGCTGAGCTAGAGATGCTTCACACTGTCTTGGACACCCAGCGCAGTTATCCCTGGAATCCTTACGGTATTGAAGTTGAGCCTTATTTTTCCGAAATAGAAGCAGAGTCACAGCAGCTCAATCTGGAAACCGCTGGCGGCATTGGCTGGCAGCGCCTCTCTAGCACGCTAAATCAGCTATGGCCGACTTCAAATACTTTAGAAGCAGATTTGCTACAGCGCTTTTGCGATCGCGCCCCTCAGTCCTACCTGCAGCAGATTGCCCAGCGCGCCCAGCAGGCCGTTCAGGCTAATCAGTCTTTGCTAAACCAGCTCGTTTACTGTGTGGAAGATATTTTAGCCGCCTGGGATCAAGCCGACCTGCAGGTGATGGCTCGTCCCTTGGCCTTGGCGATGCGAGACGGGCAGGGTGAGGCGGTTGAGGTGGCGCTGCGCTCGGTGCGACCGGAAAACTGGCAGGCGCTTTCTGGAATGGAGCAGGCGCGTTTGACCCTGGCGATCGCCCGCTACGCGATCGCTCAGTTAGACAGCGCTGGGTAACGGCCTTAACTGCGCTAAAATTCACGGGCAGACCCTGAGCGCCAGCCATCGGGTTCAGCACTGTCTACAGGAGCAGGCAGAGAAAGCGACTGTAGCTGAGCCTGAAAGTAGCTTTCTTGAGCGGAGAGCTGAGTCGCTAAAAGCAGAGCCTCTTGAAAAGCCGTTCGGGCCTGCTCGGTTTTACCCTGAGCGCGGTAGATCTGGCCTATTTGATCAAAGGCGGCCATGATGCCGTAAGCATTGTAGGTTTGCCGCTCTACCTGAATTAGGATGCGGTAAATACTGAGCGCTTCTTCGAGCTGGCCAAGGGACTGATAGATTTCTCCTAGCTCACGCAGAACCAGACTGCCGTAGTCATATTGCTGAAATGCCTGAGCGCTAGCATAGGCCAGTCGATAGAAGCTGAGTGCCTGCTCAGGCTGCTCTAGAGCGCGGTAGTGGCGGGCAATCCCCAACTGAACTTTGGGGATTTCTGTCAGTTTGCCCTGGGCCTGATAGACCTCAATGAGCTGCTGCTGATAGGGAATCGCCTCAGCCGCCGCCTGAGCCTGGGTGTAGCTGTACACCAGGGCCGCTAAATAAGGCTCTATGGCGCTAGCAGAACTGCGCTGCTGCTCGGCGATCGCCAATAGCTGTTGGTAAGTCTCAGCCGCCGCTAAAAACTCAAACCAGTCGAGCTGTAGCTGCCCCACCTGCTCTAGAGCGGCTGTCTGCGCCTCTGTGTTGCCCCGCCCCTGCTCAATCGCGGCGATTTGCCGATACACTTCGACCGCACCGGGCTGCTCTCTCAGGGTCAGAAAAATTTCTCCGGTGGCCTCCAGCAGGTCTACATCAGCCAGCTCAGCCCCTACTGCCTCTGCCTGGAGCTGCCGCAGGCGCGATCGCACCAGCTGATTTTCAGAGGTGCGTCCCTGCTCCCAAATATACTGAGAAACCCGGCGCAGAGCCGCTAGTTCCTGCTCTAGGCTAATCGTCCGCCGCAGCCGTACTTCTCGCATCCACAGAGCAAAAGCAGCTTCTGTTTCTCCGGCAGTGAGGAGGTTTTGGGCCTGCTGATTGAGCCGATCGAGCTGACGTTCTAGGGCTAGCTTTTCTAACGGACTGAGGGGGCGGCGGATTGGCGGCTGAGGCAGCAGCGGATCTCGCAGCGGGTCTTGGGTCGGGTCTGCTAAAAACTGCTCAATCACCTCCGGTGCCAGCTGTTGCGCCCAGACACTAGCCGGAGCAATTGCCACCAGCCCCCCAGCGACTGTACCCAATAGTCCCAGCCAGGCACCTAACCACAGCGAATTTCTGATCCCTCTACCCATACCCTTCCTAATGCAGCGGTTGCTCTACCATTGTCTGCGCCCAGTCTATAGCCTGTCGCCATCCTCTTGGAATTGTGAGCAGAATCAAAGCCCCCTAGCAAAATAATTGCGCCTGTTTACTTATATCAGGACGTTAAGGCCAAAGACTGGTTTCTAAAAAAGCATTCAGTCTGACCGCAGCCGCTAAAGCAATCCGGTTTTTAGCAGGCGATCGCGGTCTGTCCCTGATTGCGGTAATCTTAAGATCTTGTTTGCTGCAATACTGTTTTTAATTCGCCTGCTAAAACCTAAGTCCTATGTCTCTGTCTGCTGTCGCCACTCCCACTCGTACAGTCCGCATCGGCTCTCGCAAAAGCCAGCTTGCCTTGGTGCAAACCCACTGGGTGCGAGACGAGCTGCAAAAGCATTTTCCTGAGCTGAGCTTTGAAGTAAAGACGATGGACACCCAGGGCGACAAGGTACTAGACGTCTCGCTTTCTAAAATTGGCGACAAAGGGCTGTTTACCCAAGAGCTAGAGAACTGCATGATTGACGGCGAAATTGATTTTGCCGTCCACTCCCTCAAAGATCTGCCGACGCGCTTACCGACAGGACTGATTTTGGGCTGTGTTACCGAGCGTGAAGATCCCGCTGACGCCCTAGTTGTTCACGAGCAGCACAGAGACAAGCAAATCAGCACCCTGCCAGCAGGCGCTGTGATTGGCACCTCCTCTCTGCGCCGACTGGCTCAGCTACGGCATCACTATCCCCATCTGAGTTTCAAAGATATTCGCGGCAATCTCAATACTCGCCTGCATAAGCTAGATGAAGGTCAGTATGACGGCATTATTTTGGCAGTAGCTGGGCTAGAGCGGCTAGGCATGGGCGATCGCGTTCATCAGACCTTGCCTGCTGATGTCTCTCTACACGCCGTGGGGCAGGGAGCGTTGGGAATTGAGTGTCGAGACGGCGACGTAGAGATTTTGACCCTGCTGAAGGCCCTAGAGCATCTGCCCACGGCTCAGCGCTGCTATGCTGAGCGGGCCTTTTTGCGAGAGCTAGAAGGTGGCTGTCAGGTACCTATTGGCGTCAACACAGTGCTTGCAGGCGATCGCCTGACGCTAGCGGGCATTGTCGCCAGCCTAGACGGTCAGAAAATAATCAGGGGCACTGTCGAGGGGCCAGCCGTCACTGCCGAGACATTGGGAATTCAGCTAGCCAAGCAGCTGCGCCAGGCGGGTGCCCAGGAGATTTTAGATGAGATTACAGCGACCAGCCGCGCCTGATCCTCGTACTAAAATTTCGTCCATAGCAGATGTCTTCTAGCGATTCGACTGATGTTTCTCTGACGCCTGAGGTGCTGCAGCGGGTAGAAGCAGGCATTGAGGCCGGCGGCAGTGAACTGGTGCGCTGGTCGGTGCGAGAAGCCTTTGAGCAGTTTCAGCAGCGGGCGGCAGGGGGCTGCGATCGCCGCGCTTCGGGTCAGCTCCGGCGCTGGGTGATGGGCACTTTTACGTCTGTTTTATTCCGGGTGCGGGTTGAAAATATCGAAGCGGTTCCTGCCTGCCCGGTTATTTTAGCGGCCAACCACCTCAGCCATTTAGACCCGTTTTTACTGCTGGCAAAGCTGCCACCGCACCCCTATTTTTACATTCTTGGAGATGCCCGAACGCTTTACAACAAGTGGTGGAAGCGCTGGGTTTTGAGCTGGGCCGGGGGAGTAATTCCCCTCGATCGCTGGTGGAAGGAAGAAATTGCCGTGATTGATGCGGCTAGGAACGGACGGACGGATCTAGCAACCGTGGCCCAGGCTATTGAGCAGACGGTACCTTCGGGGGGCGACGTGCGATCGCTGCGGCAAATCGACCATACGGTTGAAACAGTTCTGAGCCGGGGCGACGGCATTTTGCTGTTTCCCGAAGGGCGGCTAGGCAGCAAAGAAGGCAAGCTCTATCCGCTCAGGCGCGGTACTGTCCTCTATGCCCTCAGAAACGGCGTACCAATTGTACCCATCGCCATTATCGGCACGCAGGATCTTTATCTGCACAAAACCCTGACCCTGCGCTTTGGCACACCGCTCCAGTTTGAACAGCGCGATCGCCTCAAACGCTTAGAGATTGACGCGGCCTTGGCCAGTCTCGAACAGGCAATGCGCCAGCTCTTGCCTGCTGACTATAAAGAACCCCAGGAGCCTAAGCTTAAGCTTTTTCGCTACCTGCTCAACCACCTGCTCTGGTAGGTAGCCTACCGTCAGCAAACTGAGCCTAGAATCCCTGGCTATGCTGTCCCCTTGCCGATTGGGCCTGCTAGGGGCAGCGACTAGACATTAAGCAGGGGGTCTTGATTCTCGTTAGGATGTGGTAGCGACAGCGTAATACACAGGAGTCTTACAGAATAATGCGTTACGGCTACGCCCAATAGCACGCTACCAGTAACGAAGACTTCCCGCTCATAAACGGTTTAAACCATGAACAACGGACTGTTAGCGGCAGCAGGGCTGATCAGCCTCTCAATCTACGCCATGACGGTTTTTTTTGGCCGTCAGAACAAGTCGCTGGATCAGGCTCCAGCCCTGGAGCCTAACGCCTCACTGCCAGAATCTCTACCTGCCGTCAGCGTCATCATTCCGGCCTATAATGAGGCTGTCAATATTGCAGATTGCATGGCGGCTGTGCTGCAAAGTGAGCTGCCGAGTTCAAGTGAGCTGCAGGTGATTGTGGCTGATGATGAATCCAGCGATGACACCCGCGCTTTGGCTGAAGCGATCGCAGCCGAAGAACCTAGGGTACAGGTGATTGCGGTGCCGCCGCGCCCAACCGACACAGTCTGGCGCGGCAAAAACTGGGCCTGTGCTAATGCCGTGCAGCAGGCCACCGGAGACTACTGGCTGTTTATTGATGCCGATGTCCGGCTAGAGCCGCAGGCGATCGCCACGACGCTGCAAAAAGCCGAACAGGAGCAAATAGATTTACTCAGCTGTGCGCCCAATGTCGCCTGTGGCTGTCTAGCCGAGTGGCTGGTGCAGCCGATTATGATCAGCCTGCTGGCGATTGGCTTTAGCTTTGAGGGGGTGAATGATCCCGAGCAGCGCCATCGGGCCTTTGCCGCTGGCCCGTTTATGCTGTTTCGTCGAGCAACCTATGAGGCGATTGGCGGTCACCAGGCCGTGGCTGACGATCTCGTTGAAGATGTGGCTTTAGCCCGTCTGATCAAGCGCAAAGGCCACAGGCTGCACTACACTTTGGCGCTTGATCTGCTGAAAGTGCGGATGTACCAGAACTTTTCCGGTCTGTGGGAAGGCTGGACTAAAAACTATTACGTCGGCAGCGGTCGCAACCTGTTTGCAACTTTGTATTCTGCTTTTGCGGTTACAGCCGTCTTTGTCTTGCCTTGGTTGGGGATGGCGATCGCCTTGGCCTGCATTCTGGCGGCTGGGCCAGCCACACCCTGGCTAGCCGGAACCACGCTGGTGCTGGCCGCTAGCGCGATCGCGCTGCAGTATTGCTATCGGCTACAGTCGGCCCAGCGCTTTGGACTGCCTTTTCGCTATGGCTGGCTGGGCTGGCTGAGCGGGTTGCTGGTGGCGGCGATCGCTATTGGCTCCATCATCAAAACTGAAACTGGCTGGGGCTGGACTTGGCGCGGGCGATCGCTGGCCGTTCAGGAGCCTATTCAGGAGCCAAAATAAAATGCCGCTCGAAACTGTTCCACTCAAAACCCTGCCGCTCGATCCTTACCCCGCCGCCTATCGAGACCAAGGCCAAGGGCCACCGCTAATTTTTCTGCATGGTTTTTTGGGCAGCAGCACTAACTGGAATCCCATAGTCCAGCCGCTGTGTTCTCACTACCGCTGCCTTGCTGTGGATCTGCTGGGCTTTGGCGGCTCGGCCAAGCCTGCCCTCAAATACACCATCTGGCACCAGATCGCCTTTTTACAGCAGTTCATCACTGCCCTCGACCTGAAAGATTTTCACCTCGTCGGCCACTCCTACGGCGGCTGGACAGCAGCAGCCTACGCGATCGCCGCCGCTGCTCCCGCTGCCCCCACCTGGCCCCCCGCTGCCCTGCCTCCCCTTGGCGCTGCCTCACCCGCCTCCCCGCGCTGCCTCACCCTGACTTGCTCCCGCAGGCATTCGCGACGA
>JAAUQI010000058.1 GCA_012032345.1 Leptolyngbyaceae cyanobacterium RM1_1_2 | reverse complement strand
AATGGCCTAATCACAAATGACAAATTTTGCTTTGTGCGCGATATCCATCTCAGCTTGAGTCGGAGTCGGGTTCCGTTGAACCGTCGAACGTAGGATGACCTGAACGATGCTCTGAAGACAATTGTCTCTCGGAGTAGCTTAATGAAACGACAGTGGAGTCTCAATCGGCAGTTCGTTGAGCAGGACGATGGTCAGCGGCGCTGGGACAGCGCCTATCAGCTGCTACTGCAAATGGCAGCGGTGCCCAAGGAGGACACAGCCAGGCTCCAAGCTGAAGTTGTGTCTGACGTGAAATCACCTGGAGTATCCCTATGAGTACAGCCATGTATGTTCGAGTCTCCACTCAGCAGCAGAGCCAAACGCAGACCATTGAGCAGCAACTAGAACGTTTACAGCACTATGCCAAGACTCAGAATTGGGAGGTTCAGCCTGAGCAGATTTTTCGAGATGACGGCTACAGCGGCGCTCGCTTGAAGCGACCTGGGTTGGATCAACTCCGAGACGAGGTGGCTATGGCCAAGTTCGAGCGAATTTTGTTGACCGCGCCAGACCGCTTATCCCGAAATTTCGTCCACCAAACGCTGCTGATTGAAGAATTTCAATCTCATGGTGTACGAGTGGAGTTTTTGGATCGCCCCATGAGCGAGGATCCACACGACCAACTCTTGTTACAGATTCGGGGAGCTGTAGCAGAGTACGAGCGGACATTAATCGCTGAGCGGATGCGCCGGGGACGGCTTCGAAAACTGCAAGCCGGGACGCTCCTCCCGTGGAGCCATCCTCCTTATGGCTACAGCAGTAGCTTGAACCATCCCCGGGATGCGGCTGGCATCAGCGTCAATCCGGTTGAAGCCGCTGTCGTAGGTGAGATTTTTAACCGCTATACTCAACCAGGCATGAGTTTGGCACAACTCAGTAAACATCTCTATGACCTGGGTATTTGCTCCCCACGTGGCAAGCGGGCTTGAACCAGTGGCACCTTACGGCTGATTCTGACTAATCCGGTGTACATCGGGAAAGTATTTGCGAATCGTGAGCAAAGCGCTCCGGCTCAACAACGGCGCTCCCCACTCCAACCGGTAGGCGAGCGAGGGAGTGTACGGCTTAGAGATGCTTCGGAGTGGATTTTAGTGACGCAGATTGAGGCTATCGTTAGTCCAGAGTTGTTTGAAACGGTGCAAATTAAGTTGCAACATAATCGGCAAACAGCAAAGCGTAACAACAAAACGCACAACTACCTGCTGCGGTCGTTAGTCAGTTGCGGTTGCTGCCAGACCGCTTGCACAGGAGTGACCCGAAATCAAAAATATCGGTACTATCGGTGCCGACAAAAAAGTGAAGTCAAACGACTCAAGGAAGGGAAAAATTGTTCTGCAAGATATACTCCAGCACAACAGTTAGACGCCTTAGTATGGCAGGATTTATGTCATGTTCTAAAACACCCAGAAACCATTGCTCATGCCATGGAACGGTTACGAGATGGGCAATGGCTACCGCAAGAATTGCAAGCCCGTTGCGCAACGTTACACAAGGCTCAAAAGAGCTTACAACAGCAGATTGAACGCCTGACTCAGGCTTATCTGGCTGAGGTCATTGCGCTAGAGGAGTACCGGCGACGGCGGGCCGACCTTGAAACCCAACTTCAAGCGTTGACAACTCAGGAGCGACAGTTGGCGGCACAATCTCACCAACACATAGAAATGACGCAACTGGCTCAAGGTGCCGAGGCATTTTGCCATCGGATCCAACAGGGATTGGAACAAGCCACCTTTGAGCAGAAGCGGCAACTGGTTGAACTGTTGATTGACCGAGTGGTGGTCACCCAGGAACAGGTGGAGCTTCGCTACGTCATTCCCACCAGTCTTAGAGGGGAACAGTCCCGGTTTTGTCATTTGCGTATAGACTATTTCGGTGAGCACCGAGAGCCAGAACTTGGAGGATTCATTCTCAGTCATCTACAGCCCCAGCAGCTCCTTGCAACCGGCGAGATTGACCCCTAAGGCTAGGTGGATGGCTTTGTTGATCACCCGCCCGTCCTGACGCACCTTGACCACCAGGGCGTCGAAATAGACAATCGGGTACACCGCATCAAGACTCCGATTCTGCCAGGCTTTGCGCTCTGCCTCCACCGCCTCGCTTACCGTGGAGACTAGGGAGTCGGAGACATTGACGCCATACAGCTCTTGCAACTGCCCCTGGATGTCGCGGGTGGTCATCCCTCGGGCGTACAGCGCCAGAATCTTGCCATCAAAGCCAGTAAAGCGGGTCTGGCCTTTCTCGATAAGGTGGGGTTCGAAGGCCCCATTTCGGTCACGGGGGATGCCTATCTCCGCTTCGCCAAACTCGCCCTTAATCGTTTTCTTGCTCGTGCCATTGCGGCGATTCTTGGGACTATACACCTCAGTCTCGGCTTTCTCCGCGCTAAGGTGGTGATCCAACTCGGCACTCAGGCAGCGCTCTACAAGGGCTTTGGTCAATTGCTTGAAGATGCCGCCTTCTCCCATCAGGTCGTCAGGGCACTGGTAGTCTTTCAATAACTCGTCAATCAGTTCGGGGCCAAAGGTCATGGGTCATGCCTTGGGTATTAGTTCATTAGATCTTGTTTTGACCTCTGACACAAACTAATTTACAGTCCCGCCGATACTTCACCAATCAACTGCCCCATTGCTACAAAAACAAACGTGCTGCATCGCAAGCAAATCCCGGTAACAAAGGCGAAGTTAACGTGTCACCTGGAAATAACGTGCCAATGAGCTGCAGCAGCCCTGCCTGACGGCGGTAAACCTCAATCTGTTTTGAGCGCCAGTCTAAAATCCAATAATCTTGCACACCACGGGTAATATAGAGTTTCAGTTTCGTTTCACGGTCTCGCCGCTCATTATCGCCTCCCGGAGAAAGCACTTCCACAATCAATTCTGGGGCAATCGTTAAATGCCCAGCATCATTGAGGGCAGTCTCAAGCCGGGTTTTACTGATCCAAACCACATCAGGAATCACATTATCCGCATCAGAGAAAATTACTCCAGGAGACTGCACAGCCTCACCTAATCCCGTTGTGACCGACCAGTCTCTCAGCTCTGCATAGGCATTACCACAGGCTTTTTGGTGACCCCAATGGGGTGCTCTCGTCACGAGTAGATCTCCATCAATGATTTCGTAGCGGTTGCTGCTTTCAGGGAGCAGTTCAAGATCGGTGGTTGTCCATTGCACACGCGGATCGGTACGCTGGGTCATGATCTCACCTCTGGTGGGAATAAGCCCATTGTATTGGAAGGGAGATGACATGCTCTGCTTTGCCAACGGTCTTTCAAAGATGGGCTACTTTACCGACGGTTTCTCTTTCCCCTCTCTAAACCTCAGAGTAAAATGTAGAGGCAACGTTGCGATCGAGGCAGCAGTTTGAAAAAGATAGGTAGGGCATTGTCTTACAGCTACATAGGCGTTTAGAAGTAGGCTAATTGCTAACCAAGGAAGTAAGGGCTGATGAGAAAAGCAGCGCTCTATGATCAAGACTTTTTAGAATGGACGCAGCAACAAGCTGAGTATTTACGAAAAAGATACTGGGCGAGGCTGGATGTTGAAAATTTGGTAGAGGAATTAGAAGCCTTGGGTCGCAGTGAACAGAGAGAACTTGGCAGCTCCTTGTAGGTTCTTCTGATGCATCTTCTAAAGTGCCAGTATCAGCCTGAACGAAGAACTAAAACTTGGGATAATACCCACTCCAACTGTCAAGATAAGATCCAAGACTGTTTGGAAGATACTCCTAGCTTACAAAGGTTTCTCCAAGACCTAGAGTGGGTGAAAAAACATTATCGACGTGCTTGTCGAGATGCAGCTAAGAAGATTTACCTATCGCCATCGGGATTAATCGCCCAAGATTCGATCGCGGTTTGCTCTAGCTGCTCAAAATCCTGCTTGATAGCTTGCCACAGCGCTCGATTGTGGGGATCGGTGCGTAGGGCTTTCTTTAAATAAATTCGGGCTTTGCTAAAGGCTTTTTGGCCAATTAAGCTTCGTGCCCAGCGCTGATAGGTGATGGCCTGCCACTGCTTTACCTCTGGGTCGCGGGGCATCCGCTGGGCTAAGCCTTCTACCAAGGCGATCGCACGCGGCAGCTTCTGCTGTTTGAGGAGAAGTTGCAGCTGGTCAAATGACTTTTGCTTTAAAATCTGATCCTGCGGCGTCAGGCTGGAATGCTGCTTTACCTGAACTGAGGCAGATGCTGAGACAGCGGCAGTTTTGGAGCTGTCTGGCAGCGTCTCTGGCTGAATTACCCGAGCGATCGCCTGATAAGCTTCTGTTACCTGAATAAACTTTTCTTTGGCCTGGGGGCTGTCAAAATTTGCGTCAGGATGATATCGCCGCGCCAAACGACGGTAGGCCGCCTTTACCTCAGTAAAAGCGGCTCCCTCCCTAAGACCCAGCATCCGGTAGTGATCTGCAAGCGTCATCCGTAAGCAAATAGCAGAACTACTCAGAATTCTGCCATCCGCACTAACAACTCGTAAACATTTTGTCGAACCTTTTTGCTCAAAAAGCCAGCTATTGCATTCTTACAGCTAGAAATTGGGGTGGGTAGTCAGTGCTTTAGCGCTGAAGCGCTAACTACGAACTATGACATCGCCCTAAAATTAAGCGTTGACGCTGCACTAGGCGACTTTTTCTTCAGTCTTTTCTTCAATGACGCGATCGATCAGCCCGTATTCCAGAGCTTCGGCTGCCGACAAGAAGTAGTCACGGTCGGTATCTTTATCAATCTGCTCGATCGTTCTGCCTGTGCGGTCGGAGAGCATCTCGTTTAGTTCTCGTCTAACCCGCAAGATCTCCCTGGCCTCAATGGCGATGTCGCTAGCCTGCAGCCGCTGCTGCCCGGTACCGCCCATCGGCTGGTGGATCATAATCCGGGCATGGGGCAGCGCCAGCCGCTTACCCTTAGTGCCCGCCGCCAGCAAAAAGGCTCCCATAGAAGCAGCTAGCCCCAGACAAATGGTGATGACATCAGATTTGATGTACTGCATTGTGTCATAGATGGCCATGCCAGCGGTAACCGAGCCGCCGGGGGAATTGATGTAGAGATAAATGGGCTTAGAAGGATCGTCCGAGTCCAGATACAGCATCGCCGCCACAATAGAGTTAGCCAGCGAGTCTGTGACCTCTTGCCCCAGAAAAAGAATCCGCTCCTGGTTGAGGCGAGTATAAATATCGATCCACTGGGTATATTGGCTACCCGGTAGACGATAGGGAACTTTGGGAGTGCCGATGGGCATAGCTATCCTCTTTGATTGTCTGAGATTTCTGAGTCAGCAAGTACAGGGGGTCAGCAAGTAGCCTGAGCAGGCTGAGGGCAGCCTAAACCAGGGCAGCAGGTGTCTTGGGCAGTTCTGCAGGACTTTCTAAGATCCGATCGATGATGCCGTACTCTTTAGCTTCTTGAGCATTCATGTAAAACATCCGGTCAGAGTCTTTCATCACTTTTTCCGTAGACTGGCTGGCATTCCTAGCCAGGATCTCTGTCATGACGCGCTTATTGCCAAGCACTTCCTTCGCCCGGATCTCAATATCCGTGGCCTGACCCTGGGCACCGCTGCGAGGCTGATGTAACACAATACGAGCATGGGGTAGGCTAGCGCGATACCCTTTGGTTCCCGCCGAAAGAATAACAGCGGCAGTTCCCATCGCCTGCCCAATGCAAATAGTATGAACCGGCGGTTTGATATAGCTCATGGTGTCACAGATGGCAAAGGCTTCTGTGTCATAACCAATCATGTTGCCGTCGTACCATGAGGTGCCCGTTGAGTTGATGTAGAAGTAAATGGGCTTGTCGGGATCGTCAAACTGCAAATAGAGCAGTTGAGCAATAATTAGCTCGGTGACATCAATGCCAACCTGCTGTTTGACATTATCTGAGGAATATAAAGGCAGACCTAGATAAACAATCCGCTCCTTCAGCAGGAGAGAAGGCAGGTCTGGGGGCGGAGTACGATAGGACGCATCGCCGTAGTAAGTAGACTGAACAGCTCGAATATCCATAAAGCTGTAAAAGCGGCAGTGTTGTTTAGAAACAGTCTGAGGTAGTTCTCAAGGCCGACCCGAAAAGGCGCAAACTTAGAGACAGAATGGTTTTTAACAGTGTAGCGTGTGGTTGAACCCAGCGGTTGTGGCGGATAACCCTACTTGAGACGAGAGCTAGTAAAAAAGGCAGCAGGTGATGGGGGGTTGTTAGGATGTCTGGCAAACTGGATCTTTTTGCGTGAAGTTAGCAATTATTGTCTACTGAACGGTAGCGTTGAGTTAGCGATTTTTTACTTATTAAGGAGCATGAGTCATGAGGGTTGGTTTGCAGTGCAGCTTGAGCGATGCCAGCTTAGATATGGCTCAGCCCAGTAATCAACGGCAGCTTGCTATTTCGGTTTCAGCGATCGCCGAGCAGACAGGTCGCAACGCGCCGCTTAACCTTTGCCTGATTCTGGATCACAGCGGTTCTATGGGCGGCAGGCCGCTCAACACCGTCAAGCAGGCAGCCCATAGCCTAATTGACGGCCTCATGCCCGAAGATCGAATTTCCATTGTTGTTTTTGACCACCAGGCCAAGGTGCTGGTGGCCAATCAGCAGGTAGAAGAACCCATCATTATCAAAAGCAAGATCGATCGGCTCAAGGCCAGCGGTGGTACCTGCATTGACGATGGCCTCAAGCTTGGGGTTGAAGAAGCGGCTGTCGGTAGGCAAAACTCAGTCTCTCAGGTCTTTTTACTCACTGATGGAGAAAATGAGCACGGCGACAATAACCGCTGTCTCAAGCTGGCGCAGCTCGCGGCTGACTACAATTTGACCCTCAGCACTCTAGGCTTTGGCGACCATTGGAACCAGGATATCCTGGAGCAAATTGCCGACGCTGGCAACGGCAGCCTCTCATACATCCGGGAGCCAGAAGAGGCAATGGATGTTTTTAACCGCTTGTTTAATCGGGTACAGTCTGTGGGGCTAACCAACGCCTATCTCAAGCTCGACCTGATGCCCCAGGCGCGACTGGCCGAACTCAAACCCATTGCTCAGGTTGCACCCGAAACAATCGAACTGCCCGTGCCTGAGGCGAGCACCTCTATAAGTCTGCGCCTGGGTGACCTGATGGTGGATGTGCCTAGAGTGATTTTGGCAAATCTCTATGTCAGTCATCTGCCCGTCGGTAGACATACGATCGGCTCCGTGCAGGTGCAGTATGACAATCCCGCTCGGGGAGCCACCGGGCTGACTTCTGAGCGTCTCATGGTGGAGGCTGATGTGCAGCAAACTTATCAGCCAGCTCCCAACGATCAGGTGCAGCAGCATGTGCTGGCTCTGGCCAAATATCGGCAGACCCAAATTGCCGAGACTAAGCTGAAGCAGGGCGATCGCCAGGGAGCGGCTACACTGTTGCAGACAGCAGCAAAAACAGCTTTGCAGATGGGGGACAAAAATGCTGCTACAGTGCTGCAAGAAAACGCTACCCGGCTGCAAAGCGGTCAAGAACTCTCAGAGCGCGATCGCAAGCAAACCCGCATTGCCTCCAAAACCACGCTGCAGTAGCCAGAAAATTAGGAGATTCTCAATGGAGGCATTCAGTCATGCAATCTGAAGTCAAAGCCAAATCTATGGCGTTATATGACACAGACTACCAGCTTTGGCTCGATCAAACCGCTGCCCAGTTGAAAGCGCAGGATTTCAGCAATCTTGACTTGGAAAACTTAACTGAGGAAATCGAGAGTTTGGGTAGAAGCGAAAAACATGCGATGTCCAGCTATCTGATGCGGCTTTGTGAACATCTCCTCAAAATTAAGTATTGGCAGTCTGAACGGGAGATGTGCTTGCGGGGCTGGAAACGTGAGGTCATCGATTTTAGACTGCAAATTCAAGAGGAGCTAGAAGCTAGCCCTAGTCTGAGATTATTCTTGCAGGATGTTTTTGCCAAACAATATAAAAATGGCAGGAAACTTTTTCTCAATGCTAGTGAACTGGATATCAAACTAATTCCTGAAGAACCTGACTTCACTCTAGAGCAAGCCCTGGACGAAGACTGGCTTCCCTGGCAACCGAAATAGCTTACGCAAAGTAAGTGAAATCTACTTGCTGAGCAAGATAACAGCTCGTTAGCGCAGCGTTTCCGTAGAAATTGGGGGCTGACCGCGACAAGTTACCTGTGGGCATCAAAAGTGATCTGCGGCGGCTGATCTCAGCCGATCTGCCTGAAAGTCGCGCTCCTATAGCTGTCTGAGGGTTATTCAACAAATCTATACAGAACGTGTATTTTCTCGTAAGATCATTCTTTCTTTTTAATTAAGGCAAAATGTGTAGGCCAATACCCAGAGGATGGGAACACAGGTTTTAAATTGTTTACGCATCTTTAAGGACTGCCTCCGACCCTAGCGTCGAAGGTTTGACTGCAACAGGAACCCAATATGCAAACTGCCCCAAAACTCCAAATTGAGACTGCTTGCGTTGAAGACGACAGAACAGGACTCAGTATCGAAACCCTCAAGCGGGCATTTCTCGATAACCTTTTCTACATTCAGGGTAAATTTCCGCGACTGGCGACCCAACACGACTACTACATGGCGCTGGCCTATACCGTGCGCGATCGCCTACTCCAGCGCTGGATTAGCACAGCAGCTACCTATACCGAACAAAGCTCTCGCACGATCGCCTATCTGTCTGCCGAATTTCTCATGGGGCCGCAGCTAGGCAACAACCTGATCAACTTGGATATTTACGACAAGGTTGAGCAGGCAGTTCAGGAACTAGGGCTGAGTCTGGACAAGCTTTTGGAGCAAGAAGAAGAGCCGGGCCTAGGCAATGGCGGCCTCGGACGGCTAGCTGCCTGCTATCTCGACTCAATGGCGACAAAAGAAATTCCTTCGTTGGGCTACGGCATTCGCTACGAATTTGGTATTTTCAAGCAGGGTCTGCAGAATGGCTGGCAGGTTGAATTTACCGATAAGTGGCTGCGCTTGGGCAATCCTTGGGAAATTGCCCGACCTGACTGGGCAGTTGAGGTCAAGCTAGGCGGCACCACCGAAGCCTACCTTGACGCCAGTGGCCGCTACCGGGTGCGCTGGGTGCCCCGCCAGCTCGTCAAGGGTGTCCCCTACGATACGCCGATTTTGGGCTATCAGACCAACACCTGCAACACGCTGCGGCTGTGGTCAGCCCAGGCACCGGAGTCATTTGATTTTGAGGCGTTCAACTCTGGTGATTACCTGGGGGCTGTCCAGGCAAAAATTTCCTCCGAGAATTTGTCTAAGGTACTCTACCCCAACGACAATGTTTCTCAAGGCAAGCAGCTACGGCTAGCCCAGCAGATTTTCTTTGTCTCCTGTTCGCTACAGGATATGATTCGCATTCTTCTGCGGCAGGGGCTACCCCTGAGCGAATTTAGCCAGAAATTTACTGTACAGCTCAACGACACCCACCCGGCGATCGCAGTGGCAGAGCTAATGCGCTTGCTGATTGATGAGCATGGCATCTTGTGGCGTCAGGCTTGGGATCTAACCCGTCAGACCTTTGCCTACACCAATCACACGCTGATGCCAGAGGCGCTAGAGTGCTGGCCGATTCAGATGTTTGGGCAAATGCTGCCCCGTCACCTAGAAATCATTTACGAAATCAATCATCGCTTTTTGGATGAGGTGCGCGCTAAGTTTCCAGGTGAAAGCGATCGCCTGCGCCGCATGTCTCTGATTGACGAATCGGGAGAGCGCTTTGTGCGCATGGCCAACCTAGCCTGTGTGGGCAGCTATGCTATCAACGGCGTGGCGGCGCTGCACACCGAGCTGCTGCAAACAGATGTCCTGAGAGACTTCTACGAGCTTTATCCAGAAAAATTCAACAACAAAACTAACGGCGTTACACCGCGCCGCTTCATGGCGCTGAGCAATCCTCGTCTGGCCCACCTGCTCAACAACACCATTGGCGACAGTTGGGTGCAGCACCTCGATCAGCTCAAGCGGCTGGAGCAGCATGTTGAAGATGCGGATTTCCGGCGTGACTGGTGGGAAATCAAGCAGGCCAACAAGCGCGACCTGGCAGCTTACATTCAAACCCACAACGGCGTCACGGTGAACCCAGACTCACTGTTTGACATTCAGGTCAAGCGGATTCATGAGTACAAGCGCCAGCATTTAGACGTGCTGCACATTATTGCCCTTTACCAGCGGCTCAAAGCAAATCCCGATCTGGAGATTACGCCGCGTACTTTCTTGTTTGGCGGTAAAGCAGCCCCTGGCTACGTAATGGCAAAGCTGATTATCAAGCTGATTACCTCAGTTGCCGACGTGGTCAACAACGACCCGGTGATTGGCGATCGCCTGAAAGTTGTATTCCTGAAAAACTTCAACGTCAAGCTAGCGCAGCACATTTACCCGGCAGCGGATCTCTCTGAGCAGATTTCGATGGCGGGTAAAGAAGCCTCCGGCACGGGCAATATGAAATTTGCCATGAACGGAGCGCTAACGATTGGCACCCTGGACGGCGCGAATGTCGAAATTCGTGAAGAAGTTGGCCCGGAAAACTTCTTCTTGTTTGGCCTGACGGCGGCTGAGGTCAAAGCCCTCAAGGCCGAAGGCTATAACCCCTGGGACTATTACCAAAACAGTGCCGAGCTGAAAGCAGTGATTGACAGCCTCAAGGCCGGAGACTTCTCCCACGGCAACTCCGACCTGTTTATGCCGCTGATCGACTCGCTGCTGAGCTGGGACAATTACCTACTCCTAGCAGACTACCAGTCTTATGCTGACTGTCAGGAACAGGTGAGTCAGACCTACCGCGACCGCGATCGCTGGACGCGCATGTCTATTCTCAATGCTGCGCGGATGGGCAAATTTTCTTCCGATCGCTCAATTACTCAGTATGCTGAAGAGATCTGGAAAACGCCCCCTGTCAAAATTGAGCTGACCGACAACGCCCGCCTCAGCCGCAACATTACCCAGGATGTGCAGCTGCAATAGAGTCTTGCAGGCTTAAGGGCGCGCTAAACTGCGCTCCGACAGGCTCAGAATATCTGGTTGGACTTAACGACCTCAGGGCGCAGCTAGCTGCGCCTTTTTCAATGAGTCCCTCATGGGTTCTGTCTTGAGCCTGCAGGGGTGGCATTACGCTTCGCTAAAATAAGCAACAAGACCTTACACCCCAGCCCCATGGTCAGCCAACCCCTCAACCACGTTCCCCTAGAAGCGGGCGATCGCCTGACGCGCCCAGAGTTTCATCGCCGCTGTGCTGACCAGCCCAGCCTTAAACGAGCCGAACTGCTCGAAGGAATTGTATATATGCCAGCGGCGCTGCGATTTAAGAGTCACGGTCAGCCTCACGGTCGCATCACGGCCTGGTTAGGACTGTATGAAGCGACAACGCCCTATGTCTCTTTGGGCGACAATGCCACTGTGCAGCTAGACCTAGACAATGAGCCTCAGCCCGACGCGGTGCTGCTGATTCAGTCAGAGGCAGGGGGGCAATCGTCTCTGAGCCAGGATGATTATATTGTCGGTGCCCCAGAGCTGCACGACAAAAAGCGGGCCTACCGCCGCAACGGAGTGCAAGAATATCTGGTCTGGCAGGTGTTTGATCGGGTCTTTAACTGGTTTTATTTAGCAGCCGGAGACTACCAGCCATTAGCGGTGGATCCAGACGGTATTATTCGCAGTCGTCAGTTTCCTAGACTGTGGCTGGCGGTCGAAGACTTGCTGGCAGGCCGGATGCTGCAGGTGTTTGCCGAGCTACAGCAGGGCCTGAACTCTCCAGAACATGCTGAGTTTGTCAGCCGTCTCAGCGCCGCTGCTAACGCCGAAAATCCCTAAAAATCTAAAATATTTCCGGACAGATAGCTACCGCCTGGAAGATTGGAATGGTAGATGCACCCTGATTGATAACCCCTGAGAGACCTGGAGGGATCTTGGGGGTTTTCTTTTGCTCCAGAGCGCCGCCCGACGTGATAGGCTAGCCGCAATTAATCCCACAGCGGTGAGAGGGTATTGGCAATGGCAAAGATGCGGGTTGGGCTTTTGTTTGGGGGCTGCTCTGGCGAACACGAAGTCTCGATTCGATCAGCCCAGGCGATCGCCAAAGCCCTATCAGCAGCAGCCAACGCCGAAAAGTACGAAATCTTACCGGTTCACATCAGCAAAAACGGCCACTGGCTGATGGGAGAGGTAGCCCAGCAGGTTTTGACGGCGGGAACGCCCCTGCAGCTCGCTGACCCGGTGGCTCAGGAGCGCGATCGCCCAGTGCTTGCAACTGAGCTAGACCTGAGACAGTCTCCTCTCGATCGCCTACCCATACTCAATCAGGCTGCGGCCATTGATATCTGGTTTCCGGTTTTACACGGCCCTAACGGAGAAGATGGTAGCCTCCAGGGACTGCTGCAGCTGATGCAGGTGCCGTTTGTCGGCTCGGGGGTTTTAGGCTCAGCCCTAGGCATGGACAAGCTGGCAATGAAGATGGCTTTTGCTCAGGCGGGGCTGCCTCAGGTTAGCTATGGGGCGGTGACCCGCGCTGAAGTCAGGTCAGATTCCGGCGGGTCTCAGCTCTGCGATCGCATTGAAGCTGAGCTGGGCTACCCTGCTTTGTTAAACCCGCTAATCTAGGCTCCTCAGTCGGTATCTCAAAAGTGCGATCGCGCCGCGAACTAGAAAAAGCACTGGCCAGCGCCGCCAGCTACGACCGCCGTCTGATTGTGGAAGCTGGGGTCACGGCCCGTGAAGTGGAGTGCGCCGTGCTGGGCAACGACCATCCTAGAGCCTCCGTGGTGGGTGAAATCAGCTTCAGCAGCGATTTTTATGACTACGAAACTAAATACAGCGCGGGGCAGGCCGACTTGAAGATTCCAGCCGATTTGCCTGAAGAAGTAACTCGCCAGGTTCAGGAAATGGCCCTAAAAGCTTTTCAAGCGGTGGATGCAGCAGGAATTTCTCGCGTAGACTTCTTTTATCTGGAGCCTACCGGAGAGGTTTTGATCAACGAAATCAATACCCTGCCTGGATTCACCGCCACCAGCATGTATCCCCTGCTGTGGCAGGCCAGCGGCGTTTCCTTTCCAGACCTGGTAGATCAGCTGATTCAGCTAGGACTAGAGCGCACAGCCCAGACCCCTTAAAGTATTGATCAGCGCTCCCTCACGCTCTGCGCTTTGGCCGCCCCTATGACTCTTTTTCAAATTGACCGCTTTCACGTTGCCTACCCGGGTCAGTTAGCCTGGGCCGTTGAAGATGTTTCTTTAGCCGTGGCACCGGGGGAGCGGCTGGGGCTGGTAGGCGAATCAGGCTGTGGTAAATCGACCCTGGGCCGAGCGGTGCTGCGGCTGATGCCCGCAGGAACCCGGCTGGAAGGCGACGCCAGCTTTGAAGGCCAGTCTATTTTAGAATTTTCGCCCCAGCGCCTGAGGCAGTTTCGCGGCGAAGCGGTTTCGCTGGTGTTTCAAGACCCGATGACCCGGCTCGATCCGCTGATGACCATTGGCGACCACTGCCTCGAAACCCTCTTGGCCCATCAGCCCCAGTCTAGACAGGCGGCCAAAGAAAAAGCCCTGGCAACGCTGGCAGCGGTGAATATTCCCCGCGATCGCTGGCAGCAGTATCCCCACGAGTTTAGCGGCGGTATGCGGCAGCGGGTAGCGATCGCCCTAGCCCTGCTGCTAGAGCCAAAGCTAATCGTGGCCGATGAACCTACCACTAGCCTGGATGTCACCGTCTCTGCCCAAATTTTGCGAGAGCTGACGCGGCTGTGCCAGGAACGCCAGATGGCGCTGATTTTGATTTCTCACGATCTGGCCCTAGTGGCAGAATACTGCGATCGCGTGGCGGTGATGTATCGCGGCAAACTGGTGGAGACGGGGGCGGTGCGCTCTGTAATGTATCAGCCACAGCACCCTTACACCCAGTCGCTGCTGTTTGCGGCTCATCAGCTTCAGATAGAAGGGGGGCAGCAGATTAGCTTGGGTAATCTCCCTAATACAGGGCCACCTCTGCTCAAAATTGAGCAGCTCAAAAAACACTACACCCTGGAGCAAAACTTGATGGCGCGGCTGTTTTCTCAGCAGCCCAGCGCCGCCATCAAAGCCGTTGACGATATTAGCCTGTCGCTCTATCCCGGTGAAATTTTGGGACTCGTAGGCGAGTCTGGCTGCGGCAAAAGCACCCTTTCTCGCACCCTCTTGCAGCTGGTTCGCCCGACATCAGGCACGGTTGAATTCTGCGGCATCGATTTAACCAAGCTCGCTGGCACAGCCCTGCTGCGTCAGCGGCGAGAAATCCAAATGATTTTTCAAGATCCGCACGCCTGCCTCAATCCGATGATGACGGTGGGGCGCGCCGTAGCCGACCCGCTGCTGATTCACCGTCTAGCCCCAGTAGCTGAGGCCAAAAAGCAGGCTCACACTATGCTAGAGCGGGTCGGGCTGACGCCGACATCTGACTACTTTGAGCGCTATCCCGGCGACCTCTCTGGCGGCCAGCAGCAGCGAGTAGCGATCGCCCGTGCCCTGATTTTGCGGCCCAAGCTGCTGATCTGCGACGAACCTGTCAGCATGTTAGACGCCAGCGTTCAGGCTCAGGTGCTGGAGCTGATGCTGATGCTGAAAAAAGAATTCGATCTGACCTATCTCTTCATCACCCATGATCTCTGGGTGGCCCGCTATCTCTGCGATCGCATCGCCGTCATGCAGGCAGGCAAAATTGTCGAGATTGGCCCCACCGCCACCCTCTTTACCCAGCCCCAGCATTCCTACACACAGACGCTATTGCAGGCCGCGCCGCTGCTGGCACAGGCTCCTCAGCGGCTGCCATGAGTAATTATTACTAGCGGAAAAACACGATATGCGGCAAAATAAGAGATAAGAAACATATATGTTGTTTAAGTAGGGCTACAGCTGCCCTAGATACCCTTTGCTCCCAGGAGGTTTTCAATGGTTGCGATCGCCCCCAAAACAGAAACACAGTCAGAAAAGCGCTTAACCACCCAAACGGCTGAAATTGCCGCCGACACCACCGCGCTGCGATCGCTCGACTGGGATCGCGATCGCTTTGACATTGAGTTTGGCCTGCAAAACGGCACCACCTACAATTCATTTCTGATTCGTGGCGAAAAAGTGGCCCTGGTAGACACTTCCCATGCCAAGTTTCGCCAGCTCTACTTAGACCTGCTACAGCAGCAGATCGACCCCGCCGAGATCGACTACCTGGTGATCAGCCACACCGAGCCTGACCACAGTGGCCTAGTCAGAGACGTGCTGGCCTTAGCGCCCAACGTGACAGTAGTGGGGGCAAAAGTGCGATCGCCTTTTTAGAAGATCTGGTACACCAGCCCTTTGCCAAGCAGGTGGTGAAAAACGGAGACACCCTGGACTTGGGCAACGGCCACATGCTGGAATTTGTCAACGCGCCCAACCTGCACTGGCCCGACACCATCTTTAGCTATGATCGCAAAACCCAGGTGCTTTTCACCTGCGACGCCTTTGGCCTGCACTACTGTAGCGACGCCACCTACGACGAAGACCTAGAAAAAATTGCCCCCGACTTTCGCTTTTATTACGAGTGTCTGATGGCGCCCAATGCCCGCTCAGTCCTCTCTGCCATGAAGCGCATGGACGCTCTAGGGCAGGTGGCTACCATTGCCACCGGGCACGGCCCCCTGCTGCGCCACAATGTCGAAGAACTGACCGGACGCTACCGCCGCTGGAGTCAGGAAAAATCTAAGTCAGAAACCACCGTCGGTATTTTCTATACCTCTGACTATGGCTACAGCGATCGCCTCTCGCAGGCTCTAGGGCGCGGCGTTACCAAGACCGGCGTTAATGTTGAAATGGTGGACATGCGATTGGCTGAAGCTGCTGAGGTGCAAGAGCTGGTGAGTCGTGCTCAGGCGCTGCTGGTGGGGATGCCGCCTTCGTCGGGGGCTAAGGGTGCCCAAGCGGCTCTGAGCCTAATTTTGGCGGCGGTTGATAGCAAGCAGGCCATCGGTCTATTTGAGTCCTACGGGGGCGATGATGAGCCGATCGATCCGCTGGCAACTAAGTTTCAAGATCTGGAGCTAAAAATTCTCTTTGATCCCGTTCGCATCAAGGACACTCCCTCAGAAGCTACCTATCAGCTTCTCGACGAAACCGGAACTGACTTGGGTCAGGCGCTAAACCAGGCTAAAAAAATCAAGAAAATTAAGGCCCTAGATGCCGATCTGCAAAAGGCTCTAGGCCGCATTAGCAGCGGTCTCTATATCATCACCGCTAAAAAAAGCGACATCAAAGGGGCAATGCTGGCCTCCTGGGTGTCTCAGGCCAGCTTTAAGCCCTTGGGCTTTACGGTAGCGGTGGCTAAAGATCGGGCGATCGAGTCGCTGATGCAGGTGGGCGATCGCTTTGTGCTAAATGTGCTGGAAGAAAACAACTACGGCGATTTGATGAAGCACTTCCTCAAGCGCTTTCCCCCTGGGGCCGATCGCTTTCAGGGCGTGCGTACCCGTCCGGCTGAGAACGGTTCACCGATTTTGGCAGATGCCTTGGCCTATCTGGAATGTGAAGTGGCTAGCCGCATGGAAATGAGCGATCACTGGCTGGTGTACTGTGTGGTTGAAGACGGCAAGGTTTCAGACCCCGAAGGCATGACGGCAGTTCACCACCGCAAGGTTGGCAACTACTATTAGAGTTTTGTCATAGCTAGAAATTAGGGTGGGTAGTTAGCGCTAAAGCGCTAAAGCGAACTATGGCATCACTCTAAAATTAGGTGTTGACGCTGCACTAGGGTTTTGTTAAGCCTTTCTTCAGGAGTTTGAAACCCCTTAGAAAACAGCATTACAACTCTTAATCAAAAATCGACGGACTCTCAGGCTTATGACGCTTACTTCTGACTCCCCGGCCCCGGCAGCGCTGCAAAAGCCTCGTGACGTGCAGCTTTTGGCGATCGCCCCTGATACCCTCGTTCTGCGATCGCGCAGTTGGAACCGTCTGCGCTTTGAGATTGAGTATGGGCTAGAGCGGGGCACGACGGCGAATAGCTATCTAATTCGCGGCGACAGGCTGGCGCTGATTGACCCACCGGGCAGCTCTTTCACCGAGAGCTTTTTGAATACGCTACAGCAGCAAACTGACCTGAGCCAGCTTGACTACATCATCTTGGGCCACGTCAATGCCAACCGCCTGGAAACTCTTAAAGTCCTGCTAGGGCAGGTGCCCCAGGTGCCGCTGGTTTGCTCTAATCCAGCCGCGATCGCCCTACGAGCCGCCTTTGAGCAGCCCCTCAACATTCAGGTGATGAGAGGGGCACCCGATGAGCAGCTCAACCTGGGCCAAGGGCACCAGCTCCGGTTCGTGCCGGTACCGACGCCGCGCTGGCCGGACGGTCTGTGGACCTATGACCCTTATAGTCAGGTGCTCTATACCGACAAGTTTTTTGGCGCTCACGTCTGCGACGAGCTGGTATACGACCTGGGCTGGGAAGCCCTGCTCGAAGATCGGCGCTACTACTTTGACTGCCTGATGGCCCCCAGTGCCCGCCAAGTAGCCACAGCCCTGGAAAAGCTAGCAGACCTGCCCAAAGTTTACCTATATGCTACCGGACATGGGCCGCTGGTTCTGCACGGGCTAAGCGAACTCACCCAGCTCTATCGTCAGCGCAGCCAGCAGCAGCAGGCTCAGACGCTCTCAGTGGCGCTGATTTATGCCTCTGCCTATGGCAATACGGCGACAATTTCTCAGGCGATCGCTCGCGGCATTACCAAAGCCGGGGTTTCAGTCGAGTCAATTAATGCTGAGAGTGCTGAAACTGAAGAAATTCGAGCCGCTGTAGAGCGGGCAGCAGGCTTTTTAATTGGCTCCCCCACCCTGGGCGGCCATGCCCCAACTCAAATCCAAACGGCTTTGGGCACGATTCTCTCGACGGCGACTAAAACGCAGCTGGCCGGGGTGTTTGGCTCTTTTGGCTGGAGCGGTGAAGCCATTGACCTGCTGGAAAGTAAACTCAAGGATGCAGGCTATAGCTTTGGCTTTGAGCCAATTCGAGTCAAGTTCAAGCCCACCGATGTGACGCTGAAATACTGTGAAGAAGCCGGGACTGACTTTGCCCAGGCGCTGAAAAAAGCCAGACGCTCAAAAGCGCCGCGCATGCCGGCGTCTGCTGTGGAGCAGGCGATTGGGCGGCTGGTGGGGTCTTTTTGCATTGTTACCGCCAAGCATGGAGAAGTGGCAAGTGCAATGCTAGCGTCCTGGGTGGCTCAGGCGACGTTCACGCCTCCCGGCTTTACGGTGGCGGTGGCGAAGGAACGGGCGATCGAGGCGCTGATGTATCCGGGCAATCCCTTTGTGCTGAATATTCTGGCAGAGGGACAGCACCTTGGCCCGATGAAGCATTTTCTCAAGCCCTTTGGCCCTGGTGAAGATCGCTTTGCTGGGGTAGAGACTGAAATTGCTGAGAACGGCTGTCCCTGGCTAAAAGACGCGATCGCCTACTTAGAGTGTGAGGTCAGCAGCCGCATGGAGTGCGGCGATCACTGGGTGGTCTATGCCACCGTTACCAGCGGCGAGGTGCTACAGCAAAATGCTAAAACCGCTGTTCACCACCGCAAGTCAGGCACTCATTACTAAAGTGCATTGCTGAGGCTTTATTGCAATCGCTGGTGGAGGCTAAACTAAATATGCTACCTGTAGGGATACGGGTTGATATGAGGACGGCTGCGGGGCGCTATGCTGGCACTGCTGTCGTTCAGGCATGTGATAGAAGCTGCCTGATCCCCCTCATGCCAAACTTAAATGCTGGACTGCATAAATCCTCGATATTTCCCCTCCATGCCAGTTGTCCCTTATCGGTCTGACCTTTTTCAAAACTGCGAAGAAATCCATAGTTTTTTAGCGGACTGTCAAAAAAAAGCAGACCGCGATCGCTGCCCCAAAATTGCCAGTTTTTCGCTCCAGACGGAGGCGCTAGACCCAATAGCGCTGCTGTCGTTGCTGGCAGAGACGGCTGATGTCCATTTTTACTATGAGTATCCGACGCAGCAGCAGGCCGTAGTCGCCTGGGGCTGTGCTGCTGACTATCAGGGCAGCGGCCCCTACCGTTTCCAGCAGGTTCGAGAGTTTATCAAAACCCAGCTCCGCGATATCGTGCGCCATTGCCTGCCCCAGCCAGAGCCAGAGCCGCGTTTTTTTTGCCGCTTTACCTTTTTTGAGCAGTCAGCCGCAGCCTTTCCTGCCGCCAGCGTTTTTTTGCCGCGCTTTCAGCTCACCCAGCAGCAGGCCCAGTTTAGCCTCAGTTTCAACCTCCAGATCGCGCCTCACGGTCGCTTAGATGCCCTGATGCTGGAAATCCAGACCAGTTTACAGCGCCTAGAGGCTTGTCGTTCCCTAGCATTTTCCCACTCTAGAACAGACTATGCAGACTACAGAGCAGCAGGACAATTGCTAGCAAACCACAATAGCTATCTGACGCCTTTTCGCCACAGCGTATCTCAGGTACTGACCCACATTCAGCAGCAGCGCCCGCGCAAAGTCGTGCTGGCTCACGCCCTGGATGTACAGACTCCGTTTAAGTTTTGGCTCTCGGCTTCTCTGGCTAACCTGCGGCAGCGTTATCCAGACTGCTACATCTTTTCGACCAGCAACGGCCAGGGCCAAACCTTTCTAGGTGCCAGCCCAGAGCGGCTGATCAGTATTAGCCGTCAGCAGCTCCTCACCGATGCCCTAGCGGGATCTGCCCCCAGAGGCCAAACGCTGCGGCAAGATGCGGCGATCGCCCAGCGACTGCAACACAGCCGCAAAGAGCGTTATGAGCATCAGGTCGTGGTAGATTTTATTGCCCAACGGCTGCGATATCTGGGCCTACAGCCGCAGCACAGCAGCGTGCCTGATTTGCTCAAGCTTTCCAATATTCAGCATTTGCATACGCCCATTCGCGCCCGACTTAGCCCCGAGCAGCATCCCCTAGAAATTTTAGCGCTGCTGCACCCAACGCCTGCGGTAGCCGGGTTTCCCAGCGATCTGGCCTGTCGCCTGATTCGCCAGTACGAAAGTTTTGAGCGATCGCTTTATGCAGCTCCTTTGGGCTGGATTGATGCCAACGGCGACAGCGAATTTATTGTGGGTATTCGCTCGGCCCTGATTGACCACAACCAGGCCCGTCTCTATGCTGGGGCTGGCATCGTCGCTGGCTCTAACCCAGACAAAGAAGTAGCCGAAATTCAGCTGAAGCTACAGGCGCTGCTGCAGGCGCTAGCGGTAGAATAAAACAGCATGGGACAGGATTTTCGCAATACAAACACGCTGTGGGCGTCGGTTTTAGTTACGACCTGGCTGCGCCTAGGGCTAGAAACCGCTATCATCTGCCCCGGCTCTCGCTCTGCGCCATTGACGGTAGCGATCGCGCAGCAGCCCCAAATTTCAGCGGTGCCAATTTTAGACGAGCGCTCGGCGGCTTTTTTTGCCTTGGGTGCGGCTAAGCGATCGCAGCGGCCTGTGCTTTTAGTCTGCACGTCGGGGACAGCCGGGGCCAATTTTTATCCAGCTGTGATCGAAGCCTGTGAAAGCCGGGTGCCGCTGATTATTCTCACTGCCGATCGCCCCCCGGAGCTAAGAGACTGCGCCTCTGGGCAAACAGTTGACCAGCAAAAGCTGTTTGGCCACTTTCCCAACTGGTACGCGGAGCTGGCCCTGCCTACCCTGGAGGGCTTACCCTACGCCCGTCAGATGGCAGTTCAAACCTGGCGGCGATCGCAGTCGCCAGAGTCTGGCCCGGTTCACCTCAACTGCCCGTTTCGAGATCCCCTCGCGCCCCTGGCTAAACCTGCTGTTCAAGCTCTGCAAGCGGGCTTTGACGAAGCCAGCTTTTTCGATCATTTAACGCCGCCGCTGGCTTTGACTATCGCCAATTCCCTAGCCGAGGCAGCGCCCATTTTAGGGCAGTGGCAAGCTTGCGATCGCGGCTTAATTATCGCTGGCCCCGCCCAGCCGCCGCAGCCCCGAGCCTACTGTCAGGCCGTGGCCCACATTGCTCAGGTTTTGGGCTGGCCTGTGCTGGCAGAGGGGCTTTCGCCGCTGCGTAACTACGCCAGCCTCAATCCTCACCTGATTACGGCCTATGATGCGATCTTGCGACAGCCTGACTGGGCTGAGACGCTGATACCGCAGCAGGTATTGCAGCTCGGCCCTTTGCCCACCAGCAAAGTGCTAAGACAGTGGCTACAGCGCCACAGACCTTTGGGCTGGCAGGTTGAGGCCAGCGATCGCAATCTAGATCCGCTGCATCAGCGCTGCCGTTCTCTGCGGCTGTCGGTAGAGCAGCTAGCATTGCAGATGAAACATCTGGTAAACAACCCAGACTGGGACTATCGGGCCGTCTGGAGCCAGCGCGATCGCCAGGTCTGGCAGCATCTAGCCGCCGATTTGCAAGGCATAGAGGCCTTTTTTGAAGGCAAAGTAGCTTGGCTGCTTTCGCAGTATTTGCCACCGCAGACCCCGCTGGCGATCGCCAACAGTATGCCTGTGCGAGATGTGGAATATTTTTGGCAGCCGGGCGATCGCCAGATTCAGCCGTTTTTTAACCGGGGGGCCAACGGCATCGATGGCACTCTCTCAAGCGCTTTGGGCATGGCCCACCAGTCTCGCAGCAGCGTTCTGCTCACAGGCGATCTGGCCCTGCTGCACGACACCAACGGCTTGCTCAGCAGCCAGCAGCTTCAGGGGCATCTAACTATTGTGCTGATCAACAACAGCGGCGGCGGCATTTTTGAAACGCTGCCGATCTCGCAGTTTGAGCCGCCTTTTGAAACCTTCTTTGCCATGCCCCAGCAGGTCGATTTTGAGCCGCTCTGCGCAGCTTACGGCGTCAGCTATGAGCGCATCACCACTTGGCCCCAGCTACAGCAGGCGGTGAGTAATCTGCCGGATAAAGGCATGCGGCTGCTAGAAATTCCCACCGATCGCAAACGCGATCGCCAGTGGCGACAGCAGCTACTCGACGGGCAGTGGGATCATGGTTCGCAGTAGGGCTTCAGCGCCAAAGCACTGATTACCAGCTCTAATTTCTAGCGGTGGCAATGCCCTATGCAGAACTATCCCGGCGACGAGACGCTTTCTCAAAGTACTGCTGATGCTCCTTAGAGGCTAGCCAGTAATCTGAGGCTGGCTGAATCGGAGTGACAATCGCTTTGTCATATTGGCTGGAAACTTTTAACTTGGACTGACGGGCGATCGCGGCTTGCTCTGGCGTGTGGTAAAAAATAACGGAGCGATACTGTTCACCCCGGTCAGCCCCTTGGCGATTGAGGCTAGTGGGGTCATGAATTTGCCAAAATGTCGTTAGCAGATCACCGTAGCTGATTTGCTCGGGGTCGTATTCTACCTGAGCTACCTCAGCGTGTCCGGTAATACGAGAGAGCACGTCCAGATAGCAGGGGTTTTCAAAGTGTCCGCCCATATACCCTACTGAGGTAGACGTCACCCCCCCCAGCTGCCGAAAAGCCGCCTCTACTCCCCAAAAACAACCCGCTCCGAACGTCGCCTTTTGCATAAGTGTCTCGATACTTTTGGGCTAAACCTTCTGGTGAAAGTTTAATACTTTCTAAAGCCCTAGCAGTGAGCGGAAGCGGTTCTCTTAAAGTGAAGAATAAGCTTTAACTATCCTTTGGTATTGACGGGTCGTGGACAGTGCCCACCTGACTCCAAGTCCAGAGGTATATTAGAAAGCCACGCCTTCCTATTTTTTCTTCAGCAGATCGCCAAAGTTATAACCTGTGCTAGAACCTTCATCCAACCCCTATTCTTGGGACAGCGGTTTACAAAGAGTGGTTGACCGCCTGTCTAAAAACCTGGAGCGCGATCGCCTGGTACAGACAGCAGCCGACCAGCTCAAGACCTGCTTTCAAGCCGATCGCGTTGTTCTCTATTACTTTTACCGTCAGTGGAAGGGGCAGGTGACCTTTGAGTCGCTGAGCCATCCCAGGTTGTCTATCTATGGCTCAACCGGGGCCGATGAATGCTTTAATGATGAATACGCTGAAAGATACCTGGCCGGACGAATTCGGGCGATCGACGATGTTGAGCAATCGACGATTCAGCCCTGTCACTCAGAGTTTCTGCGCAGCATTCAGGTCAAGGCCAATTTAGCCGCGCCGATTTTGACCCAGCAGGGACTTTGGGGGTTGCTGATCGCCCATCACTGTCAAGCGTCTCGGCACTGGACGCCACAGGATATTGAGGCTATTCGAGCAGCGGCCAATCAGCTAGCCACAGCGCCATCAATCTGTCAAAATTGAGCATGGTTTTACATCGACAATCAGCTCGGGGACAATCGGCTCTGCTCTCAACGGAGCTGCTAGCCTACTACCGCCAGGTCAGCCATGCCCGCCTTAGCGTTGTGGATGTAGAGACGACGGGGTCTTTGGCTGATAAAGCGCGGGTGATTGAGGTGTCAGTGCTGCAGGCCAGTCTAGCCGATGGCATTCAGCAGCAGCAGACTCATTTAATCAACCCCGGCGTGCGGATTCCGGCTCAGATTACGCGGATTACTGGCATTACCCAGCCCATGATCGAGCTAGCGATCGCCCCTGAAGCCATTTGGCCCCAGTATCAGACGTTGCTGAGTACGGGCGTTTTGACTGCCCACAATCTAGCCTTTGACTACAGTTTTTTGCAGTCAGAGTATCAGCGCCTTGGAATAGACTACGGGCGATCGCCTGACCAGCAATTTTGCACGGTTTTGCTCTCTCGGCTGATGCTGGCAGATTTGCCTTCGCGGCGGCTGCCTGATCTCGTTGAGCATTTTGGCTTTGATGTTTCGACTTCTCATCGGGCCGCTGCCGACACGCTGGCCTGCTGGTATCTGGCTAAACATCTGCTGCACCAGATTCAGCAGGAGCCTGACGAATCGCTGCTCAAGCAGTTTGGCCGCCAGTGGATGCGGCTCAAAGACGCGGCTAAGCTGCTCAAGCGCCGCCAGCAAGAAGCCTATGCTTTACTGGAGGCCGCCAATTTAGAAGTGCGCCTGTCTTACCGCAGCCAAAAACCGCTCTACCGACGAGGCGACGTAGAGCGGGTGCTTTGGCAGCAGCAGGGGCAGCAGCTTTCTTTGCTCTAGGGCTGAGTCAGTTATAGCAAGCTGGTTTGCAAGCGGGTACGGGTAGGACAAAGACCCGGTGAGTGAGGGTGAATGAGGGCGGCAACTGTTAACATCTGGCGTGAAGAGTTAAAGGCGGTGCTGCGAGGCGCTGCGGGTAGCTTTTTGTTTGGCATTCCGCTGCTCTATACCGTCGAGGTCTGGTCGATTGGCTCAGCTGCCCAGTCGCCGCTGCTGCTGGCTGTCTTGGGCACCACCTTTATCGTGGTGCTGCTGCTGACTGAAATTGAAGGCTTCCGGCGCACCCTGACGCTGCACCCGATTGAGGCCATTTTAGAAAGTATTGAAGCTCTGGGAATTGGGCTGGTGTGCGCTGCGATCGCGCTGGTTTTACTGCGCCGGGTAACGCTAGAGACACCGCTTTCAGAAGCTTTGGGCAAGCTCATTTTTGAAGGAGTACCCTTCTCTATCGGCGTGGCTTTGGCCCGGTCGATTCTGAGCCGCGATCGCCTCGAAAACCGCACTCGCCGCACCATCAACCGCCCCCGGCTGCTAGCGGCACCGTCTTTGTCCAGCCTGCGCGATACCCTGGTTGACTTTGACGCGACGCTGATTGGGGCAATTTTGATCGCCTTTAGCATTGCCCCCACCGAAGAAATCCCGATTTTGGCCGCCGATATTCCACCCCTGTGGCTGCTGTGGCTGATGGCAGCTTCTCTGCTATTTTCTTACGGCATTGTGTTTGCGTCCGGGTTTAGCGATCGCAGCGATCGCCGTCAGCGCGGCCTGCTGATCAGCCCTACCACCGAAACTTTAGTCGCCTATCTGGTGGCGCTACTAGCCTCGATTACTATGCTCGTTTTCTTTCAGCAGTTAACGCTGCAAGATCCCTGGCAGGAATGGTTAGGCGATACGATTGTATTAGCCCTGCCAGCAGCCATTGGCGGCGCGGCGGGGCGAATTCTGATTTAAGCCGGTTAAGACTGATTTTGATGGCAGATGACTCAGCTAAGAACACGCCCGTTGTTGATGTGTCTCCAAGTCAATCCCTCTCCCTGATAGAGCCTGTTCGCACCCTGGCAGAGTGGATTACCCTGGGCGTGACAACGCTAATCTTGGCGATTTTGGTGGCTCTGGTGGTGTATGACTGGCGGGCAAATCAGAGCCGTCCTCCAGCTTTTCAAGTCGAAATTGCTGAAACCGCCCGAGTCACAGATGGCCGCTACTACGTGCCCTTTGCCATTACCAACACCGGAGGCCGCGTCGCCCGCACAGTACAGGTCACGGCTGAGCTGCATCTAGACAACGCCGACGATGAGGCCGGAGAGCAGCAGATTGATTTTCTCTCTGGCAGCGAGCGCAAGCGGGGCAGTTTTGTCTTTGAGCACGATCCCCAAACCGGAGAGCTGGTGATTCGCGTCGCTAGCTACCGCCTGCCATAGTTGGCAGGTGGCGCTCAAGCGCTCAAGCGCTAACTACTACCTCTAATGTCTAGCTGTGGCAATGCCCTAGACTATCCGGCCTTTCCCCAGCTCATATAGGGCAACGCCGCCGCCGTAGCTCGCACAGCCTCTGCGTTAGCTACTAGCTGACCACAGGCATCCCAGGTGCCGCTGAGAAACATCTGACGAGCGCTATGGCTAATTGATATGGGGGCGGCTAAACCACCGCAGTCAACCTGCATGGTCTCTAAGTTGATTTTGACAGGTAGCTGCGGATCGGCCTGCACCTTTGCCTGGAGCTGCTTGAGAGTGTCAGTATCAGCCGTGACGCAGGGAATGCCCATTGCCACACAGTTGCCAAAGAAAATCTCAGCAAAGCTTTCGCCAATTAGCGCTCTGATGCCCCAGCGGGCGATCGCCTGGGGTGCATGTTCTCGTGAGGAACCACAGCCAAAGTTGCGGTTGACTATGAGCACCTCAGATCCCTGATACTGGGACTGGTCAAACGGGTGCTGGCTGGATGACTGAGCACGATCATCGGCAAACACCTGCTCCCCTAAGCCATCAAAGGTGACGCAGCGCAAAAACCGGGCCGGAATAATGCGATCGGTATCAATGTCATTGCCCACTAGAGGGATAGCGCGGCCTGCGATCGCTTGAACTTCGTTCATGGTAACGAGTATTTTTGACTAGAGCTAAACCAAAATCCTCTCCATATCCTATCGTTCCCCTGTCACCTCATGGCTAAACTTTTTCCCAGCATCACCCCAGACCTGCAGCAGTTTATTGAAAGTCAGCATCTCTTTTTTGTGGGGACTGCGCCGCTGAGTGCGGAGGGGCACGTCAATCTCTCCCCCAAAGGGTTAGAAACTTTTCGGATGCTGTCACCACTGCGGGTAGGCTACTTAGATCTCACAGGCAGCGGCAACGAAACCTCAGCCCACCTGCAGCAAAATGGCCGCCTTACATTTTTGTTTTGCGCCTTTGAGGGGCCACCGCGCATTTTGCGACTCTACGGCAAAGGACAGGTGATTTTGCCCAGCCATCCTGACTGGGAGACT
Organism: Leptolyngbyaceae cyanobacterium RM1_1_2; assembly: GCA_012032345.1. Taxonomy (GTDB): domain Bacteria; phylum Cyanobacteriota; class Cyanobacteriia; order Phormidesmidales; family Phormidesmidaceae; genus Sphaerothrix. The sequence continues at coordinate 3,647 of JAAUQI010000058.1, read as the reverse complement.
CTCAGCGCTGGCTTTCCTGAACTCCCCGGCTGCCGTCAGCTTATTGTGGCTGATATTCATCGGGTACAGACCTCCTGCGGATTTGGGGTGCCGCTCTATGCCTATGAGGGGCAGCGCGAAACCCTGTTGGAGTGGGCAGACAAAAAGGGGGAGTCAGCTCTGCACGAATATCAGCTAGCCAAAGGCAGTCAGAGCATTGACGGACTGCCAACGCCGCTGGCTCAGGACAGATAGACAGACCAGCCGTCTAGCTCTGCTTCGGCCTGTAGTTTATTGGTGATCCAGACTGACTGATAGGGTTTCAGCACCTGAATGGCTTCAAAGTCATCAAAGCGATCGCCGCTGATTAGGTCATGCCAGGTATCGGTGTTGACCAAGTTGAGGTTGCCTAGCTGCAGCTCTTGGGGCTGGTTGCTCAGATTGTGAACTGAAAAAATGCTCTGGTCGCGGGTAACGCTTTGTCGCCAAAAAGCAAAAAGAGCCGGATTGAGAGGATGCAGCGTGTACTGAGTGGCATTGGGGTGGAAGGCTCCCTGTTGGCGGCGAATTTTGATCAGGCGGCAAAGCTCTTTCAGCACGATGGCATGGGCAGAGTCAGGATTTTGCAGGTGGGTTTCCAGCTCTGTATATTCCCAGCGGCGGCGATTGATTGAGCGATTGCGTCCGGTGCGCCTGACATGGTCGTAGTCGTTAGGAGTTGCCAGCAGGCTGTGAATGTAGAAAGCCGGAACTCCCTCTAGAGACATCATCAGGGTTTGAGAACACAAAAACCGCTCAGTCTGCCATTCGTCTTCACCTGCTACGGTGCCTTTGAGAGCATCGAAAAGGGAAATGTTGACCTCATAGGGGCTTTCGCTACCATCAGGCCGCTGGCGCATACTGATTTTGCCGCCAAACTTCTGCATGGTTTCGAGCAGAGCCTGATATTCTGCCGCGTCCAGCAGCCCTTCCGCCGGACGCAGGCCGATGCCGTCGTGAGAAGCCGTGAAGTTAAAGTAGGCGCAGCCCAGTGGCGCAGGCGGCATACTCATCATCCAGGTTTTCAGGTGTTCAGACTTGCCCTGCAGCAGCGCGTTCAACAGCAGCGGTGGCAGGCTGAAGTTGTAGATCATGTGGGCTTCGTTGCGGTTGCCAAAGTAGCTGAGATTTTCGCGGTTGGGGACGTTAGTCTCAGTAATGAGGGCAATGCCGGGATCGATCATCTGCAAAATTTCGCGCATTAGCCGCACAAGGGCATGGGTCTGGCGCAGGTGAATGCAGGAGGTGCCGATCTGTTTCCATAAAAAGCCCACGGCATCTAAGCGAACATATCTGGCTCCGGCTTGAATATAAAACAGCAAAATCGCCAGATACTCAATCAGGACGTTGGGGTTGGCAAAGTTAACGTCAATCTGGTCTTCGCTAAAGGTGGCCCAGACATGTTTTTCGCCGCTGACGGTGTCTACTTTGACCAGCAGGGGCGTACTGCGAGGCCGCACGACTTGCGAAAGATCTTCGGTGGGAGCAACTTCAATAAAGTAGTCGCAACCGGGCTTTTTGCCCTGCTTAAATTCTTCAAACCACTTGCATTTACTGGAGACGTGGTTGACGACAAAGTCAATCATCAGATTAAACTGGCTGGAAATGCGCTTGATATCCTGCCACTCGCCCAGCTCAGGGCTGACCTGCAGGTAGTCAATCACAGCAAAGCCGTCATCAGAGCTGTAGGGAAAGAACGGCAGCAGGTGAACGCCTGTAAGGGTGTCTTTGAGGTATTTTTCTAGGAAGCGATTGAGGGTGACGAGTGGTTTTTCGCCGTCTTGATAAATGCTGTCGCCGTAGGCAATCAGCAGGACGTTGTTTTGGCTCCACTTGCGAAAGTCTTCGCTGATGGAGTTGCCAAAGTGTTCCTCTAGCAGCGAGAAGAGCCGAGGCGATAGGGATTTGGCGGTTTCTGCACCATAGATGATAGTGAGTAGGGGCCTGATGTGGGCTGAAAATTTCTCGTATTTGCTGACAGAGGTGAGCACAGTTGCATCTCCTAACTGGACTGGGTTGAGGTTGAGCTGCGATCGCTAGGCGCTAGTGTCTACTTAAAACAACGCCCACCGGATGAAACAGGAGTCTGCTTCTACGGATGGGCTAGGCAAAAAGTATTAAACGGTTGAGCGACCAGATCATCTTGAATCAACAGAAATGATGGAAGCCGTTCCCCGGTAGCCTGGCTGAACGGGTACGTTCGCTGTGTAAGCGATGCGTCAGGCTCAGTGGTTAACTGTAACAATTACTTTGACAAGACATTGTTGGGGGTCAGTATAGTGCCCCTGTCTGCATCAAAGCGTATCAGTTTACTCATTTACAGCCTTTCTGCAGCTGTAAACGTCTCGGTTTTTACCAGGTTCTGACTACCCTATTTTGACCTAGAGCAGTTGCCAACCAGACTCAACCAGTCTTCACAGGTGTTTGGGGTCTGTAGCCATTGCCTGAGATTTTGTTACCTAACTCACCAGCCGGGATGCAGCAAAGCCGGAGACAGGAGGGGTCAAAATCAAAAAGCGCTGGTGGGTGGTGAGCCAGCCTTCGGTTTTGAAGTCTTTGAGCAAGCGGGTGACGGTAACGCGGGTGGTGCCAATGGCGGCGGCGAGCTGATGATGGGTGAGCCGAATGTTAATGCGAATGCCGCGCTCGTCTGCCTGACCAAATTCATCGGCAATCAGCATGAGCAGATGTCGCAGGCGATCGCCTACAAGCCGCTTACCCGATAGCGCTAGCCATGCTTCAGACTGCTGCAGCCGTCGAGCCATTCGGCGAAACAGCCCTGCCATCAAAATCGGGGAAGATTCTATTTCGGCCATTGACAGGGACAGTATGTCTGCATCGGTGAGGGCGTCGGCCCAGTAGGGATCAACGGTAGTCAGGGGTAAACCCATTGGAGATGACGGGCCTGCTAAACCTAAAAGCGTTTCGCTGCCGTCGGGCTGAATCGTGAAGAGCTGAATCACGCCTCGGCAAACGATCAGTATTTCGCTGGCTCGAAGTGGAATAGACTGACCCGCTGTGTAAGATGTAAGCGATCGCTCTCGATACAGCTGCTCTAATACTTCAACAAAGTCTGGACGAGGCTGCATTTGGCTGATTAGCATTGTCAGTTCCACATACTTAACTCTCATCATTGACGTGTAAGCTTAAAAGTAAAAGATCAAAGGGTTAAGGTTTAACGAAGCTAACGTTAATGTATTGCTAAATACAAACCCTTTGAGGCAGTCTGGCTGCTCTAGATTCCTTTGATTTCGGTCGGTGCAGCAGATGGGGTGGCTAGACTGGTAGCTCTGTAAATCTAAGCAGGGCTGCTAGCGCGGATGGAGGGGTGTTAATTGAAGCTGTGGCTCTAAATGCGATGGAAGTTAGGCAGGTCAGGCGATCGCGGCCTTTGCTATTTTTAGGTACCCGCGCACCTGATGGCGCAAGGCTTTGAGAGGTTTTGTGCTGGTTTTATCTGAAAAAATGGGCTACAATGAATCCAGTCCGCGCAAAGCACCTCGAAAACTCAATAACCCCAAGCCCCCCCAACCCCCGCCGCTGAAAAAACCCCAACTCCCTCTTAGGGATTGAAACTGGAATATGAAGCGGGGCGAAGACCCTAACAGAACGGGCTGAAAAAACCCCAA
>JAAUQI010000057.1 GCA_012032345.1 Leptolyngbyaceae cyanobacterium RM1_1_2 | reverse complement strand
TCCCAGTTGACTGCACAACAAGTGCAATCCCTCACCTCATTTGATTTCATTCTCGATGCCCTGCTTCAAGCCGCCTTTTAGACAAAAGCCCCAATTATGCTTATCTTCATTTTTTATTGGTATTACTATCGAAGACCGTGCAAAGCTCACAGCTCAAAAATCTCTTTAAGCAGCTTTTATCGCTGATCAATATATTCACGCCAGTAAACAATTCGCTGCTGCTCGTTTAGCTCAATGACGATAGCATCGTCAGCATAGCTTTCCTGGCCCGTCTGCAGATTTATTTCGTGCCACTGCCATTCCACCGCGATCGCACGATCCTGCACAATTATTCTGTGAATTGTGATGTTCACCTGATTTGCTGCCGCAAAAAACTCAGTAGCGGCCTGATAAACCTGCGATCGCCCCTGTAGCTGCTGTCCTGGCACAATAAAGTGACAATCCTCAGCAAAGTCAGCCACAATCTGATCCACGTCCGCGTTTTCCCAACCGCCTGCCTGCCGCTTGACCAGATCTGTCGCCGCAGATGAAGATAGGGCCATGCTCATAGGTTTAGTAACCAGCGACCTGTCTATCGGTTTTTCTGAAAAGCTAGCAAGCGCAGTCATTTCTGGAGGGAACCAGCCCATGCCTACCGTATGTCCCCCAATGACCAGAGTCAAGAGCAGGCTTAGTGCCGTCAGCACGGTACTGTTCACGATAAGGCTCTACAAAAAACAACGGGGATGTGCTAGCACATCCCCGCCAGTAAAGTATCGGCCCAGCATTATCCTTCCAGGACAACCTTGCCTACCATGCCAGCACCCCGGTGAGGAGCGCAGTAGTAGCTGTATTCTCCGGTCGGCATATCATCCGTAAAAGTGGTGGAATAAGATTCACCCGGGGCAAAGGTTAGCTTCTCGTGGGAAATTTTGCCCGCCGTAGCTTTGTCGACTGGGCTATTTTTCTCGTCAAAAATGACGTTATGGGGTGCCATTTTATTGTTGACCCAGGTTATGGTGTCTCCGGGCTTGACGCTGATGCTGGCGGGGTCAAAAATTAGCAGACCGGCGTCAGATCCCATCTTCACTTCGTAGTTTTCTGCAGCGGCAGGGGCTGCTGTCAGCAAAAGGGTACCGGCAACAAGGGCGATCGCCACAAAGACAACGCCAAGGCTGCGCACAATCCTAGTAATCAATTTCATGTTGGCCTCTAAAGGTTGTATCTCAGGGTGCTCCAAGGCAATATTCTATCTTGGATTCTAATAACTACCTTAACGAATCTATAGGCTAAGATGGTGTTTTTAACTCAAACTTAGAAGAATTAGCTGATTTAAGAAGCAGACCAGCACCCACTAGCACTTAATTAGACGTAGCAGCACCGTTTCAGGCAGCGTGACTTCGCTTAAAGACCACGCTGCTGCCAAAATCAATGTTTGCTGCCATAGAAGCTGCCTGCATAGGGCTAAATAGCTAAATAGACTCCACTTCTTCTACCACCGCTGGCGCTGAATAACGGGTTTTGCCACCACCCCACATATCCCCAATTACTTTGGGCTGAAGCAAGATATGTCCGGCGATCGCCACAAGATCATCTTCGGTCAGACTTCGCATTTTGGGGTAGATGTCAGTACTCTTGAGGCCGGGATGAATTTCAGAAATTTCTTCGAGGCCATCATAGGTAGTTGGGTTCTCGATATAGTCTACAAGCGATTCAAGATTATCACGACGAGGTACAGCACCCGCTAAAGCTTCAGGATCCAAGCCAACGTCAGGATTTGTTTTGGTAATCCCTCCCACATGGCAAGAGCCACAGGCATAGTTAAACTGGCGGCGGCCCCGGTTGACTTCTTCTAAGCTCAAAACGTAGGTATCACCCTGCTCATTGAGCTTGACTGTACGGATCGCTTCATCTAGCTCAGCGGCAATAGCGCTAGCTGAAAAGAAGTGGCCTGAGAAAAATAAAACAGCCGCAAGAAGCCAAATGCATCTTTTAAACATGGTTCTCCTCAAAATGGCTTTGGTTATTGGTAGGCATGATTCAACACAGCATGACCCACAGGTAGAGTCATTCCAGTATCACTATCATGCCACCGAAAGGGTCATTCCCAAAGTGTTCTGTTGTTTTCGTCTGTAACCCACACCTGCTAGCGAGTCTGCTCCATTTGTGGTAACCCAAACCAAACAGTCTTTAGCAACCCACGATTAGCCAAAGTGTATAGATGGCTGAATACTAACCGGAGCAAAATGAACTTCATCTTTGATCAGCGAAACCTCAGGAGGCGGGGCGAAAGGCTGATGTAGGCGAATGAGCTGAGCAATCGTTTGCTTAAGCTGTGTACGCGGCACGATGATATCAACAAAGCCATGCTTTAGCAGATACTCAGCAGTCTGAAAATCGTCTGGCAGCTTTTCCCTTAAGGTTTGCTCAACTACCCGACGCCCCGCGAAGCCAATTGTGGCTTGGGGTTCAGCAATGATGATGTCGCCTAGCATGGCAAAGCTGGCGGTAACACCCCCAGTCGTTGGGTGTGAAAGCACAGGCATGTAGAGCAGATGATGCGTTCGGTGTCGTTCCAAGGCCGCAGAGATTTTAGCCATCTGCATCAGGCTCAGCATGCCCTCTTGCATCCGCGCTCCCCCAGAAGCACAAACAATAACCACAGGGAGGCGATCGCAGGTGCCACGCTCAATCAGCCGAGTTAGCTTTTCCCCAACCACTGAACCCATACTGCCGCCCATAAAGCGAAAATCCATCACTCCCAGGCAAAAAGGCAAGCCCTCAATCTCACCGAAACCGGTCTGGACAGCGTCATTCAGCCCTGTTTTGCTTTGCATATCGCGCAGGCGATCGCGGTAAGCCTTGCGATCGCGGAATTTTAGCGGATCCTGTGGCCAAATGTGAGTGTCTAACGACTGCCAGGTATGACTGTCAGCTAGCTGCTGAATCCGCTCATCGCTAAAGATGCGATATGATGACCACATTCTGGACAAACTTTCTGGTTGGTCTGGAGATCTTTGGTATAGGTCAAAACGCTACAGGCCTCGCATTTTGTCCATAGACCATCAGCAATTTCGCGCTCTTGGCGATCTTTGCTAATGGGGCCTGACTTTCTTCGATTTGCAAACCAGTCGAACAGGGACATTAATCTTCTACCCTACTGCAATCACTGAAGCTCGATCTGCGGCAGCTCTATCTGCGGTTGGCAGAGCTTTTTCTCAGATATGTATTAGAACTCTGATTTTAATCCTAATGGTTTCGATCCACGATATTGATTGAAATCACATTTTTGTTCTCTGACTGTAGGGTCAATCCCTACAGGTCTAAGAACCCAAAGACCCCTATGATGAGGCTCACGCGCAGTCTGTAAAAATTAGTAAACCTAATGGAGCCATCTGGGGCTGACGTCAGACAAATATTCGATTAATGCTTGGTTAATGTCCGTAAACAATACTGACAGCGGCCCAACAATTGCTGATGTCCGACCGCTAAGCTTCAGCTTGAGCTTAGCCAGGCGATGAGGCATACCCGGCATTCTACGGATAAGAGTTTGTAGCACTAAAAACCTAAGTGATTATTGTGAGGCATCGTAGAAATGGCTTGTTTATGCTTCAAGAAAGCAATAGGGTGAGATTCTACCTACCGAGATGACTTCTTTAAAGTTAGCCAGTTCAGAATACGACGCGATCGCAGATGACTCACTTAAAGACGAAGACAACGCGGCTTGGCTGATTCATTTAGCACCTGATATCCAGCAGGCGTGGATACAAAGGCTCTATTGGCTGCGATGGATTGACCGCCTAGCCGAGCAAGACCTGCTCCGGCGAAGTTCGGAGTTCGACACCTTTTATCACACCTGGCAGCATTTCTTAAACACAAGACAGGTTGCCACCGAGTATCCGCAGTGGCCAATCTTGAGATACTTGGCTCAGATGGCACAGGCCGAGCAGGCCCAATCAGGCTTTTCTTTACAGGCGTGGAACCGATACATTCAGGCCATGCGTGACTATCACCAGCCCGATCTAACGATCAATACCCTGCCGGACTACGAGCAAATGCTGGAGCGAATAGCAGGCTCGTTCTTTCAGTGTTTTCCCTTTATTTCTAATCAGCATCGTCAGGCCATTTGCTATTTTGGCCTAGTTGATCAGTTCTATAACAATCTACGAGACCTGCGCGAAGATGCGCTCCAAGGGGTTTGCTATTTCCCCGAAGAGGTCTTAGCTAACTACGGCGTCAGGCGTTCAGAGATTTTATCGATGACCTGCTTCGACAATCCCCACTACCAGCGAATGATGCAGTTTTGGGTTGAAGACTATCTCCCGACCATCCGCCACCGAACCGTTAGCCTCACCCTAGCTCAAGACCTTCATCCTTCCTGGCAAATGCTGAGAGACTGGTGTATTCATCGATACAGTCGCGTCGAGAGAGTCTTGCGCAGCAGTCACTATAATTTTCAACAGTTTCCAGAACACTACTGGGCTGAAGTCCGTCGAGACTTAGCCAATCAGTCAGTACCCACAGCCGCCAAAAATATTGAAAGCGCCTACAGATTATCGGAAGTTTCTCGCTTCCTCAAATTAAGCCCTAGCGCTATTAGAGCTATGCAGGCTGGTTTGCAAATTTTAGAGCACTGGCCCTTACAGGAAACCGCACTTCGATTTTTCAGTCTAAAGCAGCTCCCGGCACCATTGCGCAAGGTATCTGGCAGCGCCAATTAACGCTAGTTACAAAGGCCAAAGATCCTAGAAAATGCCATCTCCCACGGCTCAGCTCAGAAGCTAACGGGATCCTACAGCAAACCGCAGTTTGGTTAGAACAACTCAGATCGCTGACTCTTTGCATGATCGGCATCCTATTCATCCTTCTACCTTCATCCTTCTACCTTCATCCTTCTGCCTTCATCCTTCTGCCTTCATCCTTCTGCCTTCTGCCTTTAGCAATATCAGGTTTGTAGTCAAGTCTTTATACTCAACTCCCTCAAAAGTCTGTCTTACGAACGTTCAGCACTCTGCTGGCCAGAGGTCAAATTTTTGCGTCTATAGAGGTGACATGCTTACAAGCTAACTGACTGTCGTCTCTAAAACTGTCTGTAAGCGCTGGCGAAATTCTCCTTTGGGGTGTCCCCCTTTCACTTCGCCCAAAATCTCAAAATCGGCTTCTGAATTTTCGCAAACCAGATAGGTCGGCCAGCCCATGTCAGCTTTGTCAGGATACTGAGCTAGCAGGACTTTACGATATTTCCGATAGGTTGCCGTATCCTGCATTTTGACATCAATAAACTCAAGCCCTAATTCTTGGGCAACTTTCTGATCATAAAAAGCCATCTTGTGGCAAATACCGCAGTCTTCAGAAGAAAATTTAATTACGGTTCGCGTCATACTCTTAGCCAGTTTGAATAATAACTAATCCTATCTTGACCTGGAAAAACATCGATTTTGTCCAGGTGCTTTGCGAATCTTTAGGAGCTACTTTAGACAGCCTGCCTGAGCGATCGCTGTAGAGCCAACAGCACCGGACTGGGTGCAGCTACTTGCAAATTTTCAGGCTTACCCCAGCTAAAGGGGGCTTGTTGCGCTGCTGACAGCCAAAGTAGACGTTTAGCCCGCGTCATCGCTACGTAAAGCAAACGAAACTCCTCAGCCTGTTTGAGCTGAGTAGCGTCTGTCCAAGCGTCTAGCAGATTAGGTACGGTCGGGGCCGCATTCCCTTGATGAACACAGGCACGAATCTGGGCACGGGCCACTTCAGACAGAGAAAAGTCCCCCAGAAATCGGGTTTGCGGCGGAATCCAGGGCTGACCAGGAATTGTTTTCTCATGTAAGAAAGGGATAAACACGGCGTCCCAGTCCAGACCTTTGGCTTTGTGCATCGTCATCAACGTCAGTTGACCTGAGCGAGTATAAATTGAGTCAGTATCCTCCGTCTCAACCCCCTCAAATTTCTCAGAGTCAACAATTTCCCATAGTTCTCGCAGCATGGCGCTGAGGCTGCTTTCACCAAAGGTTTGCTGGGCAATACGGGTAGCTAACTTATCGGCTGTGGCCAATTCGCTCTGGTTGTACTGCAGCGTTAGGCTCAAGAAGGAGATCAGATGGTAAGGCGGTAGCTCTAGGCGGGCGCGCAAAATCGCTCGACAGTATCGACGGGCTTGCCGAGCGGCCTCACTGCCCAAATCAGGATCTAGTGGCCCCGGATACAAAAACTGCTCTGGCTGGCTGACGAGCTGATTGAGGTCTTGAGTAGGGATGCATTGCCGCCTCACCAAAATTTGTAGAGCAGCTTTAAGCCGTTCAGCCGAGTGGGGGCGTTCAATTAGCTGCAGCAGCGATAGCATCTCGATCGGTATAGCAGACTGGCGATCGCGCTCTCCTACATCATAAAAACGAACACCTGCCTGTTCTAAATCCAGGCCCAGCGCCGTCGGATCTTGCAGCAAGCGGCGAATAAAGCGGCCTTGGCGATGCTCTCGAATCAGAATGGCCGCACTGCGACCCGGATCTGCGGCTATCAGCTCGATCACTCGCTGAGCTATTAGCCTGACCGTCTGCTCAACATCTGCAGGCTGATAAATTTCTACCCCATTACCAATCGCGGCTGGATTTGCGTTTGGCTGCGGATCATCTTCCCCAACACCTTGAATATGCTGAACTCGAAACGGCGACGTTGCTGCTGGGTAGGTCTGGTTGGCCCAGGTTACCAAGAAGTTAGCGGCCTGCATGATGGCTGGCGTACTGCGACCAGCCTGCTCAATTGTGGCTAATCGTCCTTGCTGCTGACAGGTTTGGCAAAACTGGTTGAAGAAAACTGGATCAGCAGGTGTAAAGGTGGAATTGATTGCCTGATTGGGGTCGCCAACCCGTACTAGATTAGGAGCCTGACTGGGGGCTTGAGTATCTCCCGCCAAAATCTCTAGAAGCTGGGTTTGCAGAGGAGAAGAGTCTTGAGCTTCGTCTTCAAAAACGGCAAAAAATCGGCTTTGCCAAAATTTGCGCGTCGCCGGATCTTTCAATACCCGTAGCGCCGATAGCACCATGTCGTCATAGTCAATCAGCTGCCGCCGCTGTAGCAAAGTCTGATAGGCGGCGTAAAGCCCCCCCGCGATGGTCAAAATTTGATAGTCTTTGGCCTCCCCAGGCACCGCCCTTGCCAGATCTGCCTCAATTTGCATCAGGCCCGCTGGGGTCAGCCCTGAACTTTTAGCTTCGTGAATCACCGTAGTAGCCAACTCAGGCAGGATCTCCGTCCGTAATACCGACTGTCGCCGGAGCCGTTCGGTTTCTTCGCCGTCAAACTGCTGGCCCTCTATAAGCTGCTGATAGAGCTGGGGATGGCTATTAATCCACTGCTCGACGCTGGCTCGAATCAGCCGATGGCCTCGACTGGGAGAAACCAGCGTCAGCGTATCTAAGTGAATGCCAGATAAGTCAGGATTGCGGGTGGCAATATTGAGGGCCAGCCCGTGCAGGGTAAAGACCACAAAGCTGTTTTGTGGCAGCGCTAAGTCTTTCAGGTGGCGGCGAACTTTGGCTTTGAGATTGGCGGCGGCGGCGCGGGTAAAAGTGACTAAAACAAGCTGACGGCGGGCATGGAGCTGGTAGCGAGCGATCGCAATTGCAGCCGCTACGGCCATCCCCGTCGATTTGCCTGAGCCGGGAACGGCTGAGATAGCAAGCGGCCCCCCGGCCCAATCTGCGAGGGACTGCTGGCCGGGACGGAGCTGATGGCGTAAGTGCTCAAGGCTAGATTGGCGATCCTCAAGGCTGATGGGCATGGTACGAGATAGTACAAGCTAAAAGGCGTTGACAAGAATTCGTCAAAATTAGAAAAATCTTTTTTCACTCCGGGGTGGAGAAACAGGCTGGGGCGACTGCCCAGCAAAAAAGTCAAGATGGGCCTGCCACACCTGCCGAATAAAGGCGTGGAGCTGCTGTAGACCCAGCTGGTGCTGCTGGCCATCTTTGGGCAGGCTTTGGGCTTGGCTGAGCAGAGAAAGGACATCTAGGTCGAGCGCTGGCTGAAAGAGGGCAGTGGGCCAAAGCAAGTCTGGCCCATCATCAAGCAGGTAAAGCTGAGCTAAGGCAGTCTCATCAGGCTCTGCTACCGTAGAGCCAACAACCAGCATCAGAGGTCTAGCCCAGCAAAGCTGCCGTGAGAGCACTACATCGATCGCTTCTGCGTAAAGGCGAGTCGCCCGATCTTCTAGAAAAATGATTTGATGAGGGCGAATTGATAAAGCGTTTTCATCAGTCATATCAGTCATAGACGGCAGTGGTCATAGGTTTGCTGTGCTTAGAATCAGTCTTGAACACCTGTGGCAAACGCCAGCCACATATATCTGCCCGTTTAAGTATGGGGTGGGGCGCTGAGCGTTGGGGTTGTCAGGAATTAAATTCTTCGTTTAGCCTAAGAGAAAAGTCAAGTGAGCTGAGTCAGAAATCCCGTTTCTGTCTAAAAAGCAGCGTCTACCGAAATAAACCTTAGCAGTTCAATTAAGGAAGGGGTAAAAATAGTGTCTGTTGAAACGATCGAAAAGCGTTCAACGGCTCGCAAGCTAGCGCCGCGCTACCGGGTTCTGCTGCATAACGACGACTATAACTCAATGGAGCATGTCGTCGAAGCTCTAGTCAAGACAGTCTCCAGCTTAACGATGCCGCAGGCGGTTGACATCATGATGCAGGCTCACAGCCAGGGTGTGGCTTTAGTCATCACCTGTGCGCTAGAGCACGCTGAGTTTTACTGTGAGGGGCTGCGCGGGCACGGCTTAACCAGTACGATTGAGCCAGAAGAATAGGGTTTTGGTGATTGAAAATTAACTGGCCTGCGATCGCCCGTCAGGGTGCGCCCGTTAGAATTTTTCTCTTTTTGGCTATGCTGCTGCTGCTCTGGGCACCCATAGCGATCGCTGTTAGACTACTGGCCACCTGGTATCAGTCTGAGCGCATTTTTATTGCCGCTCTGATTTTGCTGTATTTCATATTTATCAGTCTGCTGCGCGGTTGGGGACGGCACGTTTACGGTTTGGCTCGCCCGCTGTCTTACTACGGGCTTACTTTTTCTACGAGCACTGCGCTTTGGTTCTTAAGCACCTTTTTAGTGGGAGCGATCGGGGTCGGTATTTTATTCACGCTGCAGGTAAGCCTGGGCTGGGCGGAGGTAGTCCCGGCTGCTCATCTGGGAAGGATTGCAGCCGAGGGGCTGATCACGGCAATCGGCATTGGCTGGGCGGAGGAGATTTTGTTTCGGGGCTGGCTGCTGGGTGAGCTAGAGCGGGACTATTCACCCGCAGTTGCGCTTTTCAGCAGCAGCACTCTATTTGCCATGGCCCATTTTATTCGTCCCTTCTCAGCTATCCTAGCTACCTGGCCCCAGTTTTTTGGTCTATTGCTTCTAGGGCTGGCCTTAGTCTGGGCAAAGCGGGCCACGACGAGCCGTCATCAGCTCCTTGCAGGCGATCTAGCAGCCCCTGGAGGCTTACATGCTGGCCTGGTTTGGGCTTACTATGTCGTCGATGTCGGCGATCTGGTGGTTTCGTCAGAGCAGGTTCCAACCTGGATTACAGGAGTTGGCGGCAACCCTCTAGCAGGTGGGTTGGGACTATTGCTGCTCAGCGCGATCGCTTTCAGCTTTCGCAGTATTCGATGGCAGTCAGTGCACCGCTAAGAAATAACCCACAGAACTTTTGCTTAAGCTATATTTTATTTAACAAATGTTAATTTATAGCAGCCATCATGACCCAACCTAATCAGCCCGCTAATCCCATTGGTTTTACACCCGCTGCAGAGCTTTTGAATGGTCGCTTAGCCATGCTAGGCTTTGTCACCGCCTTGGCGATTGAATTTGTCTCAGGCCAGGGAGTTCTGCAGTTCTTAGGTATTCTGTAGCCCCAGATGCAGTTTTTGATGCAGTTTTCGGATTGGAGGGCAGCCTCAAGCTGGCTGAAAGCGCAGCTTTTATTCCTTGTCAGGCAACGCCTAAGAGAGCCGCTAGCAAAGCTTTTTGGGCATGTAATCGGTTCTCAGCCTGATCCCAAATGCGAGACTGAGGCCCCTCGATCACCTCGTTGCTAATTTCCTCCTCCCGATGAGCAGGCAAACAGTGCAACACAATTGCGTCTTTGTCTGCTTGCTTCAGCAAGGCCGTATTGATTTGATAGGGCTGAAAAATCGGGATGCGATCGCTAGCCGAATCTTCTTGCCCCATACTGGCCCAAACATCTGTGTAAAGCACCTGAGCTTGCGAAACGGCGGCCTGCGCGTCTTGAGTCAGGGTAACCTGACTGCGATCGCCTGCTATTGCGATCGCCTGCTGAGTGACGGCTAGATCGGGCTGATAATCTGCCGGCGTGGCCACGATCACATTCATGCCAACCTTGGCACAGCCCAGCATCAGAGAATGAGCCATGTTGTTACCGTCTCCCAAATAGACCAGCGTCAGCCCTTCTAGCGCATCGAAGTTTTCTTGAATAGTCAGCAAGTCAGCCAGGATTTGACAGGGATGCTCTAAATCAGTCAGGGCATTAATCACAGGAATACTGGCATATTCGGCAAACTTTACCAGTTCTGATTGAGCAAATGTCCGAATGGCCAGCACATCTAAGTATCGATCTAGCACCCGGGCAGTATCAATGGTCGGTTCTCCCCGACTGATTTGAGTAACGCTAGCATTGAGGTCAATCACCTGTCCGCCTAGCTGATACATCGCTGTTGAAAAGCTCACCCGAGTTCGAGTCGATGCTTTCTGAAAGAGAAGTCCTAGTACTTTTCTGGGGCAGCGCAAGTCTACGCTACCCCGCTTCAAATCACCTGCTAGCCTCAACAGCAGTTGAATCTCAGCCGCAGTCAAGTCGGCAACGCTCAGCAAATCCCGTCCTTTCAAAGACTCCATTTCTGTCCCTGATGCTTATAGTAAAAATTAAAACCTATCAGATTTCAGCAAAATAAACTCAGCTATCGCTACTCTATCTAGCTTAGAAAACGATTTTTCCACAGAAAAAATCCTTCATGCTTTCCTTGCCCTACAGATAATTTAGGATTGCCATACCTCAAAAATGAGCAAAATGTAGCCAATGACAGCTTGACAAGCACAAGCAAAAATTGTCATATTGACTAACTGTCTACTTAATTTTGCCTCGGATCAGGTATCACTCAAAAGGCTGCAGTTGAGAGCTACTTTTAGGGCAGCTACCTGTACGGCAAGGAGAATATATTTCAGCATGGTTTACGCAATTATTGAGACGGGTGGCAAGCAGCTGCGGGTAGAACCCGGTCGGTTCTACGATGTAGACCGCTTGTCTGCCGAAATTGACCAGCAGTTGACCCTTGATCGGGTACTTTTTGTCTCTCACGACGAGGGGGTTAGCATCGGACAGCCTCTAGTTGAAGGCGCTACGGTCGCAGCCAGCGTTATGAGCCAGCTTAGAGGGCGCAAAATCATCGTCTATAAAATGCGCCCCAAGAAGAAAACGCGCAAAAAACAGGGGCATCGGCAAGAGCTAACTCGCCTGATGATTGATTCCATCAGCCTCAACGGCAGAACCTTTGGGGTAGAAGACATGCAGCCTGTAGACAGCAGCGACACTGTAGAAGAAAATATGCAGCCTGTAGACAGCAGCGATGCTGTAGAAGGCATGCAGCCTGTAGAAAACAGTGCTGCTGAGGTTGACGAGCAGACCGAAGACTAAACTAAGCGTCTCAGAGCGATCGCTCTGGTTTAGCCGTTAGAATTGAGTTCTAGTAAAGAGGGGGATAACATGGCTCACAAGAAGGGAACAGGCAGTACTCGTAACGGTCGTGACTCAAATGCTCAGCGGCTTGGAGTCAAGCGCTATGGTGGGCAAGCAGTGCGCGCAGGCAGCATTTTAATTCGCCAGCGCGGCACCAAATACCATCCTGGCAATAACGTAGGTCGGGGAGGCGACGACACTTTGTTTGCGCTGATCGATGGCGTAGTTACTTTTGAGCGTCGGGGCAGTGGCAAGAAAGTGAGCGTTTATCCCGCTGCTTAGCCATGCGGCAATGACACTAAGCTGCTCAGCTAATGAGCGCAGCTGTTAAAAAGGAGAGGAACTGCCCCCTCCTTTTTAATTCCATTGTTGACAAGGCCCTAATCCAAGTAGCCCATCAGCGTAGAAGGATCTTCGTCAATCTCGTTAGAGGCGATTGGACGATTACCGGGCAGCATACCGATGTCAGAAATAACTAGCTTGCTTACAGCGACCGGGCGGTGACCAGGCAGCGAATCTATATTGGCAATCTCAAAGGTGTCTTGCATCACAGGACGTCTACCAGCAGACGTTAGCATATGAGCAACGTGCAGATTAGAAGCGGTGATAGGGCGGTTATTGGGTAGCATGTTGGTTGACAGCAAGCGGGTGTTGTCTGGAAGTATCGCAATTTCTTCGTGCTGAACGTCGGCTTTTACCAACCCGCCCTTGACATCTTTTTCTTTTTCCTGATCCTCTTCAGATTTGCCGTTTGTAGCTGTGTCAGTTGTATTGCTCATACGCTGATCTCCCCAGAATAGTGTTCGTGCTGTTTAGAGCTGTCTCTTATGATTGAGTTTACAAGCCTCTGCGCACCCGTTATCAGCGAACTGAGATTTAGCAGATTAGGACAAAGCTTAAGAAAGTATTATAGGTGAAAACCTCCACCATTTCCTGTACGAAACCTGATTGCAGCCATACTCAAGCCTTGCTTTCTGCGATCGCCCCAGCAGACAAAACCTGATTAGTCTAGAATTACAGCCATCGCGCTCTAGAAAAATGAGGGGCTAAGCCAGTCACTCAACGATTTATAAAGTTGAAGTTTGGTAGCAATAGAAACAGCATTCAGCACCGGAGGCTATCAGCAGAGGCCGAGAGTACCTTTAGCTCCTAGCTTTCAAGATTCTATGTAAGATATCTTTGGTGCGATCGCTAGTTGAGCAACCTGCTGTAGGATGCAGAAAGTTTGATGAATTTATCCAGCGTGCCCCAGCCACGAGTCGGGCAGACCTTACAGGGCGGAAAATATACCCTTAAAAAGCTGCTAGGAGAAGGTGGATTTGGGGTGACTTTTCAGGCGTTTCACCACCTGCTAGAGCAGCCCGTCGTCATGAAGACGCTCAATCAAGTCAGCCTCAGCTCACCGGATTTTGCCAGTTTTAAGGAGCAGTTTCAGCATGAAGCTCAGCGACTAGCTCAGTGTCTGCATCCTAATATTGTCCGGGTCAGTGACTACTTTGTAGAAGCCGGACTGCCGTTTATGGTAATGGACTACATTCCAGGTCAGTCTCTAGGAGAGATTGTTTTTCCCCAGACACCCCTGGCTGAGGCCGAGGCGATAGGGTACGTCCGGCAGATTGGGTCAGCCTTGCAAAGCGTTCATCAGGCTGGGCTGCTGCACCGAGATGTCAAGCCCCACAATATTATCCTGCGGGCGGGTACTTGCTCAGTTGTGCTAATCGACTTTGGCATTGCCCGCGAATTCAAGGCGGGGCAGGTGCAAACCCATACCAGCCTGATTTCGACTGGGTATGCACCGATTGAGCAGTATATGACTCAGGCTAGGCGAACTCCTGCTACTGATGTTTATGGGCTAGCGGCTACACTCTATGCGCTTTTGACCGCTCAGGTACCTGTAGCCTCTATTTTGCGCGATCGCGAACCCCTGTCTTCTCCCCGCGATCTTAATCCTCAGATTACTTGCTCAGTCAACACGGCCATCTTGCAGGGCATGATGCTAGAGCCTGAAGATCGCCCCGGCACTATCGAGCAGTGGCTACAGTTGCTGCCAGCACAAACCGGTCAGCCTGCGATCGCAGCCATCAGCAGTTCAACGTCAACAGCCGCAGCCACTATGGCCGTAGCCCCTCGCTATTCAGTCTCTTTCTCCAGCACATCTCATCACCAGTCTAGGAATACTACTGTGATGCCAGCGGCGGCTAAGTCCTCTCGCCCCCACCCGCCCTGGCTGTTGTGGAGCGCGATTGCCAGCTCAATTATTGTGGTCGGGGGTTTAACCGTGACCGCCATTCGCCGTCCTGCCAGCAATACCAACATCACTGACTCAGCCGCTGAGCCAGCGCCACCTCCGCTGAACAACCCGGTAGAAGGCAGCAGTCAGGAAGGAAGCAATAACGCTACTGATTCCAAAGACACTGAAAATGCCAATGCGCCTGAGGCCAGCAATTCTCCCGATGAGCCTTTGTCTGCCAGCAAGGGAGCAGATCTGCCTGTGGTTCCAGTTTTCTCAATCGGTACTCAAAAAGAAAATGTTGAAAAAAGTTTGGGCGATCCCAGCCAGTCAAGATCTGGCTACTGGCCCAATACTCAGGCTGTTTTATATGAGCTTGTGCCCGATCAGGTGACGCTCGGCTATCTCTACGATACAAGTTCTCAAAAGATCCGTCAGACCGAGGCAGCCTTTGCGCAGACAGTACCGCTGTCGGTGATGCAGTCAACCCTAGACCAGATGTTAGACGTCCCGGCGACAGTAGTCATTCAAAGTAGCTTGGCTAAAGTGCAGTCTCGTCAGCTCAACCGCTATGCCTTTGAACAAGGGCAGCTCAGAGGTGTGATTGAGCGTAACGATCGCGATCGCATTTACATTGGCGTCTGGGAACGGGATCTCCATCCCTAATCGCCCTGAGACACCACTCGGCAATCTTTGGCAACCTGAGCTATAATCCAAAGGAGATACTTATAAGGGGCTGTAACGGTTTCGACGTTTTGACGAAAGTCACTTTGTGATTCAGGCCGAGAGTGAGTCACCTCTCGTAAATCCAGGCTCAAACAAAAAGTAAGTGCGAATAACATCGTTCCTTTTGCTCGCAAGCAAGCAGCCATCGCTGTAGCTTAAAAACTCTTTAGCGAGCGTTCACGGTTTGACTCCGTTAAAGACCGTGAACCTAACCCCAACGGATGCGCTAGTGCGTTCTCTCTGGTGGACTCATTAGCAAAGACCTTTACCAGAGCATCCTACTCTCAGGGATAAATGAGAGTCCCCGCCTCGCGGGCTAAAGAGGCTAAGCCTGTGAACGAATGAAGTGTTAATACTCAGGGCGGACACGGGTTCGACTCCCGTCAGCTCCATCTTTAACTTTTTTTTTGAATCTTAAACATTTCTCTACCCTACTGCTGAGTGCAGGGCTAGAGGCTTTGGGCATGCTTATACTGAGAGTAAACCCTGGTGCTGGTCTTGAGCACTTCAGGGGTAATTTGTGCGACAAACACATTTCTCTCAGTTTGCTTTTTGTGGTGACCTCGTAACATAAGAAAATGGATTTTCCGATCTGGCAATATCTCAAGCAGCCCGTCTTTAGCGCCACTTACAAAACTATCCTCAACCCTGGCCGTTTCTGGCGTTCTCACCAAATTAGCCATTTGAAAAATGCTGGGACAAGGCTTACCGTTCAGAAGAAAATTTTCACTGAGAATTTACAAAAATTTTCAGCAAGTTTTTTATTAGTTAAACCTTTGACTAAGCCGAGCCGTTAGCCGTTAGCAGACATATCAGTTCTGAATCATTGATGGGAAGAGGGAGTTGTGAAAGGCTTTGACCGCAAAAAAGTCTCACAGTCCAAATAACGCTGCGACAGACCTTAGTTACCAACTAAGTGTCAATCACACAGAGTTGGCTTTTTGCAGCAAAGAGCTGTTTTCTTTCTCAGAAGCGGCATGACTCAAAAGAGGCCAGATACTGGCAGTCTTTAAATACTTGCTGCTGGTGATTTTTCAGAAGGGCAAAAAAAATGTAGTCTGAGAGAAGTGACTATAGCAACTTAAGCCTGTGGCGATCTCTCAGCATACTGAACTTGCACTTTTAGGATGGCGAGAATGGATCGAACTTCCTGATTTGGGCATCGTTAAGGTCAAAGCTAAAATCGATACTGGGGCTAGGTCTTCAGCACTTCATGCTTTAGAAATCGAACGTTTTAATCGAACCGGACGTCAGATGGTTCGATTTAAGGTATTTAGCAATTACCAGACATGCGCTCAGCCTCTGAGCGTCGAAACTGATTTACTCGATCGGCGTCAAGTACGCAGCTCTAGTGGCCAGACAGAACTACGTTCGATTATTCAAACTCATGTGGCTATTCGAGGGCAGTGTTGGCCGATCGAGCTAACGCTGACCGATCGAACTCAAATGGGATTTCCTATGCTGTTAGGACGTCAAGCCATGCGAGGTCGATTTGCGGTTGATCCAGGACAGTCATATTTGCAGAGCGCGACCCGTTCCCATCGGTTCAGGCAGGTTTAACCAGGAAGCTAACAGATGAAAATTGCAATCCTTTCTCAAAAAGCATCTCTCTATTCAACGCAGCGGCTGAAAGAGGCGGGGGAACAGCGAGGGCATGAGCTGTACGTAATTGATTATTTGCGCTGCTACATGAATATTACGGCTCACAATCCTAAAGTGGTTTACTCTGGTAAAACCCTGGAAGGATTTGACGCTATCATTCCTCGGATTGGAGCTTCTAAGACCTTCTATGGCACAGCGGTTGTGCGACAGTTTGAGATTATGGGGGTGTTCTCAGCCAATGAGTCTCAGGCAATTTCACGATCGCGCGATAAGCTACGCTGTCTGCAAATACTGGCCAGACGGGGCATTGGGCTACCAGTGACCGGGTTTGCCCATTCCACAAAAGACATTGAGGGGCTTTTAGATATTGTCGGAGGAGCGCCCTTAGTGATCAAGCTCGTAGAAGGCACTCAGGGCATCGGTGTTGTTTTGGCGGAAACCGATCAGGCAGCCACTTCAGTTATTGAGGCGTTTCGGGGCTTGGACGCCAATATCCTGGTTCAAGAATTTATCAAAGAAGCCGGAGGGATGGATATTCGCTGTTTTGTCATCGGCGATAAGGTCATTGCCGCGATGAAGCGACAGGGGGCACCCGGCGAGTTCCGCTCTAATATTCACCGGGGCGGCAGCGCTTCTAAGATTAAGCTGACGCCGGAGGAGCGCAGCACAGCCATTCGAGCGGCTAAGGCAATGGGGTTAAGGGTAGCCGGGGTTGATATTTTGCGCTCTAATCACGGCCCAGTCGTCATGGAAGTAAACTCATCGCCGGGTTTGGAGGGCATCGAAGGTGCCACGGGCATGGATGTGGCTGGCAAGATTATTGAGTTTTTAGAGAAAAGCGCACTGGCAGGCGGCAACCGCGATCGCATTAAGTATTGAGATTTTTCGTTGTAATTTTGTACGAAGTTTTGCCCCAGAATTTTATCCGTCAGGCGCTATTCAAGGACGCGCTCTTGGAGAACCTGCCAGTCTGCGATCGTAGATTCTTGCCAGAGCCAGTTTGTGGCTAAGGATTGTGAGTTACCAAAGTCTTCTGGTGCCGCCTGAATCACCATCAGGTAGTATTTTTTGGCCGTATTCAAGGTGCGCTGACGCTGTTCAAAGTTAACCTGCTGATCGGCAAGCTGCACCAAAGCCAGGGCTAGCCCAGCGTAAGCGTTAAGCGCGATCGGATCGGCAACAAGGGCATCCTCGCTGCCGTTGCCAATTAGCGGCCCTAGTCGCTGAGTTTGCTGATCAATGGCGACAGCTCGTTCCCATATCTCAAACGCCTGCTGATAATCAGCCTGAGCATAGCGAGCAAAACCTAAAGCCACCTGATATTTGATTTCGTTAGGGCGCTGCTCGAGTGCATTAGCCCAAGAGCGGGCAGCGTCATTAGCGCTGTAGTCACCTGAACCATTTACTAATCGCTGCCATTGCAGACGACCTAAAAGGTAGAGAAATTCTGGATTTTGACGCTGATTACCTGAAGCCGCCTCTATAGCTTCAGTCGCCTCCTTCAGCCGATTTCTTTCTAGCAGCTCAGCAATGATTTCGAGCGCTAGCGTCTGATTATCTTGGTTAAAGGCAACGGTTGCCAGGGCGACTGGGTTTGTGGTCTGATCCAGCTGATCAACGCTGCTAAACAGTTCAGGATCGTTCAGAATTTGATCGATTGTGGGTTGCTTAGCACCCGGCTGGAGAATACTGATGGCGCTAATGCCCGCAATCACTATGGTTACCCCGACTAGAGGCAACCATAGTTTTGTTTGATACCTCGATCGCTTGGGCAGACTTGCGATCGCATCAGGCTGAGGATGCGATCGCTCTGAATCAGCGAGGGCAACTGTAGAGCTAGCCGTTTCTAATGCCCCATTTTCAACCATTGGAGCGCCTGCTGAAATGCCTGCTGGGGCGTCTAGCGCAGATGGTCGCTCAACAGACTTGAGGGGACTTTCGGCTGAGAGGGATCTCTGCCCAGATTGATTAGAGGTGACGGCCTCGCTGGGAGAGAGCTGCTGTAGCAAATTGGAGACAATGGCTAGATCATCATCGTAGTCTTCGTCATCTTCGAGCGCGGCCACGAGGCTGTCTGCATCGTCA
This sequence comes from Leptolyngbyaceae cyanobacterium RM1_1_2, assembly GCA_012032345.1. Lineage (GTDB taxonomy): Bacteria > Cyanobacteriota > Cyanobacteriia > Phormidesmidales > Phormidesmidaceae > Sphaerothrix. The sequence continues at coordinate 11,873 of JAAUQI010000057.1, read as the reverse complement.
GAGGCTGGAAGTGGCTTATCTTCTAAATGAGCGGCTGTAGAGTCTGGAAATAGCAAACTGTCGAGCGCCATTACCTGATTTGATGGCTGACTGGTTAGCGATCCATCAAAACGGGGATGCATGTAAAGCACAGGCAGCGCCCAATAAAACTGGTGAGAGCCATAGGCAGAGATCAGACCCTGACGGGTTCGATTCAGACTTAAATCAATGGGGTAGCCCTGCCGCAGGTTGCGATAGAGTAAGCGGGTAAAGGTGACTGCGACTTCATCAGGAATTCGCTCGGACATGGCAATCACGCCCGGTACTCCTCGATTCATCAGGGCTTGAGCTAGATTCTGCTCTTGTCCGCCTGCTCTGTCTGTATCGGTATAGGCTCCACGACACGAATTAAAAACGGCTAGGCGAACACCGTTGTTGACCAACAAGCCTGCTAAATCCTCACCGCTGAGCTGCTCTGATAGCCCGGTTTGATGACTCACCAAGAACAGGTCGCCACCCGTTTTGCCCAAATTGCTGTGACCTGCATAGTGTAGTACTTGAAAATTTCCTTGCTCCAGTGCCTGGGTAAGTTCGGCTCGCCCGGGCTGCTCTAGCAGCGTTACATCAATCTGAAGCAGTTGAAAATCAGAGGTATGCTCGCCAAAATCAGGTTGATTAGGCTGTAGTTCTTCCTGGAGCTGCCTGACCTCACGCTTGAGAGCGAGCTGTTCTTGATCATCAGGCGCGGAAACAACCATGAGAACCCGTAGAGAAGCCGCGCTTGCGATCGCCGCTGGCATAGCTACTGTGCCCTGACTTGAGGAAAGTACCGAGTGATAGCGACAAAAAGTCAGCTCTGTGCCTGTAGCCAGCGGGCGATCGCCATCGTGAAGCACCTCCCACGGCAGTTTTTGGAGTCTAGAATCTTTAATGCCCAATCGCAGCCTCAGTAGCTGCTGGCTATGCTGAGCGATGCCTTGGGCTGTCAGCCAGCTATCGCGGATCATGCCTTGAAAGAGAGCGCTATAGAGCTGCTGGCCCAGCATGACTAAACCTGGGGCATTGGCCGAAACCGCAGCCGCTACCGCTGAATCTTCAGCATCTTGGGGACGAGTTGCAATCCGGAGGGGGGGATGGCCTGCCAGCAAAGACATCAAAGGCTCGTGCATGAGCTGCTGAGTTTGCTCTAGCCAGTCTGCGATCGGCCAAACCACCTGTTCTTCCGCTAGAGGAGTACCGGGAGCAACCTGCTCCGTGCGCACCAAGTACCGCTCTTCCCCAACTGCTGTAATTGAGATATGAAATTCCTGGGTCACTGCCTTCACTCTGCTCGATTGATCGGCTTAACATAACTGTAACGGTTAGCGCTAATTCAGCTCTATCGGCGCTGGACATAAACTAAGAAACTTGATGACTCATTTGCTCATCTGCCAGTCAGAGATAATTGCTTCATCGCAAAATTACAGGAGCAGCTCGTTAGGAACACTCGTTTCCTATTGTAAGCGGCTGAAAACGCTTAATATTAAACAAAGACTCTATGCATTTGACCAGTTATTAAGAATAGCCACTAAGCACACATGGGACAGGCGTATTTAGATCAGGCCAAACAGGGCAAAAATAGCTGGTGGCGCTATGTTTTGGGCGTCATGCTAATTGCCTTTTTCTGGCTTTTAATTGGCGGCATTGTGGCTGCTGCTGCCGCGATCGCCTGGTTAGACTCTCAGAGTACTCCCTTAGAAAAACTCCTGCCAACCACTGAGCAAGCGCTATTGCAGGTGCTGCAGTCTCCAACGCTAGAGGCTTATGTCATCAATAACCTGCCTTTCCTGTGTTTCTATGGCGGCCTATTTGCTGTTATGTGTTGGCTGCATCAGCGGCCTGTAAAGTCTTTGCTAAGCGTGGATGGCACTTTTAAGATCGCTCGTTTTGCGCGCGGCTTCGGTCTGTGGTTTCTGCTGCTCGGCCTGCCTTCGCTGATTGACTATGCCTTCAATACGGAGTCTTATCAGCGCATTCCCTTACTGACAAATTGGCTACAGTTTTTACCCTTTGCCCTAGTGCTGACACCGTTTCAAGTAGCTGCTGAAGAACTCCTCTTTAGAGGCTATTTGCTACAGGGACTCGGCCTGATATCGCGTAACAGTTTTTTTTTAATCTGCGTTAACGGTGGCCTATTTGCTTTGCCACATTTAGCCAACCCAGAGCTACAGCGTGGGGCCGTTTGGCTGATCCTAATTTATTTTGCTATTGGAGCTTTTTTAGCGCTGGTAACGCTTAAAGAAAATCGCCTGGAAATGGCTTTGGGGATTCATGCCGCCAATAACATTTTGGTAGTTGTATTTGTTAATAGCGTGGACTCAGCCGTGCCAGCACCAACGCTTCTGACCGCACAAGAAACAGGCGATCCACGCCTGACACTGCTCTTGCTACTAGGGCAAATGCTAGTTTTTTATTACCTCTGCTTTGGACGGCGGCGAGGCAAACCAGTCTCTGGGTCTAAACAGTAATCCAGCCAGGGGTAGCAAGTATAGGTAGACAGCGTAGGGAATAAAGCTAGCATCACTGCCCAAAACAGCAGCGGGGACAAAACCGGCAACATTCCAAGGGATCAGAGGAGAGAAAACCACGGCGGTGTCTTCGATATCGACGGCTAGATGGTAGGGACTGAGGTTGGCTTGAATATAGGGTTTGTGCATGAGCTGATGGGTCAGCACGATTGCAATCGTCTGAGTACAGCCAATTGCGGCACTTAACAGCCCAGCTAAAGCTGTCCCTACAAACAGATGGCCGCTGGCTGCTAGCCTGACTAGCGGTCGCTGCAGGGGCCATAGTGCTTGGGTACCCGCTAGCAGCCCGGACAGGGCAGTAGACACTACAACCATGAGACAGACCCGCCCCATCGATATCAGCCCTCCCCCCTGCAAGACTTTGTGCAACGTCGAACTCTCATGTAGCTGATAGCCGCCTGCCATAAAGCCTGCTATTTCTCCCACGGCATACCCCTGATAGAGTAAGGCGATCGCAACGGCGACTATCCAGCTTAAGAGCAGCGTCACTCTGACCTGTATTCTGAAACAGGCTAAACCTAAGACTACAATCGCCGGTAGGACGGGCACCCAGCCGAGCTGAAACTGTTTCAGAATCTCAGCCGTAATTGGATTATTTGTAGAAAGTTCAACTGTACTGCTGGGGCAAAAGGTGTAGATCAGCCCCGAAATCAGCAGCGGCCCTAGAGAGGTCAACAGCATGTTGTACAAATTGCTGTAAAGATGAGTCTGAGTCAGGCTGGCAACGAGATGGGCACTCGAAGATAAAGGAGAACAGCGATCGCCTACATAGGCACCCGCAATAATAGCCCCGGCTGCCAATCCTGAATTGACCTGACTGCTGTGGGCCACAATCATTAAGGCTATACCAATTGTCCCCACCGCTCCAAAGGAAGTCCCGATCAAAACGGACACGGCTGCTGTCAATAAAAACGCTGACAGCACAAAATAGTCTGCCTGAATTAGCGAAATGCCGTAGTAGACCAGTGAGGAAACAGTTCCTGCCGCCATCCAGGAGGCAATCACTAAGCCAATTAAAAGCAGAATTACGACGACTGGAAGACCTTGCTGAGCGCCGGAGAGGAGCATTCCAGCAAGCTGCTTTAGCGAAAACCCTCGCCTTAGATAAATTCCTGACAAAATGACGTTGGCAGCCAATAAAGTCACTAAGACGTTGCCCTCATGTCCAAGCGTGACCGTTAAGGTCAGTGCCAGCAACAGCAACCCCAAACCGAAATCCATAGAGTTAGCTGTCAAAAATTTCTAGCAATAAAAAATGTGAATTAAAATCTATCTTTGGAAAGAAGACAGATTACTATTTCTTCAGGCTCTTTAGAACCCGAGCCTAAAGAAAGAATAGATAGCGCGATCGATTGAAAAGCGATCGCGCTCAAAACGTCATAGTTCTGTTTAGAGGCTAGGCACAAGCTGAATGCGGCCTGCATCCATCTCAGCCATTAGCAGCTCTAATGCTTCATAGTCAACGTCAGAGACGTAGCCCAACCGCGTTAGCACGTAGTTGATCTCATTCTCAATATCGGGAGTTAGCTTTCGACTGTATAAAGCACGCTCCACAAGCCGACGAATTGAAAAGTCAGGATTCATATCAGGTCACTCATGACATTGAATCTGGCGATAAATTCCGTACTTTAGATTGTCAACGGCAATTGACGCTTAACCGGTGATCTGAACGGCTATCAATAGGTGATTGTGATCTGGGATAGAGCGTGATCAAAATCACTTCGTCGATTCAGTAGCTTTTGTAGTCCCTGGCACCTTAAGTAAAAACGCTTACTAGAATCTTTAAAGAAGCGGCTATGGACGTTAAGTTTTCGCAAACTAATCTAGGGCATATAGGCATCTCAGATTCAAAAGTCTTAAGTTCATGTCATCCAGGACAGCTTTTTTGCAGGGTCTGAGATTGTTTTTTTGATTTTCGAAATTGTTGCTAGGTGGGTGGAAAAATGGTTAAGAGCTTAGAAAATACTGATTACTCTATGGCAGTTATTCAGCCTAACGGGGCGATCAACGCAGCTAACGCAGCTGGATTCCAAGAGCGGCTAATCACATCACTCGCTACGAGTGAAACTGGCCTGCTAGTTGATATGAGCGCTGTTGACTTCTTAGATAGCGCTGGCTTAGCGGCTCTGGTAGCGGCTTTGCGCACTGCTCGTCACTCTAATAAGCAGCTCACCCTCTGTGCTGTTCCTCCCTCTCTCAAGATCGTGTTTGAGCTAACTCAGCTTGACCGCGCCTTTAAGGTTCTAGAAGTCCGGCCTGAGCAAGCGGCGATCGCGGCTTAAGCCGCCATTCTGTCGCCGTTCTAAAGACATCTACCTAAAACCTTGCTTGCAAAAACAGGGGTGAACGCCTAAAAGATTCTTGAACCGCTGCATCAGCGACTTTGTTAAGCTTCTGTAAAGAAGTCAGCTCAGGTAAACCTAGTTTGAGCTTTTGTATTTTATGAGCGCCTCCTGCTACCAAGCTGAGGTGCTTTTAGTTTTTAAAGGACTGGTAAAGTGAGATCAGCGCAATCGGCTATAGTGTGGTAGTAAGTTCATCAGCTAGAGTCTTATTAACAACTATTGTGGCGATCGCAGTTGACACCCTTCTAACATCAGAGATCTTACGTCCGGCTCGCTACTTGGGGAATGAGTTAGGAGCAGTGCATAAACCCTGGGAAACGGCCAGTATTCGCTGGGTTCTGACCTACCCGGAGGTTTACGAAGTCGGCGCGTCAAATCTGGGCCACATTATTTTGTATAGCGTGCTAAACGCCCAGCCCCGACAGCTCTGCGATCGCGCCTACTTACCAGCTGTTGATCTTGCAGCCAAGCTGCGTCAGACTCACACCCCTTTATTTGCAGTAGAATCACGGCGATCGCTGAGAGAGTTCGACATTTTGGGCTTTAGCCTCAGTTACGAGCTAGGCGCAACTAATATTTTAGAAATGCTCTCGCTGGCCGGTATTCCCCTCACCTGGCAGGAGCGCTCAGCCGCCGAGGCATGGCAGGTTGAGTCGGGTAGCTGGCCGCTAATCTTTGCCGGGGGGCAAACAGCCACTTCTAACCCAGAGCCTTATGCTGATTTCTTTGACTTTGTGGCGCTAGGGGATGGCGAAGAACTGCTGCCAGAAATTGGCCTGGTTTTAGAAGAAGGCAAGGCGGCTGGACTCTCTCGCACAGAGCTGCTATTGGATTTGGCCCAGGTGCCCGGTGTCTATGTGCCCCAGTTTTATCAAATGGCTGACGATGGCTCAGTGCAGCCAGTTCGCAGCGATGTGCCTAAACAAATTTTGCGCCGAGTCGCCACGCCGATTCCAGACTACTCTATTGGTCTGGTGCCCTATGTTGAAACCGTCCACGATCGCCTTACAGTCGAGATTCGTCGCGGCTGTACGCGCGGCTGCCGCTTTTGCCAGCCCGGAATGCTAACTCGTCCGGCCCGAGATGTAGAGCCAGAAGCAGTGATGGCTGCGATCGAGCAGGGAATGCAGGAGACGGGCTATAACGAGTTCTCGCTGCTGTCTTTGAGCTGTTCTGATTATTTAGCTCTGCCAGCGGTAGGCGTCGAAATCAAAAATCGGCTCAGGCAGGAAAATATTTCCCTGTCTCTGCCCAGTCAGCGAGTCGATCGCTTTGACGAAAACATTGCCCACATCATTGGCGGTACGCGACAGACGGGGCTAACCTTTGCCCCCGAGGCCGGTACCCAGCGAATGCGCGACATTATTAATAAAGGATTGACCAACGCAGAACTCCTGCGTGGGATCAAAACGGCCCACGAGCAGGGCTGGGACAAAATCAAGCTCTACTTTATGATTGGGCTGCCCGGAGAAACCGACGTTGATATTTTGGGTATTGCCGAAACGGTGCAGTGGCTTCGGCAGGAGTGCCGATTGCCGAAGCGCAAAGTGTTAAATTTCAACATCACCATCTCAAACTTTACACCCAAGCCCCATACGCCTTTTCAGTGGCACTCAGTCTCTACCTCTGAGTTTAAGCGCAAGCAGCGGCTGCTAAAAGAAGAATTTCGCTCGATGCGCGGCGTCAAGGCTAACTTCACTGACGTGCGCATTTCTGCCATGGAGGACTTTGTTGGACGCGGCGATCGCCGTTTATCTGCTGTCGTTCGCAAAGCCTGGGAACTAGGCGCAGGTATGGACTCTTGGTGGGAAAGCCTCGATCGCGCCTTTGCAGCGTGGAATTTAGCGATCGCAGAGGCCGGGCTAACTTGGAAATACCGCCAAGTAGACAGCGGCGAATGGAACGTTATGGAAACAGGCAATACCGCCGCTGCTGATTTAACTGCCCCCCTGCCCTGGGATCATATTGATACGGGCATTGATAAAGCCTGGTTACAGGCAGATTTACAGAAAGCCCTAGCAGCCGCGACCGTGCCTGACTGCTCGTTTGAAAGCTGCTCTCACTGCGGCGTCTGTGGTTCAGACTTTGGTCACAATGTCATAGTGCCGCCGCCCGAGATTCCAGCATTTACCGGACATTTCCAGCCCAAACAGCAGCGAGTCCAGCGGCTGCGGGTGCGCTTAGGTAAGCTGGGCCAAATGGCATTCATCGGCCACCTAGATTTTGCCCGTCTCCTAGACCGGGCAGTTCGTCGAGCCGCTTTACCGCTGGCCTTTACCGGCGGGTTTCACCCCGGCCCCCGAATTTCGCCCGCTATGGCCCTGCCTTTGGGCGCGACCAGCACGGGCGAAGTGATTGACTTTGAGCTAACTGAAGCTATAGACCCCGGCCAGTTTCAACGCCAGCTACAGGCTCAGCTACCGTCGGAGATGCCAATCTATCAGGTTGAAAACGTTTCATTACAGTCTCCTTCCGCTACTAAGGTATTAGAGCGAGCCGAGTATCTGATTTTGGTGCAGGCGGTTGACCAAGCTCCGACGCAGGCACAGTGGCAGGCATGGCTGCAAGCTGTCAGTGAAACTGCCGAAATTTGGGCTGAGCATCGGACAAAATCAGGCAGACCCAAGCAAGTCAATTTACGCGATCGCCTATTTGAACTATCCCTGGCGAAAACTGACCTGATGGCTCAGGCGTCTATCAAACTGCAGCCGAGTGAGGCTAATCAAAGCGTTTTGCGTTTTGTCGGCAGCTCTCGTAATGACGGCACTTTGCTACGGCCTGAGCAGCTCATTACAATGCTAGAGCAGGTAACGCAGCAGTCGTTTCGGCTATTGCATATTCATCGTCAGCGCTTGGTCTTAATAGATTAGACTGAGATCTGCCCGTTTTTTGGGAGTCCACTACATGCAACATCAGGTTAATGAGTCTTGGCAATGGGAAGCTATCCTGAGCGTCACTTCTATTGGCCTCATAGCTGTAATACCTTTGCCAGCTCAAGCCTTGGATCGGGCAAATCCAGCCTACTTTCCTGGCTATGAAGAGCTGCTACAGCTCCCTTTAGTCCTTGAGCCGGACGAAGAACTGCTAGCAGAAGAAGTGATTACAGACTCCACCATTTCAACGACCTCGCTGACGCCCCCTAGCCTCTGGTGGCAGCAAGAGCAGACCAGCCTCAGCCTGGGTGCGCCCCAGCAGCTACTGAACACCTGGATTGCCTTTCAGGGTAGCTCTCAGGAGCCGCGTCGCATTGACCTCGTGATCAATCCCCAGATCTGGGAAGCTTTGACGTATCTAGAGCATTACATCCTGATAAACCAGTTTGGCACTGCTGCCAAATCATTTGGCTATAGCCTGCGTGTTTTTTCGAGTGGGCGTTTGGTGGGTGCCAACTGGTGCGACTTCTTAGCCTATGGCAGGCTTTCAACCTTAGACGTAGACAATTTGCCAGAGACTGAATTAATTGATAACGTGCGCTGCACAATTGTCCTGGATTATTTGGGACGGGGTAGTCTCTAGGACAGCTAAGATTAACATGGCTCAGACAGAGCGGCAAAAGACAGAACCCCACTCTCAGCGTCTGAACCGCTCAAGGGCAGAGGTCTCAACGGCTTCTTTTCTTATATCCGAGAGCTTTCAATATGAACCCTGTCTTCTATCTTCCTACACGCGCTCATTTCTGACGTATTGAGAATTCAATATGGCTGCAAATTCACTAGAACAGTGGCGCGAAGCCAACCATGATTACCTGATGGAGACAGTCGCCCAGGTGATTGCCTACCTGGGACGCAAGGCTCATCTATCTGAGTCCAACGAGATTCCTGCTGACCCTCAACCGCTACAGCCTCCTGCGGCACTGGAGCAACTTTGTTCGCTGTTAGGGCTTTCTCGCTTTGAGCGTGATGTTCTTTTGCTTTGTGCTGGTGTGGAGCTAAACCCGGTAGTCATGCCCCTATGTGCCTCAGCTCAGGCAGATTTGCAGCAGGGATGTCCAACTTATAATCTGGCTTTATCCATCTTTCCGCTACCGCACTGGTGGGCACTCGCTCCTGAAAGCGCTTTGCGCTGTTGGCACCTGATTGAGGTAGGAGGTGGCAATGCCCTCACCTACAGCCCACTGCGAATTGATGAGCGCATTTTGCATTATCTCTTGGGGATTGAATACATAGATATTCGACTCAGGGGTATTTTGACGCCGTTAGAAGATGCTTTTACCCTGTTTGAAGCTTTGCCGCCGTCCTATCAGGCGATCGCTGAACAAGTTGCTCAGGTGGGTCTACAGGATATAGATAAAACTGCCCCTGCCATTCAGCTTTATGGCAGTGACGAAGCGACCAAACGGGCGATCGCCCTGGCGGCCTGTCGCCAAATGAATCGTCAGGGTTTGCTAATTGCCGCAGATGTGTTGCCTATAGAACTGGGACAGTTTAATTTAATTAAGGTGCTTTGTGAGCGCGAAGCCCTACTTAGCCACAGTATTTTAGTCCTAGACTGTAGTGCTGTCAGCAGCTTCGAAAGCGCTGAAGGCGTCATCGCCCAGCAGAATAGCGCCATTGTTCGTCTGATTGATGCGCTGCGCTGTCCGGTGATTGTGCTCAGCCGCGATCGCCGGGCCCAGCACCAACGTCCGCTGATTACTTTTGCCATTGCCGCCCCGACCCATCAAGAGCAGCGATCGCTCTGGCAGATTCATCTGGGAGAAACCGCAGCCGAACTCAACGGCTACGTCGATACCCTGGTGTCCTACTTTAACCTCACGCCTGCCGGTATACAGGCAGCCTGCGAAAAGACGAAGCGCTTACTGAGAGAGCCGCCAGAAGGGAAAGACAGCTCAAAGCTTAAAGCTTCCTCATCTCCCCTCCCCCTTCCCTCTCTTCTTTGGGAAGCCTGCCTCACACAGGCACGTCCCCAACTTGATGAGCTAGCTCAGGCGATCCCGCCCAGCGCCGACTGGCACAATCTGGTACTACCGGAAAAGGAGTTTCAGGTACTGCAAACGATTGCGGCACATGTGCGACAGCGCTTTAAGGTCTACGAGCAGTGGGGGTTTGGCCGCAGCGGTCGCGGCCTGGGAATTAGTACTCTGTTTGCAGGCCCAAGCGGCACGGGCAAGACGCTGGCGGCAGAAGTGCTAGCCAGTGACTTAAAACTGGATCTGTACCGGGTCGATCTCAGTACGGTGGTGAGCAAATATATCGGCGAAACCGAAAAAAATCTGCGGCGAATCTTTGATGCTGCCGAAACTGGAGGAGCCATTTTGCTATTTGATGAGGCAGACGCGCTGTTTGGTAAGCGCTCAGAGGTGAAAGATTCTCACGATCGCTATGCCAACATGGAGGTAGCCTATTTACTCCAGCGAATTGAGTCCTATCGCGGTCTGGCAATCCTGACAACTAACCTCAAAAGCTCTCTCGATCAGGCGTTTCTGCGCCGCATTCGCTTCATTGTGCAGTTCCCGTTTCCAGATGCCAAACAGCGGGCCGAAATTTGGCGGCGCATCTTTCCGGCACAAACGCCGCTGCAGGACTTGCTCTATGAGAAGCTGGCAAAGCTGAGCGTCTCTGGCGGTAATATCCGCAATATTGCTCTGAATGCGGCATTTCTGGCAGCAGATGCGAATGAGTCTGTGCAAATGCACCACATTCTGCAAGCATCCCAGGCAGAGTACATCAAGCTAGAGCGACCGCTAACGGATGCAGAAGTGAAGGGATGGCTACCCAAACAGAGCTAACCCCCTGATTGACGCTAAAGCTCTTTCCAAATCTTGATGGTTTTGTCAGCACTGCCGCTGGCAATCAAATTATCAATAGGACTGTAGACAACTGCATAGACAGAGGATTGGTGTTCAACTAATGTTTTGGTATTTTCCTGGGTACTAAGATTCCATAGCCGGACAGTACCGTCCTGGCCACCGCTGACTAATCTTTGCCCATCAGCGTTAAAAGCTAAAGAATTCACCACGTCATTATACCCTTCTAGCCTGTATGTTTCTTGATTTGTGAAATTTGAGAGCGTTATCTGTTTAGATCGACTTGTCGCCATAGATGTCCCCTGGCCATCTATGGCAATAGACAACAGAGAACCACGCTCTTTTTTTATCGACTTTATCAGCTTGCCAGTCTTTACCTGTCGTATCCTCAGCAGACTATCCTGTCCTCCATAAACAAAGACACAACCATTCCAGCTCATCGACAGCAGTAAAATTGGCTCTGAAGATTTTTTGCAGACAACTAGCTCCTTACCAGATAGTAACTGCCACAGGCGCACTGTTTTATCCAAACTAGTACTCACCAAGCTATGACCATCCTGACTAAAAGCGACTCCGGTAACGCTATCCGTATGGCCTGAGAAGAGACCCCCCAAGCTATACAGCAGTTTGCCTGTACGAACTTCCCAAATTTTAATTCTTTTGTCCGCGCTGCCGCTGGCAATGAGTTTGCCGTCCCAGCTCAATGCAGTACAGTAAATCTTTTGGTAATGTCCAGTCAAAGTTTTAAGCAAGCGCCCTGTCTTGACATGCCAAACTTTTAGAGTTTTGTCAAAACTACCGCTGACGAGCAGAGTGCCATCTCTACTCATTGCTAATGTAGAAACGGTACCTGTATGTCCCCTTAGGGTGTGCTGACATTGCCAAGACGGGGCAGATTTTGTCTGCCAATCATCAGTCTCAACTGTGGTTGACGGTTCATTCTTTTGTTCTAGGGCAGCCGCCTTCTTGAAGTCTATGGCTGCCTGCTGCTCATAGCCTCTCTTGTAGTAAGCTTGGCTTCGATGTTTGTAAGCTTCAATATAAGTCGGATTAATTTCAACAGCTATGCTAAAGCTCTCGATAGCTGCACCGTATCTATGTTTTTTGAGCTAATACCAATAAAAAATGAAGATAAGCATAATTGGGGCTTTTGTCTAAAAGGCGGCTTGAAGCAGGGCATCGAGAATGAAATCAAATGAGGTGAGGGATTGCACTTGTTGTGCAGTCAACTGGGAT
>JAAUQI010000007.1 GCA_012032345.1 Leptolyngbyaceae cyanobacterium RM1_1_2 | reverse complement strand
CCATCAGCGCCATCACGGTTGTAGTCTCTCACGACATCTCGGGCGTAGTCATAGTTCAGTCCAACAGCTTTAGCTGCATCCGTCAGCGTCGTTTGCGTGTGAACCAGCCACACTAGATGCCAGCGTCGAGACTCGAGCGGGTCTTGGCTGGCGCGATATCGCGCTTTGAGCTTGTCGGCTGAAAAATGAGGTTCGAGATGAAGGGGTCTAGGCATCCCTCAATCCTATACTATTTCGGGGGTATACAAGTCGGATTTAGTATTAGTTCACTGTTACGGTGCATAGCCGTAGTGAGCTTCACGAGTTGATGGATATCGGCACAGTTTTCAGCCTCCCTAGAGAGACGCTGCCAAACGCCCTCAAGCCGTTCGTGTTCGATCGTACGAAGCAAACTACAGTCATCAGCCGTGCGATCGCGTGTCTCAGCCAGCGACAACGACACATCACTATGGACTTGTCCTAAGCTCACCCCAAGCTGCTCAGCTATCTCTCTAAAGGTATGTCCCTTGATCCGAAGCTGTACCGCCTGTGCTCGACGGTCTGCGATCGCTAACTTGGTTCCGGTATTGGCTCCACCAATGGTCATAGTGTTCAGTTTTCTATAGTTTCAGCAGAAAGGCAGGATCGGGTTCTGCTTCAACCATATCTTTGTCGTGGTGAGTTCAAGCTAGCAGTAGCTACATCCCTAAGGCCAGGTTGATCCACCAGTGCCGTGTAGGGCAGTGTTGAGTAAATGTTGAGCAATGCTCTACCCCCAAAACACTGGTCAACCCAATACCCTAACCCACTTGAGGGGTGTCGTTGACCATGTTGCCCCCCTACTTGGATGGCACGGTATTGAACTCTCTTTTGGAAAAAAGAGCACTGGCAGGACGGTTCGAGTAGCTGGGTCAGTATTGGAGCCTGTGAGCAACCTGAAGTGGCTTGCTGACTTTTCAAGACATCTGCTTAAGCTAAAAACAAAGCTTTTTTCATTTCAACGTATCGAATCTGCAAGCCTTTCTCAGTAATTAGATCAGACTCACCCAAAACCTGGTAGTCATTGGCCTGATAAAAAGGCTGAGCGGTCAGAGAGGCGGCAACGCGCAGCGTCTTGATCTGATAGGTAGTAGCAATTTGCTCAAGCGCTGCCAGCAGGTGAGTGCCAATGCCCTGACGGACAAATTGGGGGTGTACGTAGACGGCGCTCACGCAGCGACCCAGCAGAGCCGCCAGCCCCACGATGACCCCTTTCACCTCAGCAACTAGAGTTATTTCACCCTGGCTGCCACCTCGACTGGCATAGCGAATATTGCGCTCTATCAGAGCTTCAATTTGCTCAGGCGTGTAGTCTTGAATACAGAGAGTCCGCAAGGCGTCAATTTGAATTCGCAAGAGCTGAATCACGTCGTCGGGCTGGGCTTTGCGAATCGAAAGCAGTTGAGGAGTCGGCTATCCATACAGGGAACCTGAGCTTGTTCAGCCATTGCTTTGACTTCAAAGGTAGCATGAGCGTAGCTGATTTGATGTAAGAGTTAAAGCATCTCAGCTTTTACCAAAAATTTAGTTTGCATTATGCGACCAGATAAGATACATTCTTCAGCTATGGCTGTGTGCGTGCAGCTTGACTTCGCCCGAAAATTTGGTCGTGCGGTGCCGGAAGTTGCGTCAACAACATACCGACACCTGACCCCTTCGACAGATCTCAGCTGTCTCGGAGGCTAGAGTAATTATACTCAGCCGTCCCGAACTGCTATGTCTGGGGCGGCTGAATTTTTGGGTTTCCTTCCCCGTCTCTAAGAGGAATCCCTTAAATGCTTTATCTTCCTTATTTCGCCGCCGCCCCCCTCGGTGAGGCGGATAGTCCACTTCGTCTGGCAAATCCCAAGCCACCCGCTGGGCGAGAGCGCCTGCGCCACCTGATCATGGGGTCACCCGACGGCGTCCGCTCCACCATCAATACGCTGTACATGCTGAACTATGCCGACCAAGGGCTGTGGAGTGAGTTTGTTGACATTCCAGCCTCGGGCATTTGGCTGACCCCAGCCCAAGGTGAGGTCTTCAGCTACCTGCTGCGCTACCACCAGCGCAGCTAGCCCTCTAGAAACCCGGTTTCTGGGCTTACACGTTTTTGCGATCGCTTGGCTTAGGCCCAAGAGCCGAACTTGCCTAACCGCTCGGCTCCTATAGTCAAAGAACTCAGCTCTAGTCTTCGTCATCGTTTTCATCTGAATGGGTACGACCGCTGAGCAGGCCCAGCATAGTTGTGGTGCCCATTGTCCACAGGGCGATCGCGCGCTGTGGTCAATGGGCTTTTGTGGCTCTGTGAGAGTGGGCTGACCATCGAGCGCTAGCCAGACCCACTGTTTGTTGCCCTTAGAGTTGACAAATGACCACAATTTGTCACACTGCACCGTCAAAGGGCCTTTTTTGAGGCCGCACTGCGGCTTGTTGCGGCGTCTGAGCCGCCTCATGTTGACGTAATCTTGAAGTCATGGCTCCAAGATTACGCGGCTCGGGCAATGCCTGCGCGGGTCTCAGCATCAATAGTCTTATTGGTCGGGTTCTCAACGAATTGGTAGCCGCACTGCTTGCAGAGAAAGCGTTGTTTACCCGTATGGATATGACCGTTTTTAACCGTATGTAGGGTTTGACAAGTAGGGCACTGAGGCATGATGGAAATACATAGCTTCAGTGACATCTTGACAAATCTATCATTTCTGCTTGAGTACTACCTAAATCCGCACCTAGAAAATCCTGAGCTATGGTCAGAAGTCCACAGCCGCCTGATTGTGAAGGAAGCGTCAGAGCTGATTGCCTAGACGTGTCGAGATCGGTTCTGACACTTAAAGGCGACGAGTGACAGTTGGGTTCTGTCCTCTGGGAGAGTTCATTCTAAGAAATCTACGCCACCCTAAAGAGAGAGGCAAAAACCATATTGAACAGCTTAAAAAGCCTTTACCCATAAACAAACTTCTAAACTTGAGCAAACTTGAGCATAAGATCATGGCTGACACTATTAAAGACAGAATTCAATCTGATATTCAGCAAGCAAAAGAAACCGGCAAGCTGCGCGGCGATCGTCTCAAAGATATTGTCCGCGATGCTGTCTCACAGGCCACTGTCGAGCTAAAAGAAGGCACCCAGGATATTCGCGTTATCTTCAAAGAGGCCATTGCCGCTGTGGTAGACTCTCTGCGCGATCGCGGTAGCGAAGTCTCTGCGGACGTTCAAGCTTCTCTAGAGGGAGGACTTGAAGCCATCAGCGAAAGACGCCGCCAGTTTATTACCAGAACTCAGGCTGAGATTGAGCAGATGCAAACCAAGATCGCCCACGAAGAAAGGGCGATCGAAGTCGAAGCCGAAGAAGTCTTAGACGACGTGCAGACAACCACTGCATCAACCTCCAGCGAACTCAAAGACGCGATCGCCACTGCGGTTGCCACCGTCAAAAATAGCGAAGAAGCCAACCTGCTACAAAAGCGCTACGCTCAGCTGCAAACTCAGCTCTCGATCTTGCAGGCAAACCTAGCCGCCCGTTACGGGGAGCGCTACGGCGACATTCAGCAGCACCTCGACAAAGCCAACGGCTGGTATGAGGGCATTCGCCCCAAAGCCGAAGAACTCAGCAGCACCGTAGAGGACAAACACTCTGAGTTTCAGCAGAAAATGGCAGAGGCTGGTCAGGCGCTAGCCCGCAAAGAGAGCGACATCAAGCGTAGGCTGCAAGAGCTATGGCGGGTCGCTTCTAGCACTCTGAGGGACGACGACTCTAACAACTCTTCTTTGAAATAAACCTTAGACGCCATGTTTATTCCTAAAGGATTTGCGCAAGAGGCTGTGCCAACACCCCTAGGGGAAATGGTCTACTACACCAACAAAGCTGAACCCTGGCAAGACACGCTTTCTGACGCTGCTGAAACCCTGGTTTTTTTCCATGGTTTCGGCGGTGGGTCTTCGGCCTATGAGTGGTCTAAGGTGTACCCTGCCTTTGCCTCAGAGTTTCGCATTATTGCCCCCGACCTGATTGGCTGGGGTCGATCGGCTCACCCAGAGCGCAAGTATATTCCAGAGGACTTTATTACCGCTATTCTAGAATTTTTGCCCCAGGTGAGCCAGGGGCCAACCAGGGTGATTGCCTCAGCGCTGACGGCGGCTTTTGTAATTCGAGCGGCGATCGCTCGGCCTGAGCTGTTTCGCTGGCTGATTTTGACTACGGCGGCGGGGCTGCTGGAGTTTGGCAACAGCTACCGCGATAACTTCTTTACTCAGCTTGCTGGCACCCCGGTGATCGATCAGTTTTTGTACAAGGCTGGGGTGGCTACCAGCTTTGGCATTCGCAGCTTTTTGGAGCAGCGGCAGTTTGCTCAAGGCGATCGCGTTTACCCAGAGATAGTAGAGGCTTATCTACAATCAGCCCTGCAGCCCAACGGTGAATATGCGGCGCTGGCTTTTGTGCGGGGCGATCTCTGTTTTGACCTGAGCGAATATATTGAGCAGTTGACAATTCCGACGGCGATGATTTGGGGGCGATCGACTGAGTACACCGGGCCAGAGGTGGGTAGGCGCTTGGCTAAAATGAACCCTGAAGCGATCCGCATTTTTTACCAGTGGGATGATGTCGGCTTTACGCCCCAGCTAGAGCTGCCAGCGGTGACTGTTGGCCTTTTGCGTCGCTTTATGGCCGAGCTAGAGCAGGTAGAATCTCCGGTGGGGATGACCTCATAGTTCGTAGTAAGCACTTCAGTGCTAAAGCAATTCAGCATGAGGGCGATCGCCTAGCGTCCGTCAGCTTTAGCACCAGTACGCCCAGGGGCGGCAGCGTCAGGCTGAGGGCATAGGGCCAGCGGGGGTGATGCTCCCAAACATGGGCGGTTTGACCGCCGTAATTGCCCACGCCGCTGCCGCCATAAATTTCAGCATCGCTGTTGAGCAGCTCCCGGTAGTAGCCTGCCTGCGGGACGCCCACCCAGTAGCCGTGCTGAGGCACGGGAGTAAAGTTGCACACCGTCACCACAAAATCATCAGAAGACTCATCTTTGCGCAAGAAAGAAACAACGCTGTGTTCGGCATCGTTGCAGTCAATCCACTCAAAGCCGTCGTTGGTAAAGTCGTCGGCGTAGAGGGCTGGTTCACTGCGGTAGAGCTGATTTAGCTCAGCCATAAACCGCTTCAGCTGGCTGTGAGGCTCACGCTCTAGCAGCCACCAGTCCAGATCGGCCCAGACATTCCACTCCCGGATCTGACCAAACTCCATGCCCATAAACAGGGTTTTCTTGCCGGGATGGGTAAACATGTAAGCATAGAGGGCGCGGAGATTAGCAAGCTTTTGCCACTCGTCCCCCGGCATTTTTTGCATCAGACTGCCTTTGCCGTGAACCACCTCATCATGAGACAGCGCCAGCATAAAGTTCTCGCTGAAGGCGTACCACAGACCAAAGGTGATGCTGTTTTGGTGGTGTCTGCGATTGCTTGGATCCTGGCTGAAGTAGGAGAGCATGTCGTGCATCCAGCCCATGTTCCACTTCAGGTTAAAGCCCAGTCCGCCCACATAGGTAGGCCGAGACACATTGGGCCAGGAGGTAGACTCCTCAGCGATCGAAAGGACGCCGGGATAATAGCCAAACAGCAAATAGTTTAGCTCCCGCAAAAAGTCTACGGCTTCTAAGTTTTCGTTGCCGCCGTGGTGGTTGGGTACCCACTCCCCAGGTTTGCGATCGTAGTCGAGGTAGAGCATTGAGGCGACGGCGTCAACGCGAATGCCGTCGATGTGGTATTTGTCAAACCAGAACAAGGCATTAGAAATCAGAAAGTTGCGGACTTCGTGGCGAGAATAGTTGAAGACCAGGGTGCCCCATTCTTTGTGCTCTCCTTTGCGCGGATCGGCGTGTTCGTACAGGTGAGAGCCGTCAAAAAAGGCCAGCCCGTGACTGTCTTTGGGAAAGTGACCGGGCACCCAATCGACAATCACGCCGATGCCGTTTTGGTGGCAGCGATCGCAAAAATACATAAAGTCCTGGGGCGTGCCGAAGCGGGACGTAGGGGCATAATGTCCGGCTACCTGGTAACCCCAAGAGCCGTCAAAAGGATGCTCAGCCACGGGCAGCACCTCAATGTGGGTGTAGCCCAGCCCTTGCACATAGGGAATCAGCCTGTCGGCCAGTTCTCGGTAGGTCAAAAAGCGGGCACCGGGTTTCTCAGCGATCGCTACGGCATCGCCTGCCTCAGGAGGATTTTCCAGGCTATCGTGCAGCCAAGAGCCTAAATGCACCTCGTAAACCGAGATCGGCTGGGTTTGCGGATCGCTATGCCGTCTTTGCTCCATCCAGTCAGCATCCTGCCAGGTATAGCTCAGATCGCTGACAACCGAGGCCGTGGCCGGACGGATTTCCTGCTGGAAGCCATAGGGATCTGATTTGTAATAGAGATGGCCCTGTTCGTTTTTAATTTCGTACTTGTATTTTTGGCCGACGCCAACTTCAGGAATAAACAGATCCCAAACACCGCTATCAATCATTCGCATCTGGTGTTTGCGACCGTCCCAGCTATTGAAGTCGCCCACAATTGAGATGTTGTAAGCATTGGGTGCCCAAACCGCAAAATAAACTCCCTGCACCCCCTCAATCTCAGCTAGATGCGCCCCCATTTTTTCGTAGATGCGGTGATGCTTGCCTTCGGTAAAAAGATGAATATCAAAATTAGTTAGCAAAGGCGTCTTAAAGGCGTAGGGATCATGCATCACCTGCTCGTGTTCACCCTGCTTCACCTTCAGCAGATAGTTAGTGGCTAGCTCCTCAGTATCCACCCAACATTCAAAAAAGTGGGGATGATGCACCGTCTGCATCGGGTACTGCGATCGCACTTCAGGGTGAATCACCCAGGCGGCGTCAGCATCGGGCAGGTAAGCTCGTACCACCCACTTAGCCGAACCGTTTTCTTCGACCTGATGTGAGCCTAAAATTTCAAATGGGTTTTGATGCCGATTTTCAACAATCCGCTGCACCTGATCGGGAGCTGCCGTGGTCATAAAATTTCCCCTAAATGCGTCTCAAATACGTTTTAAATTACTGTTTATACAGCTTATGATTCAGCCAGCCGCTCTAAGCTATTAGAGTCCTGACGTTTCAGTTGTTTGTCCTAGCAAAGCACTTTGATAAAAGATCGCTGCTAACTGTCTGCACTCTAGCAGGGTAAACCCAGTTCTTCCGCTCGACATCCCACAATAGAAAGAGCCACCAGCCTCAAAAACCAGGTTGCAGCAGTGTGCTGATATTTCACAGAAAGCTAAAATTTCCTAAAGTATTTGAGCCTATGTCCGCTTCTTCCACCACACCGCCTAGACTTCGCCCCTATCAGGTACAGCTCATTAATGACCTCTATCGCAAGCTAAATGAGGGCCACAAGCGGGTTGCTATTATCGCTGGAACCGGGGCAGGCAAGACGGTGATCAGCGGCCAAATCTGTGCTCATGCGGAAGCGGCTGGCAAGCGGCTGATGTTTTTGGTTCATCTAGACGTGCTGGTGGGGCAAACCTATGAAAAAATGAAGGCGTTTGGCCTGCACTGCGGCTTTATCAAGGCCGGGTGGGAAGAATCCCGCGAGGCCCCGATTCAGATTGCCAGTGTGCAAACAATGGCCCAGCGCAAGTGGTGGCGGCAGTGGCCTGCGGATGTCGTGTTCTTTGACGAGGGGCATACAACCTTATTTAGCCGCATTGGTAAACAGGTGCTCTACAAAACCCACCCCAACGCAGTGCATCTGGTGATGACGGCGACGCCCCTGCGACTGGGCAAAGATCAGCTAGGCGAACATTTAGAAACGCTGGTCTCTGCCCCCGTACCCAGCGAGCTGCAAGAGATGGGTTTTCTGTCGCAGATGAAATATTACAGCATGCCCCAGGATGGTCTGGCAAAGCTGGATCAAGTCCGCACCGTGCGCGGTGACTACGACGAAGCCGGATTGAAAAATGCCTGCGATCGCCCAGAACTGGTAGAGAAGATTGTCACCGAATGGCAGCGGCTGGCGGCTGGTAAACGCACCATTGCCTTTTGTGTAGATATTGAACATGCCCGTCACGTCGCTGCAGCTTTTCGCCAAGCCGGGACTGCGGCAGACACGGTCGAAGGCGGTACCCCGATTAAAGAGCGCCATCGTATGTACGCTGATCTGCGAGAGCAGCGGATCTTAGTCCTCACCTCCTGCAACGTCATCAGCATTGGCTTTGATGAACCCAGCGTCGAGGTGGGGCTGCTGCTGCGGCCCACTCAGTCTAGCGCCCTGCACCTGCAGCAGATTGGCCGGGTAATGCGGATCTCACCCCAGACAGGCAAGCAGCACGGCATCATTCTAGATCAGGCTGGCAACCTAGAGCGCCTGGGTTTTCCAGAAGATGTAGAAGAGTATCACCTGCCCATGCAAAAAGAGGCGGCGGGTAGTGGTAGCCCACCGCCGATGAAGCCCTGCCCCCAGTGCGGGCGCATTGTCCATGCGTTTATTGTCAAATGCCCGGACTGTGGACACCTGTGGCTTAGCGATCGCCCCTTGAACCTCGAAGACATGGTGCCGATCTATTCCCGCGACCAGGCCCATCAGATTAAAGATCCGGCGATTTTGCGAGAGCTATTCCACAGTCACCGCCGCCGCATTTATCGTCAGGGCTATGCACCGACGCTGGCAGAGCACAATTTCTACGAGCACTGTGGCCGTCAGCCCAAGCTGGAGTGGTACTTTGGCTCTCTGGGGCTGCGCTCAACCCCCGACCAGCATCAGATTTATTTAAACTATCTCAACAAAAGCGCCCGTCGCCTGGGTCAGCGACCAGAGTGGGTGATGAGCGAGTTTGAAAAAGAGTTTGGCCCCGGTACCTGGCAGCGGATGCTGGCGTAGGCGATCGCTCTGGAAATCTGGCGGGTAGGTTTCACATCAGTCGCAACACTTCTGACGAGAGTCATGTTAGCAATCGGATAGCTATGGGTGCAGATGCAGCGCTAGAGATTCCTATCTGCCATCAGGTCGGCGATCGCGCCGAGCAGCTCATTGGCCTCAAATGGTTTGGCCAGATGCCGCTGAAACCCAGCTTCTAGCAGACGCTCAGTGTCAGTGCTAGCGGCATAGCCTGTGAGGGCGATCGCCGGGATCTGCCCGCCGCGATCGCTAGGCAGATCCCGCACCCAGCGAATTAGATCAAAACCGTCTGCGCCCGGTAAGCCAACATCGCTAATTAGCAGATTGGGTATCGACTCCATCAGTCTGACCTTGGCCTCGCCCACAGAGGCCGCTGTAATCACAGTCATCTGGTGCATCTGCAGCGTCAGAGTCAGCACCTCTAAGCTATCGGCCTCGTCTTCGACTACAAGCACCCGCAGATTTGCCAGCTCTGGCTCCGGCGTGGGTGCAGCAGCTTGACTCTCTTGGGCAGCGCTGTCTTCCAGCGGCAGAGTAATCGTCAGGGTAGTGCCCTGATTCAGTCCGGGGCTGCTGATTTGTACGGTGCCGTTGTGGGCTTCCACCATCTGCTTGACAATGGCCAGCCCTAAACCCAAGCCACCATACTGGCGGGTGTTTGAGCTTTGGGTCTGCCGAAAGCGATCAAAAACGTAGGGCAAAAACTCAGCGCTGATGCCTTCGCCTGTGTCGGTCACTTCTACGCGAGCCTGGTTGTCTTCATAGACGAGGCTAACCCTGATCTCGCCCTCTTCAGGCGTAAACTTGACCGCGTTTGAGAGCACATTGCTGAAGACCTGCTGTATGCGGCTGGGATCGAGGTTGAGGACTCGAGGAGAACTCGCGAGGTCACTGTTAAATTGAATATTCTTTTGCTCAGCGCTGGGCTGGATGGCCTCGATCGCGGCGTTGAGTAGATTGGTTAGATTGACCGCCTGTGGCCTGAGGGAGAGCTGACCCTGAATAACGCGAGACACATCCAGCAGGTCATTAATTAGCTGGTTTTGGGCCCGAGCGCTGCGCTCAATGGTGGTGAGTGCCCGGTTGAGTAAGGCGGGGGCTGGTTCTGACTGGCGCAGCAGAATGCTTGTCCAGCCCAAGATGGCGTTGAGGGGGGTGCGCAGCTCATGAGAGAGCACCGACAAAAACTGGTCTTTGCCAGCGTTGGCGGCTTCGGCTTCAACTCTAGCCGCCTGCTCCTGAATGAGCTGAATCCGTTCCATATCGGCCTGCTTGCGCTCGGTAATGTCTTCAATTGAGAGCAAAATCATCTGCCCGTCTGTAGCCTGCACAATCTCACGCGCGTTCAGCAGCATAACTTTGTAACCCACCCGCTCAAAGCTGTACTCAATTTCAAGGTTTTGCAGCGGCATATCCCCAGACAGGAGCGTCTCTAGCCGCGATCGCAGCTCTGGAATATTCCACTGACCATTGCCCAGCTCGAAGATCAGGCGATTTTCCGTTTCGCTAGGGAAAACCTGAAATATCTCGTAAAAAGCCTGATTAGCCGTTTTGACCCGCAAATCTGCAGCCAGAACCACCAGCGGCTCCCGCACCGTCTCCACAATGCTCTCGGCGTATAGGCGGGATATCTCCAGCTGCTGCAGCGTATTTTTCATATCGTCAATATCTACTACGGCAATCACCGCGCCGTCAATTTGATGTTCGGCGGTGCGGTAGGGGCGGATGCAGAGCCGATACCAGTGCCCCTGGCCGTCTCGAACCTCGTGCTCTTGAGAATTGAGCGTGTCCATGACCTGTAAAATCAGCGTCTCAAAATCGGGAATCTCAATATTGAGGCGAATATTGCTGATGGGCCTGCCCACGTCTGCCGGAATCAGGTTAAACAGCCGCTGAGCAGTGGGGGTAAATCGCCGAATACAGAGATCGCTCGAGAGCATCACAATCGGAATGTTGACGTTGTTGAGCAGATTGAGCAAATCGTCATTGACCAAACGCGCATCAGCGTTGCGGCTCTGCAGCTCTTCATTGGTCGTTTTTAGTTCTTCGTTGGTAGCCTGAATCTCTTCTTTAGCCGTCTGCAGCTCTTCGTTGGTGCTTTGCAGCTCTTCATTGCTAGAGAGAATCTCTTCGTTGGCTGTGGTTAGGCGCTGGTTGGTCGCTTCGTGCTCTTCAATGGTGGCTTGCAGATAAGCCTGGGTATCTAGCAGTTCTTGCTTGGTCGTGGCTAGCTCTCGTTCCAGCTGACTCATGTCCGGGTTGGTCGCAGATGACTCATCCCCGTCTTCGGCCTCACTTGCCTGAGCGGTTCCAGCCACAATTAGGGGGCCAATTTCAAACAGCACCAGATAGCTGCGCTCCTGGGAGAGCGGATTTTTAATCGGCGTCACTTCAAGGTGGATGTAGTGGGGATTGTTCTTGATCTGCAAACCTTCTTTTCTCGACACCATGCCCTGTGCTCTAGCCTGATCTATCGCCGATCGCAGCTCAACCAGCAGGCTGGGCTGCACCATTTTCAGCAGGTTAAAGCTGGGTTCTCCAGGCGCGGGTTTGAGATAGAGGCTGGTATCGCCGCGAAAATGCAGGATATTTAGCCGCTCATTTACCACCACCCCAACCGGCGCATAGCGATTGAGCACAATCTGGTCGGCCTGACGCTGCACGTTTGAGTGGTTGGAGACTTCTGGGATTGTTCTTTCGGGGAGGGCAGCGGGATTGAGCGCCCGGTAGTCGCTGGTAACAAAGTCAAAGTTGAGCCGATTGACGACAGAACTACAGCTATAAACCTTGTGCTTTCTGTCTACGACGGTGAACAGGTCGGAGGTTTCGCCTACGCTCTCAGAGCTGCCCAGCCAGAGAAACCCGCTGGCGTTGAGGCTGTAGTGAAAAATGGCCAGCACCCGCTTTTGCAGAGCCGGGGCAAAGTAAATTAGCACATTGCGACAGCTCACCAGGTCAATGCTAGAAAACGGCGGGTCGCTGCCTAAATTTTGGCGGGCAAAGACACAGAGTTCACGGATTGCTTTACTAATTTGATAGCGGCCTTCGGTTCGGGTAAAGAAGCGGCTGCGGCGCTCTGGTGAAACCCCCGCCATTTGGCTTTCTGAGTAAATTCCCTGGCGGGCAGTCTCGATTGCTTCTTCGCTAACATCGGTGCCAAAAATCTGGATGCCAAGATTGGCGTTTCGCTCCGAGAGGAACTCGCACAGGCAGATAGCCAGTGAGTAGCATTCTTCTCCCGTCGCGCAGCCAGCCGTCCAAATGCGGATGGGCGCGTCTGTCTTTTGCTCTAGTAGAGTGGGAAAGACGGCGATTTTTAGAAAGGCAAAGGCATCGGGATCGCGGAAAAATCGGGTCACCGTAAGCAACACGTCGCGGTAGAGCGCTTTGATTTCAGCCGGATTGTTCTGCAACTGCTCAAGATAGTCTGCCAGGGAGGTCACCCGGTAAAGGGCCATCCGCCGTCTGAGCCGTCGCTCAAAGGTGGTGCGCTTATACTGACTGAAGTCAATTCCCGTCGCGGCCCGCAGCAAGATATACACCGAGGCCAGATCAGACTGGCGGCTCACTTCGTCGGTCTGAGACGGCTCGGGCGGCTGGCCGACATAAGGGTGCTGGGCCAGGCTCACCAGCTTGTGGGCCATCTCAGACGGCGGCAAAATAAAATCGACGTAGCCAGTTTCAACAGCGGTGTTGGGCATGTCGCTGTGCTGAGCCGTATCTTCAGTTTGGGCAAAGGTAATGCCCCCGGCTCGCTTGATGGCCTTTAACCCTTGGGCACCATCCCCATCAAACCCCGATAGCACAATACCAATGGCTCGGTTGCTGTAGTTGTCTGCCAGAGACTCAAAAAAATATCAACCGGCATAAACCGCCGCCCGACCACCCTGGCTCCTCTGGGGGCTAACCGGAGCTGATTCTCAGAAATTGTCATCTGGGCGTTGGGCGGAATCACATAGACGCGATTGGGCTGCAGCGTCAGACCCTCGGTGGCTTCATTCACAGGCATAGCCGTCACCCTGTCCAAAATTTGGCTGAGCATACTGGGCGAATTCGGACTCAGGTGCTGAATTAAAACAAATGCCATCCCCGACTCAGCCGACAGCTCACTCAGCAGAGACGAACAGGCTTCCAGCCCCCCAGCAGAAGCTCCAATGCCGACAACTGGGAAAGTTTCCTCCAGATTAGACTGTGAGGTTTTGGGCGGGGGAGTATTATCCATCAAAGAAGAGGGGGAGTGCAGCCCAGGAGCTAGATGACTTCTCTAGTGAGAGCTATGTCTATTAGTCTATTGGTCTATTGGTCTATTGGTCTATTGGTCTATTGGTCTATGGCATTACTTCAGCTTAGAATGTTCAAGACCTTTCTGAGAGGTTAGGGGTAGCTGATCAAGCGTTAGCGATCGCACCAGACTTAGCGGTAGGGGGGGCTGGCTGAGCTGAGCGGCAAAGGCGGAGCTGAGCAGGGGCCGGTAGCGCTGATCTTGGCGCAGATGGCTGACAAAAAAGACTGTGCTGATGACCTCTAGATAGGTTTGGGCAATATCGGGGCGCGGCCCGATGATATCTGTTGGTAGCGACAAAAGTTCGCTATTGGTCTGCGATCGCGCAATCGTTGAAAAATGGGTGCCGTTTTGCAAAAGCACCAGGTAGCGCTCCGGCGTCTGTAGCCAGGTAAAGGGAATGATCTGCTCGGCTAAAGCCGGGGCGACGGTATCTGAGGTGCCTGAAATTAGCAGGGTGGGAACGGCAATCTGGCCCATTCCTTGAGAACCAAAAATGATGCTGCCGACGGGGTTAATGGCGATCGCAGCTTTAATGCGCGGATCAGCAAATGAGGGGTTGGCGGCGCTGAGGCGCGGCCCGGTGACAGCGCCTTCTAGCTGGGCTGGCTGAAACAGGGCCAGCGCCTGACACTGCAGCAAGAGAGAAACATTAAAAGTGTTGAGATCGGGCGGACAGTGGGCGCTCAAAGCAGCCTGATCAAACGTGGCCCCGGCCAGCGCTAGGGCCGTAAAGCCGCCAAAAGACTGGCCGACAACCCCAACCTGGTCAAGGTTGATGCGCCGCTGCAGGTAGGGGTCTGAGCGAGAATAGTTAGTCAGCGCGTCCAGCGTCAGACTGACTTCTTGAGGACGATTGATAAATTCTTCGTCGGAGACAACCTGATCGGTGCGGCCTTCCGTTAGCGCCAGTAGCTGACCAGCACTGCTGCCGCCATGCTCAATTGCCAGCACCACAAACCCGTAGGAAGTGAGATAGCTAGCCAGATAGCCATAAGTCGTGCGATCGCTGCCTAGCCCGTGAGAAATGACCACCACTGGAAAGCGGCCCGGAAATTCCCTAGAAGCAATTTGACTGGTGACCGGAATATAAAGATCGGCAGGCGGTTTCAGCAAGCGCACTCGCAGCAGCTCGCGGCGAATACCAAAGGGGCCCCGCCGCCGAATTTCTCGCGGCAGCAGCGATTCGTCAGGCGGTGGCTGCTGCTGGGCGGTTTGGGCCGCGATCGCTTGGACAGTGTCGATGGCCTCGTTGGCTTCGTTCACAGCGCGATCGATCCCTTCAGCCACCGCCAAGCCTCGCAGCAGGTCAATGCGAACACCTGCGGTCGGAAAGTAGCGCAGCACATTTAGCAGCGTTAGACCTTCTAAGGAATCGGCTGCCGCTAGCACCAAAGCAGCTCTCAAGGGCAGAGACCCCGAGAGCCGAGCGGGCGTATTGATCACCTCACCCAGCTGCTCTAGCAAAAACGCGCCCTGTGCCGTATTCAAAAACTGAGAAACAGTCACCACGTCAATATCGACTGGCTCACTCAGCGCCTGACTAAACTGCTCAAGCTGCTCTGGCGTCAGAAAACGAGCGTAGTATTCCAAGTCATCGGGCAGTTTTCCCCCTTGGGCCAAGGCTTCTAAATCGCTAATTTCGATTACCCGCTCAAACAAACCAAAGGTAAGGTAAATCCGCTCAGCGGCTACTGCCGGAGACGCCGTCCAGCCCTGCATCAGGCCGATTCCCAAGCCCAAACCTACCCAGTGTCTGGCCCGCAGCCAGATTCGACGCAACCGGGTCGATCGCTTGGAGCCACAGACCACATACTTAGAACCGTCATTCATAGTCAACGCAAACAATGCTCCGAAGGAACTATAGCTCTTATCAGCAAGAGATCTGGGTAACTTATCGGTTATTCGCAAAGATTCAGCAGTTTTCCGGGCAGATAAAGCCAAACGGGTAAATAGGGCGTGAGCAGTTTTTCGATATCTCTCCTTAAAGCATTGATCCAGAATGCCGAGATTTTTTCGTACAATAAAGCGCAGCGCTGGAGAGCATAATGCAGGCAAAAATCAAACCTGACTGGGCGGGTGACGAGCTGCTGTCGCGGCTGGTAAATCAGCTAATTAAAACTAAGCCAGTCTACGCGCTGATGAAGCAGCAGGCGCGGCAGGTACTGATTAAGACGGCTGAAAAAAAAGGCATTCCCTGGCGACAGACCTGCACAGAGTTTGAACGCTCAGGCATCAAAGACGAGCTAGCGACCAATCCAAACGTTGCCTACCCCGACTATTACCAGGTGCCGTTTCACGCCTACGACCAGGGTAACCTCTGCTGGCAGGCGGCTTTTGAAGCCGAGTCGGCTACCTATGCGATGGCTCTGCGGATCTGGCCGGATGAGACGCTGACCTACCCGGCAGCCCAAGCGCGGCTGCGAAACAGCTTTCATCATGTCTTGGCGGCCTACGGCCCTGAGTCGGTCAGCGATATTTTAGATCTAGGCTGCTCGGTCGGACTTTCAACGCGATCGCTGCAGCGCTACTACAGCCAACTCCAGCCGGGGCACCCTGTCCGCACGGTGGGTCTTGATCTGTCGCCCTACATGCTAGCCGTCGCCAAAGTCCGCGATCCCCAGGGCAAAATTGAGTGGCGTCACGCTCTAGCAGAAGCCACCGGACTGCGCGATCGCTCTTTTGATTTAATTACGCTGCAGTTTGTCATTCACGAATTGCCCCGCAGCGCTACCCGGTCTGTTTTGCAGGAGGCATGGCGGCTGTTGCGCCCTGGCGGGGGCTTGGCCATCTTAGACAACAATCCCCAGTCGGCAGTGATGCAAAATTTGCCGCCGGTGCTGTTTACCCTGATGAAAAGCACTGAACCCTGGAGCGATGACTACTATACGTTTGACGTTGCCGCTGCGATCGCCGCTGCTGGCTTTGCCCCACCCGTTACGGTTGCCAGTGACCCCCGCCACCGCACGATTGTAGCTCTAAAACCGTAGCGGCTCGGGTGGCCCTAGCCGAAATTCCTAAAAAATCGATCGCCAGGGAATTCCCGCTCACTCAGGCCGGGAGGAGGTCGAAACGCTACAATGACAGCGCATAGGTTTGAACCGGACGAAAGTTATGACCGCTGCCGCCCCTGCTAAAACTCAGTACGAAGTCATTATCGGCTTAGAAACCCACTGTCAGCTCAGCACCGAGACCAAAATCTTTTCCCCTAGCTCGACTGAGTTTGGAGCTGAGCCGAACACCTACATTGACCCCATCTGCATGGGGCTGCCCGGCGTGCTGCCTGTTCTCAACCAGAGCGTTTTGGAATATGCGGTCAAGACCGGGCTGGCGCTGAACTGTCAAATCGCCCCCTACAGCAAATTTGATCGCAAGCAGTATTTTTATCCCGACCTGCCTAAAAACTATCAAATCTCCCAGTTCGACCTGCCCATTGCCGAACACGGCTGGCTTGAAATTGAGCTGACCGACTCCAAGGGCAAGCCCCTGCTCGACGACAACGGTAAAGCCAAAACCAAGCGCATTGGCATCACTCGTCTGCATATGGAAGAAGACGCAGGCAAGCTGGTTCATGCAGGCAGCGATCGCCTAGCCGGGTCGGCCTACTCGCTGGTGGACTTTAACCGGGCGGGTATCCCGCTGGTGGAGATTGTTTCTGAACCGGATATTCGCTCGGGTCAGGAAGCAGCTGAGTACGCCCAAGAGCTGCGCCGGATTGTGCGCTATCTCGGCGTTAGCGACGGCAATATGCAGGAAGGCTCCCTGCGCTGCGATGTCAATATCTCTGTGCGCCCGGTGGGACAAGCAGCCTTTGGCACGAAGGTAGAGATCAAAAACATGAACTCCTTCAGCGCCATTCAAAAAGCAATTGACTACGAGATCGAGCGTCAAATCGCCGCTGTGGAAGCGGGGGAAAAGCTGGTGCAGGAAACCCGCCTGTGGGACGAAGCCAGCCAGAGCACCAGCAGTATGCGGATTAAAGAAGGCTCTAGCGACTATCGTTACTTTCCTGAGCCTGATCTGCCGCCGATTGAAGTCGCCCCAAAACAGCTAGAAACCTGGCGGGCTGAGCTGCCCGAACTTCCCGCCAGCAAGCGGTACCGCTATGAGGCCGATCTGGGGCTTTCTGCTTACGATGCGCGGGTACTCACCGACGATCGCACGATTGCAGAATACTTTGAGGCAGCGGTCAGCCTCGGGGCTAATTCTAAGCTATCCGCTAACTGGATCACGCAGGATATTGCCGCTCATCTCAACGCTGAGAAGCTGACAATCGCAGAAATTGCGCTTAAGCCAGCTATGCTAGCGGAGATGGTACAGCTCATTGATGAGGGCACTATCAGCACCAAAATTGCCAAAGAGATTTTGCCCGAACTGCTGCAGGTCGGCGGCTCACCCAAGCAGATGATTGCCAGCAAGGGCCTGAGCCAAATTTCAGACAGCGGGGCGCTAGAGCAAGTGATCGATGAAATTCTCGCTGCTTACCCGGACGAAGTAGAGAAATACAGAGGCGGTAAGAAGAAGCTACAGGGCTTTTTTGTCGGGCAGGTAATGCAAAAAACCAGCGGACGGGCTGACCCCAAGATGACTAACCAAATTTTGGGCAAAAAGCTCAATCAGTAAGACGATCGCAACTTATTTAGAAAACTTTACATAAGGGGTGTCGCCCCTCCTCACAAATATGCCATAATCTGTTATGTAGATGCACCCTGATGGTAGGGAGAGCTGCTTGCGGCTCTCCTTTTTTCTTTTCATAAAAGGGCCTACAGTTTTTCCTCAAACAAAGTTTTGACCTGCTCCCAAGCCGCCGCCGCCGCCTCGGGACTGTAGCTATCGCGCGATCGCAGAAAAAACCGTGGGTTGCCCCGCATAGCGAAAAATCCGATGGTCAATATGGTGCTCTACCAGTGCCGCCTCAGTTTCGTCCACCTGCTGATTTGAGATCAGCGGATCGGCGGTGCCAAAGAAGCCGTAGAGCGTACCCGTAATCTGGGGCGTCAGCGTCAGGGTAGGCTGCTGCCGCCCTGGCTGCATAGTGGTCACCCCCGCGCCATAGAAATCAGCAGTCGCCACTACCTCTGGCAGCGTCGCCGCTAAATAGGCCACATGACCGCCAAAGCAAAAGCCAATACAGCCGACACTCTCTTTTGCCGTCTCCAAACTTCTGGCATAGGCGATCGCGCCTTGAATATCTTGCAGCAGCTGATCGGCTTTGGTACCGTCCTTATACTGGCGACCCAAGGCCATGTCCTCATCGCTGTAGCCCACTTCAAAGTTAGGCACCTGGCGGTGATAGATTTGCGGGGCGATCGCTATATAGCCTTCTCTGGCAATTCGCTCTGTCACGTCACGGATATGGGCGTTAACGCCAAAAATTTCCTGAATCACGACCACGACTGCAAAAGGGCCAACGCCCTCGGGCTGAGCTAAGTAGGCCGGAATTTTGACATCGCCGCTGTCTGTTTCAACGGTTGCAGTTTGAATACTTAATGAATCAGTCATAAACCTGTTGGCCTGTACATCATCCTCATCCTAGTGCCGAACTCTTGGGGATTTCTCTGCCTGGAGCCAGGAGATGCGCTGTATGCTGAGTAATGCACTTTTGAGGAATCAATGATTCATGGCGCGTCTGGCACTGCTAAGCACCTCAGACAAAACTGGACTGGCTGAGCTGGCTCAGGCTCTGGTGAATGAGTTTGACTTTGAGCTGATCAGCAGCGGCGGTACCGCTCAAGTGCTGACTGCCGCAGGCTTACCCGTGACTAAGGTAGCTGACTATACAGGTTCGCCAGAAATATTAGGTGGGCGGGTCAAAACGCTGCATCCTAGAATTCACGGGGGCATCCTGGCCCGTCGCGCTCTGCCTGAAGACCAGCAAGACCTAGAAGATAACCACATGCGCCCGTTTGATCTGGTGGTGGTTAACCTGTACCCGTTTGAGCAAACTGTTGCTCAGCCAGAGGTGACTTTGCCCGAAGCAATCGAGCAGATTGATATCGGTGGCCCCACTCTGATTCGCGCCGCTGCCAAAAATCAGGCTTACCTGACAGTACTTTGCCGCCCCCAGCAGTATGAGCCGTACCTGAGCCAGATGCGCGAAAACGGCGGCGAAGTCTCCCCTCAGTTTCGTCAGGCTGCGGCCCTGCAGGCATTTTGGCATACAGCAGCTTATGACCAGCGATCGCCACTTATCTATCACAACTGCCCCAGGCTGTAGACGAAGCAGCGCCGCTCCCCCAGCGCCTGACTTTGAGCGGTCACCTGCGTCAGCCCTTGCGCTATGGCGAAAACCCCCACCAGCCTGCTGGCTGGTATCAAACTAGGAGCCATCCTGAGGGCTGGGCTGCCGCTGAAAAGCTCCAGGGCAAGGCACTCAGCTACAACAATTTAGTCGATTTAGAAGCGGCCCGACGGCTCATTGCCGAGTTTCCAGCAGAGCAGGGAGCTGTGGCGGCTGTCCTCAAGCACACCAACCCCTGCGGTGTAGCTCAGGACAAGAGCCTGACAGCAGCTTACGAGAAAGCCTTTAATGCTGACGCTGTTTCAGCTTTTGGCGGCATTGTGGCGCTGAATCAGCCCATCAACCTTGAAACAGCCGCCGCGCTGACAAAGACTTTTTTAGAGTGCATAGTCGCCCCCGGCTGCTCAGCACCCGCCCAGGAAATTTTGGCCCAGAAAAAAAATCTGCGGGTGCTGCTGCTGCCCAACCTGACCCAGGGGCCAGCCCAAACCGTGCGGGCGATCGCGGGGGGCTTTCTGGCCCAAGCTGCTGATGATTACTTAGAAGATCCTTCACAGTGGCAGATTGTCACCGAGCAAAAACCCACGGCAGCAGTTTTAGAAGATTTGCTCTTTGCTTGGCGAGTGGTAAAGCATGTCAAATCTAATGCAATTGTGATTGCCCGCGATCGCACCACAGTTGGCATTGGTGCCGGTCAGATGAACCGTGTTGGCGCGGTTAAAATTGCCCTAGAGCAGGCAGGCACCCAGGCAAAAGGGCAACCCTGGCTAGTGATGGCTTCTTCCCCTTTGATGATTCAGTGCGCAGCTCGGCGGCGGCGGGCATTCAGGCCATTATTCAACCGGGCGGCAGCATCCGAGACGAAGACTCGATCAAAGCGGCCAATGAGCTAGGCTTAATCATGGTGCTCACGGGTATTCGCCACTTTTTACACTAGCTAAAGCACTTTTTGCACTAGCTAAAGCACTTTGTGAGTGTGTGCATGCTGTTTGACATTGTCTTCAGAACTGACAATGTTCTTGGCATTAAGAATCCGCTTCTTCTCAGTGGAATAATTAACGTCTGTATGAGTGGTGCCCACCGGAACGAGAACCTGAGCGCTGGGACGCGACTGATAAGTACGGGCGGCGGCAAAAGCTCGCTCGGCAAAGTCACTACAAAACTGCACTTCAGCCCCGGCTGCTGCAATCATCTGGGGCATCTCGCCTGTTACCACTTCGCCTAGAGTGGTGCCGTGCAGACTTTGATAAGACGTAGGAATCCCCTTTAAGACAGCTTCTAAATAAGCCGAGGGCACAGGTTCAGCAATGGTTACTTCAGTGACTTCGCCGTCTTCTTTGGTGTAACAGGTTGCTATGCCAATGACTAGATAGTCTGCGGTAGTTAGATCAGCAGCATTAGGATAAGCAGTCAGGGTCATAACGATACAAAAACTTTGCTAATACGCCAAGCATTGTAGCTCGGTCACTTGGCGGGTTGGTAAAAAAGCCGCAATCCGTCACAAAAATATCTGAAATAGCCCTGGCAAGCCTGAGGTAGAAACATTAAGGATAATCAAATCGGTTGACGAAGAGCGCTTTTGTTGCCGATAATGGTAATTTGTGTGAACGCTAGATTCTAAAATCTCTTGGCAAACGTTATCGTAATTGGTGCCCAATGGGGCGACGAGGGCAAAGGCAAAATCACTGATTTGCTGAGCAATTCAGCAGATGTGGTTGTGCGCTATCAGGGCGGCGTCAACGCGGGTCATACCGTTGTGGTAAAGGATCAGACCTTTAAGCTACACCTGACGCCTTCCGGCATTCTGTATCCAGAAACCCAGTGCGTCATCGGCAGCGGCACCGTCATTGATCCTAAAGCGCTGATCGAAGAGCTAGACAAGCTAGAGCAGTTGGGCATCTCAACTGACAATCTGTTTATTTCTGAGACGGCCCATGTGACGCTGCCCTACCATCGCATGATTGATCAGGCCGCTGAAGAAAAGCGCGGCAGCCAAAAGATCGGCACGACCAAGCGGGGCATTGGCCCGACCTACGCGGACAAATCTGAGCGAACTGGGCTGCGAGTTGTTGACCTGATGGACTCCGAAGCGTTTCGAGAGCAGCTGGAGTGGGCCATTAGCTATAAAAATATTGTCTTAGAAAAGCTTTACAACCTCCCTCCTCTAGATCCTCAGGCGGTTTTTGACGAGTATACCCGGTATGCCCAACGGCTGCGGCCCCACATTGTGGACAGTTCGCTGCTGATTTACAACGCCATTCAAAAGCGCAAGAATATTCTATTTGAAGGGGCACAGGGTACGCTGCTGGATCTTGATCACGGCACCTATCCCTATGTCACCTCCTCTAACCCGGTGGCGGGCGGTGCCTGTATTGGCTCAGGCATTGGGCCAACTATGATTGACCGGGTGATTGGCGTTGCCAAGGCTTACACCACTCGGGTAGGGGAAGGGCCTTTCCCGACCGAGCTACACGGTGAAATGGGACAGATCTTATGCGATCGCGGGGCAGAGTTTGGCACCACCACCGGGCGCAAGCGTCGCTGCGGCTGGTTTGATGCTGTTATTGGTCGCTATGCCGTGCGTATTAACGGTTTAGACTGTCTAGCTATTACCAAGCTAGACGTGCTCGATGAGCTAGACGAAATTCAAGTTTGTGTGGCCTATGAGCTAGGCGGCCAGCAGTGCCGGGACTTTCCCGTCAGTGCCAGGCAGATAGCCCAGTCTAAGCCAGTCTATAAGACGCTACCGGGATGGAAGCAGTCAACAGCGCAGTGTCGCTCCCTTGAAGACCTGCCCAAGCAGGCGCTGGCCTACCTCAAATTTTTGGCAGAGCTAATGGAAGTTCCCATCGCTATTGTATCTTTAGGGGCGAATCGTGAGCAGACCATTATTGTGGAAGATCCAATTCACGGCCCCAAACGCGCCCTGTTATTTGAGAATGGAACATCTTAGGGGCGTTTAGCGCGATCGCTGACCCAACTGTAAACCAAACCCTCAAACTGTTTAATTTTTAGAAACCACGAGTAATTCCTATGGATCTGTCAATTCAGTGTCAAACGCGAGACCTAGCTGAAAAGCCCAAAGCGATTAGACGCGACGGGCGTTTGCCAGCCGTCCTCTATGGTCATAAAGGGGCCGAGTCGATTTCGCTGACGATCAACGCCAAAGATGCCGCTACGCTGATGCGTTACGCTTCTGTCAACAATACTTTGGTAACGGTTGAGGTGCCTGATATCAAGTGGAGTGGCAAAGCGCTGCTGCGAGAAGTACAAACTCACCCCTGGAAAAACATCATTGAGCACGTCAGCTTCTTTTCGATCGCGGCTCAGGATGAAGTCGAAGTTGTTGTGCCCCTGAGCTACGTAGGCGAGGCTGCAGGCGTTAGCAACGACGGCGGTACGTTAGATACGCTGGTCAACGATTTGGCGATCAAGTGTCCTCCCGGCTCAATTCCTGAAACCATTGAGATTGACGTATCCAACCTGCAGGTGGGTGATATTTTACGCATTAGCGACCTGACGCTACCGGCGGGAGTGATTGCTGTCGCTGATTTAGAAAAATCAGTTGTCACGGTGCTGTCGCCTACGGTGGGCGCTGAATCTGAGGCAGAAACTGAGCTGGTTGATCTGGTCATTCAGCCGGAAGCGACCGATGCCGCCAACGCTGATACTGCAAAATAAAGGCAGGTCTGCCATACTGACCCCACCAGGTGAGCCAGGGAAAACTCCCTGGCTTTTTGCTAACCCGCTTTTTAACTTTATGATTGATGCTGCTTTGCCTCCTCTGATCCAGCAAATGATGCAGCCGGAGTTTTATTCGCACCCGGTGCAAACTCCAGTTGAGCTGGTTCAGACTCATGTTTCTTATGTACTGCTGACCGGAGAGATTGCCTACAAGCTCAAGAAGCCCGTTAACTTTGGCTTTTTAGACTACTCTACCCTGGAAAAACGGCATCACTTTTGTCAGGAAGAACTGCGGCTGAATCAGCGGGCGGCGGCACCTGTTTATCTGGAGGTCGTGCCTATTGTCAAAAACGGCGATCGCTTTCAGTTAGGTCAGGGAGAAGCGGTTGAGTACGCTGTCAAAATGCGACAGTTTCCGCAGTCAGCCCTGCTGAGTCGGCAGTTTGAGCAAGGTGAGCTAACTGAGACGCTGCTGCAAAGACTGGCGCTAACGGTAGCTGAGTTTCACGCTCAGGCCGAGACCAGCCCCTACATTCGCAGCTTTGGTGAAGTGGCTCAAGTTCGCGCCGCCATTGACGAAAACTACGAACAGACCACAGGCTTTATTGGTGGACCGCAGACCCAGGCCCAGTTTGATCAAACCCAAGCCTATAGCGATCGCTTCTTTGAGCAGGAGCAGACTCTGTTTCAGCGCCGCATTGATCAAGACCGAATTCGGGCCTGCCACGGTGACCTGCATCTCAATAACATCTGTCTCTGGCAGAATCAGCTCTACCTGTTCGACTGCATTGAATTCAACGAGCCGTTTCGATTTGTTGATGTCATGTTCGACATTGCCTATATCGTTATGGACTTAGACGCAGGCGATCGCCGGGATTTGCGCACGGTATTCTTAAATCACTACGCGGAGCAGACAGGAGATTGGGAAGGGCTGGAAATTTTGCCGCTCTATGCCAGCCGCCAGTCTTACGTGCGGGCCAAAGTGACCTCTTTTTTGCTCAATGATGCCGCTGTTTCTGAGACTGAAAAAGCCCAGGCCAGCCGCAAGGCAGCGCTCTATTACCGTCTGGCCTGGGACTATGCTCAGCCCCAAGCGGGACAAATTTTTGTGATGTCAGGGCTTTCAGGCTCTGGCAAAACCACGGTTGCGCGGCAGCTAGCCCGACAGCTTGGGGCAGTGCATCTGCGCTCTGACGCTGTCCGCAAACATCTAGCGGGCATTCCCCTGAGCGAGCGGGGCAGCGACGCCATCTACACCCCTGAAATGAGCCAAAAAACCTATGCCCGCCTGCAAAATCTGGGGGTGAGTTTGGCAAAGCGGGGCTACACGGTCATCCTGGATGCCAAATACGACCGTCAGGCGGCGCGGCAGGCCGTGATTGAGCAGGCCATAGCCCGTCAGCTACCGCTACAGATTCTCTACTGTGAAACGCCTGAAGCAGTTATGCAGCAGCGACTGCGGCAGCGCACAGGCGATATTGCCGACGCCACCGCAGAGATTCTGGCCCAGCAGTCTATGGAGCCTTTTGATGCTGCCGAGCAGCCCCATGTAAAGACTATCGAAACTACCCGAGATCTGACTCCTCAGCTCCAGGCGATCGCCTAAACTAGGCAGAGAGCCACTTCGGAGCGCGCCATGGTTGACAAGGCTATTCCCTCAGGACTCAAAATCTGGCTGGCTTTTCTGCTGGTTTTGGTGATGGTAGGCTATCCTATTTTGCCCAGCATTCTTTTTGGTGCGGTGGGCGGCATTGCCGGGGGCATTGTGTCTGCCTGGTGGCAAACCCCAGGGGGGGTGCCGACAGAAGAGGGCAACAGTCCGCTAAAGCGGATGCAAGAGCGTCTGAAAGAAAGGTCTAGCCGCCTGCGCCTGCCCTTTGGCAAAAGCGACCTTGAGCGCAGCCAGCGACCTCAGCGCAGTCAGCGACCTCAGCGCAGCCAGCAGTCCCGCAGGCGTGTCCGCTAATGTTTATATTTCTCTCTAAGCTGCTGCCGCTGTTTGTTTACCCTTTAGGGCTGTCCTGTTTGCTGCTGCTGGGGGCTTTGATTTTGCTGTGGCGGCGGCCTCGATGGGCGGCGGCGGCGATCGCTATAGCTCTGCTCTTGCTGCTGCTAGGGGGCAATCGCTGGGTGTCTGATAGCCTGGTGCGATCGCTGGAGTGGCGCTATCTGCCTGCTGGCGAGTTGCCCAATGCCGAAGCGATTGTAGTCTTGGGGGGCAGCGTCTATGCGGCGACGCCGCCTCGACCCTGGATCGAAGTTTCTGAGGCTGGCGATCGCGTCATCTACGGAGCCAGGCTATTTTTGGCTAAAAAAGCCCCGGTGCTAATTTTCAGCGGCGGACGGATTGACTGGAAAGATGGAGGGCCGCCAGAGTCAGCCGACATGGCTCAGCTGGCGGTGGCTTTAGGAGTCCCTGAACAATCTATTTTTGAAGACCCAACTTCGCTCAACACCTACGAAAACGCCGTCAATGTCAAACGCATTTTGCAGGCCCAGCGCATCAGTCGAATTTTGCTGGTGACTTCAGCAATTCATATGCCGCGATCGCTGCTAATTTTCAAGAAGCAGGGCATCGACGCCATTGCAGCTCCCGTAGACTTTGTGATGACAGAACAGACCCAGCAGGAAGCCACAACTACGCCCCAGAGCACAATCTTGAGCCTAATCCCCGATGCCGAGCAGCTAGAGCATCTCACTCGCGCCCTCAAAGAATACATAGGCATTGGGGTGTATCGTCTCAAGGGCTGGCTCTAGATCATGTTCAATCCGCTCTCTGCCTTTGATTCTGCTGAAGCTCACTCTGTCGCCGAGGCTTTTGAACTCCAGCAAATCGCCCGTAATTTTCGCAAAGAGGTAGATCACCGCGAAGCTTTTGCGGCTTACTGTCAGTGGTACTATCAAACCGCCGCCGAAAACCAAAAAGCATCGGCCTCAATGCAGAAAGAACCCGACCTGTTTGGCTGGTTCTGGCGACGTAGACATTAGCTATTTGAAGATGTTTCAAGCCCTAAAAAGAGTGTCATCAAGATTCAGCCTCTTCTAGTTCGCTGCCCGTAACCGCCTCTGAGACAGCGTCTGCTTCGTCTTCATCCTTGAAGACAATTCGCAACAGCGGCGGGGCCAGGAAGGTTGTCAGAATCACCATGACAATAATGGCGGCTTCCAAAGATTCTGACAGGGCACCGCTGGCTGAGCCGACTCCGGCAAACACCAGACCAACTTCTCCTCTAGGCACCATGCCAATGCCAATTGCCAGACGATTGATTCCGGGCTGCCCAAACACGACAAACCCGGTGATGACCTTGCCCACGATGGCTACGACGATGAGGAAAGAGGCAATAATCAGCCCTTCTCGATTGCTAGGCACCGCAGGATTAAGCACGCTCAAATCGGTTCTGGCTCCCACCGTGACAAAGAATATCGGCACCAGCATGTCTGCGATCGGCGTGATTTTTTCTTCTAGCTCTCGGCGCTTTGTCGTTTCCGCCAAAATCAAACCCGCCGCAAAAGCTCCCAAAATAGCCTCTAGCTGAATTGCCGAAGCAATATAAGCCAGCACAAAGGCAAAAATCAGTGAGCTAATAATGAGCTGCCCTCGGGTCTTGAGCTGATCTACTAGCCCGACAAAGAAAGGGCTAAGCAATCGCCCCACCAAAATAGCCCCGACCAAAAAGACAGCGGCTCCAACAATTAGGTAAACCACATTGAGAATCTCAATCTCTCCGGTCTTAGCTAGACTCGCCACCACCGCCAGCACGATGATGCCTAATACATCGTCTAGAACAGCAGCGCCGATAATAATTTGGCCTTCTTTGGAGCTGAGCTGCTGTAGCTCAGCCAGAACTTTGGCGGTAATGCCGATGCTGGTTGCGGTCAGAGCCGCCCCGGCAAAGATTGCTGGGATAGTACTAATGCCAAAGAAAGCAATCAGTCCTGCTGTCCCTGCCGCAAAGGGAACCACGACCCCAACAATCGCCACAACCGCCGCCTGTGGCCCAACTCGGATTAGCTCTTTAAGGTCAGATTCCAAACCAATTTCAAACAGCAGAATGATCACCCCCAGCTCCGCCAAAACTGAAATCACCTCGCTTTGGGCGGCGAAAACAGAGGAGGCCAGCTCAGGCTGGAGGCCAGCCGTCATCTGTAGAAAGTCTGTAATCAGCGAACCAGCGCCTTCAGTGCTTTCGGGGAACACAATCAGGTTGAGTGCCGAAACGCCAACCACAACGCCCCCAACCAGTTCTCCCAGTACCGGAGGCAGATTGATGCGGGCACACAGTTCCCCACCGACTTTGGCCGCAAAGTAGATTGCTATCAGGCTGACAAGCACCCCTGCTAGTACCAAGGGGCCAATCTCAGCTTCAGAAGTCTCTGCTAAAACCGGGGAGGCAGCAGAAAACAGATTAGAAATCGGACTTAAGTAAGCTACCGAGTTTATCAGGTCAAGCATTCAGGTCGTGGCAATTCATCCTGTCTACTTTACCCGAGTTTACAAATTAGAGACAGTCCATCCAGAGAAAGATTGCCCTGCTAGACAAAAATTCGGTGCTGCAAAGACGGCATTTGTCGCCTTACCTGCTCTAGCCGAGCGGGCTTGATCTCTGCGATCGCCATGCCTGCTATCTCTCCGGCGTCCGCTAAAATCACGCCCCAGGGATCAATAATCAGAGCATGTCCGTGAGACTGACGCAGCTGATTGTGGCGTCCGGTTTGGGCTGGGGCAATCACATAGCAGGTATTCTCGATCGCCCGTGCCTGTAGCAAAATTTGCCAGTGGTCTTTGCCCGTAAAGGCGGTAAAGGCGGCAGGCACAAACAAAACTTCTGCTCCCATTTGAGAAAGATGGCGGTAGAGTTCAGGAAACCTGACGTCGTAGCAAACCGATAGCCCCAAATTGCCAAACTGCTTGGCCGGGTAGACCGTCGGTAGCTGCTGACCCGAGATGACCGTGTTGGATTCGCGGTAGGTATTGCCGTCTGGCAAATTCACGTCAAACAGGTGTACTTTTTCGTAGCGGGCCAGTTCTTCGCCGTTGGGATCTACCAGCAGCGCTGTGTTGTAGACTTTGCCATTGCTGGCTGGAACTGGATAGCCGCCGCCCAAAATCGTTACCTGATAGCGCTGGGCCATCGTTTTGAGAAACTTTTCGCTGAGCTGATGAATCATAGCAGCCTGCTTCAGCTTGGCCGCTTCGTCGCCTAAGAATGAAAAATTTTCGGGCAGGGCAATTAGCTCTGCGCCTCGCCGCACGGCTAGTTCAATCAGTTCTTCTGTCTGGGCCAGGTTATGTTCTAAGTCAGGGATGCTGGTCAATTGCAGAGCAGCGGCTAGATAAGACCTCATAGGCAGAATCGTCTCGGTCAAAGAGTTTGTCATCCAATTTTAGTGGTACGAAGACCGAATCGCATGGTTTTCTATAGGACTCACCCTGCCATCGGCTTTTTAGATAGGATGATCAGGCTGCTAGCATCTCTGCCCTCATCTGTTGAGATACAAAAGGGATCGCAAGACCCAGTAGGATAAGGCTCTTCGTGCTGTAAGTGCTGACTACACTCAAGCGATCGCTGCATGGGTCAGAACGTGACTCTACCAGACTGCCTAGCTCAAATTTAGCATCCAGCGCCTATTGCTCAGAAAATGAACCTCGGATTTTGGCCTGACGGTTCACGGACTAAAGGGCTGCGAGGGCAACCTGCCAGAGGCGGTAGCCTTGGGGGCTGAGGTGGAGGCCATCGGTGGTTAGCTCACGGCGGAGAATGCCTTGCTCGTCTTTGAAGCTGGGTTGCAGGTCAAGAAAATCAGCCCCTGCCTGGGCGGTCATGGTGTCAATTTGCTGGTTGAGGGCGGCAATGCGATCGCTGGGCAGGCTGGCTAAGCGAGTGGGCAAAATTGAGTGGACAATGATGTGGGCCTGGGGATGGGTTTGCCGCAGCTTTTGCACAATCTGCTGCAGGTTACTGAGTACCTCGCTATTGGTGGCTCCGTTTTTGAGGTCGTTGATGCCAGCCATCAGGTGAATAGTCGTCGGTCGGGTCTGGTCGAAGGCGGATAGCCGCTGCAAAATACCTGCTGTGGTATCCCCCGAAATGCCCTGATTCAGCCAAAACTGATCGGTAGGCAACCATTCCGGCGGTAGCCAGAGGCTGAGAGAATCCCCCACGACGACAGTCAGCCGATTTTGCCCCTGACCAGCCGCCATGGCGCTGGCTTCTTGGGCTAAGAGCTGCCGCCACTGAGAATAAACAGGTTGCTCACTGGCATTGGCCCACTGGCTATGAAAACTATCGGGGGATAGCCGAGTATAAAGCTGGCCCTGGAGCAGGGCGGCGCGGCGCTGCTGATAAAGCTGGTTGCCAGAGTGAGGACGCGGCCCCACAAATCGCGGCAGGGCTTCTACTGGCGATCGCAGCGCCTGCAAGCGACTGAGCTGGGAGGCCGACTGTAGCGGTGTTGGCTGACGGCTGGGTGGACTTAATTCTGGTAGGGTCTGGCCGGGGCGATCGCGGGAAATTCCCTGCAGTAGCTGCTGTAGGCTAGGAGGAGTCAGCTCCGGGGGCTGAGTCGGAAACGGAGCATTGACCTGAGCGACTGTAGTGCGGGTATCTGCCCAGCTAGTTTGAGAGGCAGCCAGGGCCAAGGTTTGATAGAGCTGCTTGAGCAGCGGCAGGCTAAAGCTGGGATAAGAGGGCGTAGCGGGGGCGATCGCCACAGCGAGCGGTCTGGGCTGGGCAGCGATCGCAGTCTTTGCCGGAGCCACCTCTGCCGTCAAAACATCTCGGTTTGCCTGCAAGTCCTGCTGTGCAGATAACTGGGCCACCAATAGCGCTAGATCCGCCATTCTCAATTCTCCCTCAGCAACTTATTAGCTATGTCAGCCAAATTGAGACAGGTCAGGACATTTTTTAAATCTTTCTGCCAAGTACTGACGCTGAGAGCTGCCTACGTTAGCTTTGAAACGCCGAGACAGGCTTGATTAGCAGCCCCAAAAATGACCTATCCCCGTTCTGAGTAAAATTTTTGCGGCTTGGCGAATACTATTGAGTTTTACCAGTCTTACACCAAACCAGCCAGTGTGCAGTCTGACAAGGAGAACGACAGATGGCCTCGATTAACGGCACGATGATGCAATACTTCCACTGGTATATTCCCCCCGGTGGCACCCATTGGGACGAACTCAACGTTAATGCTCAAGGGCTAGCTGAGGCTGGGTTTAC
Source organism: Leptolyngbyaceae cyanobacterium RM1_1_2 (assembly GCA_012032345.1). Lineage (GTDB taxonomy): Bacteria > Cyanobacteriota > Cyanobacteriia > Phormidesmidales > Phormidesmidaceae > Sphaerothrix. The sequence goes on along the minus strand of JAAUQI010000007.1, from coordinate 82,517 downwards.
GGCCTTATGGCTGCCCCCCGCCTACAAGGCCAGCGGGGGCGGCTATGACGTGGGCTACGGCGTCTACGATCTGTTTGACCTGGGAGAATTTGATCAGCGCGATACGATCGCAACCAAATACGGCACCCGTGAGCAGCTCGTCACCGCGATTAAGACAGCCCAGGCCGCCGGACTGCAAATTTATGCCGATGGCGTCTTCAACCACCGCAACGGGGCTGATGAAATTGAGGCGGTAGAAGCTGTGCCCGTAGCCTGGAACGATCGCAACTATGAAATTGGCCTGCCTCGCACCATCCGCATCTGGAGCAACTTTACTTTTCCCGGTCGCGGCAACCAATATTCCGGCATGAAATGGCACTGGTGGCATTTTGACGCGGTTAACCACAATGCTGACGATCCCTCTGATTTCTCAATTTATCGGCTCAAAGATAAGCAGTTTGACACCGAAGTCGATCTGCGCGAAGGCAATTATGACTTTCTCATGGCCTGCGACTTAGATATGGGGGTCGATCAGGTGCGCGGTGAGATGAAGTATTGGGGGGAATGGTTTTTAGAAACCACGGGCGTAGACGGCTTTCGGCTAGATGCGGTCAAGCATGTCCGCGCTTTTTTCTTTAATGAATGGCTAGATCATGTGCGCCAAAAGTCTGGCAAAGACCTGTTTGCAGTCGGTGAATATTGGCTCGATGAAATTGAGACTCTGCACTGGTTTATCGGCATTACCGAGGGCCGTATGTCACTGTTTGATGTGCCGCTGCACTATAACTTCTATGCCGCTAGCAACGCGGGTGGCAACTACGATATGCGCCGTATTCTAGACGGTACCCTAATGCAGCAGCAGCCTAGCAAGGCCGTCACCTTTGTAGACAACCACGACTCTCAGCCGCTGCAAATGCTGGAGTCAGTGGTAGAGTCCTGGTTTAAGCCGCTGGCCTATGCCCTGATTTTGCTCAGAAGAGAGGGCTATCCCTGCGTTTTCTATGCTGATTACTACGGTGCTCACTACCGCGATCGCGGTAGTGACGGCAATGAGTATGAGATCTGGATGCCCTCCCATCGCTGGCTGCTAGACAAGTTTCTCTATGCCCGTCAGCACTATGCCTATGGCGATCAGTATGACTACTTTGACCACTGGAACACGATTGGCTGGACACGACTGGGGGATGACGAACACCCGAAAGCGATGGCAGTATTGATGAGCGATGGCCCCAATGGGTACAAATGGATGGAAGTTGGCAAGCCCAATACTAAGTTTGTAGACAGCACTGAGCATATCCACGAGCCTGTCTATACCAATGAGTGGGGCTGGGGAGAGTTTCGCTGCCAGGGCGGCTCGGTTTCAGTTTGGCTAGAGGCTTAGGGCCATACTTTGACTCATAAATTGCCTCAAACTTTCTGGAAAAGGCGAATGGGGTATGTAGTTTTGGTAAAGTTTTGTTCTGGTAAGTTCTAAGGTTCACTATGCAAACTCGCGTATCCAAATCGCAAGCCGCTACCCATGCCGATAGCGAGAATACACAGCTAAATCCTCGATCGTTTTCTCAGCCAGCCCATAGCAGTTCGCCAGCACCGACAATTGATCCAGCATCAGGTCAGGTGCCTACGGTTTTTGGAGCTAAAATCTCCTCAGCCCAGCCTGCTGTTGTTCCTCAGCTTCAGGCTCAGGTAGAGCGTGCCCGGCAGTTTGGCTTTGACCCAATGCAGGTGAGTCTTTTTGCAGGTGGTAATCCTCCTATTCAGCCTCAGCTCGGATCTGAGCTGCCTGCGGGTAAAGCCGCAGAACCTACAAAATCTGCTTTTACCCGACAGCTTGAATCTAGAGATGGTCATTCACCTGAGCGCATATCTGACTCTTTAGTTCAGCAGCGTTGTCAAGGCATAACTCAACGTCAGCAGGCATCTGCAACTCAAGCAGCTGATATGACCTCTACCTTTGAAGAAGCAGAAGGCGGCGCTGCCGGACAGAGCGAACAGCCCAGTTTAAGTGAACAATTTCCTGAAGGCATCAGCATTACTCTGGCGTTACAGCCGGAGCGCAGTGAGATTGCCGCTCATAGCGTATAAAAGAAGGTACAGTGCAGCAAGTCTGTCTTGTTTATTCGGCGTTGCTGAATTGAAGTATGATTTGCCCCCTAGCCCCCCAACTTTGGGGGGCGATGCGAAACTGAGGTTAGCAAAATTCATACTCAATTACTAGCGGCGTTGAACTGCCCCGCGTCAGCGCCGATCGCGTTTGCCAAAGCGGCTCCTCTGCGATCGCCCGTTTGTCTAACACCACAATATCTGGCTTGTAGCCCATGTAGGGCGTGGCGGGCCTGACCGTACAGGTTCTGGGCAATACCTAGGGTAAATTCTGGCGACGAACTTCAAGATTCAGCTCAGCAACCGCAAACGCAATCACCTCCTCGTGGTCGTCTCTAGGATTCACGGCTACCAGCTCTCCATTAATGAGTTCGTAGATACCGCCATCCTCCGGGTAAGCCCTAAAGTAATCTTCAAACGTCAGCGGGGCAGAATCTGCTTGAATCATTATCTTTAGCTACTTTTTAGCAATTATTTTTTGGGTAAGAATTCATCAGCATCGCTTTCACCTGCTCTCGAAATGCTTTTACCGCTGTCAGCGAACTGGGTGCATCAATGTGCGACTTGAGCACATCCAAATCTAGCTGGGATAAAAGCTGACTGCGATCGCGCTGCCTGTAGCCCTCGTTTTCCAGACAAAAAATCGAAAATTCACCCAGTTGCCAAAACCAAACCTCGGCCACCCCTAAGCGAGCATAGACCGCCAGCCGCTCTAAGCCACCGCTGGTCAAGATCACCTCAATCGCTAGATCGGGTATCGCCTTCTCTAAACCAAGGCAGTAGCTCTCATCTGGCTCCCGTCCGCCTCGCTGCCCCTGATTTCGCAGCGTCGCTGAACCTAGGGGGAAATATTCAATCTCAGCCACCTCAAAAAAAATCTCTAAAAGCGTGGCAATTCGTTTCTTCACACCCTCGTGCCGACGACTCGGAGACACAACCTCAAGCACCCCATCTAGATACGCCACCCGCAGCGAAGTTTGGTCAGCCAGCTTCATCAGCAGGGCTTCATACGCCTGCCAGCTTACGTCATTGACTAACAAACAGACGGCTCGATCCGTTCCTGTTGGCGCTAGCTCATCTACTAGCTCAGCCAGCATGTCGGCCTCCTGGTTTTATAGCTAAATCTTAGCGCCAAACAGGCTGGGCCATAGCTTTGGGGTTCCGTCAGTGTGCGCTAGCACGAGCATACTCAGCCTGTGGCTGTCAGCTCAAAGCCCTCAGCTAATCTGCCTCAGCTTGTTAGCAATCAGCTTGGTGACAAAGGTTTTATAGCCTACGGTGTCAAACAAAATAACGACTTTATCGCCTTCGTAGCGCATTACCTGCCCTTTGCCAAAGCTAGTGTGAATCACGCAGCTGCTGAGGGGGAAGGGCTGCTGACTGTCTTCTTGAACCACAATTCCGGCCTGACAGTTATCGCAGGAGTTGCAGGGGTCTTGAAACGGCTCACCAAAATAGTTGAGCAGATACTGCCGCCGACAGTCTCGCACCTCGGCGTAGCCCCGGATCATCTCTAGCAGCGATCGCTCGAAGGTTTGCCGTCGCTCTTGAGCCAGCAGAGCCGCTGCGGCGGCGCTCTGCGGGTCAGTACCTGTCTCATCTGAGGCTATAGCGCCACTGGGCAAAATTTCAACGGCCTCTACCTCTTCTAGCCGCTGCAGAACTTTTGTCAGCTTTGTTTGAGAGATATCTAGGGCATCTTGCAAATCCTGCGGCTCAACTGCTTCATCAGCGGCTGCAACTGCTGTAATTACCGCTTCTACCTGCTCTGGCTCAAGCTGTCCGCTACTGGCTAGGAAGCGGCGGATTTTGAGATCCTCTGGGCAGTAAAACAAAACCGCCGTGGCGGCATCGCCATCCCGCCCGGCCCGACCAATCTCCTGGTAGTAGGCGTCCACTGAATCGCTAATGTCATAGTGGAAGACAAAGCGGACATTGGGCTTGTCGATGCCCATGCCAAAAGCCGTAGTCGCCACAATCACCTCTAGCCGATCGGCCATAAAGTCAGCCTGCACCTGCTCTCTTGCAGAGGTTTTCAGGCCCGCGTGGTAATGGGCTGCTTTCACACCCTGATCCCTGAGCCACTCGGCCACCTCTTCAGTATGGTTGCGCGTGGCGGCATAGATAATGCCGGGTTTTGCCGCAGCTACAACCTGAGCGACCAAACTGGGGCGCTTTTCTTCAGCTTGGTGAAACGCCTTGACGCTGAGTTCGATATTGGGCCGATCAAATCCGCGAACCACGACGTTGGGTTCATGCATCGCCAATCGTTCAACAATCTCGTTGCGCACCAGGGGCGAGGCTGTTGCCGTCAGTGCCAGCACGGTCGGAGAGCCTAGGGCTGCAATCACGGTGCCCAGCCGCAGATAATCAGGCCGAAAATCGTGTCCCCATTCGCTGATGCAGTGGGCTTCATCCACTACGAATAGGGAGGGCTTGGCTGCCTGCAGCTGGGCCAGCGTCTCTTCATTGCTAAACTGCTCTGGCGCCAAAAAGATAAATTCTAGGGCCTTATCTTCTAGGTCTGCAAAGGCGGCTTTGCGCTCAGTGGCTGAGAGGGTGGAGTTGACGACGGCAGCAGCAGCTATCTCCTGGGTTTCGAGGGCTTCTAGCTGATCCTGCTGTAGGGCAATTAAGGGCGAAATCACCACGGTTGCGCCGGGAATCATCAAAGCTGCAATCTGATAGATGGCTGATTTTCCCGAGCCGGTCGGCATCACCGCTAGGGTATCGCGGCCCTCTAGAACTGATTGAATAACTTCTTGCTGTCCGGGACGGAGCTGCTCGTAGCCGAAAGTTTCTTGAGCAATTTGCTGAATTTGTATAGCTTCTTTGGGCGGCTGAGTCATTCGTAGGGATAACTATCCTCACTCTGGAAAAATGGGTTGTCTAGACTGTCTGCCAGCGGGTCTGATTTAGCTAGATTTGCCTTTTTTGAAGGCGTTAGCCGCTAAGACGACTGCAGCACCCAGCGCGATCGCCCCGGCTACCGGCATCGGATTCTTGACCACCCAGTCAGAAACGCTCGGAACGCTGAGATGCTCAAAATCGCCTTCAGCCTGCTCATAGCCTGACATTGGCTCAAATAAATTATCGGGATCTTGCGGCAGCTTGGGCTCATTGGTTTGCTGCCCTTGAAAACCTATTCGAGCCAAAACAATGTCTAGCAGGGCTGGAGCTAACCGTTGCGCCCAGTCCAAAACTCTACCCACATCCCCCACAATGTAGTCTCGGGTTGGATGCTCAGCAGCATACAAAATAGCCTCAGTGACTAAACCAGGACTGTAGTAAGGCGGTATTCCAGTGGGCTTGACGCCGATTTTAGTACGGGCGTGGTTGTAGAACGGCGTATTGATGACAGCAGGCTTAATGCTGGTGACATTGATGTCAAAGCCGTCGTGCTCAAGCTCAACCCGCAGTGATTCTACAAAGCCTTCCAAACCATGCTTGGCAGTTGAATAGGCACTTTGCAACGGCAGAGCGCGGCGACCTTCCATTGAAGAAATGGCAATCAGCGATCCTTGTCCTGTCTGCTTGAGATAAGGAAGGGCCGCCCTAGCGCCATAGATTTGGCCCATTAGAGTGACGTCAATCACTCGACGAAACTCCTCCAGCGTCATGGTTTCAAAAGTGGCTACCATGCCTGCGGCGGCACAGTGTACCCAGGTATCGATCCGACCAAAGGCGGCTACGGCTGCGGCTGCGATCGCCTGAACCTGCTCAAAATCAGCCACATCTGCCAGAACCGCGATCGCCTTTCCGCCGCTGCGCTGAATCTCATTCACCAGCGAGTCTAGTGCCTCCTGATTGCGGGCGGCCACCGTTACCTGAGCGCCTCGTTGGGCAAAGGCTAGGGCAGCGTCTCGTCCAATCCCGCTGGAGGCCCCAACGACGACAACGACCTGCTGATGAATCGGCTTGAGCTGCATAGTTTGGTTCCTGTGGATTCTAGAAGCTTTGAAAAGAACTTCTGAGGCTATAGCTTGACAGTAACGGGGTTTGCTAGATAGCATCGTCTGCCGTCAGGACGAATCCTGCTCTGCCTGCAGTTAGGTCGCGGGGTTAGAACGGCTTTGGGGAGTGAGTATAAATACTCCATTACAAACCAGAGTGAAACTGCTGGGCGTAGACGTGAGCGTAGCGATCGCCTTTGGCTAACAGTTCAGCATGAGTGCCCTGCTCTACCACCCGCCCCTGCTCTAGTACCAAAATGCGATCGGCATTGCGGACGGTCGCTAGACGATGGGCAATGATAAACACGGTGCGATCGCGCATCAGCCGCTCTAGCGCCTCTTGCACTAGGGCCTCTGACTCAGAATCTAAAGCAGAGGTGGCTTCATCTAAGATCAAAATTTTAGGATCTAGTAAAACCGCACGGGCGATCGCAATGCGCTGCCGCTGCCCGCCAGAGAGATTCACCCCGCGCTCTCCTACCCAGGTGTGATAGCCCTGAGGAAACTGACTGATAAACCCGTGGGCATTGGCGACCTTAGCCGCAGCCTGCACCGCTTCTAGGTCAAACTGCGATCGCCCAAAGGCAATATTTTGCGCAATCGTACCCGTGAACAAAATATTTTCCTGGGGCACAATGCCAATCTGCTGCCGCAGGCTCTGCAGCGTCACCGACTGAATATCATGCCCGTCAATCAGGATTTTTCCAGTCTGCGGCTCGTAGAAGCGGGGCAGCAGATTGACCAGCGTGGTTTTGCCAGCGCCAGAAGCCCCCACTAAGGCGATCGCCTCTCCCGGCATAACTTTCAGGCTCAAGCCCTGAAGCACGCTCTGATCGGCCCGGTAGCTAAAGCTGACATTGCAGTATTCAACCTCGCCCGCCACCGCTGGCAGTTTTTTGGCATTGGGCCGCTCTAAAATCTCTGGCTGTAGAGCCAGTAGCTCAAAGATGCGATCGAGCGAGGCTTCGCCTTCCTTAAACTGACCGTAATTAATAATCACATGATTAACCGGGTCGATCAGCATCAGCGCCGCCGCGATATAGCTGCCAAATTCAGCGCCTGTGAGATTTTCCTCAGCAATCTGCCAGGAACCCATCAGCAGCAGCAGCGCCACTATCAGCGCGTATAGGAACCCGGTAATCGGATACTGCACTGACTTCAGCCACTCCGCCGAGTAGCGCGCCTGTCGATTGCGCTCTGCGGCCTGACGAAATTGCTCAATCTCATAGGACTCTGCCGCAAACGCCTGCACCAGCCGAATGCCGCTAAAACCTCAATCAGCCGAGACGACAAATCAGAAACCAGATCTTGACTGCGCCGCGAAAACTGCAGCATCTTTTCGCCAAACCAGCCCGTCAAAATCGCCAGCAGCGGCACTAAAATCAGCGCCGCCAGCGTTAGCTGCCAGTTGAGATAGAGCATATACCCCAGCACCACGACGAGCTGAAGTATCGAGGGTACAAAATCATGAAAGAACTTGTTGACAACTTCCCCAACGCGATCGACATCCTCAGTCAGACGGTAGGCCAAGTCGCCCGTCTGCGCTCTTTCAAAATAGGCAAGGCTGAGCCGCTGCAGGTGGATAAAAACCTGCATTCGTAAATTCAAAGCTATCTGCAAAGCCGCTTTCGCCATTAGAGAATCTTGCCCGTACTGGCCCAGTTTTGAATCAAAAACCTACCATCGTCAGCGCTGCGACCTGAGCTAGGGCCACCACACGCCCCCGAACCAGCAGCGCAATAATCTGGCCTGAGAGCCAAGCCAAAATTGGCCAGAATGCCGTAAAAATCAGCGTTGACAAAAAAGCACAAAAATAGTGCGCCACTGCTGCCGCACATAGGGAGCCAGTTGCCAATAGTTCGATCGCGTCTTCAAAAGCTGCTGCCATGACCTAATCTATGGCTACGCTACCAGCTTTCGCCGTCACTGAAGAAGGTAGCTACAGCCATCCGTCAGCCTGTGTACTCACTACCTGCTTCAGGTTTGGCAAGATCTCAACCGTGTAGGCAAAGGGAGAGTCACCCGGGCCGACCTGCTCCATGGAACTGCCGTCGGGTCGGCGGGGCGAAAAAAAGGAGTCGGCACTGAGCACTAGGTTACCGGCGCTGTTGACAGCTAGATCATTGACTACCAGCGTATTGCTCTTACCATCGCTCAAAAGAGCAGAGAGATAAGCGGCATCCACCAGTTCGCCTGTGGCTAAATCTAGGCGACCAATGACTGACACCTTGGGGCCACCGCCCTGACCGTAGCTGCGCAACCATGACTGCTGGGCATCTTGGCTCTCTCGGCGAAAGTCCTGGCTGGAATTGCCCTGGGTGCCATCAACAGTAAACACACCGTAGAGATCGCTGCCCGTCCAGGCTAGGCCAATGCCGCGCCCGTCAGCTCCGGTGGTTTCATAGTCGGTGCGTGTCCAGTTGTTTAGGGGGTTGGCACTGTCAAACAGGCTAATGATGGGGTTTTGGTTGTTGCTGCTGACCTGCTGAGTGCCGATGTAAATAGTTTTGTCTCCCAGGGTAATCTGGCTGCCGCTGAGCGCCGCGATCGCGGTTTCTGAGTAAGCGGGGTCGAACTTGACCAGGCTATCGACAAAGGAGGTTAGCAGCGTGGTAGGAATGCCGGGGCTGCTGCCGGGGTCACTGCCTGGACTGCCAGGATTGGGGTCGGAACTGCCACCGGGATTTGGATCGGGATTGCCAGGAAAACCGCCAGGATTTGGGTCAGGATTGCTGGTGGGATTGGGGTCGGGAGAGCCGCCAGGATTTGGGCTAGGGCCAGCAGGAGGGACTGGACTGGCGATCGCTAAAATTCTCTCAAACGTGTCTGTGTTTTGCCAGTCATAGCGGCGGGGTAGCAGCGACTCCAAGGCAGCGGCCTGTCCGGTTGCGCCTTCTACTTTGAAGATTAAGTCATTAAAGTCGTCGTCTGAGCGGCGATCGCGGCGCAGATCTTCCATTGCAAACAGGCCATTTGTCATCTGCCCCATCTGGATTAAGCCCTGAGGATTAGCCGCCGCCATGGAAAACAGAGGCCGCTGCTTGCTATCCCCAGCAGGCTGATTGAAAACATCCTGGACGCTGCCGTTAGGCGCTAGCATAAAGCCGAACCTGTCTCCTGGCGTCAGGGCAACGGGTACCGGGCTGCTGGAGCGTCCTTGGTTCCAATCGCGCTCCCCTAGTTCGCCAGAAACTGTTGCCCGTTGCTTAGCATCTGAAATTACCACATAGCCCTCAGAGGAGCCGCTGAGGGCGCGACGGGCAGCTTCAGCGGTATAGGCATCTGACCCCGGCATCAAGCTTTCCAGCCCCGTCAGGCTAAAGAGCGCCAGCTCTCCCGTATAGGCTCCCCCATCAAAAACAAACTCGACGCTGACCTGCCCGGTCGCACCCACGGTAAACTCGCCCAGGGCGGCTTGCTCTACGGCCCAGTCAGAACCCTGCCAGTGCAGGAGGGCGTGATCGTTTTCGGCTTTGAGGCTAGCTAAAGCAGCCGGGGCGATCGCCTGCCCCTGCACCAGCGCGGCAAAGATAGCGCCTTCGTCTCCGGCAGCATCGGTAACGTTCAGGCGACTATCCAGGGCGTGGCCTAGCTCCTCTAGCAAAACAGCGGCGATCGCAGACTGTGAGTTCTGCTCCAGCCAGTCTTGCCCTAAATAGACAGTCTGGCTGCTGGCGGAGAAAGCCCCGCGTGCCTGTAGCACCGCTGTTGGCATAGTTTCTAGAGCAGGCAGATCCTGCCCTTGGCCCCAGTCGGCAATGATCTGACGAGCCTGATTAGCATCTGCCTGTTCGCCAAATGCCGTCGCCATCACTGCCTCAAACTCGGGGTTTTCTAAAAACTGCGATAGCTGAGCCTGAGCTAGCTGCCAGGCTCCTGCCAGAGAATCGCTGGCTGGCTGGCTGACCTGGTCTGTCAGTAAGCGATCGCCCGACAATAGTTCGCTCATCTGCACAATCAGGTGATCGGTCGTGTTAGAGGCGATCGACCTAGAGGTCTCTGCCTGATTAGAAAGTACAGGATCGACCGCAAGATTCGCCATAGACTGCTCTAAGGCGCGGCTGTTTTGAGCTAGATCAGCTCCTAGCCAAAAAGTATCGCCTAAGTCTGACCTCGTTGCAGCATTAAAGCCGTCTGTCGAAAATGGTTTCGTGGGCAAAAAGTCGCTCAGATCGCCTGCAAAATAAGTTTCAGCCATAAGCCTGCTCAAAAGCTCAGTTCGCTTACAGCTACTCAAGTTTTTCCCCAGATCTGGAACGTCAGCAAAAGTCCAGTGATTTTACGAGAACAGCCTTTGTTTTATCTGGCTCATCTCCAGAAAATTTACTGATACCAACTGTTGGTGGTACTAAATGGGTAATGATGCGTTGTAGTGGTGGATAAAGTTCCACAGCAAGCCAACGTGATTAAACAGACACTTAGAAACGGCTAAACTGCGACGGATAAACCGCGAGACTCGCTGGCGTAAAGTGCAGTTGAAGCGCTCAATGTAGCTGGTTTGACCACTCTGCTTCGTCACTGCCTAATGACGTTTTGAGGGCAGTACACCTCGGTAAGCCTCCCACTTATCGCTATAGAAGACCGCGCATTGCCGATAGAGTGGCGCAAATGGAATTTCAGCGGCTCATAGGCAGTCGCGGCATCTGTGTTCACTAGGACGTTGAGAAATTTGAGCAAGGCAGACAAAACCTCAAGAACCGAGGCTGGCTATGCTCGTCGTGGCGGCTGCTTCGATTTTGAGGCGATCGCAGCAAAATCCTAAAGCGGAAACGTGATGCTGCTGGAAAGGCCGCGCCTTGCCTTTGAGGAATCTTTTGCTTTGCGGCGCGATCGCCAGCTACGAATTGCGGCGGCTCGTTGCTGAATCGGGGTCAGGTAGCTATCCATTGGGTGGAGCTGATCAACTCCAGCCCCCAAAGCAGTGGGAGGCTGCGTGTGGAGACAATCGGCTAGGCTGCTGAAGTAAGGTTCAAGATCGAGTGCCCGCTTCACTTCTTCAACCTGCTGATAGCGATCTTGTACGTCAGGCTTCAGCATCTTAGCCAAAACAGACGAAAAGTGAGAACTAAGCTGCACTCTGTCTTGCCAAAGCAGCCCCCCCGCCTCAGCCTCCTCAAACTCAACTGGAGAATGACCCGTCAGCAAATAAAGACAGGTCACTCCCAGCGCATAGATATCGCTAGCGAAGGTAGGCCGCAAAGCTAGCTGTTCTGGCGGGGCAAAGCCCAGCGTGCCGACAAACTGAGTTGTGGGTGCCCGGTAACCAGTTTCATCAGCCCCGGCTAGACACTCTCGCACTGCTCCAAAATCAATCAGCACCAGCCGCTGGTGCTCTCGACAGCGAATAATATTAGGCGGTTTGATGTCTCGGTGAATGACCCGGTGGTGGTGAATGTAGTGAATGACTGGCAGAATCTCTTGCAAAAACCGCTTCACCTGTAGCTCGCCCAAAGTCCCTGATCGCCGGACTTCTTTGGCTAGCGTATCTCCCTGAACAAACTCCTGAACCAGAAAAAATTCGCCTTTAATGGTGAAGTAGTCGAGCAGCATAGGTATTTGAGAGTGACTGCCCAACTGCGACAAAATTCGAGCCTCCCGGCGAAAACGAACTTTTGCCCGCTCTAGCGAAAGTGGATTTCTCACCTTGGGGGAAAGCTGTTTAATAACGCACAAAGGAGACGCTGGCAGGGCGACATCCTGAGCCAAAAACGTAACGCCAAAGCCTCCCCGACCTAGCACCTTGAGGATGCGATAGCGATCGCGGAAAAGCTGCCCTGAGCGACACAGAGTTCTGAGCTGGCTATTGTTTTGAGCAGAATTCTGAAAATCAGACAGTTTGGGAGGTTGCTGCATTACGACTGATACTCAGTGAGCCAAATCAAGATGCCCCTTCAACTATAACCAATAGCCTCCTGAGCGGATGGCTGAAATTTGCCAATGTGCTGGTTTCAAAATGCCGCTATATCTTTTTGGGTGCAGCAGGCAGCCAAAAGCGAAATGTGCTGCCCTGCCCTAGCTGACTATCAACAAAAATTTGTCCTCCCTGTAGCTCTACTAGGCGTTTACAAATTGCCAGACCAATGCCTGTCCCCCCCGAATGGCGATCGCGGGAGCGATCGGCACGCCAAAACCGCTCAAAGACATGGGGCAGATCGTCTGCAGCTATGCCCTCTCCCGTATCGAGTACGGCTGTCCAAACGCGATCGCCCTCTGCCCAACCCTTGACAGTAATTGAGCCTTCAGGCGTGTAGCGCAGCGCATTGCTTAGCAAGTTCACCATAATCTGCTCAACTCGCTCCGGATCTGCCCTGACCAGAGGCAGAGTTTCAGCACAGGCTAGCTCTAGGCGCAGGGGCTGCTGGTCAGAAATTTGATCTGAAAAACGCTGTACTAGGCTCTGGAGCAGAGGCACCAGCCTGAACTGCTGTAGATGGATGGGGAGGTAGCCTGCCTCTAACTTAGACAGCTCCTGCAAATCATTGACCAGACGCTGCAGGCGAATCGTTTCGCGCGTGAGCCGCTGATAGATTTCAGCAGAAGGCTCCAGGGTGCCATCTGCTAAACCCTCTAAATAGCCCCGCACAATCGTCAGCGGCGTTCGCAGTTCGTGGCTCAGATCGCTGACTAGATCTCGCCGTCGCTGCTCAACTCCCTCAATCTCAGTCGCCATGCGGTTAAAGCTAGCCGCTAGCCGACTCAGCTCTGGAATATCTGAGCCAGGCACCCGCTCAGCAAAATGTCCGGCAGCAAACTTATCGGTCACGGCCTCTAGCTGTAGCAGGGGACGAACAATGCGGCGTGACATCCAGTAGCTCAGCGCCACAGCGGTGGTTCCCCCCATGACAATTGACCAAAACATGCCTCGCGTCCAGGCAAATTCAAACCCCTTGACCAGCTGGGTTTTCATTTGCTGAATTCGATAGCCCCGGCCCTCAATGCGCTCTAGCGAAACCACAAACAGCCGAGGTGCATAAAGCCAGCCCAGCCCCGCCAGCGTAGAAATACCAATGCCCATAACCAAAAGGTAGGAAAAAAACAGGCGGCCCCGGAGACTGAGTTTAGGCATAATCAGCAGGTACTTAAAGCAAATCCATCGTGACGCCCATCAGAACATCTGCCAGCATAGTTGGCTTTTAGGGAGGGCAAGGAAAGTGTCAGGCATGAGAGCGTTGGCTTTAGAGGACGTTTGATCCTCAGTAAAGCGAAAATTGAGAACTTTAGCGTCCTAAGATAGGCAGAGTCAGCAAATTTCTACAGCGGCTTGAGGTTTTGGATACAGATACTCTCATTGAACTTAACCTGCTGCGGCTGCTGTGGGCTTTGGGACTGATGGCGGCGGCGATCGCCCTGGCCAGCTGGCAGCGGCTGGGCCTCACCTGGAATTTGGTCATGGCTACCGGGCGCACGGTGCTGCAGCTGGGGGCAGTGGGCTACGTGCTGGCAGTGGTGTTTGAGTGGCGCAACCCGTTTGCGGTGCTGCTGATATTGCTGGTGATGCTGATGACAGCGGCGCTGGTGGCTCGTAACCGCATTAGCAAAAAGCTCTCGCGGCTGCTGCCGATTGTCTGGGGCTGTTTGCTCACCAGTACGCTGCTGACCCTGAGCTATACCAGTTTAACGGTAATTCGGCCTGAAACCTGGTATGAACCTCGATACCTGATTCCGCTAGCCGGAATTGTGCTGGGCAACGCCATGAATGCAGCGGCGATCGCAGGCGATCGCTTGGTTAGCACGATGAAGCAGCGACGGCGAGAAATTGAAACCTACCTCAGCCTAGGCGCGACCCCAGCTCAGGCGATTGCTCAGTACCGCAAAGAAGCGATTAAAGCCGGCTTGATTCCGACGATCAACTCAATGATGGTGGTGGGCATCGTCAAGCTGCCCGGTATTATTACGGGCCAGCTTCTCAGCGGCGTTGATCCGCTAAATGCAGCTCTTTATCAGATGCTGATTATGTTTATGCTGGCTTTTGCCGATCTGCTGACAGCGCTGCTGATTACCCAGGGGATTGCCCGCCAGTGTTTTAACAAAGCCGCGCAGCTCGTGCTGCCTAGTGCTTGACAAAGCCGCCTAGATCAGGGCGATAGCGAATGATAAATGCGCCTCTGCTGTCATAGATTTCAATCGGTGACTGAGCTGTGCGGCTGACCTCTGCCACCTGCCGCAGCAGCCGACTGGTGTTTTGCGCCACCTCTGGGGTCATTTGAGGACGTCCGGCCAAACGCGGATCGCTAAAGGTTTGCTCAATCGCGTCGGCATAGAGGGCAATCACGTTAATGCGGACGCGATCGCCTATGCGCCTGTGGCGGCAAATCCGCGAGTTGGGGCTGCAGATTTGATTGAGCTGCTGCTGAATTTTCTGAGTACCGACGGCTGAGCGCAGCTGCTGCTGGGCCTGAGACAAAGACAGCCGGTAGGGATCTAGCAGGGTCTTGGCGTTGGCCGCAAAGGTCGTATCTGCGGGCACCTGCTGGGCATAGTCTAAAGCCTGCCGCCAGGTTTGTACAGCCAGCGTCCACTGGCTTTTTTGTTCAAGCTGCTGGGCTTTTTGGGCGGTTTGGGTGGCTCGGCTATAAGCCTGAGCGCCAGACTGTTCGCGGCTGAGCGATCGCGGGTTTCTAGCAGGTGATTGCGGTAGGGGGTCAGTAGATCCTGCGCTTCTTCGTGGGCGACGGTGCCTTTGGGAATACGGCGGAGCTGGCTGATTGCGGTTTGCCACTCGCGGTGGGCCACCTGCCAGCTTGATAGTGAGTCGGCAGTCTCTAGGTGGTGTAGCCCCAGCTGTCCGGCCTCTACTGCCTGCTTCAGGGCCGCTGCTGCCGATTCCTCAGCCGCAACGCGATCGCGGGTCTTAGCCAGGTTCGCTTCATACTCTCGGCGCTTCGTCTGAGCAAAGGCATAGACTAAGTTGTCTTGGGGTACCTGCTCTAGCTGCAAAATAGCCTGTCGCCAGTAGTTTTCGACCACCTGCCACTGAACTACCGAGTGGGGTGGGTTTTGACTTTTTTCAGCCGCCAGGGTAGCGTTTTTTTGGGCAGCAATCACCTGGCCTAAAACCTCAGCCTCTTGAGCGTAGGACTTTTGGGCTGCCTCAACGGCGGCGTGGTGGGGTGACCAAGGCGGCACCGGCTGCAGAATAGCAGCGGCTGACTCTAGCTGGGTGTGGGCCTGCAGCACGTCTGCTGGAGCGGGCTGTATTTTGAGGCTGTCTAAGGCCGCGTTGCTGAGGGTGGCTGCGGTTGCTAGTCGTTCGCAGCGGCCTAGAACGCAGGGCCGCGTCACGCCATAGCCAAATCCCAGCAGCAGCACTGTGCCAGCGATGGTGCCCGCCAGCCAGAGCGGTACCTGGGGCAGATTTTTTTTCCAGCGGCGGGGAACCGCTGCGGCCTCGTCAGAATTGCTTGTGCCTACATCTGTGCTTGCATCTGGGGTTAAATCTGCAGCCGGAGCTAGTGGCCAGTCTACGGCTTGAAAAGGGGCTTGAAAAGGGGCTTGAAAAGGTACCAGAGCTGAGCTGTCAGACATATTAGCTAGCTCGGCTGGATCATCGGGGAGGGCGGCGTCATCTGCCAGCAAGGCAATCAGCGGATCTGGATTTCGCCAGAGCAGCGATCGCGTTTGGTAAGGCTGTTTCTCTCTCAGCCGCCGCAGATAGATCCGAATCGGGATTTGAGCAGCAGCTAGATCAGCGCTCAAGGTTTCTAATGTTCCGGCCTGGGCCATCTGATCTAGCAGCGATCGCAGGATAGTTTCAATTGCACCTGAAATAGCTGCCGCCTCGGCGGCGCTGCCTGGGGCCTCGGTTGCTTCATGCTCTGCAAGTACTAACAAAGCTGCCTGCCGTTTAGAGAGGCGAATTTGCCAGTTTGCCACTGCGGGCTGTTGCCCCTGCAGACGCTGAATCAGTCGCTGAGTGAGCTGATTCAGGTTTACTTTTTGAGAAGGAGGAGAGGTTAACATTGACTTTTTTCTAGAGCAACCTACTATCACCCTGAGCACCATTCGTAGAATCTTAGCTAAGGAATGGCACAACGCCAAATAAATCTTGCCTGGTTTGAATTGCCCAGGCTATCAGCTTTACCCTAGATCTCAGCAGGCTAGTCTTAGAGAATGCATGAATATCTTAATCGTTGAAGACGAAGATGAAATTGCTCAGCTAATTAAGCTTTACCTGGAAAAAGAAGGGTTTAGCTGCGAAACCTGCCGGGATGGCAATACCGGGCTACAGCTTTTCCGCGATCGCCAGCCTGACCTAATTGTGCTAGATCTGATGCTGCCAGGGCTAGACGGACTAGAGGTCTGCGCCCGCATTCGCCAGCAGCCCGGTAGCAAAGATCCCTACATTTTGATGCTGACGGCAAAGGGAGAAGAAATCGACCGCATCATTGGCCTCTCTACCGGGGCTGATGACTACATGGTCAAGCCCTTTAGCCCGCGTGAACTGGTGGCGCGGGTACGGGCGCTGCTGCGCCGCAGTCTGCGTCACAGCGCTCAAAGTCAGGTCTACCGAACCCCCCATTTCACGGTTGATCTAGACCAGCGCACGGCCCTGCGCCAGACAGGGGAGCAAGAGATAGGAGGTCAGGCTGTCGGACTGCTCGACCTGACGCCGCTTGAGTTTGACCTGCTGGCTACCTTCATGAGCTATCCAGGGCGGGTTTGGAATCGCACTCAGCTAGTCGAAAGACTCTGGGGTGAAGATTTTTTTGGTGATGAGCGCGTTGTAGACAGCCACATTGCCCGACTGCGCAAAAAAATTGAGCCGGATCCGTCCCATCCCAGCTTTGTCAAAACCGTAATTGGCGTTGGCTACAGGTTTGAAGATGACTAAAGCTGACGCCAGTTTTGCATCCAAACTTCTGATATCTTCGTAATATTTATGAGTGTCAATAAATCAACGACGCTCTAAGCAGAATTCACTTAATCACAGGAAATTTTATGTCTAGCCTGAAGAGGATGCGGCTCGTTTTACTGAGTGCGCTGACTTGCTTATGCCTGATTGCGACTGGCTGGCTGAGTCCTACCTTGGGCCGAGCCGCTGCATCATTATCGCCTTCAACAATGGGCCATGCCTTTCAGGCAAATACATCAGATGTTTTTCTAGGAGAAGCGCTCAATAGTAACCTGCAGCAGGCTCAGTCGGTACTCATGGCTCAGGGAGCTGCGAGTACCTCCTTGATGTCTTATGTAGCGGTTATGAGTGAGGAAAATGTAGTGCCCAATTCCCCAGATACTCTAGCTCGGGGGGCGGTAGGCGCTGTGCTATCAGACAATCGACTAATTGTCCGTGGTAGTTTTAAAAACCTTTCTAGCCCGATGCGTAGCTATGAGAGCGACCCTGTAAGTCCACCCAACCCCAGCATTACCTCGGCTTTTCATATTCATCAGGGAAGTCCTGACGAAAACGGCCCCTTCCAGTATGCTTTGGATGTAATCTCAGATCCGATGGGGCGGGAGGGCAGCGCTGCAGGTGAGTATACTCTCACGCCTGAGCAGTTAGACGCTCTTAGCAACAATCGTCTGTATGTAGATCTCCATACCACCAGGAACAGAGGGGGCGAACTGCGTGCCATCCTAATGCCTTACTAAAGTTCAACTCTCCTAGTGTCTTGGATTACGGATAAGTTCTAAAAGTCTGAGATTTAGAGAGGCTGCAATTAGCTCTAGTCTAAAGCCTCTGCATCACCAAGTTCCCCGGCTAAAACTGGGGAACTGCGGTGTAAAAAGTTAGCGTGGTGCTGCCATAGCGTTTTTGGCGGATGATTTCTAGACCCGCGATCGCCTGCGCGCTCCAGCGCTGGGGCCGATGCTCTACAGCTATTTCTCCAGTGGGGGCCAGCAGGTGCAGAGAGGCGATCGCTGGTAAGACTGACTCATAGAGATCGCTGGCGTAGGGTGGGTCAAAGTAGATCCGATCAAAAACCTGTCCCTGAAGCTGTTGGATTTGCTGACGGATATCGCCGCGTCGCACCTCAAAGGTCTGTTCGGGCTGGGCTAGTCGCTGCCAGTTTTCTTGGATCAGGCGACAGGACTGACTCGATTGCTCAATACCTACGACCTGGGCCGCTCCTCGGGCGATCGCCTCGGCACCTATAGCCCCGCTCCCGGTACACAGGTCTAGCCAGCGACAGCCTGCTACCTGCCCCTGCCAGATGTTAAACAGCGCCTCCCGCACCCGAGCCGCAGTTGGCCGAGTGGCCTGACCGGGCAGAGTTTTTAGCAGGCGGTTGCCGTAGATGCGCAAAGACATGGGCCTAGCGACTCCCTACCAGCTCCTTTGCCTGCACCAGCGCCACGAAATTAGACAAAATTTTCAGCCCCGCACTAGCAGATTTCTCCGGGTGAAACTGTACAGCCATGAGATTGTCACGGGCGATCGCTGCTGTGACTTCCTGACTGCCGTGGGTAACAGTTGCCGCGTTGAGGCTTGGATCTGCTGGAGCTGCGTAGAAAGAATGGACAAAGTAAACCCAGTCACCGGACTGTACTGACTGCCAGAGGCCAATGTTAGGCTGCGTCAGCTGGAGCTGGTTCCAGCCCATGTGGGGAACCGTCAGGTTGGGTTCTGGGCGAAAGCGCTTAATTGTTCCTGGAATTATGCCTAAGCCGGGTTCTTGGCCTTCTTCACTGGCCTCAAACAAAACCTGTAGTCCTAAGCAAATGCCTAAAAAGGGTTTGCCACTGGCAATAATTTGCCTGATTGGCTCAGCTAAATCACGCGATCGCAAATGCTGCATAGCCGGATCAAAGGCTCCAACTCCGGGTAAAACCACCCCGTCTGCTGTCGCTAACTCTGCGGCAACATCTGTCACCCAAGGGGTTGCGCCCGCCCGCTCCAGCCCTTTGCAGGCAGAGTGTAGGTTGCCCATGTCGTAATCGATCACTGCGATGACGGTCATTTGTGGCCCCTCGTCTAGAGCGTTTACTGACCTATGGTAATACCAGTTTTTGATTTTGAGTTTTGAGTTACGAAACACCTGTGGGGCAGCACGTTGGATTCTGGGTATGTAGCCGGAGTTCAGAGAATTGGATAACCTCTGCGATCGCCCGATACCGTAGCTGATATGGCAGACTAGGGCAGTAGGCAACGGTTAGGGCGATCGCGCTGTGGGTAAAAGTGCCACAATAAAGGGTAGACAGCCACAGCCCAAACATGTTAGACCTACTGCCCCGCAGGGTGAGCAAAGGGATCTCAGGCAAACTAACCCCCCCGTCAGCAGCTCTGCCCTCCGGTATATCGGCCCTGAGTTTACCTACCTCAACTCTATCCGCTTCAGAGTCGCCCCCAGATTTGCCAGAACCAGGTCTGCTAGCTGCCGCTCCTCGCTTTTTGCTGACCTCGTTTCGCCCCTGGCGCGCCCACCAGATTTCTAATGCCTCAGACGATTTGCTAGCAGCCTTGCAGCATCAGGCTCTATTGCCCAAGAACACCTATTTGCTGCGTCGGCTCCCCGTCAGCTTTCAACTAGCACCTGCTGAGGTGCTTGAAAATATTGTTTTGCTCCGGCCTGACTTTGTGATCTGCTGTGGCTTGGCCGAAAATCGCTGCCGACTTAGCCTGGAACTGCAGGGCGTAGAGGCTGAGAGTTTCTTGCAGACCCCGCTTTACCTACCGTCGCTGCTGTCGGGAACTACCATAACTGAGATCAGCGCTGATGCAGGCAGCTACGTTTGCAATTATTTGTACTTTCGTGTGCTGCAGTTTTTGAGCCAAAAGCCAGGATGTCAGGCTCTTTTTGTGCATGTTCCGCCCCTGAATCAGGCCAATACACCCCTGATTGTGCAGGACTTTCGCCGAGTTCTCCATCAGCTTGCAGTTTTGTCTAGCGAGTTATTGCTGTCGAATTCATGAAGCCTTATCAAAAAGTTCCGATTTGCGATCGCGCTGAGCCGCTAGTCCCCATCCCGCTAGAGAGCTTCACCGTCGTGCAGCCGCATCCCTATGTCCGACTAGGCGCACCCTATGGCGGCGATCGCCCTACTATCTGCGGCAAACTGTCTGCCATCGGCTGCTGCAGGCACAGCAGCAGCTACAGGCACAGCGTCCAGGCTGGCACATTCAGATTTTTGATGCCTACCGTCCGATTGCGGTGCAGCAGTTCATGATTGAGCATACCTATCAGCAACTGCTATTGGACAAAGGTTTGTCACCAAGGGCCGTGAGCGCATCTAAGCGGCAGGCTCTGCTGTCTCAGGTTTATCAGTTTTGGGCACCGTCTAGCTCAAACCCACAAACACCCCCCCCCCACAGCACCGGGGCCGCCGTGGATGTAACGCTGACAGATGCCAGCGGCGAGGCGATCGACATGGGTTCCCCTATTGATGAGCTGTCAAGTCGCTCCTATCCCAATTACTTTGCCACCAGCGCTGACTCTCAGCAGCAGTATCACCACAGCAGAGAGCAGCTCTCCGTGCTGTTAAGCGCTGTTGGCTTTCAGCGGCATCCCCATGAATGGTGGCACTTTTCCTATGGTGACCAGCTATGGGCTTGGCTTTCAGGGGTGTCCTCAGCTTGCTATGGCAGCACTACTTAGCGAGGTCTTTCTCTGGATCTTTCTCTGGGTCTAACCTGCTTTGTGGGGGCTGGCTGCTGTAGGGAGGGGTGTCTGCTGGGGCAGCGTCCACTGGGGCTGCTTGCGGGGCTGCTGGGCTGGATGATTCTGCCGAAGTGCTGTTCTCAGCCGCTTGCGAAGCTGCCTCTTGGCTCGTTTCTAAAGATGTTTTCATAGATAGACAGTTTTTTCCTTCTCCCACTCTCAAGCGGTATTCAACCGTATCCATCAGGCGGTGCAAAATCAGCCAGCCGTATCCTCCTTCCTGAAAATCTTCAGGTTCAGGAGCCAGGTATCGATCTAGCTCAAAACCAGAACCTGAATCCCAAACTTCTAAGGAAAGATCGCGGTCTTTTAGTTCCAGACGAATCAGAACAGGTAAGTTGGGCTGATTTTGGTGAGCATGGCGGACAACGTTGGAATAAGCCTCAACCAGCACCAGTCGTAGGCGATTTTCAGTCCGTGACCAGTCAATCTGCCGATCAATCTGATAGTCTAGTTCTGTCTTGAGGGATTCTATGAGCCAGTTCTCAACAATTGTCAAAAACTTGAGATCGCTGGGGACGTGAAGCTCTGTTTTCATGACCTACAGTACCTCCAGTGAGAGAATTGTTTGGTCATCTTCTTGAACTGAGTTAAAAGCGGCAACTTGCTCTAGTACCTGATCAAGATTGAGCAGTCCGGTTTGCTGTTTTAGCATTGACCATAGCCCAGTTTGCCTGAGCATAGCCTGACTGCCGTTGCTAGGCGCGGCTGCAATAGTAGCTTCAGTAATGCCATCACTGGTGATGACCAAGGCTGAACCAGCGGGTAACATGACCTCACCTGCGGCTGAATGCCACTGAGGGAGGATACCTAACGGCACGCTGCGAGTATCTAGGTAGGTTGGCTCAGCCTCATCCGTAGCAGACTCTGAGCGCGACCAAACCATCGGATATATGTGGCCTGCGTTGGCATAAATTAGCTTTTGCTGGCCGGGCAAATAGCGAACCAGCACCATCGTAATAAAGCAGTTGTTGCTAACCAAATCGTCGGAAAGACTGGCATTGAGATTTCTTAGGACGATATTGGGCGGCGGCGGCGATTCTTGCGACAGTTCGCGGCGCAGGACGGAGATAGCACTTGCCATAAACAAAGCTGCTGGGACTCCTTTGCCTGAGACATCTCCCACGGCTAGCCAGATATCCCCTTGAGGATGAACCAGCACTTCAAAGAAATCTCCACCTACCTCTCTAGCCGGAATGCAGCGGGCTTGAATGCGGATGCCTTCGATCTCAGGCCAGCTTTGACGCAGCAGGTTAGTTTGAATCTGTCGGGCAACTGCTAGTTCTGTTCGCATCTGCTGACTCTGCTGCTGCAGCTGCTGGTAGAGCATAGACTGCGAAATTGCCAGGGCAACTTGCTCAGAGACGCTGTTAATCAGGTCAATAGTTTCCTCTGTCCAGACATCAGGCTCGCCGATGCGATAGAGATAGGCGATCGCTAGACAGTCCTTTTGATAGAAAAAAGGAATGGTTAGTCTTGTGATTGCTGTGTTCTCATCTATCTGGGTAACCTGCTGCTGAATCGAACCGTCGCAGACTAGCGTGCTAGGGTCGATGGACTGCTCCAGTAACTCGATAGCTTTGAGGTTGCAGCCGATTTCAGTATCGGGGTGTTCGGGAGCGATATGCACAAATCGGGTCGCTGAGATCTGATACAGATACTGCCTCTGCTGATTGACAGTATCTGTCGGGATCAGCGTAGAGCAGCAGGCGCTAAAAGTATTGCCTAAAGTTTCTGCAACCGTCTGCAGCATGTTGCTGTAGTCGAGAGACTCTCGGATTGCCAGCATAACCTTGTTAAACAGCGACTCTCGGCTCAGGGCACGACTCAGCTCTAATGTCCTTTGCTTGAGAACGCGGTAAGTCTCAGCAGCTTGTAAAACTACGCTTTTGAGCTGATCTGGATTCCACGGCTTGGTGATGTATTTGAAAACCTGGCCGGAGTTGATGGCTTCGACAAGATCTTCAACGTCTGTATAGCCCGTCAGCACAATGCGGATTGTGTCTGGGAAGCGCTCGACTGTGCGGCTGAGAAATTCGGTGCCGTTCATACGCGGCATACGCTGATCGGAGATAATAATGGCCATTTCTCCTTCCTGACTCAGCATTTGCAGGGCAGACAGTCCGTTATCGGCCTTAAACACGCGAAAATCACGGCGAAAAGTCCGATAGAGCAGATCTAGGTTGTCCGGCTCGTCATCTACAACCAGCAATTTTAGTTGTTCGTTCTGGCTTGAATCCATCCAAGACTCGATTCGTTTAAGGTTTGCCGCACGAGGAGCAATCCAGCTCGTGTCAATCATATTTGATATTTAGGCACAAGAGAGCAAAGCTCAGCTCAGAACAATGGGTACATTTATTGAAGCTGGGCTGGTCAAAAAAACACCCCTTAAGACATTAGTGTGCCCAAAAGTATCTGGAAAGATAGGATGGTAGATGATATTTTTACGGAAAGTGTAGGGTAAACTCTGAAGCACAATGCCATAAAAAGCTTAGCCTACCTTCAAGATATCGAACGATGAAATCGCCAATAGTCATCACTGGAGGAATTGCTGGACTGAGTGCGATCGCGCTCAGTAGCTTAGTTTCTGCTGCTCAAGCCCAGGTGATTCCGGCCAGTCAGCTCCAGCAGGAACTACAGCTAGCGATCTGCTTAAATGCCTGGAACTACGCCCTTGACCTAGTTGATCCGCTAATTGGCTCAGATGAAATTACAGCGGACAGACGCAGCCAGCTGATTCAGTTTCGGCGGCAGCTACAGACCTATGAGGCTAGCGGCACTGTTGTCAGCAATATTCCTAACTGCGAGGCTGCTTTGGCCCAAGCGATTAGCGCCGCCGAGGTGAATTTGCCGGAGCGTCCCCAAGAGTGGGCCAGAGCCTATGAAGCGCTATTTGCTACCCTCTACTATCAGCCAGGACAGGGACGAAACCAGGCTTTTAGACCGATCTTTCCCTTGGCTAGCGTTAGCTTGCGCAGCCAAACGGATGTCCCAGCACTGTCACCAGCGACCCCTGTAGATACTCGCAATGGCTCAGGGGTGGCAGCTGGTGAGGTAAGCAGCGACCATCAGGTATACAGTTTTGTGGCTGGTTTGGGCGATCGCGTCACCCTCTCAGTAGACGCCACCAATATTTTGCCGGGTACCCTCTACCGAGACGACGATTCCCAACTGTTTCTTTTTAACAGTGAAGGGCAGCTCCTTGCCGAAAATGATGACCTAAACCGGCTGCAGTCGCAGATTACAGATTTTCCGGTACCGCGCACAGGGCTTTATTACGCAGTCGTAACTACCTACGACAACGACCCCACTCTAGATGGCGATCGCCGCGTTATTGACTGGCAAAACAGCGGCGGTAGCCACATCGAGTACACGCTAACGCTCACAGGCTTGACACCAACGGCAGCCCTGATGGGGCCAACAGCTCGTGATGAGGCCCGCGATGAGACAGGTGTAGAAGCACCAGAACCAGAAGCAAGTAACGATTCCTGACGCCTGATTTTGCCTGAAATTCAGATTTATACACCCAGAGCAGCATAATCATCGCAGCCCCTGGGTGCGGGAATACCAGCGCAGCAGAACTCGGGCTAGACGATGGGGGTCATGGCGAATAGAGCCGCTTTTTTGATCTATTTTCATGACGTTAGCCAAGACGATTCGACGACCGGAGGCAATAATAGTATCGCGGTCGAAGATGACTGGCATTGCGCCTTCGTGAGCATAAAGCTTCAGCGTCTCTCCTGTCGGCGATCGCTTTTGCACCAGCACGGCGTCAAAGAGCTGACAGCCGCAGGTCTGATCTAGCGCCCGAATGTGATCTGAGACGCTAAAGTCTTCGGTTTCTCCAGGCTCTGTCATGATGTTGCAAACGTAGATTCGCGGGACGTCTCGCTGCGCGATCGCAGCCACAATCTCAGGCACCAGCAGGTTGGGCGCAATACTGGTATAGAGACTGCCGGGGCCAATCACAATGTAGTCAGCCTCGCTGATGGCCTTAAGCGCTTTGGGCAGGGCGGGCGGGCGGGCCGGCGTACAGCCAATCTGGACAATCTGCCCTTTGGCTTTGGCAATGCTAGATTCTCCCTCAATCCGGCGACCGTCTTTGAGTTCAGCCCACAGCCGCACGTCGCTTAGAGTAGCAGGCAGCACCTGCCCTCGAATAGCCAAAACCTGGGAGCTAGCCGCGATCGCCTGCTCTACGTCTCCAGTAATATCGTTTAGCGCTGTCAAAAACAAATTGCCAAAGCTGTGACCCGACAGACCACTGCCGCCGCTAAAGCGATACTGAAATAGCTCTGTCAGCAGTTTTTCCTCGTCAGCCAGAGCCGCTAGGCAGTTGCGAATGTCGCCGGGGGGCAAAATTCCCATTTCCCGACGCAGGCGACCCGAAGAGCCGCCATCATCTGCTACCGTAACAATCGCCGTAATATTGGCGCTATAGTGCTTCAGGCCCCGCAGCAGGGTCGAAAGCCCCGTCCCCCCGCCAATGACCACAATTTTAGGGCCGCGATGGAGTCGTCGCCGATTCATCAGGACGTCCACGAGGTCATCCCCACTGCCGGGCATTAAAACCTCGGTGATAGCTCCCAGCGTCCGGGTTTGACCCCATAGAATGAGCAAAACACCTGCCAAAATACCCAGCGGCCCACTAATATAGCTGGGGATAATGGTGCTAATCAGGCGCAGTAGCGCCCCCAGAAACTGAACTGTATAGAAAACCGGGGTGAGCTTAAACCAAATGGCTGCGCCTATACCCACCATCAAAACGCCGACTGTACTTAAAAGCAGCCAGCGCTTGACCAAAAGTCCAGGAGCCAACCACTTGACCCAGCGATTCACGCGGGGAGGCGTAATATAGGTAGTTTCTCGTAAGAGAAAGCGAAAAGATTTGCGCAGCTTTCGTTTTAGAGGACTAAAAGGCATAGATAACAATCAGGCGCATAATGAAAACAATGAGCCGACGGGCCAGCTTGATAATGAATGGCATACTGGGAATCTATCCGCACTTAGAATCTCAAAACTAGCTCCTGATACGATTAGCATTTGATAGAGTCTACGCAGAGCAGGGAAAATCTTCCAATTTACCTCGTCTCTGCCCTCGTCTCTGCCTAGTGTGCCATTCCTGAGTATCTGTTCTGCATAAATTCGAGTCAACTATGTACGAGCTAGAGCGTAAGTGTCAAGAGAACTACGAGAATGAGCTTTTAATGGAGCTGAGCAGTATCCGCAAAGTTTTTGGCTCTAATCGAGTCCTTGACGACGTTAATCTTTCGATTGGCCGCGGTGAGGCCATTGCCATTATTGGCCCTTCTGGAACGGGAAAATCGACGATTTTGAGAATTATTGCGGGCTTGTTAGCTCCGGATGGTGGAGAAATCTATGTTGCCGGACAGCGAAGAGTCGGCCTGATTGATGACTCGCCAGATCCAATTCGTATCGGCATGGTGTTTCAACAGGCGGCTTTATTTGATTCTCTCTCGGTAGATGAAAACGTGGGCTTTTTTCTCTATCAGCACTCTCGGCTGTCTCGCTCAGAAATTCGCAGGCTTGTGGAGGAATCTTTAGAGATGGTAGGTCTGCCCGGAATTGCCGATCGCTACCCGGCAGAGCTATCGGGCGGTATGCGCAAGCGGGTGAGTTTTGCTAGAGCTGTCATTCCTAATCCAGAGAACCCCCGCGATCGCCCAGACCTGCTGCTATACGACGAGCCTACAGCGGGCTTGGATCCAATCGCCTCAACCGTGATTGAAGACCTGATTCGAGAGATGCAGCGGGGCCAAGCCTGTGGCTCTTACGTCATGGTGACTCACCAAGAGAGTACAATTCGCCGCACTGCCGATCGAGTTTCATTTCTTCATCAAGGTAAAATTCAGTGGAGCGGCTCTGTCTCAGAGATCGACGCAACTGACAATGCGCTTGTGCGTCAGTTCTTTAGTGGCAGTGTCAAAGGCCCTATCCACGTTGTGGGTTAGGCAAAAGTGACTCAGGAGAAACTATGCGGACACGCACCATTCGAGAAGGATCAGTAGGTCTACTGATCTTGTTGGGAGTTGGCTTATTCGGTGTGTTAGTACTCTGGCTGAGAGGATTTAATCCAGGGCAGCGCAGCTATCAAATTCTAACCAGGCTGGAAAATACCGATGGTATCCAAATCGGCACAGTTGTTAGCTATCGCGGTGTTGCTATTGGCCGAATTGTAGACATCGAGCCTGGCACGAATGAGGTGGGGGTCAAGATTGAAGTCAGTGAACCTGATCTGCTAATTCCCGTTGAGTCAGTTGTTCAAACAAATCAGTCGGGTCTAATTGGAGAAACTACAGTTGCGATTATTCCTCAGACAGCTTTACCAGAATCAGCTCTGGCGCTGACTCCTTTTGGCGATGACTGCAACAGCAGCATTATTGTCTGTGACGGCGATCGCTTACCCAGCACCCCTGGCCTTAGCTATGACACCCTGATTCGCTCGGCTGATAAGATTGCTTCTGCGCTCTCCGATCCAGAACTGATTGAAGAAGTTAAAGTACTGGTGAAGAATACGTCTGTGATCACACGCAACGTGGTTGACCTCAGCGGTGAGCTGACTGAGCTGACCCGTGAAGTCAGACAGGAAGTTGCTCCAGTCGCTGGGACGACCCAGCGAACGCTGGCAACGGCTAACAGTGCTGCGATCGCGGCTGAGGCTGCTGCCCGTCAGATTGAGCTGACGGCGGCTGAGGCGGGCAATCTGATTGCTGCCAACAGAGCCAGCGTTGTTACAACTCTCAACAACCTCAATGCTGGCAGCGATCGCCTGCTCAACCTGGTTAACTCAGCAGCGCCCGTGGTTGAAGACGGGGAACTGGTCAGAAATTTAGAAATACTTTCCGCCAACGCTGCTGAAACCTCGGCGAATTTGCGCAGCATTAGCGAAGCTTTTAACACTACTGAAAATCTTGTGATGCTGCAGCAAACCTTAGAGTCTGCCCGCAATGTTTTTCAGAGTGCTGAAAAAGTGATGGCAGACGTTGATGAGCTTACCGGAGACCCTGCATTTCGCCTTAATATCCGCAATCTTGTCAACGGCCTGAGTGGACTTGTCTCCTCTACCCAAACATTACAAGAACAAGCGCAGCTAGCTCAGGTATTAGCAGCCCCTAGCAGAGACTCAACAACAGCCGTTACCTTCACTTTACAGCCTCTTGCTCAGGCATCAGCTACCGAGTCGCTCAAATCCGCCTCGCTCCCTATTATCATCCGTGACGGACGGCCTTACGCCTTAAGAGCTACTTATCAACCCACTGCCACCGGAAACGCAGCCAAATAGACAATCTTTAGATTTCCCCATAGTCAGGAGGAGAAGACAGCGATTTTTGCTGACGGCCCTGATTTTGCTACGGCATGAAGGTTAGTTGAAGCTACTGCTGTCTAGTGGCAGGAGGCCCGCTTGGTAACCTAGGCTGAATTAATAGACTTATGAGAAATTCCTACGGGGTTAGGAAGAATACTTTATACTCAAAAGTATGGGTGTATCGCTACTTTGCTCAGCAAACTAATTTTGTCGCCTCAGTGCGCTCCTAATCTTTAGAGCTACTATTTGATTTTTTTTTATTCCTTAGGTCTCGGCGTAATCTGCAGTAGAAACTAGAGCCAGATAAGCTGTGGCTTGTTTTCATGACATTTATTACAGTTGCGATTCCTACCTACAACGGTGAACAGCGTTTGCCCCAGGTTTTAGAATGTCTGATCAAACAGACAAATTTAGAAGAAATCACCTGGGAAGTACTAGTTGTAGACAACAACAGTACAGACGCCACTGCTAAATTAACTCGTCAGTACCAGCAAAACTGGCCTACTGAAAATTCCCTGAAGTATCACTTTGCAGCTAAGCAAGGAGCGGCTTTTGCCAGACAAAAAGCTATTGAAGCGGCTCAGGGAGATATTGTTGCCTTTTTAGACGACGACAACCTGCCTGCAGAGGACTGGGTTGAGCAGGTTTACCAGTTTGCAATTGCTCATCCTCGGGCAGGGGCCTTTGGCAGTCGCATCTACGGCTGTTTTGAAGTAGAACCGACTCAGCAAATAACCCAAAAGATTGCTCCCTTTCTGGCGATAGTTAACCGAGGCGAAGATCCACATCAGTATTATGCTAGCCAGAGAGTTTTACCCCCCGGAGCTGGGTTAGCTGTTCGTAAACAAGCCTGGTTTGAGTCTGTGCCAGACCATCTTTTTCTAAACTACCTAGGACAGCGTTCTGATACCGCTACTGCCAGCGAGGATCTAGAAGTCCTAATTCATATTCAAAAGTTTGGCTGGGAGATCTGGCATAATCCAGCCATGATTGTCTACCATCAGATTCCCAAAGAACGCTTACAAGAGCAAAATGTGCTGCTGCTGTTACGAAGAATTGGCCTTAGCCGATTCCATATTCGGATGTTGAGATATTCTGTTTGGCAGCGCCCTTTTCTAGGAATTGTGCATGTTCTACTTGATTTCACAAAGCTGCTGATTTACTATCTAAAACTGCCTCTTAACGCGCGGCGATCGCGCTTCGAGCGTATATGCGAAAGAGAGTATTTGCTCAGTAGTCTACTCAGTCCGTTTTTCTTGGTCAGAAAGTATCAATCTGAGCGCAGAAGCAACCAAATCCGACAAAAAGATACGCCCAACTATGAGTTTTGGCTAAACCGAATTTCTAACGCATTTGAGAATCAGCTATTTTGCTTATTTTCTCAAACTATAAAAGCTTTAGATAAGAGTCAGCCAGCGCCTGCCATAGTAGAGGTTTTGCTAAGATTGCAAACAGATGACAGCAGCCGCAGCACCTTTAGCGCTACTGATTTTATGCCCACTGCCGTTTCTTTTAGTCTAACTAAAGTAATCGATCGCTGGGTAGTTGAAGAAGTGGCTCGACTATTGTTCACCCCGGATTCTGACTGGGCCAGTGACAGGCGCGAATCGGCAATAGTCTATTTTATAAATCTTTCAGCAGCCTCTGTAAACGATGAATACTTCTCTAGGTTTTTATCAAAGCTGACCAGGTACCAGCCTGATCTTGTTAATCAGCTCTGTTTTGAACTAGATGAGCCGTCGCTGTTAGGCGATCTTGACCAATCTGTTCGGTTCATTCAAGAAATTCGAGCATTAGGATTTGCAGTAGCCATTGACAATATCAGTAATTTTTCTAAGTTAAGGACACTGCTTAAGTCTGTCTCGGTTGAGTATTTGAAAATCAATTCCTATGGTCTCGAAACCACCTATCGAGACTTGCTTTTGCTACAGTCTGAGCAAAAAATGCCGCTAAAAATTATTGCTGTACGTGTGGAAAATAAAGCTTTACTTGAAAAAGCTGAAGATTTATGTGTTGACTATGCTCAAGGCTATGCTATCGAAGTTCCTCAACCGCTGAGAGTTCTAAATTTAGTTGCTTAAATAGATGAAATCTTAGCTTTGCCTGCAGTGAGTATAAAGCTAAACGGGTAGTCTTCGTAGCAAGCATGTTTAAGGGTTGAGCCAGTGGATCCAAAAACACCCACAGTTGATTTGACAGTAGCCATTCGCGCCTACAATAGCGCCCCTTGTTTGCCTGAAATTTTAAGGCGACTCAGGCTCCAGCAGGACACTGAACTGCTTAGCTGGGAGGTTGTTATTGTCGATAATAACAGTACCGATGATACCCCGGTTATTGTTGGAAAATTTCAGAAAACATGGCTTGAAACTGTGCCTCTGCGCTACTGCACAGAAAAAAAGCAGGGTGCTGTGTTTGCCAGACTTCGGGCTGTTCAAGAAGCTCAAGGAGTGCTGATTGCTTTTCTAGATGACGATAACTTACCGGGCGATCGCTGGGTAGCTGCCGCCTTTGAATTTGGTCAAGCTTATCCGCAGGCAGGCGCTTATGGCAGTCGCATTATAGGTAAGTTTGAAACAGCACCGCCGCCGGGTTTTGAGCGGATTCAATCGTTTTTGGCTATCAAAGAGCGCGGTAGTCAGCCCAACCAGTACCGCCCAGAGGTGTTGAGCTTGCCTGCTGGGGCTGGTTTAGTTGTGCGCAAACAGGTGTGGTTGGACAACGTGCCTAAAGTGCAGTGGCTACAGGGGCCTATAAATCAGTCTTTAAGTGCAAAGGGTGAAGATTTTGAAGCCTTAATGCATATTGCTCAGGCAGGATGGGAGATCTGGTACAGCCCCACAATGTTGATCGAGCACTGGATTCCGGGTTGGCGACTAGAGCGGCAGTATCTGATTGAGTTAATTCGCCATACAGGTCTCAACGTTTATTACTTACGGACGATCAATGTTGTAGGAGGGTGGAAAAAATCTGCGATCGCACTCAAGCTTTTCTTAGGAAGCCTGCGCCGAATTGTTATACACCTGCTGTCCTATCGACTAGCTGCTTTCACTGATACGGTTGCCATTTGTGAGCTTAACTTTTTTTGGAGTACTCTAGTTAGCCCTTTTCATCTCTTAAAGCAGAAACTATAGATAGTGATATGAGTCGAGATCAGCCAGTTATTTCAGTCATTATTCCGGTCTTCAACGATTCTATCCGGCTGAAGAGCTGCCTTTTAGCTTTAGAATCACAAACATATTCTAGGTCAGCTTATGAAGTCATTGTTATAGATAACAACTCTGCTGAAAACACTGCTGAAGTTGTTAAAGAGTTTGCCCAAGCCAGGCTAGTGTATGAAGCAAAGCCAGGTTCTTATGCAGCTCGTAATCGAGGGATTGCAGTAGCCCAGGGTGAAATTTTGGCCTTTACTGATTCTGACTGTATTCCCAATTCGGATTGGTTAGAAAAAGGAGCCGAGCAGTTGATGAGCCATCCCAACTGTGGTTTATTGGCCGGAAAGATTGATCTCTTTTTTGAGAATCCAACGGCTCCTACGTCAGTAGAGCTATATGATAGCCTCAATTTTTTGCAGCAGCAGTTCTATGTCGAACAAAAGCATTTTGGGGCAACAGCCAATTTATTTACCTTCAGGCAGGTGATCAATAACGTTGGCCCTTTTAATGCTGAGTTTAAGTCAGCGGGTGATCACGAGTGGGGCAGGCGGGTTGCTAAAGCGGGCTATTCACAGATTTATGCTGAGAATGCTTGTATTCAACATCCGGCTCGTAAAACGCTAAAGCAGCTAGAGCGCAAAGTGATTCGGGTAACAGACGGATATGAAGATTTGAGGCGGCACAAGCTTGCCGACGGCCAAAAGCTGCCTCAGGATCACTGGCCTGCTTTTCTTCATTCGATCGCCAGCGACCTCAAAGAGCCTTTTGCTCTAACTCCAAAGATACTGGGCGACTCACGGCTTACAGGCTTTATTAAGAAGCTCAGCGTCACCGGAGTTATGTTTTTTGCCAAATATGTACGAGTTATTGAACGGGTACGGCTGAGGTTAGGCAAGCTAGAGCGAGAAAGACTTTAGTTAGCTAGTTGACAGTCGTGCGGAAGCGGACAAAGCCTACCTGATTAATTCCGACAGTGCCAACAGTTACGAAAGTTGCTCCCTGCCTGCTGGCATTGCCCCCAGGACAGGCCAGATTTGGCGTTAGTGCAGATAAAAAGACGCCAGCATCACCATCGCTAGCATCTGTTAGACTCACGCCTGCACCCAACGGTGGAACAGAGGCATCATCAAGCTGGAGGCTACCCGCAGTATAAGTAGTCCCAACTGGAATCGGATCGCAGATTGCAACGTTAGCAGCTTCTCCGCTGCCTGAGTTGATAAAGTAAACCGTATATTCAACTTCATCCCCTGGGCTGAGCAACGGAAAGGACGTTAGAGGAGCTGGCGGATTTTGTAAATCAATCACGCCGTTAAATCCAGCAGGAGGATTGCCGTCTGCAAAAGAAGTCAAATCAGTCGCTACTCCACTCTGAACAACGCGAGTAATCCGCTTGAGAATCTGCAGATTACTCTCTGTAATCAAAGATATAACTGTTGGGCTAGCGGGAGGTTGATCGTCTGGATCATCAGTACGAACACGATTGAAATTACTGCCCTCGACCGTCCCCTGATTGACGACCTGATTGGCAGTTGTGTTTAGAGGATTAGCAACGTCTGCTTGATACGTGATGGTAACTGTAGTGGGGGGAGAAACCGCAGCAATGTCGCCAATGTTGACTGAAATACTGGTATCGCCCGCTGTGTTGCCCGTTGTCACTGTGCCAAGAGAGGTTGTCACTGTGCCGACTACAAGGCTCAAATTGTTGTCATTGGGGAGTGGATCAGCGATGGCATCCAACGTATCTGTGAAGACGGCATCTAAAGCATCGCTAGGCCCATTGTTAGTAATTGCAACGGTATATTCTAAGCGATCGCCTGGATCGAGTACGCCATTACCATTGTTATCAATGACCAATCTGCTATCGCGTTTGGTTGCAGTCACATCTGGGTCAGAGACCACCAGTCTGGAAGCGCCGAATTCTGAGGTTGAGCCAAGGTCTCCTAGTGAGTTTGAGCCACCCACTGTTGCAGTAGCTGTGATCTCAGTAGCTCCTAGGTTAATAATTGCCAGTTCAGCGGGCGTCAGCGTGAACTCAAACCTAAAAGGAGCTGCTGTAAAGCTATTAGTGGCGACGCTAATGCGAGGGTTGGCACCTGATGAGCTGACATCCACTGGGCCGCCACCGTCTAAATCACTAGCGGAGCCTTCTACTCCTGTGATGGGTGTACCGCTAGCTGTGACTGGAGCTTGACCTTCACCGTAGCCACTCGGATCTAAGTCTGAAAAGAAAAATTCGAGGCTGGCACCGCTCAAAGCGGCCCCTTGAATGATTAAGGTGTTACCCGATAATGTGATGTTAGTAATCAGGGGCCAGTCAACCCGTTCGTTGGGGGAGTCACCTGTAGAAAAAATTCCATCATTTGGGGTAACGCCAAAGACATTACTGTCATTCCCCTGAGTGTCCGATGATCCCACTCCGCCTAGGTCAATACCCAGTTCGCCATTGCCAAAAATCCTGTTTTGGGTGATGAGGTTATTGATACCGGCAGTGCCAAGCACGACGATACCATCACCGACATTGTTATTAATCGTGTTTGCCTGAACGAGATTACTGCTACCGTTGCGAATACCGATACCGGCTAGCTGGGTCGTGCCACCAATCAAACCACGATTTTGACCATTGCGGCTGATGGTATTGTTTAGGATCGTATTTCCGTCGTTAGGAGTTGTTCGCAGATCGATGCCATAGCCTGAGGCATCAAGAATTTGGTTGTTTTGAATCGTGTTACCGGAAGCACCTACTAGCTCGATGCCATCTGCGGCCCTGTTATCCTGACCGTTGCCCTGAGACAGGTTGTTCTCAACAATAACGCCGCTAACCCCACCACGAAGCGTAATACCGGCGTTTTGGTTATTTATTACCCTGCTGTTACGGACGATAGAGTTACTAGCGTTGGCCCCATCTATAAAGATACCTGCTCCATTTTGGTTAGCACCATCCCGGCTATTTGTCACGGTAACGTTGTCAATAGTGACCTGTCCCAGAGCGTAGATATTGGCTCCTGTACCTGCCTCTCCGCTAGAAGTAGGTGTAACATTCGGGCCAGCTCCGGTAACGGTAATATTTTGAATGACCGAACCTGAAGCCGAAGCGTTGATTCTCAATCCCGCACCTGCAACATTGTTAGTCGTGTAGTCAATCGTGACTGTGTTGCCACCATCAATTGTGAGTTGCTGGGTAATTGCAGGCAGAGTCGCTAAAACGCTAATGGTTGTGACACCAGCAAAGTTGATATTGTCGGCTCCTGCCAGCGCGTTTGCTTCCTGGATGGCCGCCTGCAGTGTACACACTCCTGTAGCTGTCGCACAAACTCCGTTCCCTGGAGCAGCGTCTGCTCCACCCCCCGCACCGTTAACTGTAAAGGTGGCGGCTAGCGCTGGTTTGCTGGCTAAAATCATCCAGCAGGAGGCTGCTCCTGCTAGCAGCAAACGGCCAGACATTCGGGGTTGCAATCTAACAGAAAACATATTCAACCTAGACGATGAAGATTTCATACTTGAATCTGCACGCAGCAGCAACGATAGATAAAGCCTGACGCAGGCTATTCTGGCTGTAGATCGGTTTCTTGGCGCTCAAAGATAATGTCGAGGCCGCGAGTGTCTTCAAAGATGAACTCGACCCGGCGATCGCGGGCATAGTCAATCCGGCTGCTGCCCGTGGTAGCCCGCTGGCTTTCACCTAAAGGCACAATTCGCATTCGCTCAGGGGTGACGCCCTGACGCAGCAGATAATCTCGGGCCGCTCTGGCGCGGCGATCGCTCAGGGCCTGGTTATAGGCAACGCTGGCCCGTGGATCGGTGTGCCCCTGCACCTCAACGCTCAAAAACGGGTATTCCAGCAGTACCGCTGCGATTTGGTCTAGCACGTCGCACTCTCAGCACTAATGTTGGAGCGATCGAGGGCAAAGTGAATATTGCGTGGCACCCTCAGCCGCAGCGGTTCGGGTGGCTCTACCGCCGGGGGCTGCTGGACGACGGGCGGGAAACAGCTAGGGAGGGTAGTCGGTTCCGGTAGCGGCTCTGGGATGCTGCCATCGGCGGCGGTAACTGTAGTCACAGCAGCGGGTTCGGAGGTACCATAGCTGGGATCGGTAGCGATGGCGCTGACTTTAGCCCCGGCGGGCAATTCAACTGCGGTGCTAAACGTGCCCTGGGCGGTGACAGCCACAGTGGTCAGCATTTTTGCCAGCGGACTGTAAATATCTCCCACCTCTGTGACCTGATACAGGTCTACTTCCGACCCCGGATCGGCGGTGCCGCTGAGACTAACCTGGTTGTCTGTCAGCGGAAACCCATAGGCGCTGAACTGCGGCGCATTAATCGCGGCATTGCCTGTGTCTTCGCGGCGGTAGCGAGAGTTGCGCAGCGGGTTAGGCCCGTCGCCCTGCTGAAAGTCCTGCACCTGAACATTATGGGCATAGTTGAGATCAATGCTTAGACCGTCGAGGGCGGCAAAGCGGTTGTTGCGAATAATATTGCGATCGCTGCGGGGAAACGAGGTCACTGCTACCCCCGGCCCCGGCTGATAGCCAATGAAATTATCCGTGACCTGATGGGACTGGCCCATTAGATAAACAGCAGCTCGCTGAAAGCGTCGCCCGTTGAACTGAATAATATTGTCACGAATATCAGCCGCCCCAGACGGCTTAAACAGAAAAATACCGCTGCCGTCGTTGCCGCAGAGCAGATTATCCACAATAGTCGTGTCGGCAATTTTGCCCTCTAGCCGAATGGCATCCGGCATCCCAGCTAAACCGTTACTCAAAATCGTGTTTTGAGTGACCTGCAGTCCCTCTGCTCGCACGCTGGTAATGATGCCGCTGCCGTCGTGATACTCGATTCGGTTTTGCCGAATAATTGGGTTGACAGCGTTGAACACCGACACGCCGAAGGCCGACGTTTGAGCCGGAATATCTCCACTCGGCGGCAGACCCAGCCAGTTTTGCTCAATTACCACATCCTGGGGGGCCAGATCGGCAGGGGCGTAGTCAAAAAAGCTCACGGGCGGTGAGAGCAGCCCCGCATCAGCAGGCGGCGGCGCATTGCTGATAAAGATATCGGCGGGGGGGGTGGTTTGAGTCGATCGCGGGGCGGCGGTAAACCCATAGAGACTGAGGCCGCGTACAGTCACGCGATCGCCGCTAATCGTCAGGCCCCGAAAGACTTCCTGGCCTGGGGCAGGCGTCAGGCTCACTATCGGCACGGGCACGGGCACATGAGCGCGGGGCGGGGTGCTGTCGCCATAGCCAGGCTGAGTAGTGCCGTCTAGCGTCACGTCCGAGGCGATAATCGGGGGCAGCAGCTCGGTGAGGGCAATTGTGGTTTGCCCCGTGGGTAAGTCAAAACTAACTTGGCTACCGCCTGCTGCAGAAGGTCGCACCAGCGCCTGCTCTGCCGCACTCAGGGTTTCGTAGGAGAGGGTACCGTTAGCGATCGCGATTGCTTCTCTCAGCGTCAGGGCCGTATCGGGCTGGATGGCCCCGTCCAGATTGCTGTTGATAGTAATCTGATAGCCAGACTCAGTGGGAATCTGGGCCTCGGCGATCGCACTCGCGCCCAGCAGCGCCACAGCAGATAGAAAAAGTGGTTTCATTAGAGTTCACCTCCCTCTGGAGTGACCAGGTCAGACTCAGGCGTCGCCGAGTCTACGTAAGATTCTTGCTGCTGAGGGGGAGAAACCATCTGCAATCCAAAATCGTTAAACAATTCATTGACCTTGAACGTGATGCCCAAATAGGGGCCGCTTTGAGACCGATAGCCACCACCGCCGACGAATGAGTTGTCATTGGCTTCACCAAAGCTGTAACCCAGCCCCAATCGCAGATTAGGCGTCAGATAATAGCCCAGCTCTGCTGCCAGACCCACCTCGTTGTAGCTCACCCTGGGCTGCCCAATCCAGCGGGCCTCACCGGTAATGTCCCAGCGGTAAGCAAAGCGATAGGTCGCCCGCATCTGCGCCAGGTGAATCGAGTTGGAATATTTAAAGTCGTCGGCCAGAGTTGCCTCGCTGTAGCGTAGGGCATATTTACCGTAAAACTCCCACCGCCAGTCGGGGGCATAAATGCCCTCTAGGGCCAAGGTATGGTCTTTGGCGTCGTCGCCAGCACCGAACAAAATGGTGCTAGGCGTCGTTGCCGGGTTGCGCCGATATTCGTAGCTCAGCAGGCCGTTGAAGACGTCGCTGACCGGATTGCGGTAGGCCAGACCTAGTTTGAGACTGACTGAATCATCTAGCTCATCGGTGAGGAGCTGGTTAGCATAGTTGGCCTGCCGATAGCGAAACAGCGTCGTCAGCGCCGGTGTAATCCGGCCACCGACTGCCGCTGTCAGCACCGTATTGCTGCCGCTGCCCTCAGAACTGCGGTGCTCAAATCGGGCACTGGCTTGAAAATCAGGGTTGTCGGTATACTCCAGGCCGGCGCTGTAGGCGGTGCCCGACTGCAGGCCCAGGGCGGTAGAATTTTGCCCCACGGCGTAGGGCTGAGCAAACTGTCTGCCCGAGCCGGTGAGGTTAAAAGCGTCGCCATAGATGCGCTCAAACCCAAAGGTAGCCCGGAGACCGGGGGCCAAAATCAGGCGATGATTAAGCCCGATTGCGCCCTGCCCGGTAATGCCGTTGAAGCCGCCCAGCAAGGAGTAGCGCTGGGTCAAGGAGGTATTGTCATCTAGCTCGTAGCTGACGTTGGTGTCCAGGCGCGTAATCGATCGCGGCTCTTGACCGCTAAAGGCAAACTGCTGGGCCAGCGTCATGGTGACGCCGGGCTGCACCTGCCACTCTAGACCCACGCGGGTGCGGTCGGGGTAGAGCGGATCTTCGTCGTCGGAGAGATTCAGGTCGCCCTGAGCCAAAAAGCGCAGGCTGCTGGTGATTGGCAAGGTAAAGCGAGAAACAACCTGATTGCTGGTTGCGTCTACATTGGCAAAATTATCTTGGCGATCGCGGTGGAGCCAGTCAATACCTAGCACAGCGCTGCCCAACTGCTGCTGCACCCCGGCTCGAAATGTAGTCAGCTGGTTGTCAACGCGATCGCCTAAAACCGTCTCTCGACCCGGTGTAAACAGATCGTTAATTGAGCTTAAAACCTGCGGTGCCCGCCCCTGGTTATCCTCTTGGTCAAACTGAAAAGCCAGAACCGTCGTCGGCCCCACCCGCGCCGTCAGTTCTCCGCCCCAGCGGGTCTGCCCCGGTCGAAAGCTGGTGGTCGCGGTGTTAGTAAAGCCGCTATCGACGGCGTTGAGATAGGCCCGAGCGCGAATGCCAGCACTCAGGTTGCCCAGCGCTTCAAACCGATAGGCATTGCCTGAATTAGAGCCGCTGCCCACATCAAAGTTAGACCGGGCAATCTCAGCGATCAGCTCGCCGTTTTCCCCTAGGGGCAGCAGAGCATCCAGGCCAAACAAAGAGAAATCCCGAATGCCCTGATTTTCTAAAACAGCGGTGGCCCCAATCCAGCTATCGTCAGCGCTGAGGCCACTGTTAAAGGTGTACTGTAGCCGCCCCGCATAGAGGTTGCCGTTGCCGCCGTTGGGATTGTCTATCTGGTAGGTGACGACAATCCGCCGCACCAAAATATCCCCCAGCGTATTCACATCTGCTGCATAGATCGGCTGACGAAACAGCAGCGTACCGCGATCGTAGTCAATGTCGTAGTCAGCCCCCCGGTAGAGAGGCCGTCGCTCCAGCACCGTGCCAGGGCGATTTAGCTCTTCAATCTCGACAAATACGTTTTCACTGCCCCGCAGCACCAGCCGCTGAGATAGAAAGTAAAAGCCGCTGGTGCCGTCGGGGGCAATCGTGTCTCGCTGAAAGGCCCGAATGTTATTAGCATAGAGCGCCGTGAGCTGAAAACCATTGCCGAAAGTGTAGTTGCCCTTAAAGCCGTGAAGCTGACGGGTGACGCCCGTAAAGGCTTGAGACGGGCGGTTTAGCTCTTGGGTGTTAAAGTCACCCCACATGAAATAGTCAGCCTCGGCCCCCAATACAGGTGAGTCTCGCTGAAAGCGAACGTAGAAGCTGTCAATTGAAGGGGTAAGAAAGTCACTGGTAGAGCTGTCACCGTAGACCGGGTAGGTCTGTTCGCAAGACTGAATGTCTCGAAACAGGCTGTTGCTGCCGTCGCAGCGCTCATTGAGCGGGCGATCGCCGTTGAAAGCTCCGGTAAACTGCCATTCGCCAAAGCTGCCAATCGCAAACAGAGAAGCATCAACATCTAGCTCAAAGTCGTCATTAATGTCGTCGGGATTGAGAAAGTCTCGAAAGCTGCCCCAAAAATCAGTGGCTCCTGGCCCGATGCGCAGGTCAACCACCCCAGCCACCAGAGAAGGTCTCAGGTCGGTGGTGAACTGCACATAGGCATAAGTTGAGAGTTCTGGGTAAGGCTGACTGGCCTGATTGGCCTGATTGGTCTCAAGCCCTCTGGCTTCCATGCCGCTAGCGGCAGCGCGAAGCTGCACCTGCTGCGCCTCTATCGTCGATCGCAGCTGGGCCTGAAACTGCCCCCGCCGAGCCAGCACCTGAAATCCAGCCCGATCGCGGTCATAGTCTGCCCCGACAAATTCACCAGCACTGCTGGTGAGCGTCACTACCACATCGCGCTCAACAGGCTCCCCGTCCCCACCTAAAATTTGGCCCTCTAGGGGGAGGAGCGATCGCCCATTGGCAGGTATTATCGGGCGATCGCTAGCTTTCAGCGTAATTTGTAGCTCAGAATCAGCCTCAAGCAGCGGCGACGGAAACTCATCGACCAAATCTTCAAAAGGCTGCTCAATTCCTGGCTCATTGAAGATTACCGGATCGAGCGCCTCGTCCACCCCCGGCTCTGGAGCCTGTGCGGTTGTAGACACAGAAGTTGAAGACACAGCCGAGCCGACGCTGTTAGGCCGCTGAAACTCAGGTAAAACTTCGCTCTCTGTGTCGTTAGAACTTTCCAACAGAGCCGCCGCACTAGTTTCAGGCGGATCAGATAGCTGGTCAATCGTCTCTACAGCGCTGATTGGCGTGACAGTTTCAGGGTTTGCTTCGGCCTCCAGCGTTGCTTCCGTCTCAGCAGAGACAGAACGGGTTTGGGCTGAGGCTGGCGCAATCAGCGCCAAAGCGCCTAAAAGCGTGGTTAGAGCGGTGATGGAAAACCCATTAGATAGTTTGTGCTGCGGCATCATGACTCTTCCTCTCCGAATGTGGGAGTGACCGCAAAATTCATGCGGGCCAGTCCTCCGGGTGCTAAACGAGCCAAGCGAGATTGGCTATTGTTTTCAATGCGATAAAGATTGGGCGCTAAGGTATACCCCGGCAGGCTGCTGAGGTCTAAGGTGCCGACCCGGTTGCCAGAGACCACATTGGCAATTGAAAACAGACCTTCTGGGTCTGTAATGATGCGATTGCCATCATCCAGAAAAATCACGGCATTGGGCACGCCCGCCTCACCGGGCTGCTGCTCTCCGTCAAAGTTTTTATCGACGAAAACACGTCCAATAATCGTGCCGCAGTCTGACAAAATTCCGGCCCTAATCGTGAGCTGAAAGACCGCTACAGAAGGGGGCAGACCCGGCGCTGAAACCTGGGCTACGTTTTGCCCTGACCCGCGAATAGCATCGGGTGTGAGCAAAGCTGCATAGACAACTTCTAAACGCTGATTGGCACCTAGAGATAGATCATCAAACTGAAACACGACTCGATTACCATCAATCGCTACCGCAGTCGGCACAACTGGCACACCTTCACTAGCCGCTCGGACGGAATTGTCAATGTAAGTTAGGCCCAGCGGTAGCTGATCTGCAACTGTTATCAGCGTCGCCGCTGAAGCGCCTGTATTTTGAATCAGAAGCCGGTAGAGGACGACATCTCCCGGTTCAGCCGCTGCTCGATCTGCTGTTTTAGTAATGCTGAGGGCTGGTTGCTCTGGCGTCTGAAACCTGGTTTCGTTAGAGCTGATGGAGGTTTGCTGTCCAGGTGGGCCAAAGACTGCACCTGCCTGGTTAGTCACCGCAGTCTGCGCCTGTCCAGAGGGAACATGGTGCCCTACATAGCTCAGCAGGTAACTGGCTAGAATAGCGCTCAGAAACAGGAAGACCCGCTGCAGGCTGCCGATAAGCCGTTTTCGCATTTCAAACACACGCTGCTAAGTAGCTGAAACTCGATCAAACAATAAACTCGAAATTATCCTGATTTAGCAATGCCACCCTTGATAGAGGAAAGAGAACCCTAAAATCTGAGTAAGTGTAGCTTCCCAACTGTCTGACAAGAAGCTTTTTCTCTGTAAGAAGCTGTTCTCCTCCGTGTAGATCAGACCTGCCTTGAAACTGAGCGAGCGAGGGGT
This sequence comes from Leptolyngbyaceae cyanobacterium RM1_1_2, assembly GCA_012032345.1. Taxonomy (GTDB): domain Bacteria; phylum Cyanobacteriota; class Cyanobacteriia; order Phormidesmidales; family Phormidesmidaceae; genus Sphaerothrix. Next base: position 41,090 of record JAAUQI010000007.1, on the reverse strand, counting down.
CAAACCCCCCAAGGCCCTTTGCTGACGCCGACTAGAAGTCTATAGAGTCATCCAAAGATATACTTAAGCAGACTCAGTTTTTAGGTAAACAAAGTTACTAATAAAACTTCAGTACTCAGCATAAAGGCTTGCTGCAACAGGTTTGGGTATAGTCAAAAAACCTACGGCTCAGAGTATTCCATGACTATTTACCTTTTTGCAAGACCTAGCTCATTTAAATCTCTGTCAATCTAATCCAGTTTGGGCGCAAAGCAGCGAGACTCTGTGTGTTTCCGCATAGTTAAAGTTTTTATAACAGCGAGTGCCTGATCTGTGGCTAACCCAAGTCAAGTACTCGTCAAGACCAAATCAAGTTAGAAATATAAGTTTTGCCCTGGCCCTGGCATCTGCAATTCTCGATCGCCAAGGCAAGTTTGCTTAGAGAGCTACTCAAAGAACTGCTTTGAGCTGCTGACAGAACGTTTCGATTGCAGAGAGACCAGCCTGATCTGCCGCTAGCCTTTTCACAAAAGCGCTGCCCACGATAACCGCGTCTGCTCCCCAGTTTTTGAGCTGTCGGGCCTGCTCAGGCTCTGAAACGCCAAAGCCCACGCCAACTGGCTTGTCGGTTAAGCTCTGCAGGTTTTGTAGAAGGGATTGAACCCGCGACTGCAGTTCAGAGCGCATACCTGTGACTCCGGTGACGCTGACTAAGTAGATAAAGCCGCCAGACTGAGCCGCAATTTGTTTGATGCGATCGCTGGGCGTAGTTGGGGCCACCAGCAGCGTAATCTCAATTCCCGCTGCCGCCGCCGGAGCTAGTAGCGTCTCGACTTCTTCCAACGGTAGGTCAGGGACAACCAGCCCCCGCACCCCAGCGGCTGCGATCGCTTGAAAAAAGGCATCAGTGCCACGATTTAAGATGGGATTGTAGTAGGTGAATAAAATAACGGGAGCCTGAAGCTGAGGACTGACCGATTGCACCACCTCTAGCACCTGATCCAGCGTGACGCCCTGTCGCAAAGCTCGGGTAGCGGCGGCTTGAATCACCGGGCCGTCTGCCAGCGGGTCGGAGTAAGGCACGCCTAGCTCAATCAAATCAGCCCCGCTGCGATCGAGAACTTTCAAAGCCTCGGCAGTCGTCGATAAATCTGGATCACCCGCTGTAATAAACGGAATCAGAGCGCACTGCTGGCGATCGCGGAGAAGACGAAATTGCTCAGAAACGGACTTCATGGGTTTGCCTGCTTGATTAGCCATCCATTAATTGCCCCCAGTAGCTTGAAGGCAATTCATGAAAAAACTCTAAGTCAAGAGGGAGCAGGCGTCTATCTAAATTTTCTCAACCTTGTCAGCCGGGGTAGCAGACGCTTCGACATCAAGTTCTGCCTGCAAAGCTGCTAGCTCTTCGGGGGTGAGGGCGTCTAGCCGCTTCTGTAGAACGGCGTCCTCATAGTCTTGAAGCTGCTGATGGTAGGTCATGTTGCGCCCTAAAGCGCGGGTCAGATAGGTGCCTACCCACGCCAGCAAGCCACCCACAAATATAACCTGACTCCAAATCCCTGCGGAAATGTCATCAAGTCCAAATAAGTGCAGGCCCCAGTAAAGCGCTCCACCTGCCAGAAAAACGCCAATTCCTACGCCGATGACATCAATCTTTCGCATAAGTTAAGTTTGAAGCAGAACTAGCTTTCTAGCTGACGCCGCTGCGGGCGAAAATTAAGAAACGGACTCAGCAGCAGCATCCCAGGGAAGAAAAAGAAAACTAAAAAATACAGCAGAGTGCGCTCCACCGAACCAGCAGTATACCAGCGCGCTCTGAGGTAAAACAGCAAAATACCGGGCACAACTACCAGGTAGGCACCGCCCAAAACCAGGTACAGAATTGCAGTAATCATGCAGAAAACCAGTGAGCTAGTGAATATCTAGTCTCCATCTTAAACCTGTTTGCCGCTTGTCGGCAGTCTGCCTGGGCTAATACTCTTTTGCATAGGTAACAATGATTTAGCAGCATCAGGGAGGGTGCTGATAGGGCTAAAGGAGGACTTAAGTCTGGGGTTGATGCAGAAGATAGTTGCATCTGAGGACACTTGGTGGTGGAATAGACAATACGGTAAAACCATCAGTGTGGTAGTCGCCGGATACTGTTTGGGGGCGTGGCGGAATGGTAGACGCTACGGACTTAGAAAACTGAGCCTTGGAGGAGAAATCTCCCAAGTGGAAGCTCTCAAATTCAGGGAAACCTAAGTTCTTTGCGGAATATGGCAATCCTGAGCCAAGCCCTGACTATTAGGCAAAGGTAGAAAGTAGAATCCAAATTCATCTTTTTACCTGTCAGCCAGGGAAGGTGCAGAGGCCCGACGGGAGCTACCCTAACGTCAAGTCGAGGGTAAAGGGAGGGTCCAATCCTTAAAGCCGCGATCGCTGCTAAAGCGCTCTGTCGGCAACAGTGAAAGCTGTAAAAGGGTGAAAATCCGTTGACCGCAAGGTTGTGAGGGTTCAAGTCCCTCCGCCCCCATGCCTGTAGCCTGATGACCAATAAGGTGTATTCCTAGTGTGATCCTCAGCCTGAAGATGAAGTGCTGCTGAAAGATTTGTCTAGCGCTGTGTGAGGGTAAACCCTTAGGTGATTTGGAGCGATCGCACTTAAGAGCTTTCTTCAAAGGACTTTTTCGCTAAAGAAAAATCCTAAATTTTCCGCAATGACTGCGGAATTCACTGAATATTCTCTGTAGGCTGTAGTGTGGTACTCATTATCGGTAGCTGAACTAACTTTTAAGCTAGTGCTTTTTTCTGACCTATCAGTCTGCCTGCAAGGGTTTGAGAAGATTGTTAGAAGCAATTCTCCAGTTTTGGGTGTGTTACTACTTAGCTATTAAGCTCTATTTGAAACCACCTCTGCTTCGATGTCCTCTGCTGTCTTTAATGCGCAATGATAGTGGATAGAGTTCCGGGTGATTACCAGTCTGCGTCTTCCTTTCCTTCTGAGCATGGGTCGCTCGAACTCCAGGAGGCTCAGCAGACCATTTACGACTTCCTGCTCAAAATCGTCAAAACCTGGCCAGCTGTGGAGGTTTTAGAAGAATTTAAGCGTCTGTTCATTCAGCATAGCGATACAACCCATGCAGAGATCTTGCCGTCTCTGTATGCCATCGTTTTTGCCAACAACGAACAGGAGTTCTGTAACACACTAAAGCGCTCGTGCTACATCCTTATTAACAACTGGGAAGTTAAGCGAGAGCATCACGCTATTCAAGATTTAATTGGCTTATTTGCCGACCCGATTCTGCAGCGCCATACCCTCTCTCCAACCTTAAAGCGCCTGCGTAACTGGCTCAAGCGTTTTATAGACGGCGAAGATTTTCAAACCATTCGCCTATTTGCGTCTCGGCTAAACGAGGACTCAAAAGAAGATCAGTGGTCTACAAGATATACCTCTTACCTTTTAGTCCCCCAGTATATTGATAGGCAAAATCCAATTGAGCAGCGCGAAGCCGCCCGCGTACTCTCAAAACGTCTTAAAGATCAGTATAAGTTTGAGCTAGCCCTCTATACGGCCCATTCTCAATCCGCCTCAGCCATCAGCCGCAGACTTAAAAACCCTACTGTGCTAGGGGAAGGGGCGCTGAGACTGATTAAATCGATTGTCGCTCGGCGCGGTCGATACAGCTATCGCAATCTCGCCCATCTTTTTCTGCAGCAGACTAAAGAACTGCGCTACCGCAGCTTCAAGAAAAGCCTGGTGAACTATCTGATTTTCTCAGTTCATCAAAAAGACTTTGTGAAAATGCTAAAGTCGCAGCTCTTAAACAAGCTGGACTGTCTCTATACCAACTCCAACGATGAGCCAACTGATCCATCGCTGATCTTACGAACCTGTAATCGCACTATTGATTATCTTACAACTGAGGATAAAACAACACCCTCTACGCTTTTTACCATGCTGCTTTCGCAGGGAAGCTCTTTAACGTTGGCTATCGTCCTGCTGAAGATGATTTTAGTTTCTAAAAGCTCTCATGCCTACTTAGAAGCCCGTATTGCTGAGCTGATTCGCTACTATGAGCAGTTTCCCCGCGACCAGTGCCGCTGGATTATTAACTTTTTAGAAGTGTTCAGTGTCACATTTGCAATTTACGCTGAAAACATTGAATACAATCTGATTCAGGTAGACGAGAATGGCAGGTTAGACTACTCTGCGAAACGTTCTCAGCGGGTCAACCTGGATGCATGCCGCATTTTCTCCCAGGCCATTAAGCACTCTGAGCTGCAAGAGGAAGCCCGCTTCGAGAGCGAAGAGGACTCAGACTTTTTAGACGAATAGGCTGGCCTGGGCTGGTCGGGCGATCGCTGCCAAAATCTGCCTAAGCGTTGCGGTACCACTGCTGTAAAACCTGCTGATGAATCACCTGCCAGGGCAGCTTCTGGGCCTGAGCGACCTTAGCACAGTCTTCATACTCCGGCTGAACATTGAGCAACTGCCCCGACTGGGCATGGCGGGCTACCTTGACATGAATAGCGCCGTAGGGGGTTTCTAGCACCTCCAGGGTGCGCGGCAGGCGATCGCGGGCCTGTAGGCTGCGACGAATGCCTAGGGTCGTGGTTTCGGCAAACAAAATCGATTCGCAAGCTTCCACCTGATTGGGCAAACAAATCACGGTGAGTAAAAGGCCGGGGCGAGACTTTTTCATGCCCGCAGGCTGGCTGAAGACATCTAGAGCGCCGATCGTCAAGAGTCTCTCAAACAAAAAGCCGACGGCTTGGGGGCTGAGATCATCTACCTGAGTTTGCAGTTCAACCACCGTTTCTGCAATCGCTCCGGCAAAGGCTGCGATCGCTGGGTTTGCGACTTGCTCTGAATTTTAGTCTGGGTTTCAGTTTGGGGCTGGAGCGCTGGTGCCGCCTCAGTATTGGTTTCCCCCACCCACAGCCGCAGCAGATTGGGCATGGGCAAATCTCGGCCTCCGGCCCCCAAACCCACCCGCTGCAGCTGCATGGGCGGCGGTGCCCCAAAGCTAGTCGCTAAAGTGGTGGCGATTGCAGCTCCGGTGGGGGTGACCAGCTCTGTTTGAATGCCGTTGCTATAGAGGGGCACCTGACTCAGCTCAAAGAGTTTCAGCACGGCAGGGGCAGGCACAGGTAGTTGACCGTGAGCAGCGCGGACAAACCCGCCCCCCGTCGGCAGCGCCGAACAGTAGATCGCGTCAATTTTGAGCCAGTCCAGACCCAGACAGGTACCCACAATATCAACAATGGCATCGGTGGCCCCGACTTCGTGAAAGTGAACCTGGCTGATATCAACGCCGTGAACAGCTGCCTCAGCTTTGGCTAGCTGCCGAAAAATGGCTAAGCTCCACGCGATCGCCTGGGCCGGCAGGGCCGCCTGCTGAATTAAAGCTTCAATTTCAGCCAGATGGCGGGCTGGCGACCCCGCAGTCTGGGCATGGCTGTGGCCAGGGGCTGTCTTTAAGTCAACCCAAACTTTCGTCCCGGCTTGGCCCTGGCGGGTAACGCTTTCTGCCCGCAGCGTAAACTCTGCCGCTATCCCTAGCTGATCTAGCTGCTGGCTGAGATAGCTCAGCGGCACCCCAGCATCCACCAAAGCGCCTAGGCACATATCTCCAGCAATTCCGGTGGGGCAATCCCAATAGGCTAACGTTTTCATAAAATCTTTGAGCGAGCCGCGATCGCAACGCGATGATAGAACCAGACTGGCCGATTGGCGTAGCGTTCACCTCTAGAACTGGCATGACAACCCTGTATAACCTCCATCCCCAAACGCCTCAGGCCCGAAAAATTGAGAAAATCCGGGATGCGCTCCGGCAGGGGGCGGTTGTCCTCTACCCTACAGATACGGTTTACGCCATCGGCTGCGATCTTAATGTTAAGACAGCAATTGAGCGGGTTAGACAGCTCAAACAGTTGAGCAACGATAAGCCGCTAACTTTCTCTGCTCGTCGCTCTCTAACATTGCTGACTACGCCAGAGTCAGCGACAGCGCCTACCGCATTATCAAACGCCTGATTCCTGGGCCTTACACTTTTTTGCTGCCAACTACCAAGCTAGTGCCGCGCTTGGTCATGAGTCCCAAACGGCGCACAACGGGCATTCGCGTTCCAGACTGCCCGATTTGTTTGGCGTTGATTCAGGCACTTGGCAACCCCATTGTTTCTACCTCGGCTTTGTCAGTGAGTCATGGCGACCAAGTAGCTGGCGATCCCAGCGCCAAAGCCGAGCTGTTTGACCGCCTAGAAGGGCGTGTAGATATCATTATTGACGATGAACAGCCTATGGGCTACCAGGTTTCTAGTATTCTAGATTTAACGGCGGAGCAGCCGGTGATGACGCGGCAGGGCCTAGGGGCAGAAGCTGCCTTCGCCTGCGGAGTCGTTGCTGCCGATAGCTAGGCTAGACCGTCCCATCAACTGGCACAGTCGTCTCAAAATTGTTAAGTTTTGTAACACTCTTGCGTAAGTCGCAGTACCCTAAAGCCCTACAGGGATTCACCGCAATCCTATGGGGCTAGCGAGTCTAACGGCAGACTGTCACAACAGGTCATGTGACGGTTGATTGGGATAGTGACACATGCGGTTCCTGAAGATCGAGGCAGATTGCCTAGAGTGAGAGTGTCAAACACAGGCTGGGTATCCGCACCAGGTTACTTCGCAGTCTTGTTAACGCGCTTGCCGTGCATCACCAGGTAATTTCTATGTATTCTCAAATTACTTCTGCCGCCGTTGGCACCCATTCTCAGGCTGTTTATGTGTGCCAAACCGGAAAATCTGCCCAGCCTCCTATCCAAATCGGTTACTCTGTTGGCCACGACACTGGCTCCTTGGCCCCTGCGCCTGCTGCTTCAGCCTCCAACAGTCCTAATCCAGACCTAGTGGTCTACATTCAAGGCGAGCTACAGTCGGAGCAGACTGTTCGACCGAGTCAGGCTGCTAAAATTGCCCATAGAATAGCTGTTGAAGTTGAGCGTATCTGCGAAAAGAGTCGCCGCATTCAAGCCTCTGGTGAGGTGGCTAGCTGGCAGCGATCTCTGGCTCAGCACCGGATCCGCAAATGTCTAGACTTTTACCGACTCGGCTCCCGGCGGGGTAGGGTTGAGCTACACAGCCGTCTGAGCGCGATCGCCTATCGGTATATTGCACCCAATCAGGCCCAATTAGGGTTCCAGGGGCGCTATACGCTGCTTGAAGATTTCATGCAGGGCTTTTACGTAGAGTCTCTCAAGGCTTTTCGTCGTGAGAATGATTGTCCAGCCGACTATCAGCCTCGGACTCGGCTGGAGCTAGCTGAGTATATGGCCTTTACTGAGCAGTATGCCAAGCGCCGCATCTCTCTGCCCGGCTGTAACAATCAGCAGCTGATCATTTTGCGATCCCAGGCGTTTGCCAAGCGTCAGCCTAACGAAACTTCAGTTGATATCGAACAGGCAATGGAGTCTACCAGAGATGAAGCGGGTGAAGATGCCCTGCGATCGCCTGCAATCCAGCAGCTCCGGCAGCAGATGGTCTCAGAAGCTATCGATCCCTCGGAGCAGGTGATCCGCCACCGGGTGATTCAAGAGCTAATTGCCTACTTACAGGCGCAAAAGCAGACAGACTGCGTTGACTACCTGACCCTGCGGCTGCAAGATATGGCCGCTGCCGAAATTGACGAAGTGCTGGGGCTGACACCGCGTGAGCGTGACTATCTGCAGCAGCGCTTTAAGTACCACGTCGAAAAATTTGCTCAGTTCCATGAGTGGGAACTGGTACACCAATGGTTGGGTACCGATTTAGAGCGCCGCTTCGGTCTGTCAGCAGATCAGTGGGAGACTTTTAAGGCGCAGCTTGATCCGCAGCAGCAGCAGCTACTAGCCCTCAAACAAGCGCAAGCCCAAGACCCTGATAGCCAGCAGCTTGACGATCCGCGATCGCCAAACTGCTCAACTACACCCCCAAGCAGCTAAACCGTCGCTGGGGACAGCTCATCAGCGCTGCCTGGAAGCTTCGCAACCAGGCATAGACAGCTTTGGGCTTGGCAACCGCTGTTTAAGACGCTGCTTCAGCAGCCTCTTGTGGGGGTTCAAACTTATAGCCAACGCCGCGCACAGTTTGAATCAGCGCTGGCTGTGTCGTATCGATTTCAATTTTTTTGCGAATTTGACCAATATGAACGTCTACAACTCGCTGATCGCCCACGTACTCATAGTCCCAGACTTTCTGAATCAGCTCTGTCCGCCGCCAGACCCGTCCGGGGTGGCTTGCTAAGAAATGCAGCAGGTCAAACTCTAGCGCCGTCAGCGGTACCAAATCTTCAGCTAGCGTGACTTCCCGCCGTACAGGATCAATCGCCAGCTGATTGAAGGTCAGGCGCTGCTGTTCAGCCGCTGTTACCGGACGCTGACGCTTTAGAATAGCCCCTACTCTGACCTCTAGTTCACCCAGGCTGAAGGGCTTAGTCAGATAGTCATCGGCCCCCTGGTTAAAGCCGCGAATTTTATCTGCCTCATCAGTGCGGCTAGTCAACATCAAGATAAAGACTCCGGTGCGAGCCTGCATTTCTTTGCAAAGGTCGTAACCATTGGCATCAGGTAGATTTACGTCCAGGATTACTAGATCTGGATTGAACTGCTCAAAGACAGCTAAAGCACCTTTGCCGTCCTCAGCAGCTTCCATCTGATAATTCTGCTTTGACAAAAACCGATAGATGAGATTGCGAATTGCTGGATCGTCATCAACAACAAGAATCTTGGCAGCGGCCATAACCATTAAAACCTTGCATTAAGAATACACAGTGCTCGATTGGAGACCAGCCAATCTATTACGGATCAGCTAATCCGAAAACTCGCTCTAATCCTATTTCACAGATTTCAGCCCAGTTCAGCGAAAAAATTATAATCTTGTCATAACCTCATAGCCAATTTAACTGAATTCTCAATATAGATGAAATTTTCTTGAAGGAAAAAACTAAAACTGGGTAAAATTCCATCCTCTAGTAGGCTGTCTTTACAATTAATCTACAGCTTTATTACAGCTAAGCTTTCGATTTAGCGACTCCCTCGCTACACTGATGGCTAGGGGCAAATTAAAGGGGTCATAGATCTTGATTGCTTTAGGCCCTGTTCCTGTCGTGTCATTTTTTATAATATGCGGGGTCTCTCGGAGGTTCTCAGATGAGCGATCGGAGTTCATACGAGATGTTAGGAGTTACTGAAGCTGCCTCTTTTGAGGAAATTCAGTCAGCACGAGATCGCCTACTGGAGGCGTGTCTAGGCGATCACAAGGAAATGGAAGCGATCGAAACTGCCTATGATGCCATCTTGATGGAGCGGCTGCGGCTGCGACAGGAAGGCAAAATTAAGGTGCCCGATCGGATTCGATTTGCTGAAAAATCACCAGAGCCAGCCCCGGAATCGCCGCCTGTCGCGTCTCGGCCCAGTGCGGCTTGGCTCAATCAGCTACTGGATACTCCTGAGCGCAAAGATGTCTTGCAGCCAGCGGGCATTTTTGGTCTGCTAGCATTAGCGGGCTTCTACGGGCCAGCTTTGGCTTTAGCTCTAGGGGTCGCCTGCAGCATCTATTTCCTAAACCGTAAGGAGCACAAGCTTTGGCGCTCGGTTTTACTGACCCTCTTGGGGTTAGTAATCGGCGTGACGCTTGGTCTAACTGCCGGACAGCTTCTGATTCCTCAGGGTGCAGAGCTTGAATTTGCCAGTCCAGAAGCGATTGGTGCTCTAGTTACATTCTTGGTGCTCTGGCTGGTTAGCAGCTTTTTGCGCTGAGTCGTCGGTTACGATCTCCCAGAAGTCTTTTGTTCAAGGGCAGACCGCAGTAGTGGGCAGTGCCCGCTGCAAAATCAAATCAACAGCGGCGCTGAGGTCGGGCAGGATTAGAGTCGGCTGGTGCATAGCCAAGCGATCGCGGTTGCGAATGCCGCTCAGGACTGCGATCGCAGGCAGACTGTGCTGCTGGGCCGCCAAAATGTCGGCTTCGGTGTCGCCGATCATCCAGGTGCTAGCTGCGGGGGGCAGTTCTGAGAGGGCCTGCTGCATTAGCAGCGGCTTATCGGTCACGTCAGCTTGTTTGATGTAGTCATTGCTGAGGCAGTATCGCCTGTCTGGCGGAAAAAATCGGCTTAAATCGTGCTGTTCTAGAACAGCTTCCAGCTCTTGGGCGCGGCGCATGGTCATTACGACTAAATCAATCTGGGCTGACTGAATCCGCTCTAGAGCCGCGATCGCACTTGACACAGGCCGGTCGTAGACTAGATAGGGCAGCGTATGAATGGTTTTTCGCCGCAGTCGGGCGAAGGCTTTGGCCTGTTCGACATCTAAACCCGAGCGATGGCCAATCTCTCGCTCAGGCACTTGAGAGCGCTTACAGTGCCAAAACTCAGACTCGCTGAGCGGTTGAACTATTTGATGGGGCGCTTGAACTGTTTCTAGGCAGTACTGATAGACGCGGTAATACCGCTGAGAAACGTCCATAATCGGCCCATCAAAATCAGTGATGATGCGTAGCATAGATTTGCACAGCATTAACTTTTATTACAGGCTATCGCATGTCATCGCCTTTACCATAGCTTCACAGACTTCCTCGCTTTTGCTGCTCTCGCTCAATGGCCTCAAACAGAGCCTGAAAGTTTCCTTCTCCAAACCCTTCTACCAGCCGCTGCTGGCCGGCAACCTCATAGGGCTGGCGCTCAATGATTTCAAAAAAGAACGTGGGTTCGGCAAAGATCGGCTCTGTAAAAGTTTGCAGCAGCAGCGCCTGGGGATAGGTGGGCGACCAGTCTACTAAGATTTGCTGCCGGGCGATCGCTTGCTCATCAATCACGACAGGCACTGCGTCAAATCGCTGAGCGAGCTGCTGATAGTAGGTGAGCGGCACCGAAATGAAGCGAACTCCTCTTTGCCTAAAGGTGCTGACTGCCTGAACAATATCTGCCGTGCGCAAAGCGGCGTGCTGAATGCCCGCGCCCTGGTTGTAATTCAGGAACTCCTGAATTTGAGAATTACTGGAGGTGGGTTCGTTGATGGGCATTTGAGCAGTGCCCTGGGGATGCACCATGACTTGGCTGCACAGGCCAGAATAAGCTGTCTGAATGCTAAACATCTGTTTGCGACTAAAGCCCAGTGCTGATTCGTACCAGTCAGCGGCCTGAGCCAGCTGGCCTGCGGCTACGTTGAGTACGACATGATCGATTGCCAGAAAATCTTGTGCTGGAGAAGTTTGCCCATATCGCCTCAAAAACTGCCAGTGTGATTCAGCACTCAAGAGCGGCACGGGTACGAGTTCTGCCCGTGATTCTCTAGATGATTCTATGAGCGTGTGCTGGAGATGCCCCCAGCCTTGAATCTGGCACCAGCGCAGATCTGGCCGTTGGGGATCAGTAGTTATGGGCTGCAGCAGTTGTGACCCTGCCGCTAGCGCCTGAGCGACGACCGTTTCTAGCTGCTGAACCCAAAACGCAATGCCTGCAACCCCAGGCGGATGCTGCTGCAAATAGTGAGCTACCGGGCTGGCTGAAGTTTGGGGTGAGGAAAGCACGACTCTAACACCGCCGTTTTGCAAGACTTCTGTCTGAGTCGCATAGTCTGACTGGGACGCTACTGCCTGAAACCTGAGCCGCTCTGAAAACCACTGTCTCCAAGCGATCGCATTTTCGATATAGAAATGCAGATAGCAAATATCCATAGCTGACGGAAAAATAAGTTCTAACCTTAGGGTAAGGTCAGGCTCAAGCTATTTTTTTGACAGGAATTTTGTTTTTTATTATGGATACGAGTGTACTAGGAGCAAGAAAGTTTATGACACGGTATCGGTCATGGCTCAGCTTGGTGGTCGCCGCGATCGCAGTGCTGGTTGTTGGCTGTAGCTCGGCCAAGGAGGCTGCCCCACCCACTTACAGCCCCGTCCAGGTCGAGCAAATTCAGGCATATAGCCCCCGCGTAGTGGCCTTACGAGAGCGCATTCCAGAACTCAAAGCCTACATTCAAGCTCAAGACTGGGTCAATGTACAGTCTTTTGTTCATGGGCCTTTGGGGGAGCTGCGATCGCGCCTAAGCCGCCTATCGCGGCAGCTACTGCCGCAGGATCAAGCCAAAGCCAACGACCTAGCTAAAGATTTGTATAACCATCTCGTCGCCATCGACGAAGCCGCAGTCGCTCGCAATACTTCTATAGCCAAACGCCAGTATCAAGAAGCCTTAGCAGACTTCGATGCCTTCCTAGATCTGCTGCCACAGCCTTAGCCATCGTGAAAGCGCGAGTCATTGTTATCGGGTGTGGTGTGGTAGGGGCCACGATTGCCTATGAGCTGAGTCAGGTGCCGCAGCTAGAGGTCTGGGTCTGCGATCGCCAGCCGCCAGCTCGGGGGGCAACTGGGGCGGCACTGGGAGTGCTGATGGGAATCATCAGCCATAAGGTCAAAGGCCGCTCCTGGCAGCTCCGGGAGGCCAGTCTGAGGCGCTACGAAACCCTAATCCCGGAGCTGGAGCGGCTGACGGGCAAACCCATTCTCTACAATCAGCAGGGGATTGTGAGCTTGTGTTTTGGTGCTGAAGAGGTTGCTAAATGGGAGCAGCTACAGCAGATACGTCAGGCCCAAGGCTGGCCTCTGGAGATCTGGTCACCACAGCAGGTCAAAGCTAACTGTACGGCGCTGAATATAGAAGCTGTTCAAGCTGCTGTTTATTCCCCCCGCGATCGCCAGATAGACCCTACTGCGCTAACGCTGGCGCTGGTAGAGGCGTCCCGAATTAGGGGTGTCACCTTTAAGTTTGGCTGTGAGGTACAGGCGATCGCCCCTGCTGATGTACACAGTTGCCTCCAGATCCAAACAACCACAGGTGCGATCGCGGCAGACTGGGTCGTGGTCTCAGCCGGACTGGGTTCTAGCTACCTCGCAGGTCAAACTTTGGCGCTGATGCCGGTTTTAGGTCAGGCTATTCGGCTTCAAGCTGAGACAAGTTTGGGCGATCCCGGCTTTCAGCCCGTGATCAATGGCCGCGATATTCACCTCGTACCCCTGGGCGGCGATCAGTACTGGGTGGGAGCGACTGTAGAATTTCCGGCAGCGACTGATGATGAGCTAAAGCCAGAAGCAGAACGGCTGAGTGCAGTCTTACAGGGAGCGATCGCCTACTGTCCGGCTCTGGCTCAGAGCAAAGTTTTGCAAACCTGGTCAGGTCTGCGCCCTCGACCTCAGGGGCGTCCGGCCCCCGTTATCGAGCAGATAAGCCCCAGCCGCATTATCTTGGCCACCGGACACTACCGCAACGGCGTACTTTTAGCCCCGGCTACGGCACAGCAGGTCAGACAGCTGATCGGCTACTAAACGAGTCACGAGGGCGATCGCTCAACCAGTAGCGGCAACGAACGGATAACTTGCCATAGACTAGAGAAGACAGATTGATTTAGGGAGTCAAGGTGGCATTAGAAACCTCCTGGCAGGAGATGCTGACAGCCGTTGAGAGCGCTGCAAACAAGCTCAATCAAAGCCTAAAAGAAAATTTTGGGGGAAATTTGAAGCAGCGATCGCGGCTGGCACAAATTAACCGCAGTTCTGAACACACGCTTTGGCTGCTGGGGCTGACCGGGTTTGTAGTGGCTACGCTCAACTGGCGGCTGTTGGTGGCAATGTCAGCAGGGGTTGGCTCTGTGCGGCTAGCAAGCTGGCTGGCTGATGAGGCTCACTGGCGGCTGGTTGAGCAGAGCTGTGAAAGGCTGTGGTCGCAGCTTCAGCGCCCTGCCGTAATGACGGCGGCAGGCGGCTTGACCGTGACAGCCGGAACTTACGGCCTGCTGTCACTGTGGGCGGCGGTAGATAATCCCTGGCTGGCCTTGGGGCTGCTGACGCCAACGGCTTTGAGTTTGGCGACGCTGGCTCTGCTGCTGTTGCAGTTCAAAGCTTCTGATTCTAGTCAAAAGTTAGCTCAAAACTCCGATCTCAATCAGCTTTTAGCCCAGCTTACTCAAAGCGATCCGCTGCGGCGACTGGTGGCTGTGCAGCAAATCCTGCACTGGGTCGAGCAGGCTTCGGTGCAGGCGCTTTACCTGTCTCAGCTCTCGATTTCAGTGCGATCGCAAATTATTGACTGCTTCCGGGTGCTGCTGGTGCAAGAAAGCGATCCTATCGTCCGCAATGCCCTACGAGCGGGATTGCAGGCGCTTTCAAGAACACCGCCTCAGCTCAGCGAGGGTGCCCCGCTGCTGCAGCTAGAGGCTACCGCAAAGGTGGCTCAAGCGCCTGCCTCAGAAGCTGCCCCAAAAACGGCGTTGCGATCGCCTGTAGGCCGCTCTCAGGTGGAGTACGTTGAATCGCTCTACTGAGTCTATCTGCTAAAAAAGCTTAAGAAATACCAGGCAAACCCGATCTCGAAGCGTATGCTAGAGAGCCTTGCCTGCCACTCATAATGACTATGGATCGCTTTCGAGTCGAAGTTATTGTCCAAACCCCCAATCCCCAGCAGGCGATCTATGCGGCTATGCATCAGGATTACGCCGAGGGGTTTGTAGCCGATGAGCGCGATCGCTTTCCGCCAGAAGCCAAAGCGGGAGAACTGGTAATTAGAAATTTACTCAAAGGCGGTCGCGGTCACTACGGCCCCCTAGAACATCCCCAAATTGTGCTCAACTGCGGCTGGTTTCCCCACTCCACCATGCAGCAAATCCGCACCCATCGCGTCGGCGTCAGCTTCGATGTGCAGTGCCTAGCGGGCGATACTGAAATAACCTTCGTTCACGCCTCCGGTGGTCTCAGAAAAATCAAACTTGCTGAGCTATACGATTTGTGGACTAACGGTGAGAAAGCTAGCCGGAAGCGCAAAATTCTTGGGCGCAACGGAGAACCCCCCGGCACCTATCGCCGCAATTGCAAAACCCGCCTCAAGAAAATGCGTCTGCGGGTTCTCAACGAAGCAACAGGCATTTTTGAATTTGGCCACATTCAAGACGTCATGTGTAGCGGATTGCAACCGGTTTATCGCCTCACTCTGGCTGATGGCAAAACCCTCGACTGCACCACCAACCATCGCCTCTACACCTCTCAGGGGTGGCAGCGGATGGGAGATGCTCTTGGGTTAGTTACCGATGCCGATCATCAGGTGCTGGCGGTGACTAAAACCTGTGAGCTGATGACCAATGGCGTTGTGCGACCCGATGCTCTCTACAGTCAGGAACCTTGGTTAAAAGCTCAGATCAACCAGGGTCTAACGGCACAACAAATTGCTGAGCAATGTGGGTGTTCTGCGGAGGTGATTCGCCACTGGGCCAAACAATTTCAGCTCAAGTTGCCATCAGGGCGGCGGCGCGGGCTTAAGACTGTCGTGGGCAATGGCCTTTACCGTGACAAAGCGTGGCTCCAAGCTCAGCTTGCCCAAGGGTTCTATGTCGATGACATAGCTGCCCTGGCAGGGTGCTCTATTGAGTCGGTTAAGAAGTGGGTATATGCCCATGGCCTAGCGCTCAACAAGCGCTCACCTGGCGCTGATACCCCCTGGAATAAGAGCGTTAAGGGCTACAAGCTGGTCCTGTCCGAAGAAAGTCTAGAACAGCGCCGAATCAACGCCAAGACCTTCACAAAACGGGGGGCTGACTCTAACTTTTGGAAGGGGGGCACCTCCACTGAACGAGAGTTAATTGGTGCTTGGACGCGCCAGACAGCACCCCAAGTACACGCTAAGTTCAACTACATTTGCCAGCACTGCGGTGAGTCTGGCTGCAATCTTCACGCTCACCATCTGGTGCCAGTTTTTGCAGACGAGTCACTGGCTTACGAGTTTGATAATCTTGTCTCTGTCTGTCAGCCCTGCCACGAGCACCTACACCACAACCATTTAGAGGCTGAGTTTGCGACGAATTTCCAGCCTATTCTAGAGCCAAAGTTTTGGGCGGCCAAGCCAATGCCACTAGGGCGTAAGCTTAAGGCTCACCCCATTCAGGTGGTCTTGGTTAAATATCTGGGTATGCAGACTACCTACGACCTAGAGGTCGAAGGGACTTGGCATAACTTTGTCGCTAACGGCGTAGTGGTTCACAACTCTTTTCGATATACCGGGGAAAGAATCCAAGATGTCACAAAAGGTATCCGTGATGTTGATGAAGTTTTCTATCTGCGGCCTGTGGGTGCCTACAGCGATCGCCAGGGCAAGCGCTATGAGTATACGGCAGAGCAGCGGCAGCAGGATTTAGACTGGTGTTTGGCCGCGTGCCAGCGCTATCAGGAGCGAATTGAGCAGGGTTTTTCAGAAGAACATGCCCGAGGACTAATCCCGTTTGATGTGCGGCAGCACTGGGTGATGTCAGCTAATGTGCGATCGCTGATGCACCTGCTCGATCTGCGTTGGAAAGCCGATGCTCAGCTTGAAGCCCAGAAGCTCTGCGAATATATCTGGCCTCATTTTCAAGCCTGGGTGCCTGCGATCGCCGAGTGGTATGAAGACAACCGCCTGAGAAAAGCTCGCCTAGCGCCTTAGCTCAATTCTGACTAGACAGGCTAATTTGTGTAGTTGACGGCGATCGCTCAATGTTCTACAGTCTCTCACTAAGCTGCTCAACCTAACCGTTGCAGCTTGCTCGTAAACAGAACTCAAGAACTTTAGCAGCCCCTGAAGGTGTCACAACCACCAACAGGAGCCTAAACCCCCCAAACTACGTACCAGTTCGGGCAAGGTCTAGGGGAATTTTACCCCTTAGCCCCCCGTGTTGCGTTACAGGTCGCGGGGTGGCTAAGTTTTTGGGTTCTGGCAACTCGCCTCGGTTCCCGCTGGCCTAGCCAGGAGGGGGGCAAACCCGAGGTAGAGAGCCAGACCTCAAAACCCCAAAAGGAGTAAATCATGTTTCAAGACCCCAATGCAGGCGATCGCGTGAGTGCGATCGCCCCGGATTCGTCTACCTCAGATGCCGAAGACATCCGGCTAATCATCTTCGGTTGCTTGCCCTGTGTGCGTCAGGAGATTCACCGCCTGCACGCCAAAGGCAGCATTGAGGCCAGCGCCTGGAGCCGTCCTGTATCCACTGGGCGGCCCAAGGAAGTCATGGTGATTTTAGTCAAGCGCTGCCGACTCGACTAGGGCTTGGATAAAGACTGTTGAAAGCTGGGGGAAGTGCGATCGCGTTTTCCCCCGGTTGTAACCTGGTGGGGCTAGCTGAGCCATCAGCTACGGCAAGAAGCAGAAGGATAGGTAAAAATCTTTGTGTAAGGAGTCTAGCGATTTGACCTAACCTAACCCGCCTGTAGGCTGCTATAGAATAAAACCAGTCCTAGGCAGAAAGCCAATAGCCAATGGTCGCTAACTCCCTGCGGTGGATAACCCGAGATCTCAACGTCATGCCTGACGATGGCGGTTGGAAACGCTACGAAATGGTAGATGGAGAACTGTATATAGCCCGCGCTCCTCACATTCGCCATTAGGGCACGGGTGGGAATATTCAAGTTGAGCTAGAACTCTGGTCTCGGCAAGCTTAGCTTGGCAGATCCTTTCAAACTCCGGGCGTCATTTTTACGCCGACAGACGCTGTCATCCCCGCCGTGGTTTGGATTAGCAACAAACGCCTAGCTCAGGGTATCGACGAGGCCGGACATTTAACCGTGATGCCAGAATTAATGGTTGAGGTTCTCTCTCCCGGAGCATTCAACGAACAGCGCGATCGAGAAGTCAAGCTCAAACTCTATTCTCTACAGGGGGGGCAAGAATACTGGGTGGTCAGCTGACAACTGCAAACCCTAGAAGTCTATCGCCGCTCAGGCACTCAGCTTCGGCTTGTCGGCACGCTGCTAGCAAATGACCTGCTGCCCTCGCCTTTGCTGCCGGGATTTGACCTCTCTGTAAACCAATTTTTTCATTAGTTTGAGGAATATTAAAAAGCTAATTTTGTGTAACTTGATACAGAAAATATCTGTATAATAGACATGTAAGCAAATTTTCAATCCACTTAAACCGCTTCGCTCTAGGAGAATACTCAAATGTCTGCCCAAGAACAGGCCCGCGCTTTGATGAACCGTCATCATCACCAAATCAAGCAGCGCCAGCAGTCGATGCTCGGTCGCGCTAGCAGTGAAATTGGGATAGCAGCAGAAACCGCTGAGCACTGGACCTCTATTCAAGGTAAGCCCAGCGCTGCCGCTCAGCAGTCTTACGATCGCAGCAATTCTGCTCTGAGCTAGAGGCTTTCCCGGCTATTGTCTCGCTCAGATTTAGCACCTTAGCAGGGCTGTAAGCTTTAGGGAGCAGACTCGCCCTCTCCTGTACTAGGCGTTTCCGGGAATGGCTCAGTGGGCAAAGGCGTTGTGGGTACCTGAGAGGGCGCATTAAAATCCGGGGGCAAAGGTTCCAGAGGTGCTTGAGGAGTGTCACCCTCTAAGGGATTGTTGAGAACGCCATTGTTGATCAGGTCGTCAAGCGTTTCTAGACCGGGCTGAGGTTCAGGCTGTAGCTGATCAAGACCTGCTGGCAGCGTAGCCAAAGCAACGCGATCGCCGCCAACTGAGCGCAGCAGATCAAGCACCTCAACCACATTGGCATAGCGGGCATCTCGAGCTGCGTATAGCACAATTAGTCCCTGGGGCGATACCTCCTGATGCTGCACCAAAACGTCAGAGAGCAGATTGAGGCTGACGGGCTGCTGGTCGATATAGATCTGTCCGTTGCCATCAATGCTGACATAGAGTCGCTCAAAGTCTTCAGCATTTAGCCCCTGTGCAGGCAGCGGCGTCCCGGTATCAGCCGTAGGCAAGTCTAAGCTGATAGCCTGCTGTCGAGTCAGGCCCACCGCCGCCAGAATAAAAAATGTCAGGATACAAAAAATGACATCAATCAGCGGCAGAATTTCAATTCGGACTTCTTCGTAGCCAGCAGAATCGATATCAAGCTTCATAGGTTTTTGACTGGGTTAGGCATTTAGCTTAGAAGGTATCTCCGGGGGAGCGCTTTTCAATCACCTTAGGGGATACTGACGGCGGTGGCGGCGGCGGTTCAGGGCTGAGCGGCGTGGTAAGCCTATGTGGCTTGCCGTTTGTAGCCGCATAGGCTTGACGATAGAGCAATTCTAGCTCACTACCCGACTGGCGAAAAACTTTGGCCTGACCCAAAACAAACCCCTGAAACAGCCGAAAGAAAGCGAGGCCGACAATGGCAATAATCAGTCCGGTAGCGGTACTGATGAGGGCCTGACCAATCCCTAAAGCTGTTTCAGCGGTGGCATCGCCGCCTAGATCGCTGAGACGAATTGAACCTAAAGAATTAATCAGGCCGACAACGGTTCCCAGCAAACCCAGCAGCGGTGCTAGAGCAATCACGGCTTCTAGCACCTTATCGCCTCGGCGCATGGTTGCTAGCTCTTCGTTAGCAGAGGTTTCTAGCGCCAGCCGGAAGACTTCGGGATCAGGGTTGAGCAGCTTCAGGGCGGCATAAAGAAAACGGCCCATCGGCAAATTTCCGGCTCGCTGGGCAATTTGAGTCGCAGCAGCCCATTCTCGACGAGCCGCCTCTAGCACTCGACCGGCCACCTCGCGTTCTCGGGTTAAAATCTTTGACCAAAACCAGATCCGCTCAATAATTGTGCCTAGAGCCAGGATTGACAGAAACAGCAGCGGCCACATGGCAATGCCGCCCTGAGCAAAAATCTCAGCGATATTCACAATTGCCTCCTAACACCATACCGCCCCAGTATAGGCATAGATGACGTCACTTAAGCTATTCGCCTGCGGTAAGACAAAACATCTCAATTCTAAGAAAAGTTACGAGGTCAGAGTACTTTCTAGATAGGGGCGATCGCCGCTAAGCTGCCCAGAGCATCTCAAAAATGGCTTCAGCAGCGCGATCGCAAACCCCTAGTTCTCCTAGGCTCTGGCGCATACTCTGGTAGTCTGCCAGCATTTGTGTTTGCCTGTTTTGATCTAGCAGCAGCGCCATTGCAGCGGCTGTAACCGCCTCTGGTGTAGCCTGTCGCTGTAGCAGCTCGGGCACAATCGGACGCATTTCAACTAGATTAACCGGAGAAATAAAGGGTGCTGAAAACTTGAGCAGATGCTCAGCAATCCAGGCTGTTACCGGGTTTAAGCGATACATCACCACCTGCGGTATGTTCATTAAGGCGATTTCTAAGTTAACCGTTCCTGATTTGGTAATGGCTAAATCTGAGGCGCGATCGCCGTTTGGCTATCAGCGGTAACACTCACCAGCGGTAGATGAGACTGAGCAATTGCCTGCTGAATTGTCTGCTGAAACTGCGGTAGCGAAGCCGGGATCAAAAAGCGGCTAGCGGGTAGTCGCATCTGAATCTGACGGGCCGCTTCAAGCATGATGGGCAGCAGGTAATACAGCTCCTGTCGTCTTGAAGCAGGCAGCAGGGTGATCACAGTGTCTTCAGCCGCTAATTTAAGCGTTGATCTGGCTTTTGCTCGATCGGGAGGGGTGGGAATGCAATCGATTAAGGGATGACCTACCCAGGTAACATTGCCGCCATAGCGCCGATAAAACCTGGCTTCTTCAGGAAAAATGGCCAGCAGGCGATCGCTAACCGCCAAAATACGGCGAGTATCACGCTCCAAGAAGGCTCCCCATATCCACTGCTGCGGTGCAATGTAGTAAACCAGCGGTAGCTGCGGAAAAGTCTTGCGTAAGTGGCTACCAATCGCTAAATTAGGCCCCATGTAGTCAATTAGAATCACCAGATCGGGGGGGTGATGGCGCAGATACTGCTTCACCTTTTGCTGTAGCCGCAGAGTCGGAATCAGGTAGGGCGCAGACTCCAAAATACCGACCGCGCCCACTTCGCTGGTGTTTCCCAAAAGAGTGGCTCCGGCCTCAGCCATGCGATCGCCCCCGGTGGCAATGATATCTAGCTCAAGGCCACGTTTGGTTGCCTGCCGATAGAGCGCCCGCATCAGCAAAGCCCCCTGCAGATCCCCTGAGACTTCCCCCGTACTGATAAAGATCCTCAGCTCTGATCCAGGCTCAGAGGCCAGCGGTGGCTGGTGCATGTTCACCTCAAACAGCTTATTTATGCTAGAGGCAGCAGGATTTACCGACTGCCGGGAATAGGGCCGCGTCGATTGGGCTGCTGCGATGCTCGCAAAAACTGCTGTAGATGCCGAACGTAGTCATTATGCTTAAACCCATCTAGCTGATCTAAAGCCTGATTCAGCGGCAGCCTGGAGCGGTAAATTAGTCGAAAAGCCTGCTTCAGTTCACGGTAGCGCTGGCCCTGATCAATCTGAGCCAGCCCGGCGCGCTGTAGGCCCACCTGATTGAGGGTACGTACCGTGAAGGATTCCCTTCTACAATGGTATAGGGAGGGACATCGCGATCAATTCGGCTCATGCCGCCAATCATGGAGTGCTCACCGATATGTACAAACTGATGCACGCCCACCAAACCGCTCAGGCGGGCGTTTGACTCAATATGAATATGACCCGCTAGCGCCACCGAGTTAGCAATAATGACCTGATCGGCAATCAGGCAGTTATGAGCTACGTGAGCATAGGCCATGAGCAGATTATTGTTGCCGATGCGGGTTTCTTCGCCAAAGCGAGTGGGGCGATTGATAGTGACGTATTCTCGAATTGAGTTACTGTCGCCAATCTTAACCAGGCTGAGTGAGCCGTCGTATTTAAGATCCTGCGGCTCCAAGCCAATAGCAACCCCTGGAAAGATGCGGTTACCAGATCCAATCTCGGTGTAGCCCTCTAAGATGACATGAGAGCCAATCATCGTTTCTGGGCCAACTACAACTTTTTCGCCAATCACCGCGTAGGGACCTACCTTGACGCTGGGATGAAGCTTAGCGCCGGGATGAATGACAGCAGTAGGATGAATCAGCGTATTCAAAGGAATGCCTCCGGCTGCCAGAGCATTAGATACAGACGCGCGATCGATTGATCACAGTCAAGCATGTCGTTAGTCCACGACGGAAAACATCAGTTCTCCTCCGGCTACAAGCTGCCCGTCTACTTCGGCTTTAGCCTGCATCTTACCGAAGCGCATTCGCTTGACCGACACCAGTTCTACCGTCATCACTAGCTGATCCCCAGGCACTACCGGGCGACGAAAACGTACCTTGTCAATTCCGGCAAACATGCAAAGCCCAGTGACACCCGGTAGCTGAGTCAGGACAATACCCCCCACCTGAGCCATGGCCTCAACAATCAGCACACCGGGCATAATCGGGCGACCTGGAAAATGTCCCTGAAAGTGAGGTTCGTTAAACGTGACATTCTTGAGGCCAACGGCGCGCTCACCCGGAACATAGTCAATGATGCGATCGACTAAGGCAAAAGGGTAGCGATGGGGAAGTATCTGCTGAATCTCCTCCAGGGAAAAAGTCGTCTGGACAGCGGCCTCCTGGACAGTTGCGGGAGCTTCAGTAAAGGCTGCATGATTCGTAGCGTTTGCATTAGTCAATGTAGACATTGGTTGACTTCAACAGAGCAAAATACGGGGACAAAGTTCCCTAAGAACTCTTAAGATTCTCCCACTTGAACGTCATCCTTGCTAGTCACTAGCTGGCAGGAAAGTTTTGCTGCTAGCTGGACGTGTAGCTGATGGCTGGCTTTGTAGGCAACAATGTGAGCATCGGGCCAAACGCCCAGCAGACTGAGATCTCCTAGCAGGTCAAGCAGTTTGTGACGGGCGGGTTCGTTGGCAAATCTTAAGGGGGGGTTGAGCCAGCCGGAGCGATCGCAGACCAAAGCGTTTTCTAAGCTGCCGCCTTTAATCAAGCCCTGAGCGCGCAAGTATTCAATTTGATCGGCTAGACCAAATGTGCGAGCCGGGGCGATCGCCTCGGCAAAGTTGCCCTCAGCTGGCGACCAGCTATGCCACTGGTTGCCAATAGCTGCTAAGTCAAAGTCAATGCCGTAGGTAAAGCGCGGCGCTGGGGCTGGTAGAGCGCTGACAAAAGCATCTCCCTGCTGAACGTGAACGGGGGCTAACAGCGATCGCCCTGTGAGCGGCACAGCCTGTAAGAGCGTTCCTGCGGTGGCGATCGCCCTCACCCACTCTTGGGCTGAGCCATCTAGCAGCGGCAGTTCTGGGCCGTCAATTTCAATGCGGGCATTGTCAATGTTCATGCCGGCCAGCGCTGCTAGCAGATGCTCCACAGTCCGCACGGTAGCCTCTGCCTGAGACAGTTCAGTCGAAAGCATAGTTTGAGAAACCGCAGCGATCGCCGCTGGAATCTCAGTATCAGTCAGATCGGTGCGGACAAAGTAACGGCCCCTTTGGGGTGGAGACGGCAGCACCCGTACCCGCGTGACGACTCCTGAATGTAGTCCCCTGCCCGAGCGCTCAAACGCAGCTGCCAGGGTCTGCTGACAGCGTTTTTGCATCACTTTAGTTACCCCTGACTGAATCGTCGGCTGGCTCATTAGAACCGCTCTCCAATACCAAAGTGCAAGCGCCCGTCTCCTTGATCGTTGAGGCCGTAATCTACACGGATAGGGCCAAACGGGGTTTGAACCCGCACCCCCACCCCGTAGCCAAAACCATCACCTGGCTTGTCTCTGACCGGGCCGGGTGAACCGGGTACGGCATCGCCGCTGCCCAAGTCGGTGGCGTAGTCTAAGAACAAAGCACCGCCCAAGAATGCAAATAGCGGAAAGCGGTATTCTGCCGAAGCCTGAACATAGCTGCGACCGCTAGCAACTTCGCCTTCGTCATAGCCGCGCACTGAGTTGGTACCGCCCAAGGCAAAGGCTTCGTAAGGCGGCAGATCGCCCAGCACATGACCGCCCTGAATGTTGAAAGCTAGAGCCTGAGGGCCTTCATTAAACCGCAGGAAGTTGACAGGCACGTATCGGCTGTAGCTAGCTCGAAGCCGATTCAAGAAAATGCTGCCTCCTCCCAGCGGAATCGACTGCTCTGTACCCAGTCTCAACACATAACCGCTGGTAGGGTTAAGGGCGTCATTGCGGCGATCTTGGGCCAGACCAAACTGTACTGTCCAGAGGTCATCTGAGCCATCGTCGCTAATCGTCAGCGGATTACCCAAGGCGTCAAAGGCTGCTGTTTCCCCGTCAGCGTCCTGGGTCGTTACCCTTTGAATTTGAGTGCCTAAAGAGGCTCGCCAGCCGTTGCTTAGTGGACGACTAAAGCTAATGCCGCCGCCGATGCGTCCTACCCGGATGTTGTCACCATTGGGCAAATCTACATCCGTTGGCCCGTTATCAAAGACCAGAGAAGTGGCCCGCCGCGCAAAGGCATTGACCGTGTAAGACGTGCGGAATGGATCGCCTGCAATCCAGGGATCGGTGAAGCTGATATCAAAGAGCAGATCGCGGAAGCTGAGCTGGGCTTCTGCAGCTAGCTTCTGGTTGTTGCCGCCAAAGTTATCCTGTCGGTAGCTGACTGTACCAAATAAATCACCGGTAAAGTTGAACCCCAAACCCGCTGCAATTGAGCCAGTGCTGCGCTCAGTCACATTCACAATCACGTCCACCTGACGCGGATCTTGATCTCCTGGCTCCAGGGATAACTGCACGTTCTCAAAGATACCCAGGCCAAAGACTCGCTCTAAATCTCGCTGAATCTGCTGCTGCTGAAACACGGTGCCAGATTCAGACTGAAACTCGCGGGTGATGATAAAGTCGCGGGTATAGCCGTCAATCGGATTGCCTTCTTCATCAACGATATCGCCAGTGTCGCTAATGAAGCGTACCTCAATGTCTTCAATAACGCCCTCAGCCACAATCAGGGTAACAACACCATCTAGAGAAACCTGAGGGGCGGCTGTCACCTGAGCCAGAACGTAGCCGTTGTCCTGATACCATTTGTTGAGCCTGAGGATACTGTCTTGAAAGTCAAGCAGGTTGATGATGCGACCATACTGATCCTGGAAAATCTCATCCACAACCGTTTCGGGCAAAACCTGATTGTTGCGAACCTCAACAGCCTGCAAAACCGGATTGGGCTGAACCAGGAAGGTAACGCGAACACCTAAAGGGGTGTCTTCAGGCACAGCCTGGACATCAGCAAAATAGCCCGTTGCAAAGATATTGTTAATATCGCGCTGAAGCTGAGTGCGGGTTGTGGTTTGTCCGGCCCGGGTTTGAACCGCTCTGTAAATTTTGTCTTCGAGGGTTTCTCCATCGGCTAGCGGCTGCTCAAGCGAGACTACAGCACCTTGAGGATCCTGACCCTCAACTGCAACTTCAGCCACTAATACCCGAGGTTCGGGAGCAGCTTGATCTGCATCAGGCGGTGGCGGAGACGGCTGCTCTGTATCGGGCGATATCGGCAGCTCGTCAGGAGCTGCTTCAACCTCAGGTTCGATAGTCTCAGGGGTATCGCTCTGAGACGGAATGCTTAAATCATCTGGAAACGCCTCGTCGTCAAGCTCAATTTCGGGTGTTTCAATCTGCGGTAGCTCTGGCTGGTCTACGTCGTTATCGATTTCTGGCGCAGGCGAGTCGGGTGCTGATGGGGAGAGATCGTCCACTTCTACAGGCAACTCGTCTGCGGGCAGATTGTCACCCGGCAGAATCTCACTTGGCGGATTATCAGTCGTCGGATTGTCAGGAATCTGGGCGATCGCAGGTTGGGTATCGCTAAAGCGCGGCACCGCTGCTGGTTCGCCAAAAACCTCAGGCTGTGAGCCTGTAGGCGCAGCAAAACCGACTGTCAATAGCTCCGCTGCCGGAGGTTTAGTACCGGGCCGACTCAGCGCCTGAGCGCGATCGCCGAGGCCAATGGCTGTTGAAACTGTAAAAACCGCTAAAAGGGCTGGAGATAAGCGCATTTCAATTACTCGACTCAAAAAACTCCACACACCGTAAGGCTCTCCCTCTAAGGACAAACTGGGGACAAGCTGGGGACAAACTGGGGACAAACTGGGGACAAACTGGGGAGAGCAACCCCGTTTTTGACTTAGCTGTCAGCTTGGCAGCAATCGGACAAATTCTACCGCACTCCCTAGAGCTAAATTTTGGCTGACTGTGCCACTACTCTGTCTAGCACTGTCTGATAGGCCGTTTCAACGTTGCCTAAGTCTTGACGAAACCTATCTTTATCCATGACTCGACGGCTAGCATCGGTTTCAGATTGATTCCAAAGACGGCAGGTATCTGGGCTAATCTCATCGGCTAGCAGCAAAGTCTGCTGCGGGTCTAAGCCAAACTCCAGTTTGAAGTCTACTAGCGTAATGCCACACTGCTGAAAGAAATCTTTCAAAATGTGGTTAACCTGCTGTGCCAATTGGGTCAGCTGGGTTAGCTGTTCTGGGGTAGCTAGATTGAGCAGCAGTAGGCGATCGCGGGTCAATAGAGGATCGCCTAAATCATCGTTTTTGTAGTAAAACTCTACGAGCGATGACTCTAGGAGAGTGCCTAAGTCTATACCCGTGTCTCGACAGAGACTGCCGGCAGCAATGTTCCTGACGACGACCTCCAGCGGCAAAATCTTAACAGCTTTGACCCGCATTTCACGCTCGCTGGGGCTGTCAATCCAGTGAGTGGCGATGCCCTTGTCTTCTAATACTTGGAATAAGTGGGTTGAAATAGCGCAGTTAATCCGCCCTTTGTCGGCAATGGTGCCTCGCTTTTGGGCATTAAACGCGGTGGCATCATCCTTAAAGTAAGAGACTAACACCTGCGGATCCTCAGTGGCATAGAGTATTTTAGCTTTACCCTCATAGAGCTTTTGAGTTGTTTTCATAGCGCGGGGATTGAGTCAATCTCACTATTCTAACGGTGTGATTAAACCTCAGGATATTACTCCTTAATCACTGGCTTTGGCTAACATAAAATCTGGTTCGTGATTTCGCCCATGAGCTGTATGCTGAACCAAAACTCAATAGTCCCCGACGTCACGGTCATTCACCAAAGTCGAATTTCTCAGTCTAATGCTGCTCAGCGGTGCCCCCGACTAGATGATTGAGATTCTCTCTCCTGATCAAAGCGCTACAAAAGTTATTGCTAAAATTCAAGCCTGCCTGCAGGAAAGAACTCAGCTAGGCTGGCTGCTCGATGCCGATGAAAAAATAATCATGGCGTTTTAGCGCGATCGCCCTTTAGCCCTGCTCACCGGCAGCGATTTACTGCCGGTGCCACCCAAAATCGACCTCACCCTGACGGCGGATCAAATTTTTGTTGGATCCAGAGTCAGCCTGAGAGGGACTAGAGCGGTTTGCAGCCAGCTTCAAGGGCTGAAACAGTGGCTGTAGCCTGCCTTTTTGCCACTCTGCTATGAATTGCGCGATCGCTGCTACACCCATTTAGAGAACTTCTAGCTGCTTGGGAGCGTTACTTAGTCGTCATCGTGTAGACTCCGTCCCAGCCTGCTTGAGGACGCTTGCTAGGATCGCTGATATATTCTCGAATGCGGCGGAGATGCTCTGCCACAGCGCCATCGTTGGGAGCAAGGTCACCCGCCTGCTCAAAGAGCTGCCGCGCCTGCTCAAATTCGCGGTTGATGTAGTAGTGTCGGGCCTGACCGTAGATGTCAAGCATTTCCTGCCAGTCTTCCGACAGCTCATTTTGGCGATGGTCAATCAGCTCATAGATGCGTACTGGCTCGTTTTTGCCTTTAACCCGAATCCGATCGAGTTCGCGTACCCAAATCTGGTCTTTACACAGCTCATAGGTGTGCTCACTAATAACAATGTCACAGCCGTATTGCTTAGTAATTCCCTCTAGGCGAGAGCTGAGGTTGACGCCATCGCCAATGACGGTGTATTCCATTTTTCTCTGGGAGCCAATATTGCCAGAGACCACCTCTCCAGAGCTAATGCCGATGCCGATGCGAATATCGGGCAGAGATTTGCTGGATCGAGCCGCGTTAAATCGCTCTAGGCGATGGCGCATATCTAACGCTGATTGCACCGCTCCCCAGGCGTGATTTTGCAGCGGCAGCGGTGCACCAAATACCGCCATCAAAGCGTCGCCAATAAACTTGTCGAGCGTGCCTTCATAGCTAAAGACCGCCTCGACCATGGTTTCAAAGTAGTCATTGAGTAGGGAAACGACCTGGGACGCCTCTAGGTTTTCGGTCAGGGTGGTATAGCCGCGAATGTCAGAAAAAAGTACGGTGACCTCACGCCGCTCACCTACCATAAGCGAATCTTCGCCAAGCTGCATCACCCGATCGGCCACGCCTGGGGTCATGTAGCGGTAGAGCGTCGTTTTCATCCGTTTTTCCTGGCTGATATCTTCGAGAACAAGCAGCCCTCCTAAAACCCCGCCTTCAGGATTTGTTAGCGGATTAACGGTGAGGTTGAGACTGCGCTCTATAGGCTTGACTGACTCTCGAGCCATCAGTGGCTGATGGCTTTCTCCCCACAGCCTAAAACCAGGTTCTGTGGCTGAGTCAGGAATGGCTAGCTGCGCGAAAGTACCTTCACCGCTGTAGATCGCTAGGGAAAGACTCTGCTCAGGCACGTAATGCTTGGCCCCGTTTTTCAAGCTGTCTTCTAAGCGAAACTGTAGGTTATCTAGGGGAATTACTTCCCAAACGGAGCGCTGGCGCAGCTTGTCCTCCCAAAAAAACCTACAGTTTTTGGCGATCGCTTCTTCAGTTGGGCAGCCTAGCAGCTCTAAGGCGGCGTCGTTGATCGTGACGATGCGCCCCTCCAAATCGGTAGAAATTACGGCATCTGAGAGGCTCTGCAGAATATCTTTTTGATACTGCTTTTCTACCAGTACGCTTTCAAACAGCTTGGCGTTTTCTAAGGCAATACCCGCTTGAATATTAAAAGCCCGCATAAACTCTTCGTCTAGGCTGGTAAAGCTGCCCTGATTTTTGTTGATCAACTGGGTGACGCCAATCAGCGTACCGGATGAGTCAAAAACGGGCATACACAGAATGTTGCGGGTTTTGTAGCCTGTCTTTTGATCAGCCGTTGGATCAAAGCGGGGATCTTCGTAAGCGTTAGGAATATTCAGCAGGGTTCCGGTCGAGGCGACATAGCCAACAATGCCTTTGTCGGCTGGCTGACGCAGGTTTAACATGCTGCTGTTGTCGCCAGTCTTAACTTTAGACCACAGCTCGCGTCTGTCTTCATCGACAATCCAGAGGGTACTGCGGTCGGCCTGCATCAGGTCTCTGGCTTCTGCCATTACAGACTGCAAAGTCTTTTCGAGGTCTAAGCTTTGCTCTAGGGAAGAAATAGCTTTGAGCAGGGCAGCGACGCCTTTTTGGTTGCGGGCAGCGACGTAAAAAGAATTACAGCTTTCTAAAATAATGCCAATTGATGAAGCAAACTCACGAAAGTTCTGCTCATCACGAGCATTAAAGGGACTTTGATCTAGTTTGTTGAGCAGTTGGACAACCGCCACCACGTTATTGCGGCTGCTGAACACTGGCATACAGAGAATATTGCGGGTACGGTAGCCTGTTTTTTTATCGATACTGGAATCAAATCGGATATCTTCGTAGGCATCTGAAATATTCAAATATTCGCCCGTGGTGGCGACATGTCCGGCAATGCCTTTGTGCATGGAGACGCGGATTTCTAGCTTTTGATCGCTTTCGCCAGAAGCAATCTTAGACCACAACTCCTGCTTGGTTTCATCCACCATGAAAATGGTAGTACGCTCAGCTTCTAAAATCTGACCAATTTTGAGCGTAAAAGCTTCCAATATCTGCTCTAGCATCGTCTCTAGGGCTTCGTTGTTGATCATGTCGATCGCCCTGAGGAAATGCTCAAATTCTCGGGTAA
Source organism: Leptolyngbyaceae cyanobacterium RM1_1_2 (assembly GCA_012032345.1). GTDB lineage: Bacteria > Cyanobacteriota > Cyanobacteriia > Phormidesmidales > Phormidesmidaceae > Sphaerothrix. Next base: position 11,469 of record JAAUQI010000007.1, on the reverse strand, counting down.
TTTGATCTAGCAGATCAACGAACTGATTGGTTGGCAAATCACGAACTTTGTTCGTGAGACTTGCCTGGTGATTGACCTGAGAAAGAGCTGCTAGCATGCTACGGGAGTTGGAGGATGCCATAGAAGTCAACGCTCAACAGAAATAAACACTAGCCCAAAAATGCTGTAATCTGACGCGAACCTGAGGTCAAAGAAGTAGACGGAGAACCTGTAAAAATGCTGCTTCGGCTAGCTGCTCAAATTTCAAGATAGCGATTTCAGCTACCTACCAATGTACCCCGTTAGACAGTTTTGCTCTGAGCCGTTCCAAATTTTCCAGTTCTGGGTAGTTTTCAGCATAGGTTTAGCGGCTACCGCAAGTAGACGAGTGGGCAGATGGATGAATATGGAACATGGGAGGTCGCTGTATTTGCACCACAGTGTACCGGTTCTAATCTCCACTCTTGGTTTAGTGAAGCGCCTGCATGAGCTGACGGCGATAGGTTTTGGTGAAAGGGCTATCATCTCCCAGCAGATTAAATAGACTAACCATCGCTTTGCGGCCCCCTTCGTTGCGGTAGCGGCGATCGCGCTCGACAATCTGTAAAAAACAGCTCAGGGCAGTTTCGTAATCCTGAGCGATCGCTGCCTTTGCCCCCTGCACGTACAGATGGTCTAGCTCAGAGTCAGGCTCCAGCTCTGCGATCGCCTGCTGAAGCTGAATCATCCCTCTCAAGCCTTCAGCAGCCCGGTACTCAGCTTCAGCGGGCTGGATGACGCTAAGCAGCTTGGTAGCTGAGTCAAAACTGCCCTGCCCAACCAAAAAGTCAGCCCCGGCCAAAATCAGCCGTCGATCCTCAGGATATTGCTCTATCAGGCTGGCAAACTGATACTTTACGGCTGCTGTGTCGCCAATCGCCTGAGCGGCAGCGATCGCCCCTAGTCCTTTTTCTAAATCAGATTCCAGACCAATCTTAGCTAAACGTTCTCGAATCTGCGGCTCTGGCAGCACGCCTACAAACCCATCAACAACCTGACCTTCAACTAAAATCTTGACATCGGGGACGCCTTCTACACTGTAGGCTTTGGCTAGGTCAGGGCTTTGGTCAATGTCTATCTTGGCCAGCACAAAGTCATATTCTGCCATGAGCTTTTCCAGCATGGGCTTGAGCATCTGGCAGGGGCCACACCAGGTAGCAAAAAATCAGCTACTACAGGGCGATCGTGAGACTGCACCAGCACTTCAGCTTCAAAGTTTTGGCCGTTAACGTCGATTGAAACACCCATTGCTTATGTTTTCCTCATGGAGTGATTTCTTTTCAGGAAGTGGGGTAGCTCGTGATCATGCCGTCAGATATTAGCTTCTATTTTTTGGGGTCAGGAAAGAAAAATCCACAAATCCGCTAAAATTTCAAAAGCCAAAATCTCAAACTGTAAACGCTCTACTCTGAGTCATGTCTTAATTGTAAACTGGGTGAAACGGTAGAGCCTACCTCAAGCCGTCAACCTCTGACGCCATAAACGCTAAAAGGGCCGACGCGGTTAAATCTGGCTTTTCTAAATGGGGTACATGTCCACAGTCTGGAATCCAGGTGAGCTGGCTGCAGGCGATCGCCTGCTGAAATCGAGCCGCGTCCTGAGTGCCCAAAATCCGATCTTGCCGTCCCCAGACGATTAACGTCGGTACAGGAATCTGGCTAATTTTGTCTCTCAGAAAGTTATAGCCGCCGCTTTTAGTAAAGGCAATCAGCGCTTCGCTCCAGTTGGGCAACTCGTTATGTAGAGCCGCGCAGAGTTCAGCATCAGGCGTCACAAAGCTAGGATCGCAGTAAGCCTGCAGGCTAATGCGACGGCGAACGGCTGGATTTTTGAGAAAAGCCGTGGCCCAGCGATCAAACGGCGGAAACATCAGTCGGCCCATAGCGGGGCCAGCGGCGAACCCAGCACTGTCTAACAGCACCAGCTTTTCAACACAGGCAGGGTAAGTCAGGGCAAAGTCAATCGCTGCCGCGCCGCCCATAGAGGCTCCCACCAGTACTACAGGGCGATCGATCAGCTGCTGCCAGGTGCTATGGAGATGTAGCTTAATAGCATCGGGACTAAAGACTGGACTCTGAGTGCGATCGCTGAAGCCAAAGCCCAGCAGGTCGATAGCCCAGCTTTGATGTTTGGCTGCCAGCAGCGGTAGCAGCCGCCGAAACTCCAGCAGCGAACTGTCAAAGCCAGCCAGCAGCACAATAGGCGGCTCTCCTGATCCCTGGCAGACGTAGGCTGTAGAGACTGGGGACGGTGCTAAAGGGGCATTAATCTCAGCTATTTGAACCTGCTGAGCCAGAGCAATAGAGGTAGGATCAGTCAGTTTCTCAGCGTTGGCAGGCAGCATGAATGAAATTGTAAAGGCTTTTGAACTAGGGATTTAGCTTCTAGGTCTTAGCAGAGCTAATAACATAGTAGCTAGCTACCAGCGCCATCATCAGCCACCAGAGCGTGCTCACCTGCGGACGGTACCAGACCGTATCGACTAATCCATGCATCAGCAGGCCAATCTGAGTGGCGATCGCCGCCATCAGCCAGTACCCCTGCCCGTCGTCCCTCTGCCGCAGTCGCCGGAGCTGGGTTAGTCCCTGGGTCAAAGACACCACCAGCAGCCACAAAAACGCACAGAACCCTACCAGTCCGGCTTCGACCGCTGTTTCTAAAAACACAGAGTAGGCGCTCAGGGCCGTGTAGCGAGGCCGCTGATAGAGGGGATAGATTTTGTTAAAGGCCTCGTTGCCAGGGCCAATGCCGAGAATGGGGCGATCGCGGATCATGTCAATCACCGCTGCCCAAACATTCAGACGAAAATTATTGCTGCTGTCTTGACGCCCGACAAAAATGCTGGCCACCCGCGATCGCAGCGGTTCCAGCGCCAGCACTGCCAGCACCAAAAAAGCCGCCGCCCCGCCTACAAAAGCAGGCAGCGCCCAGCGCCGCCAAAACGGGCCAAAGTGAATACTCCACCAGTAGACCAGCAGCATCAGCAAAACAAAGCCTGCTGCGACAAAGCCAATCCAGCCGCCCCGGCTAAAGGTGAGAATCAAACAGACCGTATTTACTCCCAGCATCAGCGCCGCCAGCACCTTTGGCAACCAGCGCGGCCAGACAAAAATGGCAGCAGCGCTCAGCATCACCGCCGGGATCAAATAGGCCGCTAGGAGATTAGGATTGCCCAGATAGCTATAGACCCGAGTTGTCCCCGCCAGCGCCGAGGTTGGATCAACCCAGGTGGCTAGGGCTTCCGCGCCAAAAAACCACTGCCGCAGCCCGTACACCGAAACCACCAGCGCCGAGAGCAGGTAAACGCTAATCAGGCTAGTCCGCAACTGGGGGCGTCTCAGCACCCGCGCCATCAGCAGAAACAGCAGCAGGTTCAAGGTGAGCTTGATCAGTCCCTTCAGCGCCGCCACCTTGACTGGAGACAGAGCCGTTGCCACTACCATTACACTCCAGTACAGCACCACCGCCAAGTGAACCGGGGTCAGTCCGTCGCCCGCTTCATCAGAAACCGTCAGCAGCAGCCAAAAACTGCCGCAGGCCACCAGCAAAACGCCAATTAGCGCCGTTGAGACATAGGGTGCTAGGGCAAAAATCAGCGCCACCAGCAGCAGCCCCAGCCCGTCCGCCTGCTGCAAGAGCCAGCTAGACTGTCGCCACTGCCGAAACGGGCTGAGAAAACGATGCAGATAGCTGACCTCACGCCACTGGTGCAGGGCAAAGCCGCCAAAGGTCACCCGCTGCCATACTGAGTTGATCATGATTTTTAGTTTTAGCGACAGCCTAAGCTGTCACGGGTTGAGATACCGGTTACCGGGTTGATACCGTCAGCATAGTCGCACATTTGAGCAATCTGATAGCGATCTAGGATCGTATCTGAAAAGTCAGCCCCCTGAATGATGGCGTCGTTAAAAGTGCTGCTGGTGGCGATCGCATTGGTAAACAGGGCGTTGGTAAAATCAGCCCGGTCGAAGACAACCCGATCGGCAAAGGTGCCTGAGAGATCGGCTGCACTGAGATCTGCCTCTAAAAAGGAGGCTTTGGTCAAAATGGTAGCGGTCAGGTTGGCTCCCCTGAAATTTGCTTTTCGCACTTCGGCTCCGGCAAAAGAAGTCCCTGACAGGTTTTTGCCGGAAAAATCCTGGTAGCTGACATCGCTGAGGGTATAGTTCACCTTGTTGTCCTGAGCGCTGGCAGCTTGGGGGCTAGCAAGCAGCCCCAGACCCATCAGACAAATAGCTATAGCCAAACTGACTAGCCGCCCTAGCCCTGCTTGCAAATGCTGTACCATACCTCTCTCTAATGTCATCATCCTAATGTCATCGTCGTTGATAGCTCTACATTATCGGCGATCGCGGCAGAGAGACTACCGCTTACGGTTAGAAAAACTATGGCAAACTTTGAGCGATCGCTTCAGCTTTTTTATGCTCAAAATCTAAGTCAAAAAAAGACCTGGTATGCGTCCGTAGCGGCAGTTTATGACAGAGCCAGACCCCGCTATCCCCAGGCTTTAATCCAGCAGGCGATCGCCTTGGCTCAGCTATCTGCTGCGATCGCGTCTTAGAGCTAAGCTGCGGCCCCGGCACCGCGACGGCTGCCTTTGCTCAGTCAGGATTGGAGCTGGTCTGCTTAGAGCCTAGCCCCACGACCTACGCTCTGGCCCAGCGGAACTGTCTTCCTATCCAGCCGTCAGCCTGCTCAACAGCACCTTTGAAGAATGGCCCCTGGTTCCTGCCAGTTTCGACGCCGTTTAAGCCGCTAATGCCTTTCACTGGATCTCAGCCGATATCCGCCATGCCAAGGCAGCAGAGGCACTCAAACCCAGTGGTTTTCTAATCCTGCTGTGGAATATTCCGCCTTGGCTGGAAGCGTCTGTCTTTGATCAACTGGTGCCGATTTACCAGGCTCACAGTCCAGAGCTGGCTGGCCGCGAAACCCTTGAAACTCACGCCGAAAATGTCAGCAAGTTCGCTCAGGCCGCGATCGATTCAGGCCATTTTCACGCCCTCAAGTCTCAACGGCAGCTCTGGTCAATGACCTCCAGCATTGACGACTATCTGCTGCTGCTCAGCACGCTATCGCCCTACATTGCCTTGGTCGCCGAGCAGCGACAGGCCCTGTTTGCTGCCCTCAAAGCCATGCTGAAGAAAACCTGCGGCGATGATTGCCTTACGCTCACCGGCCTCTCAGTGCTACAGGTGATGCAGTGCCCTTAGCGCCCCCTTTTAGCCACCCATCGACTGATAAAACCAGTAGGTCGCCATCGGAATGACCGTAGCCGCAATCAAAAAGCCGACGACGATCAGGGTATAGCTAGAGCGTTTTTCCTCAGTTTCTTCGGCTGAGGCAAACGTGCTTTCTAGTTCAAAACTCTCGTCGTCTACCGGTGGCCCCGGATCGGCTTCACCTGCAAGGACGGCAACTAGGCGATCGGTGGCCTCTAAAAATGCCTGATTGTACTTATTGCCTTGGCGCAGCGGTACCTGGATAGTTTCTTGAGTAACGCTACTGGCGATTTCAGGCGTGAGCTGCGCGGCGGCGGTCTCACCCACTCGCAGCGCCGCCCCGTTAGTCACATCATCTAGTACTAAGAGGGCCTGATTAGCCTGAGCCTCCGGGGTTGCAAACCATTTTTCAAACAGCCCGTCCGCAAAGCTTTGGGGAGTTTCGCCGTAGTCGAGGCGGTGAATGGTCACTAGGCGCAGCTCAGTGCCGTTTGACTGAGCAAACTGGCGTAGCTGCTGGCTGATTTTGCCCTCGTTGAGGCGGCTAATTTGATTGGCGTTGTCGATGATCCAGGTGTCCTGTCCGGGAGATAGCTGAGGCATCTGGTAGACACCAGTAGCATAGGCTGGCAGAGCAAACAGTTGGAGTGAGCAAACTGCGATCGCCAAGCCTAGACTCCACTTCCAATGGGTGAGGCAGGTGAGGAGCTTCCGCATTGTCCTTAGTCCGTTAAAAATTCTAGGGTGATATGGCCTACAGTTACTATAAGGGACATCGGGATTGCCGCGATAGAACCCGCTAGTTTAATACCAATATGTGCCTAGCTCAGGTTTCAGAGTTGGGGCTGGCGGCGCTCATAGTGCGATCGCTGCATCAGTTTTTGAGTGAGTTTGTCGGTAAACCCCCACTTTTCATAGAAGGGCACCATCTCTGCGGTACAAAACAGGCCAAAAGACTCGACCTGAGCTAGGGCAGGATGGTTCACCATAGCGTCTAATAAAATGCGGCCCAGCCCTTGCCCCTGGTAGTCAGGCGCAACAATCACATCTAGAATCAGGGCGCGGAACAGATAGTCAGTCAGCACCCGACTAAAGCCAATCAGCCTTGCCGATTCGTCTGCACACAGACCAAAAACTTCATCCGTATTCTGCACCAGCCTGCGGGTATCATCGAGGGATCGCCCCCTAGCCCACCAGGCAGTTTGATAGAGCTGGTGCAGATCTTGAATCTGCGCTTTACTTAGCTGGTTGATCACGGTGCAGCCCATGGCATCTTGCCCGAAACATTACGGGGTCAAAGCGCCGCGTTTTTGTCCGCAGCAGACTTCCCCCTTTGATAATTTTGCACAGAGTCCGGTGTGGCGCTATCGGTAGAAAGTTGAGGATCGCTGATAGGCGGCTGAGCCATAACCCGCAGCGGAATTTCTCCTGCCCAAACCGATAGCCCATAGTCAGCTGCGTCATCTATCGGCGGCCCCGTTCTCACCTTGGCTGAGGCTTCGCTCAGAGGCAAAGACAGCACCAGCGTGCCCTGCAGTTCAGCCTTAGTCGGCGATCGCACCTCGTCCCAGCGCCCTGGCACTACATGTTCGGTAAAGGCTTTTAGGGCCGCTTCCTTTTCCACCAGCGACTCTACTACTGTGGCCGTGCCAAACACCACCACAGAGCGATAGTTCATCGAATGGTGAAAGGCCGATCGCGCCAGCACCAAACCATCCAAAAGCGTCACGGTGACGCAGACTTCAATGCCTGCCTGTAGCGATCGCAGCATTCGGCTAGCCGGAGAGCCGTGTAGATAGAGGCGATCGCCAACTCGACCATAGGCAGTCGGAATCACGTAAGGCTGACCTTCTAGAGCAAAGCCGACCTGAGCAATCAGAGCCTCATCTAAGATCTGGTAGATACGTTCGGTTTCATAATGACCGCGCTTGGGTAAGCGCTTGATTTGAGTGCGGGCGGTAGGCTGCAAATGAGAGTTTGACTGGGTCATAGTCAGCAAATAGGGCAGGATGCTTTTAACCTTAATGGCTGGAACTGTAAGTGGCTATCGGTGAACCTGATAGCTGACATCAGCTTTTCAAAGCGCAGCAAGAATAAATATCGAGTACCTTTGCGATACGGAGGTGGTCTGGAGATATTTTTTCTACCAGAGGCAAAATAATGACGCTTGAGGTTAAGGAGTACCTCAGTTAAGTTATGAGTTTTCTATGGGAGCTATTTGTAAACCTAAATGACGAATCATTGAATTGCTTTGCAAAATAGCCCCTTACTGTTTCAAATTGGGCAATTTCTGAAGAAAGTCTTAAAAGCGGCCCCTGTTTTAATATCCGCTCCGCTCTATCAAAGTCCCTGCTGGTCAGCATGATTTTCAACACCCAATCCCATAGCAAAAGTCCTTGTCAAGGCCCTGAGGCCCAGGCAGCTCTGCTAAACGTCGTTGCCAAAGTTCGCCAGTCTTTAGACTTAGATACCCTCCTCAAAACGACTGCAACTGAGGTTCGTCACCTGCTCCAAGCCGATCGCGTTGGCATTTTGCGGCTTGATCCCGCTAGCGGCTGGGGAGACGGAAAATTTGTTGCAGAAGACGTTGCGGCTGAGTTTGATGCGGCTTTAGCTCAGCAGGTGAGCGATCGCTGTTTTAGAGATCAGTACGTCAATCAGTATCAGCAGGGGCGGATTCAGGCTGTCAGCGATGTTTATACAGCAGGGCTGAGTGACTGTCACCTAAAAATTTTGGCACGGTTTCAGGTGCGAGCCAATCTTCTAGTTCCCTTACTAGACGGAGAGAAACTGTGGGGGCTTTTGTGCATTCATCAGTGCTCGGGGCCGCGCCAGTGGCAGCAGGCAGAAATTGAATTTGTCTCGCATGTGGCTACGCACCTCAGTGTAGCCATTCAGCAGGCCGAACTGTTGGCTAAGACTCAGCAGCAGTCCGCCGAACTCAGCCAGCTTTTACATGAGCTGCAGGTGGCCCATACCCAGCTGGCCCAGCAGGAAAAACTTTCTAGCCTGGGACAGCTCGCCGCAGGCATTGCTCACGAAATTAACAATCCTGTGAGCTTTATCTTTGGCAACCTGGTTCATTTTGCTCACTTCAGCAGAGATTTGATCAAGCTACTCAACTGCTACCGCAAGCACTATCCCCAACCTGTACCCGAAATTCAGGCGCTGGAGGCCACTATTGATCTGGATTTTTTGGCAACCGATATCGTCAAGCTCTTGCAGTCGATGAAGGCGGGTGCACAGCGCATTCAAAAGACAATTTTGTCTCTGCGTAACTTTGTGCGCCTAGACGAAGCCGCCCTCAAGACAGTTGATATTCACGAGGGCATTGACAACGCCCTGCTAATCTTGCAGCATCGGCTCCAAAGGCACCCAGAAGCGGCTGAGATCGAGGTCGTCAAAGATTATGGCCTACTGCCGCTGGTAGAGTGCTACCCCGGCAAGCTCAACCAAGCCATCATGAGCCTGCTGACCAATGCGATTGATGCCCTAGAAGAAGGCATGATGAGCTGTCAGCTACCCGCGATCGCCGAGAATAACCTAACTCTCGAAACGCTAAACTACTGTATGCTCGATCAGCCTAAGCCAGGTAAAATCATCATTCGCACTGCTCAAATTGATTCGCAGTGGATTGAAATCGTGATTGCAGACACCGGCCCAGGAATTGCTGAGAACCTGCGCGATCGCCTGTACGATCCTTTCTTCACCACCAAGCCCATCGGTCAGGGCACGGGCTTAGGATTAGCCATCAGCCAGCAAACGATTGTGGTTGACCACGGTGGCAGGCTGGAGTGCCACTCTGAGCTTGGCAAAGGCACCGAGTTTCACATCCGAATCCCGATTCATCAAAGTCCAGCCTGCCTGAGACTGTAGCCAACCTCTAAAGCTATAGCAAATCAAAGTGATCAAGCCGCAGTTTACCCAATGCCAGCGCAGCTGGTTTACAACGTCAGGGAATGAGAATCGTTTTCAATCAGACTAGCCAGATCGCGCAAGAAGGCAGCCGCATCTGCGCCATAAATAATCCGGTGATCGCAGGTGATATTGACCTGCATCTGTCGCTTCACGCCAAACAGCCCATCGTCAGTGGCCACCACCTGAGGACTGGCTCCCCCAATCGCTAAAATTGCGCCCTGACCGGCTGGCAAAATAGCATCAAAGCGATCGACACCAAACATGCCCAGGTTTGACAGGGTAAACGTACCAGAATTGTATTCTTCTGGCTGGAGCTGTTTGGAGCGAGAGCGGGCGACCAAATCTTTCCAGGTGCGAGAGAGCGAATAAATATCCATCTGATCAGCGCTGCGCAGCACTGGCGTAATTAGGCCGCCGTCGGGCATGGCCACGGCCACGGCCACGTTAATGCTGCTGCGATACTGAATGGCATTGTCTAAGTAGCTGGCATTGAGCAGCGGATGCTTCTGCAAGGTGACAGCCACGGCTTTGGCCAATAGCCCGGTCATGGTCACACCCTTAGACTTAATCTGCTGATAGAGCTGGTCGAGCGCGTCGGTTTTAATTGTGTAGCCTACCCGATAGGTCGGTACCTGCAGACTGGTCATCATGTTGCGGACAACTGCCTGCTGTAGCGTATTCAGCGGCACTGCCTGCCCTGACACAGCAGGCTGCGCTAAAGGCTGAGGGGCGGGTGCAGCGGCGGCTGGGGCGGCAATATGGGGGGTAGGTGCAGCCGGTATTGCCGGTATTGCTGTCGGAGATGCGATCGCAGGTGCGGCGGATACGGGCGTTTTACCGGCGGCAGCTTCGATATCTTGAGTCACCACCCGGCCATAGGGGCCGCTGCCTTCTAGGGTGTTGAGATCGACTTTGAGTTCTTTGGCCAGCTTGCGAGCGCGAGGAGAAACCACTAGGCGATCGCGCTTTTTGGGAGCTGCGTCGGAGCTAGCCCCATTTTGGGTCGGTGCCGATAGGGTCTCAGAGGCTTGATCTGGGGGCACCTCTGAAACTCCAGCCGCAGCGGGTTCAGGCGTGGTTTTAGGACTGGCTGCTGTAGTTGCTAAAGCAGCGCCCTGCTGTTTGGCCGCTTCAATCTCGGCCTCAGATTCGGCTAGCAGCGCGATCGCCTCACCGACCGGGGCCGCATTGCCCGCTGCTACCACAATAGTCGCCAGATATCCTTCATAGAAAGACTCCACATCCATGTCAGCCTTATCTGACTCAACCACAACTACGGTTTCACCTTTCTCAACCTTGTCTCCCTCCTGCTTCTCCCAGGAAACAATTTTGCCTTCGGTCATCGTTGAGCTGAGAGCGGGCATAAAAATTTCACGAATCATGGAGCGACTTCCGAGACAGCAAACTACATTGGTATCCGACGCTTAATTGTATCTTGATAGTCGTATTCTAGATGTTCACACATCCCAAAAATCCCCCGCCTAACTCCAACTCTGGCCTACCCGTCCCCTAGCTGCCGCTACGCCTAACCCCCATCTGGTATCCTGACAAACATACTCAGAACTTGCAGGCCATGACTGTCAACGTTCATCAGTTCGTTCAGTGGAAACGAGACGGGCGCACTATCGCAGTTCTTACCGCCTGGGACTACACCTCCGCCCGCATTGTTGAGCAAGCCGGAGCCGATATTATTCTGGTGGGCGATTCGCTTGCTATGACTGTCCTGGGGCACGAAACTACCCTGCCGCTGACCCTAGACGAAATGCTGCACCACACTAAAGCGGTTCGTCGTGGCGCAGCTCAGACTTTAGTCGTCACCGATCTGCCTTTTCTGAGCTATCAGGTGAGCTTGCCTCAGGCCATGGAAGCCGCCGGACGCGCCCTCAAAGAAGGCGGTGCCCAGGCAGTCAAGCTGGAAGGGGGCTACGCGGCGATCGCTCAAACTATTCAGGCTCTAGTGCAGGCAGGCATTCCGGTGATGGGGCATGTGGGCCTGACACCCCAGGCAGTCAATCAGTTTGGCGGCTTTCGCAAACAGGGCCAGCGGCCTGAAGAAGCCGAGCGGATTTTGCAAGAGGCGATCGCGGTGGAAAAAGCGGGTGCCTTCAGCCTAGTGCTAGAGCATATCCCAGCCGCCCTAGCCCAAAGAATTTCTCAAGCCCTGACGATTCCTACGATTGGGATTGGGGCAGGCCCTAACTGCGATGGGCAAGTGCTGGTTACAGCCGATGTGCTAGGACTCTCTGAGTGGCAGCCGCCTTGCCAAATCCTATGCTCAGCTAAGAGAGCAGGCCGTCAAAGCCGCACGGGA
>JAAUQI010000056.1 GCA_012032345.1 Leptolyngbyaceae cyanobacterium RM1_1_2 | reverse complement strand
TAATTCGTCTCTGGCTCTCAAACTATTCTTATTTCTAGGTCCGGCTCGCACCACCCAGGTCTCACACTCTCGCGTTCCTCCCTCAGGCGCTTTACTAATATATCCCCCTAACTACTAAACTGTCAACACTATTTTTGGGCTTTTTTCTGAAAATCCTTGAAATCACCACTAGATATAGGGTTGTGGGCTGCTGTTAGGCTATTTGTCTGGCTCAAACGGTTCGCCTGGCAATTTTTATCAGGTGGGAGAGGTGGGTATGTTTGTGGGCGTAGCTTTCTAGAGCATTGGGTTTTGGCTATAGTCAGGCAGGAACGTTTGCTTGGAGGAAGAAGGCATGAACTTTCAGTCGGTCATTGCTACACTGCACCAGTTTTGGGCCGATCGCGGCTGTTTAATTGTGCAGCCCTACGATACAGAAAAGGGGGCAGGTACCAAAAGTCCTCATACGTTTTTGCGGGCGATTGGGCCGGAGCCTTGGTCAGTTGCTTATGTTGAGCCTTGTCGTCGCCCGTCTGATGGTCGCTATGGAGAAAATCCCAACCGCTATCAGCACTATTACCAGTATCAGGTTCTGATTAAGCCTTCGCCCAGTGAGATTCAAGAAACCTACCTGGAGTCTTTGCGGGCGCTGGGAATTCGCCCGGAGGATCATGACATTCGGTTTGTAGAGGATAACTGGGAAGACGCTGCTGTGGGTGCCTGGGGTGTTGGCTGGGAGGTTTGGCTAGATGGTATGGAGATTACTCAGTTCACCTATTTTCAGCAGTGTGGAGGAATTGATTGCAATCCGGTATCGATTGAGCTGACCTATGGATTAGAGCGATTGACTATGTATCTGCAAGAGGTGGATGCGATCGCTAAAATTCAGTGGAACGATCGGCTCACGTATGGAGATGTCCATCTGCAGGGAGAGATTGAACACTCTGCCTATAATTTTGATGTTTCTGATCCAGATCTTTTGTTCAAGCTGTTCGAGCTGTATCAGAAGGAAGCTGAGCAGGTGATGGATCAAGCCTTGGTGCTGCCAGCCTATGACTATGTTCTGAAGTGCTCTCATGTATTTAACCTGTTGGATGCGCGCGGCGTTATCTCAGTGACGGAGCGCACTCGATATATCCGTCAGGTTCGGACTTTGGCTAGACGGGTTGCCCACCTATATTTAGAGCAGCGTGAAGCCATAGGATTTCCGCTATTAAGAGCTGAAAAGACACTACAGGTTGCTTAGCTAAGTTTGCATGATCTGATTGCTGAGCTATTAACGCTCAGGGCTAGTTAAAGTAATGCGATCGCTGAGACACAGATCAGACGATGCTTTGAGTAATATGTTGAGGAACACATAGCAGTTTGAGTTGATTAACAATATGGGTGTGATTTCTAATCTGAGGGCTTTTTTGGAGCTACCTGCAGAATGGTTTAGTAATCTGGGCGTACCAGAACCTATTGTTCACTGGGGACATCCTCTGATGATGGGCATTGTCATTTTTGTCATGGGAACCTTTGTGGCCTGGGCTGGCTGGCGGGGACGTACTGCCGAGGACAAAGAAGTTGCCCTTGAAAGCAAGAGCAATCACCGCAGATTAGCGCCTTGGCTGTTTACCTTTATTGCTTTGGGCTATACAGGTGGACTGTTATCACTGGTGATGCAGGGGCAGCCAATTTTAGAGAGTCCTCATTTTTGGACGGGATCGGCTGTAGTCGGCTTGCTAGCAACCAACGGTTTGATCTCAGCAACCAAATTTGGGGGCGGTCAGGCAGCGCTGCGAACGACTCACGCTTATTTGGGAACAGCCGCGATCGCACTGATGTTTATTCATGCCTTTTTGGGCTTAAAACTGGGTCTGTCTATTTGAGCGAATTGATTAAATGATCTATAGAAGCTTACGGCACACCTGTAGCTGCATGAGTTTTCAAAGCTCTAAGCTCACAGAGTTCTGTTTCGGTACTTTTTTTCAAGAGATGGGCTAGCTAGGTAGGGGTGCTTAGGAAATAGCTCAACGTGACATCAATTACCAGCCTAACGGTCTGCTTAGCCTACGCTCTAGGGCTTTTAGCTTCAGGCTTGACGATCTTTCAGCCAGACTATGGAAAATTTTGGGGGATTCCGCTAGGCGGGTATGGTCTGGCTTTGGTGGGACTGGTCTGCGCTGTTAGCCTGCCGCGTCGCTGGTACAGAGGGCCAACGGCTACTGGCTGGGTGGCTGCTGGGCTAGTAGGGCTTTTGGCGGCTGGCTACTGTAGTTACCGAACGCCTCAGCCTGCCGATACAGACGTGAGCCAACTACTGCATTCAGAAACACAGCCTACTTTGACCGTTCGAGGCGCGATCGCCCAAGCTCCCCGTTTGACCCGCAGCGATCAGGGGCAACTGTGGGTTGAGGTGCGCTCAGTTAGAAAACTCGGTGATACGGGTGCTCAAAGTCTGGGCGGAAAACTATACGTCACAGCTCCTAAGCTTCAGATTACGGGGCTGCGTCAAGGTCAGCAGGTGCTGTTAGCAGGCCGTCTTTACCAGCCTCAAGCCGCTCAAAATCCCAATGGATTTGACTTTCGCAAATATCTCGCTAGCAAGGGCTGTTTTGCTGGATTTAGAGCAGATCAGCTGGAAGCTGCTTCTGAAGTTAGCACCGGACTTTGGCAGCTAAGGCAGCGGATTGTGCAGTCCCAAGCTCTATATTTGGGTAGCCCCGCCGGGCCATTGATGAGCGCTATGGCGCTGGGCCGTAAAGCGGTGGATTTGCCGTTTGATATTCGAGATACTTTTATTCAAGCAGGATTAGCCCATACGCTGGCGGCTTCTGGTTTTCATGTGGCGCTGGTGCTGGGGCTGGTGCTGAGCCTGACGAAATCGCGCTCTACTCGGACTCAGGTTATCAGCGGCGCGATCGCCCTGTTTTGCTATGTTTGCCTGACTGGGGCACAGCCCAGCGTGATGAGAGCGGCTCTGATGGGCGGCGGGGCGCTGATTGGATTGGCCACTGAGCGCAAAGTAAACCCCTTGGGCTGTTTGCTGATAGCTGTAACAGGACTATTGCTGTTGCAGCCTACCTGGGTGTGGGATATTGGCTTTCAGCTTAGCGTGGCCGCTACTTTTGGTCTGATTGTCACCGCCCAGCCGATCGCTGAGTGGCTCGACTGGCTACCGAGTCCGGCTGCGGCGCTGATAGCGGTTCCCTTAGCAGCTAGCCTGTGGACTGCGCCTTTGCAGCTCTACCACTTTAATACACTGCCTACCTATGGCCTTTTGCTCAACGTGATCACGACGCCGCTGATTTCAATTATCAGCCTTGGCGGCGTAATTACAGGCATGATTGCTATAGTTTGGCAGAGCGGCGGCGGCGCGATCGCTGGGCTGTTCTATTACCCCATCCATCTGCTGATAGCGCTGGTAGATTTTTGCAACCGACAGCCTGGAAGTTCTCTGGCGATCGCTCAGGTTTCGCTATTGCAGGTGGGAGCGCTCTATAGTTTGTTTTTTCTGGCTTGGCTACAGCCCTGGCTGCGGTCGCGGCGGTGGATTGTAGGGGCGATCGCCTGTGGTTTGGTGATTATTCCGGCTTGGTCTGAGGCACAAACTTTGCAGCAGATTACTGTGCTGTCAGCTCAGCACTCTGCCCTAGTGATCCAGCAGCCTGGAAAAACAATTTTAGTCAGCGATGGCGATCGCAAGACGGCTGACTATGCTGTTTTACCGTTTTTGCGGCAGGCAGGGATTAATCGGCTAACTACTGGAATTTTACTAGGTGCTGAATCAGAGAGCATTACGGGCTGGCAGCAAATTTTGCAGCAGGTACCTACGCAAACGCTTTACGCTACGACAGTTTTGGCAGCCGACTATTTGGAGGTACAGGAGCTACCAGTGGGTCAAACAACAGACCTGGATGCAGCTCAGATCCAAAATTTGGGTGCAAACTCTGCGATTGTGCGTATTTTATTTCAGGATCAAGCCTGGCTGTCGATCGGTCGATTACCCAGCGAGGCCCAACAGCAGCTAGCTCAGGCAGGCGAGCTGCTCAAAGTGAAGTGATCTGGTGGACGGGTAAAACTTTAGCAGCGGCTCTCATTCAGGTAGTTGATCCGGCTGTGGCAGTTTATTCGGGGAATCAGCTCGACGCAGCCACTGAAGCAAACCTACGCGATCGCGGAGTCAAGGTATATTGGACGCAGCGAGACGGGGCAATTCAGTGGAGTCCGACAGCCGGTTTTCAAACAGCTTTGACAACCGATCAAGACGCAATCGCTTTGGAATAGCTCAGCCCTGAAATAGTGAAGTGATTTAGAGGGCGATCGCTATTTGCCAGCAATCAGCGCTAAAATATCCTGATATCGTCTGGAGAGGTGGCAGAGCGGTTGAATGCGGCAGATTCGAAATCTGTTATAGGGTCACACCTATCGAGGGTTCGAATCCCTCCCTCTCCGTTCAAAACAGTAGTTTACGCACCCGCCGGACGGAAATGTTCACGTTAGACCCGGTGCTTAAAACTGTCGGCGGGAAAAGACCAGCGTGGCGATCGCTAGGAGCAAGACAGTATAGAGCACTGCGTAGAGTATGTGGCTTACCAGCACCAGAGGTTCTGGAATGAGCTGCATACCGTAGATGGCTTCGTTGCGTAGATTTAGCCGCTCTAGGTCAGGTAAAACTAGATAGAGACCATTGGTAACGCGCTGAATAGCTGGGTTTTCGCTCAGACGCCCCAGAGCCAAAATATCCTGGCTCAGATGCCCCATCAAGTATACGGCAAAGGCAAGCAGGGTAGCCAGTAAAGAGCTGGTAAATACGCCAAACAGCAGCGCTACCGCCGTCAACAGCACCATTTCAAAGAACGTAAATAAAATTGCCAGCAGAATGCTCTCTAGCGGATACTCAATCCCGTTTAGTGCCAGCACACCCAGGAAAATTGCCGAGAGCAAACCCATCAGCACGGCTATGACTGCTGATAGCCCCAAATGCTTACCAACAATAAACTCTGTACGGCTCACAGGCTTAGAGATCAGCACTAATACCGTGCGCTTTTCGATCTCTTTGTTGATCAGTCCTGTGCCCACAAAAACTGCGACCACAAGCCCCAGTAGACTAATGCCTGCTAGCCCCAAATCTAGCGTGATTTTGCCTTCTGTGCCTGCAGCGACCTCGGGTAGTAAAACCGAAGTTGCCAGCATAAGCAGTGCAAACAAGGCAATCAGATATAAAACGCGATCGCGGATCACTTCTAGAAAGACGTTACTCGCAATCACCCAAACTCTTGCAAAACTCAAGGAATGCCTCCTAGCCGTGACTTTCGCCGTTCTAAAGTGTATCGTCTTGTGTTGGAGATCGCTTAGCGAGTAGGGGATTCTGGAGGCTCTAAAGAGGAGGCTGATTATGGAGGCTAACTACTGAGTCGGAAAGCCTTCAACAAAATCAGTTCCAAGCTCACAGTCTACAACCCCTAAGGGCGTCGGCGGGGGTGAATTTCCAGTTTGGGCCTCGTTTTCATCGGTGGGGGTAGCAGCCGGTAGCTGCTTGTTGATCAGGCAGGTTTTCTCTAGGTAAAAGCCTTGTGCTGTTGAGGTTGGCCCCAGCCAGACCGAGCGCAGTCTTAGCTCATAGCCAACGGGGGTCTCAAACGTTTGAGCCTGTAGATTCCACAGATCTTTCTCTTTAGGAGCATCCAGGCGATTTTTAGCAGCCCGCTCGATGGGGACAAGCTGATCGTCAACGTTTAGCAGCCAGCGCTCGACTCGCGGCCAGGGCATACCGTTGAGCTGCTGCTCCACCTCAGACTCAGCGGCGACCAAAAGAGGAATCCCTTGGGGTAGACGTTCTCGACGGGACGGTAGCTGGTAGATAAAGCTGCTGTTGCCAAAATCACTCACCATTAGAGTGGGATAGTCTTCTAGCCAGCGCTGCACCCGAAAGTAAAACTGTAGCCAGCCGCTCAGCAATAGACTAAAAACAAAAAATAAAGCCAACTGCTGCCGGGTGGAGACGTCAGGTTTCTTAAAGGTAAAATTCCAGCGTAAGACGTTGGGCACAATTGCGATCGCGGCTGAAGCTAGCGGCCAGGTGACTATAGCCGGAGCTAAATTACCCTCATTTGCCCAAGGGCTAAAAACGAACGCGCAGAGTAAAGCGCCGCTAACCCAGGGGCTTAGCGGCATACCAAAGAGCTTGACGCTGTTAACAGAAAGCCCCCACCCGGTACCAATAATTAGGAAGATCCAGCCGAAAGAGCTTAGCAGATTAACCGTAAACTCCGTAGCGCTAACCATCTCGGCCAGGAGAGAAGTTAGCCAGGAAAACAGGCTCAGCATTAGCACGGTCTGCCACGAGTTAAACTCCGTTAGCGACAGCACCGTCAAGAGTCCCCAGCCACCTCCCACCGTTGTCAGCAGCCAGGCAACAGTGATGACTAAGTTTGATGTGGTTTCGTTAAAACCTAGCTGAATAACAGCGATCGCCAGCAGCAAACCCACCAGCCCCACTAAGAAGATTGTTTGCCAGGAAATTAGCGTGGGGGGCTTGAAAACTTTTGTCAGTTGGTCAAACGACTGCATAGACGTTCCGTAGGGCCGATGATGTCAAATCTAGTAAATTCTAATCACTGCCTGCAACAGCAGCAGTGGAAAAATAACGCTAAAGCTGAGTGCGTTAGCCTGCAAAACCGCGATCGCCTGCTGAGACGGGGCTTCAAAGCCGAGTCCGCCCCGGCGAGCGCGATGATAGCGCTCCTGTCGAGTCGGTTCTTGTTTCTCTACGGGGGCTGACTTAGCGCCGAGTAGCCTCTGTAGCCAGTCAAGGCTCTGCAGCTTGACCCAAAAGGTTAAGAAGAATGTGAGAAAGCCAGCCGCAATAAACAAAAATCCTAGATTTTGCTCGGCCCGAACAAAAAACTGGCCAAACAAAACAAAACTGAGGATTTGCGTTCTGACCTGAGGCGCTAGCAGTGGCTCTAGCGCCAAAAACGTGAACCAGCCCAAACTGGCTGAAAACAGGTTAATTGTGGCAGCGTGTTCAATACTGGTGCGGTAGGGTAGCTTAAGCCTCTGTCGCAAGATGCTGGCTTCAAGCGCGATCGCCACCAACAAAAACAGACATTGAAAAATGATGGCCTTGACTGGGAAAACAGGCTCCATAGATTTGAGCACTTCAGCAGAGATTCTGGCTACCAGAGTATCCCGTTTTGTCCATCATTGACCTACAGTTTCGCTAAAATGCTCATCTGGGCAGTAAATGAGAACAGCAGATGACACGAGCTGGCATGGGTATTCGGACAGCTCAGCGCCACAACGAGCGCCTAGTCGGACAAATTCACATTTATGACGGCGAGGGTAAAGGTAAATCTCAGGTGGCGCTAGGAGTGGTTCTGCGCTCTATTGGCTTAGGCATTCAGACCTTCATGGAAAGTCGGGTGCTGCTGCTGCGGTTTCTTAAAGGGCCAGGACGCACCTATGATGAAGACGCCGCTATTGAGGCCCTACAGCGGGGCTTTCCGCATTTGATTGATCAGGTGCGTACAGGTCGGGCTGAGTTTTTTGGCCCTGAAGCCATTACCCGCTTCGATAGGCAAGAGGCCCAGCGCGGCTGGGATGTGGCCAAGGGGGCGATCGCCTCTGGCCTGTACTCCGTAGTCGTGCTGGATGAGCTAAATCCGGTGCTGGATCTGGGGCTGTTGCCGATTGCTGAAGTCGTCAAAACGCTCAAGAACAAGCCGCAGCACCTAGAGATTATTGCCACTGGGCGCGGTACGCCCCAGCCTTTGCTGGAGATTGCTAACCTGCACTCTGAAATGCGGCCTCGCTTACACGCAGATTCTAATTTTCAAGGCATTGAGGGTATTGAAATCTACACGGGCAGCGGCAAAGGCAAGTCTACCAGCGCCTTGGGTAAAGCGCTGCAGGCACTGGGGCGCGGCATCAGCCAGGACAAATCTCACCGGGTACTGATCATGCAGTGGCTCAAGGGAGGGCAAGGCTACACTGAGGATGCGGCGATCGCGGCTCTGCGACAGAGCTACCCGAACCTGGTAGATCACCAGCGCTGTGGCCGCGATGCTATTGTGTGGCGGGGGCAGCAGCAGGAAATTGACTATGTTGAAGCTGAGCGCGGCTGGGAAATTGCTCATACAGCGATCGCCTCAGGCATGTACAAGACCATTATTTTAGACGAGCTGAATCCTACGGTTGATTTAGAACTGCTGCCGGAGGAACCCATTGTGCAGGCGCTCCTGCGTAAGCCCAAAGATACCGAGGTGATTATTACCGGGCGCTGCAAAAATCCGCCGGCTTACTTTGAACTAGCCAGCGTTCACTCTGAGGTGTTTAACCACAAGCACTATGCTGAGAGCGGCATCGAGCTTAAGCGCGGGGTGGATTTTTAGAGTGCAGCAGCCAGCGGCGAAATTACTGAATCATTTGCTCCAGCGCCACTCTCAGGTCTTCTGTGAGCGTAGCGACCGCCGTGCGAGCAGCCCGAGAATTTCCCTGATAGCTGGCCCAGCGATCGCTGACTGAGATTGGCTCCCCAATGGTCATTTGTACCCAGCGATCGCCTAAACGAGGTCGCTGGGGCAGCTTGTCGCCGCGAATCCGGGCCAGCACGTCAAATAAGATCAGCGTAGTTTCGGCCATGCGCTCAAAAGAAGGCTTGGCAGTTACGTAGTGACCCGTCATAGCAACGACGCTCTCTACCAGACGCATGTGTAGCAGTCGCAGACTCGCTTCTTCCGCTGTCCAGTCAGCTAGCCCTCGTTCTAGAGTTGAGAGCGTCTTCACATCGGCAATATCCTCTCGGTAAATATGTGTCCACCCCACCTCCTCTAAGCGACGGCAGCGATCGACAAAGTTGCCACGAGGCCGAATCTTAAAGTAATCTTCAGCTACATGTAGCGCTGTCTCACGCAAAATTTCCAAGCGGGCCGCAAGCTGCACGGTTGGGTCTGCCGCCTCCAGTAGTTCCGGCGTCGCTAAGATTTGATGATAAAAGCGACGATAAAACTGCTCCAGCTCACTCAGCAGGCGATCGCCTAAGCGTAAAAGTCGCTGGTAGCAGCGATCGCTGTCTGCTTTTGCAGCGGGTACATCTGTCAGCAAGCCGCTGTCTCGTTCTAGCTGGCTCAGGAGCTGGCTGAGACGCTGCCAGTCGGCCTGCACATAGCGGTATTGAATGCCAATTGGCACGATCACAACAGTTTCAGGACGGCTCGCCTTTTGCAAATCTTCTACCCCCCAAAAGCCAAGCTGCGCCACGCCCGGTTCGAGCGGCCCTAGCTGCTCGCTGTGTCCATTGGTGGCCCCCTCTGGAGCTAGCATCAGGGGCAAATTTCCTTCTGTCATTAGCTTGCGAGCGGCGCGCAGCCCCGTCCAGTCAGGCCGCCGGCCCCGGTGGATCGGCACACCGCCCAGCCGCGAGAGCAGCCAGCCCATCCAGTCGCCGGCCCAGAGCGGCATCCCCCGCTCATAGACGAAGTGGGTATGCAGCGGCTGGTTTAAGGCAACTCCCTGACGCCGGGCGGCTCGTGGCACAGGCCGAGACAGCAGATAAAGACCACAGAGCGCATCTTCCACCTCAACGTGGCGACAGGCCATCAAAAAACGAGTTTTCCCAGCCTGAAACTGCTGCAACAAATCTACCAGCGTTTCAACCTGGCTCACCTCAATGCGGACAATTCCGGCTGGCAGCCAAGGGCGTAGACGAAACCGCAGTGCTAAAGGCAGTACGAAATAAACCAGTCTGAGCACCCAAGGGTTAAAAGCGGGTGGAATAAAGTGCAGCCTGGGCTGCACCTGACGGATGGATTGCGGCAATCTAAGTCTCCAACTGACAACACGAGAAAATTAAAGTCTAAAGCTGGCGTTCAGCCGGAGGGATCAGACCGCTTTGGTTAAGCCGATGGTCTAGCTGCCGAATTACTGCTGTATCAATTTCTGGCAAAAAACCATTGCCGGGGGCAGCTAGCAAGCGGGGCTTTTCTAAAAATTCAAAGGCGCGACGAAACTCTGCCGGACTGGCGGCAGTCGGGCTGTCCAAGTGACAGGTAATCACCTGACGAAAGGGCCACGCCGCGATCGCATCTGCCCAGCCCAAAACAGCTTGGGCAGATCGATTAAAAATTAGCTCTTGCAAAATGGGTGCGACAAACAGCCGTCTCTGGCCGCGCAGTGTCTCAAAACACTCCGGCCAGCCGGAGCACCAGCGGAAGGGATACAGCCCAAAATAGGCTTTTGAAGAACGCTCGGCAGCGCTAAAAGCAGCCCTTAGTGTCTGCTTTAGGCTGACAACTTCTAAAACACTGGGGCGAAAGTAAAAGGTAAACAAAACAATCCGATGCCAGCCCTTGACCCGATTGGCAGGCGTATCGGCGATCGCCTCATCAGCCTGGTCGCGGGCATGAAATAGCAGCGGGTAGGGATCTACCTGCAAAATAGCAGGCGGATCGTGAGGAATCGACATGACGGCGTCTGTCACCAGCAGCGTCTGCGATCGCCGGTGAAAAAAGGCCACCTCCGCATAAGGCCCCAAGTTCAGGTTTATCGGCCCAAGTAGAGCATAATCAAACTCATCAGCAAAGGGAGTCTGCGTACTGTCTGATGGCAGAAAAACGGTGCGGCCTAGCGGAAAACCCAGCCAGCTCAGGGGCAAATTTAACGGAAAACTCCACTGGTTGGGGACAACATAAACCTGAGCGGCGGAAAAGCAGCGGGCAAACGGCCCCACAAAAACCTTGTGTTCAACAGCAGAAACGGTGGGCAAAATGATGTACTTAACCTGTCCATAAGCGGTCTCTAGCTCCTGCATCAGCCCCACGCATTCCTGAGTGGGTGCCACAGGCGCGTAGACCAGCAGCCCACCCGTGTCTAGTCTGACAACCGTCATCCGAATCGGTACGACGACATAAAAAATTCCCTGGCACTGATCGAATGTCCAGACCGTGTCTTTGACGACTTCTCGGCGTAGCGTTCGCCTTCTGCCGTAGGGATAGAGAGGAACGGCAGGCCAAAAAGGCCAAGACCTATCTGTCGATGACTTGAGTGGCTGCGCTGCCAAACCGCCTCCCGCGCACTGTTTTGAATGTTGTACCAGAAACCTATTGTAAGGCAACGGTAAACATGATCACAATCAGGGCAAACCAGCTCTAACTACGGCTGGGGTAGCGGTGCAGCAGGCTCAAGAAGCGCTGAAAATCGAAGCTGCGCGGGTCGATGCGATTGCCGGAGCGATCGACGATGCGATGGGTGGTAATGCGCCCGTCAGGAATATCGCTGCGAGCCACTAGCCATGCCAGAGACTCGTACTGGGACTGGGTATAGCCGCTGTGAGTGCGGCCATTGCCCCGGCCATCTTCAGGTGTTTCTAGAGAAACGTGATAGGCAAAGTTATTGACTGAAGAGGGGAAATCAGGATTAGTCAGCACCGTTTCTGAGCCGTTAGGGCCGTCGAACACTGAGTCACCTGCTCCAAAGGCGCGCTTTTCAGGCGGCACGATGTAGACAACCGTACCGTCTCGATCAATCAGGGTATGGTAACTGACTTGATCCTCATCTCTGGGATGAGGCGTTTGAAACAGGTTGATGGCGCTGCGGGCAGAACCCACTGTTTCGTGAATCACGATAATAAAATCGTTGTAGAGAGAGCGACCGTAGGCATCTGTAGCGTAGCGATCGCCATAATTAGTCGGATCGGCTAGGGCCATTTCCTCTCGGGGCTGATAGCCTGGGGTACTTTGAGCGATCGCCGGGGCGGGTACTATCTGAAAATCTTGGCTAGCTGCCGCAGTTTTTGTGGGCCTCAAGGACGCCTCGGCAGGCTGCTCCATTAGCGGCAGTCCGGTGATTTCTTCAATCGGCTGTAGCTGATTGAAGCCGGGCGATCGCGCGATGCCAACCGTGGCGATACAAAAAACCAGGAAGCTCAGACCCCAAACCCACAGTTGCTGTCTCATAGCGCTTTAATCGAGTCGTAGACTATAAAGCTTTATAACTCACATTTGATCCGCTCGACATCTTTCTTTTTCGTCAAAATCAAGAAGACCAGCGATCGAGGGCACGTTTGCCGCCCCAGCGGGCCACGATTTCATCATCAAAGTTATCGGCTAATTCGATGACGGTTGTGACGGAATGCTTCAGCTCGTCGCGATCGCAGGTTGACCCTAGCAGACTGTGCTCAAACACAATGTCATTCTCGCTGTCTAAGGCAAAGCGGCCAAAATAAATGCTGTTGTTTTCTCTGAGCAGATAGTAGCTCAAGTCCGGCGTTACTTCTATATCGGTGACCACATAGGCCCGCGTGGTTACTAAAGCTTCGTCTTCATGCCAGACAATGACGCGGGTTGAGGCAACCGCCGAGCCTAAATTAATAATAAAGAGCGGTTCATCTTCAAAGGTGACAACCGATTCATTAAACAGTTCATGCATCCAGGGATCAACGCGCTTATAGCAGGCTTCCTGGGCCGCTGTTTTAAACTCCATGCAATTCGCATCCTTCAGGGGCATCCCTAATTGTCTCATCTCCCCTATAGGTATCAATTACCCCAGGGCAAATTCCAGGCAAAGCTTGTTTATTCTTTTAAGCTTTGCTGGTTCGGTCTTTACTACAAAACGTTCTTTGAAGTTATGCGGTGGCCACTGAGACAGATTTGTCATGATGGTAGAGTCGGAGTCTGGTCTGTTGCTGGCCTGTTGCTAGAGACGAGAATGATACCAGAAAAGTCTTCAAATACCGATCAAATGGTCAATCCTCAGCAAGCCGATACCGTGACCTCGGAAACTGGTTCAAATCAGGCAGTTGGGGGCTTTGCTGATTTGCAAATTGAGCTGCAATATCAGCAGGCTCAGCAGATGCTGCGCGACTTGGTCAATCGATTAGACCTCACTCCCCGAGAACGCACGGGTTTAGAAGTGCAAATTAGCAGTCTTAATGGTCTGCTACATAAGCTCGAAAACGCAGTCGTTCATATTGCGGTTTTCGGTATGGTTGGGCGGGGTAAGTCATCCTTACTGAATGCCTTGGTCGGTCAGCCTGTGTTTGAAACCGGCCCGACTCATGGCATCACTCAGCAGGTAGAAAGTGTTACCTGGCAGGTCAGCCAAGAAGCGATCGCCGATACCAACGGCCAGACTATTTCACGAGTGGCTTTACCAGGCTTGGGCAATTCCAGGGTTGAGCTGATTGATACTCCAGGCATTGATGAGGTAGACGGCGAGGCCAGAGCAGCGCTAGCAAAGCAAATTGCTCACCAAGTCGATTTAATTTTGTTTATTGTGGCAGGAGATATTACCCGGGTTGAGTTTGAAGCCCTGACCTATCTGCGGCAGGCTAGTAAGCCCATCCTGCTGGTATTCAACAAAATTGATCAGTATCCTGCCCCCGACCGCCAGCTGGTATACGAAAAGCTGCGGGATGATCGACTGCGAGGCTTAATCTCACCGGAGGAGATTGTCATGAGCGCCGCTGCACCTCTGATGGCAGTTGCTACCCGCAGCGGGGAGGGGAAACTGCTGCCTCGTCTAGAGCGCGCTCAGCCTCAGGTAAATGACCTGAAACTCAAAATCTTAGAAATTCTCCAGCACGAAGGTAAAGCTTTGGTGGCGCTAAACACGCTGCTTTATGCAGGCGATCTAAATGAGCAGTTAGTCGCCCGTAAGCTTAAAATCCGCGATCGCACTGCAGACGACACTATTTGGCATGGCGTCATGACTAAAGCTATAGCCGTAGCGCTTAATCCAATTACCATTGCAGATTTACTCAGCGGCGCTGTTATTGATATCGCCATGATTCTGGCCCTGTCCAAACTCTACGGCATTGCTATGACCCAGCAAGGCGCACTGAAACTGCTACAAAAAGTAGCTCTAGGATTGGGGGGAATTGGAGTCAGTGAAATGCTGGTCACCTTCGGACTCAGCTCACTTAAATCAGTCTTGAGCGCGTCTGCGTTAGCAACTGGCGGCCTTTCTTTAGCACCCTATCTGCCAGTGGCAATCATGCAGGCAGCTGTTGCAGGAGTCTCTACCTACAGTGTGGGTCAGGTGATCAAAGTTTACCTGGCCAACGGTGCTTCTTGGGGACCCAACGGCCCCAGAGCGCTGGTTAACAGCATTTTAGAGTCACTGGATGAAAAGTCGATCCTTAACCGCATTAAAGCAGAACTGCGCGCTAAGCTAGCTCCCCCCGAATTGCAGCAGCCCTAGCGTACCTTAATCTAACGTTTTGCTTAGTAAAAAGAACTCGAATAAGGGAAAATCGTGTGACAAGATCAAGAAAGCTTCTGCCTTTAGGACATGACCGCAATAGATTCTTCTTTAAACGTTCCCTTTGAGCGCCTTCGTCAGCTTCGATCTGCTCTGCTACAGCTTCACAAAGCGCTGCTTGATTCAGAAAAGATTGTTTACGAGCGTACACATGGTCGGATTCGCTCCAGTAGTGAATTTTTCCAACTTGTGATTGAGCATGAATGGTTTAACTGGCTGCGGGCTATTTCCAAGCTCATTGTTCAAATTGATGAAGCCTTAGATGCCAAAGAGCCGATTACCCTGGGGCAGGCTAATAGTCTTTTAGACAATACTCGTCAGCTATTGCGTCCGCTAGAGCAAGGAACTGAATTTGAAAAGCGCTACTACCAGGCCATTCAGCGCGATCCTAACATTGCTTTCACGCACGGCCAGGTTTCCAATCTACTGTCATCTCGTACCTGAATTTGTCCGGCAAGAGTCTCTAGCATTTCTGGCATTCCAACAAATTCTGCTGCAATCTTTTTTGGCCTGACTCTGCACGCTTAGCGCAATATTTATACTGGCTGCACCTAATAGCTGAGAAGAGATTTGTGTTTCTAGAAACACAAATCTGCGCAGCAATGCTATAATAGAATCTAGTGTTTTTCTTTCGGTAGAACAGTCTTGTTTCAATCTCGGTTTCGACTTCGATTACAGGTATATCTCCGTTTGACTCGCTACATATTTTTGATTAAGGAGATGTACCTATGTCTGTTTATGTGGGCAATCTGTCCTACGATGTTACTCGCAACGATCTAGAGCAGGTATTCGCTGAATACGGTAATGTAAGCCGCGTTAGCTTACCCACCGATCGTGAAACTGGTCGCCCTCGCGGCTTTGCTTTTGTCGATATGACTGGCGATTCTGAAGAGCAAAAGGCAATTGAAACCCTGGACGGCGCTGAATGGATGGGCCGCGAGATGAAGGTCAACAAGGCCCGACCTCGCAGCGAATCTAGCAGCAACAGCAGCTATAGCCGCAGCTCTTTCTAAGCTTTGTCTAGAAAATAAGCTCAGCCTTCATTAGACTGAATATTTTGGAAAAGCAGGCAAAATTTTGCCTGCTTTTTGG
This sequence comes from Leptolyngbyaceae cyanobacterium RM1_1_2, assembly GCA_012032345.1. Lineage (GTDB taxonomy): Bacteria > Cyanobacteriota > Cyanobacteriia > Phormidesmidales > Phormidesmidaceae > Sphaerothrix. The sequence goes on along the minus strand of JAAUQI010000056.1, from coordinate 15,889 downwards.
TTTGCTAATCAGCTATGTGGTTCTGCTGGCTGCTGTACCTATGAGAAGACTGAACTTTTATCCGAAATTCTCAGAACTTTTCTGTATTGGCTAGTAAGACAAAACTAGCCATGATTGCAGAATAGTGAGCGCATCTACTCTATGAAGCCTTCGGAACTGACCTCTTATCAAGCTCTTAAGCGCAGCGTGGGCATGGTTTTTCAAGCTGCACCTAAAGAATTGCGTAATTTAGCTTTGCTAAACCTGCTGACCGGAACCGGGCCTTCAGTCTCTCTATTTTTGAGTAAAGTCATTATTGATGAAGCTTCACGGGTGGTTGAGCAGGGAGGCGTCAGCCAGCCGCTAGCTTACGTGCTGGCAGAGCCTAAGCTGCTAAGCAGCATTGCGATCGCCCTCGGACTGAACCTGCTGGTTGATTCGGTTGACTCTGTGGGGACGACGCTGTTTGCGGCTCTGCGCGATCGCGTTCAGGGTTATGGTCGCGGCAAGGTGTTGGAGAAAGTTGCCTATTTCGACGACATCGCTCTGTTTGAAACGCCTGATTTGCTCAACCTGCTAGAGCTAAGCGAGAAAGGTTTAGAGCGGCTACAGCGACTTTCTTTTATTGTGGCGGCTACGCTGATGGGCGTTTTCATTTTTATTCCCTCAGTGGCTGTCTCTGTCTCTATTGCCTGGTGGATTCCGCCTGTGCTGATAGTGGCTTCTGTACCCTCCATTCTGGTAGAGATTCGCCATCACCGCAAAAGCTGGCGGGTTGAGGAAACTCAGGCCGATCTGACTCGCAAAATGAATATCTATGCCAAAACAATTACCAGCGAAAACTACGCCAAGGAAGTCCGCTTGTTTTCACTGCAGGGGGTGCTGCTGGAGCGCTGGAGCAGCTTGTTTGAGCAGATGTTCAGCAAAATGGAGCGGGTGCGGCAAGACGGGGCGCTCTCAGTCGTAAGCTGGTCGCTGATTGGCGGTCTCGGCATTGCTTTTCCCTACGTGTATGTGGTGCTGGGTGTTTTGGCAGGTACGTTCACGCTGGGCGATTTAGCGCTCTACACAGGCATTTTGCTGCAGCTCAGACGCAGTTTGTATATTTTGATTGCTCAAACAGGGGACATCTATGATGTTTCTCTGGCTACCGCACCCATTTTTCAGCTTTTGGATCTCCAGCCTCAGCTCTACATGGGTAGCCAGCGCTTAGCTCCAACCGCCAGCGCAGATTTGGCCACTCAGGGTATTCAAGTGCAAAATGTGACCTTTACCTACCCCGGTACTCACCGCTCTACACTGCAGGCCATTAGCTTTGAGATCAAACCCAATGAAATGGTGGCACTAGTCGGCGAGAATGGAGCGGGTAAGACGACCCTGGCCAAGCTGCTCTGTCGCCTCTACGATCCGACAGCGGGCAGCATTAGCTGGAACGGGCGGGATCTCAAAACTTTAGATCTAACCCATCTGCGATCGCATATCGGCGTAGTTATGCAAGATTATGCTCGGTTTCCGGCAACGCTGCGAGAAAATGTAGGCTGGGGCTATTTTCCTAAGCTGCCGGAAGATACCGCCATTCAAACCGCGCTGCAGGAAGCAGGAATCGCTCGCCTGACGGCTGAGTTAGAGCAAGGGCTGGAAACGCCTTTGGGTAAGCAGCTAGAAGCAGGGATAGATCTCTCAGGCGGTCAGTGGCAGCGAGTGGCGATCGCCCGGGCGCTAATGCGCCTTGGCCAAGTCGAGCTGCTGGTATTTGACGAACCCACAGCGGCCCTTGATCCCAAAAACGAGCATGAAATTTATCGAATTTTTCGCACGATTGCTCAAAACCGGATGTCGGTTGTCGTCAGTCATCGACTAGCGCTGGCCAAGCTCTGCGATCGCATTATTGTGCTAGAGCAGGGCCAGATTATTGAGCAGGGCAATCATGAGGAGCTGATTGACCAAAGGGGCCGCTACTACAATATGTTCAACCGTCAGGCCAGCAGCTACCTGTAGAGACGCTGCAGAGGGCTATCGAGGCTCAATTGAGTAGTCATCGTCGTACACTGGCTCCGCTTCGTACACTGGCTCCGCTTCGTAACGGGGAGGCCGACGGGCGGGGCGAGACAGCAGCTTTTGGCGCACCTCAAAAAAGGTATCGCGGCGCAGGTAGGGATAGTCGCTCACCCAGAGCTTGTGATCTGGAATGTAAACATCAGAAATCATGTTAATTCGGCTGAGGTCTTCGCGGTTTGAAAGCACCAGCATCTCAGCAATATCTCCGCGCCGAATCAGCCTGTGATCGCGTTTTAGCACCGTTTGGGTATGCGTCCTAAACCCACTCTTGTCGCCCAGCTCTAAATTGAGATAGCGCTCTCGGTTTTCAATAATTACCAGCTCACCCCGGTTGTTAACGTTTTCTTCTGTGCCAACGACCTCGTCTGTCACAAAAACGTCTAGCACTCGCCCCCGCCAAAAGCCGCTGTAAGAGTTACGTCTAGCCCAGCGGTTACGCTGTCCGGCCTGCCAGGCTGGACTCCATAGCCAGTATAAGCCTGCTATCGTAGCTGCTGTAAATGTCAGCGGATCAAAAGCCTCCCCTAGAATCAGTCGGGCAATAAAGACGGCAACCCCGGCAACAACAGAAATTAACAGTCGGCGGAGAAAATCGGTAAGTTTACCCCAGTGGTAGCGATACTGCTCACCCGTTGCCATGCTAGGGATCAGCTCATCGAATTTTTCGCGGGTTAAAGGTACCAGCATAATTTTCGTTCGCTAAAGAGCATAGCGCTCATAGAGGTGTTTTTTCAGGATAGCAGGTGGCACCTGCTATCAGGCTTAGCTATTGGTAGATGCAGCCAGGGAAGCGATTGTTCCCCAATTTTGAGCAAGTTTTGCCTTTCCTAGCAGAATTTCTTTACTTCTGGTGTTTTTACGGACTTTAAAGGCTTTTCTTCAACGCCTTTTTTTCTAACTTTCGGTAGTTATGTCGAAGCTAATATAGGGGTTCAAATAGGAGAATGATATCAATTCTGAAGAACGCAGGTAGAGAAAACCAAGACATCTTAGGGGGCAATTTAGATGTCTGGGGATCTTTACTAAAAAGCGCTCTAGGATAGATGCCTGACCCGGGGGGCTATATGGGTCAGGCATTTTTTTGCCCAGATTACACCGACTCACTTTGAAGTCAGCGTTATTTGTAGACAGATAGAGTAGCTACCTACTTTGAGTAGCTGTCTATTTCGTTGACGCAGATTTAGCCAAGAGAGTTCTGTCTAGAACAACATTTTCGGCAATTTTCCTGCCGTTTTGTTAACTCTTTAAGGTCTCAAATTACCCTCTAAAATTGGAACTTAAAGAACTTTATCCAGGCCGTAAATGAGCGATTTAAGCGGCATAACTCGGCGGATAGATAGTAAAACACCGGGCATAAAAGAAGCGCGATCGCTGGTATCGTGACGCAGCGTATAAATCTGTCCTGCATCGCCAAAAATAATTTCCTGATGGGCAATCAGCCCCGGCAGCCGCACGCTGTGAATGCGAATGCCCTCAGCCGTGATGCCGCCTCGCGCACCGGGTAGGGTTTCAGTCTCTTCAACATTGGCGGGGTTAAAGGCCGAGCGGGTTTGAGCTAGCATCTGAGCGGTTTGAATCGCAGTGCCGCTGGGGGCATCGGCTTTTTGGTTGTGATGCAGCTCAATAATTTCAGCATGGCTAAAATACTGTGCCGCCTGCTGCGCTGCCTGCTGCATCAGAACAATGCCGATCGAAAAATTAGGAATAATCAGACAGCCCGTGCTGGCTTTATCGGCAAACTCAGCTAGGTCGCGGATTTTCTCAGCGCTTAGCCCGGTGGTACCCACAACCGGGCGGACTCCATAGGCGATCGCGGCCCGAGTGGTCTCATAGACCGTATCTGGGTGGGTAAAGTCTACCATCACAGCGAGTCCTTCTGACTGGGCCATTACCAGGGTCGCTTCTAAATCGGCCATTACTGGAATTTCTAGCGGCCCGCAGCCAATCATTTCGCCAATATCTTCTCCCTGAACCGTCGGGTTTTTATCGACTGCCCCTACGAGGGTCATATCCTCAGCCTGAGATACCGCCTTGACTACTTCGCGGCCCATTTTGCCACAGGCCCCGTTGACGACGACTAGAATTTTGGCCGCACTTGTCGTTTGATTCATCATCACGTACTCGCATCTCCAACATGGGCATTGTAATCATGATGCAGCAGCGCTGGCTGCAAATTCAGGCTCTGGCTCTATTGAACCTGAAAGCCACAAAAAAGCTCTCAGGCCAGAGCCTAAGAGCCTTAAAGAAAAACAGGTCAGATTGACTAGCGAGTGACGCTAGCCAAGGCGGGTACGCGGACTGGGCTAACCTGAATCTGCCCGTCATCGTCTACGTCTAGCAGGGCAGTATCGCCGTCTTCTAGCTCACCTGAGAGAATCGCCTCAGCCAGGTTGTCTTCGATTAGACGCGCGATCGCCCGCCGCATCGGTCTGGCTCCGTAGCTGGGGTCATAGCCTTCAGCAATCAGGCGCTCTCTAAAGGCGGCGCTGGGCTGTAGCGTAATCTGGCGATCGCCCAAACGCTTCTCCACCTCTCGGATCATTAGCTCAGCAATTTCAATCACCTCGTCGCGGTTGAGCTGCCGGAAGACAATAATCTCGTCTAGACGGTTTAGCAGTTCTGGGCGGAAGAACTGCTTTAGCTCTTCGTTCACCAGATTGCGAATGCGGTGGTATTGAGCCATAGCAGAGTCTTCAAAATCAAAGTCAAAGCCCAGACTGCCACCGCCTTTCTCAATTACCTTAGAGCCAATGTTGGAGGTAGCAATCAGCAGCGTGTTCTTAAAGCTGACCACCCGCCCTTTGGCATCGCTGAGACGACCATCGTCTAAAATCTGCAGCAGGATATTGAAGACATCGGGGTGAGCCTTTTCAATCTCATCCAGCAGAATAACGCTGTAAGGACGGCGTCGTACCGCTTCAGTCAGCTGTCCGCCCTCGTCATAGCCGACATAGCCTGGAGGTGAGCCAATCAGCTTAGAAACCGTATGACCCTCCATAAACTCAGACATGTCTAGGCGGATCATCGCCTCTTCAGACCCAAAAACCGCCTCAGCCAGTGCCTTGGCCAGCTCAGTTTTGCCCACTCCGGTTGGCCCCGAGAAGATCAGGCTGGCAATGGGGCGATCGGGGCTGGCTAAGCCTACTCGGGCGCGCCGAATAGCGCGGGCTACGGCGACCACGGCTTCATCTTGACCAATCAGTCGCTCGTGCAGCGTGTCTTCTAAATGCATCAGCATGGCTGATTCTGAGTCAGTGAGCTGATTGACAGGAACCCCTGTCCAAGTAGAGACAATGTCAGCAATGTCCTCAGCCTCTACTACAGGCCGCTCGGTCTGATTGGATTCACCATTGACGGTTAGTAGCTGCTGCAGAAGGTCTTGCTGGCGATCGCGCAGCTCGGTTGCCTTGACAAAGTCCTGCACCTGGACTGCATTGTCTAGATCTTGCTTCACCTGACGCAGAGACTGCTTAATTTCCTTTTTGGCAGTCGGCAGCGTGTAGCGCAGGCGAACACGAGAACCGGCTTCATCAATCAGGTCAATGGCTTTATCTGGCAGATGGCGATCGCTGATATAGCGATCGGAGAGATCAACCGCCGACTTTAGAGCCGCATCAGAAATGAGCAAATTATGGAACTGCTCGTAGCGCCCCCGCAGGCCCTGCAAAATTTCCAGGGTTTCTTCCACTGACGGTGGGTTCACCATAACCGACTGAAAGCGTCTTTCTAAAGCCGCATCGCGTTCAATGTGCTTGCGGTATTCGTCTAGGGTAGTCGCGCCAATACACTGTAGTTCACCTCTGGCTAGGGCTGGCTTTAGCATGTTAGCCGCATCCATGCCGCCGTCTAGCGATCCGGCTCCAACCAGGGTATGAATTTCATCAATCACTAGGATGACATTGGGATCCTGGCGAATCTCAGCAATAATCTGAGTCAGCCGCTCCTCAAAGTCTCCTCGAAAGCGAGTACCCGAGACAACCAAACCCATGTCGAGACTAATGACCCGCTTATCTAGCAGACTCTCTGGTACGTCCTGATTGACGATGCGCTGGGCTAAGCCTTCAGCGATCGCCGTTTTGCCGACGCCGGGTTCGCCCACAAGCACCGGATTATTCTTGGTACGACGACCCAAGATCTGAACCACCCGCTCAATCTCCTGATACCGACCGACAACCGGATCAATTTTGCCAGCAGCAGCTCTTTGAGTCAGGTCATTGCCAAACTCTTCTAAGGCTTTGCCCTTAGAGCGCTGGGGCGACTGCTGAAACATACCCCGACGACTCTGCCCACCAGCGGGCGCTGCTGCTGCCGCTTCACCCAAACTTTGAATCAGTCGAGTGCGAATTTCTGCGGGATTAGCCCCTAAGTTCATCAGCGCTTTGTAAGCAACGCTCTCGCCGCTTTGAGTTAGACTCAGCAGGATGTGCGCTGGCTCAATGTAGGGGTGATCTAGCTTACGGGCCTCTTGAAATGCCTGCTCAAAAACCTGCTTAACCTTGGGCGTGAAAGGTACTTCTGTCGGAACTTTACCTTTACCCCGACCAATAATAGCCTCAACTTCTTTGCGCGCCTCTGGCAGGGTCACACCTGCTTCATCTAATACTTTGGCAGCCACGCTTGATCCTTCTTTGAGCAAGCCCAGCAGTAGCTGCTCTGTGCCGACAAAACTGTGGCCTAGAGCACGAGCTTCTTCCTGTGCTCTTAAGATGACAGCGATCGCTGTATTGGTAAATCGTTCAAACATGTTGCCTATCCTCTACCAAGATGTGTGGAACCCTCGTCGTCTCTGAAAGCTTCTCTGAGGGTTCTCTGAAGCTTCCTGAAGAGCGCTGTTGAGCGAGTTGTCTTCAACGCTGTCATAAAACCTGTTAACTTATATTTCCTGTCTTGATTGCCAATGTAACGGTAAATACGGCTATTTGGCAGTGAGGAGAGCCGAAGCAAAGCAGGTGGGGTCAAGAGCTACCAGGTGATTCAGTGGATTTACTCAGCGATCGCATTAATTTCTAGGATTGCCTCTTACCTGAGAAGCGTTTACGAAACTTAACATTGTCTGCTAATCTATATTCACACAGATTCAGGCAGGCTCAGCCAAGCAGCCAGACGGGTTGATCTGGGAAGACTCCAGCTATTTCCAGGTATTTTGAAAATTCAAAGCAAAGGTTAGTTATGTTTACGCCAACTCACACGATGGTTTCTCGCAGCCGCAAAATTCCGGTTCGATTAGCTCGCGGCAAGCAGCGCTTTCTCATTTTCACCGAGCAAGAATGGGCACAGAAGCAAAAGCCTGCTTTTGAAATGCACCCTAAACTAGGCTTTTTTTGCCGAGGCGTTCAGGTTTTGGGCTATCGCCTTGAGCCTTGCGCAGTGCAAGCCTCAGGCAGTGAAGCTCTGGCATCCCCTGCAAGTGCTTAACAGAAGCGATCGCGCTGCAAGACTTGCTTTGCAGCGCGATCGCAGGGTTACAGCAGAGAGCTAAAGTCACTTTGTGGCACAGAGCAGGCCATAGCGTAGCAGTTCTTTTTGATAGCCCTGACGCATTAGCTGTAAGGCAAAAGCGCTTTGAATAGCGGGCCAGCCAGCTTGTACTAGGCCGCTGACGGCGTCTAAGCTGAGGGCTGAGAGAATAACTTCGTCCCAAAAGGGGGCGACTGCTGTAGACCAGTCAGCTGTCTTCAGGTTTTGAAAGCCAACTTCTTGAGCGATCGCTCATATTCGGGCAGCGAGATCACGTAGGGCAGACAGTAGACTTGATAAATCTCTTTTAGATGTTTTTGCTCATCAGGCGTCAGCGGCCCCGCTAGAGAATTAGTCGGGCGGTGACACCAGGTGGCCATCAAAAAGGTGCCTCCCGGCTGTAAGAGCTGAAAACACTCCTGTAGGAACTGGCGTTTGTCAGGCATGTGTTCGCCACTTTCCATTGACCAGACCAAGTCAAACTGGTTGTCTTCAAAGGGCGTATTCAGGGCATCTGCGACTTGAAAGGATGCCTGCGGCGTTTTTTCGAGGTTGGTAAATCCGGCGGCGATCGCTCGCTCGGTGGCGCGTTCTGCCTGTACGGGGCTGAGCGTGATGCCGGTGGCTAACGCCTGATACTTTTCGGCTAGGTAAAGCGTGCTACCCCCGATGCCGCAGCCCACGTCTAGAATGTGGCTAGCCTGGGTGACCTCGCCCCAGCCTAAAAGCCTGTCGATCAGCTCAACCTGAGCCTGCCGCCTGTCTTTACGATGGCGGCCAGTAGCGCCGTAGTAGCCGTGATGCATGTGTTCTCCCCAAACCTGCTCCCAAAGTGCCGAGGAGGTGTCATAGAACTGCTGAATTTGCTGCTGGAGACTCGAAGTCATGGCATTTGTTTATCAAAGTCGTCGAAACTGACGCAAATCAGTCCGATCGGATCAGAATTCATGGAAAGATAGTTATCTAACTGTATAAATGCAACGATCATAGTCTTTATTCTCCTTTCTTGCGTCCCTTGAGATGACCGTCTCTAGAACGATTTGTGTAGGGTTTCTAGCGCTGATTGCTATTGGCACTTTTTTGCTGCTGCTGCCGTTTTCTACCAGCAGCGGCGACTGGAACAGCCCACTGGTAGCTCTTTTTACTGCGACCTCGGCGGTTTGTGTAACGGGCCTGATTGTGGTCGATACAGGCAGCTACTTCTCACCCGTGGGGCAGGCGATTGTGCTGCTGCTGATTCAGGTGGGGGGGCTGGGGTATATGACGGCGACCACCTTTTTGCTGCTGCTGCTAGGGCGACGCTTGGGGCTGCGCGATCGCTTGGCGATTCAGCAGTCGATGGATAAATCAGATCTCTCAGGGGCGCGATCGCTGATTGTCTCAATTATTTCCATGACCCTGGTATTTGAAATTTCGGGGGCTTTGCTGCTGCTGCCTGCATTTGCAGCCGACTTTGAGCCTGGTCTTGGCCTGTGGTTGGCTGTTTTTCACAGCATTAGCGCTTTTAACAATGCCGGGTTTAGCCTGTTTGCAGATAGCCTAGTGGGCTATGTGCGCTCTCCCTTGGTCAACGGGGTAATTACGGTGCTGGTGATTTTGGGCGGCACTGGCTATCGCGTGATCATGGAGGCGTTTGTCTGGCTGCGCGATCGCGCTCAGGGTAGCCGAGAGCGGGGAGTATTTTCGCTACAGTTCAAGATCGTTACTAGCACGACGCTGATGCTGCTGATGGTGGGGACGGTGGCGCTGTTTTTGACCGAGTTTGACAACCCTGATACGCTGGGTGCGCTAGACCTAGGCGATCGCCTGTTGGCGGCTTGGTTTCAATCAGTAGTTACGCGCACGGCAGGTTTTAACAGCATTGATATTGGAGCAATGAAAAGCGTTTCGCTGTTTATTACGATTGCGCTGATGTTTATTGGTGCTAGCCCCGCCAGTACGGGCGGCGGCATCAAGACTACTACAGCTCGAATTTTGTTTGTCTGTACAAAGGCGGTACTGCAGGGCAAGGAAGAAGTCACCTGCTACCAGCGAGAGATTCCGCCTTCGCGGGTACTCAAGGCAATTGGGGTAGTCGTGGGTTCGGTTTTTACCGTGATTATGGTAACGACTTTAATTTCAATTACCGACGCCAACTTTTCGTTTATTGACATTCTGTTTGAGGCTGTTTCTGCCTTTGCTACGGTGGGCCTCTCGACCGGAATTACCGCTGATCTGTCAGCGATGGCCAAGCTATTTATTATTGTGACCATGTACGTAGGACGAGTCGGGGTCTTGCTGACGATGGCGGCTTTGCTAGGCGATCCTAGCCCTAGCTCAATTCACTATCCTGAAGAAGATTTGCTGGTGGGCTAGTATTCATGGAAATTTCTGAGAGAACACAATTATGTCTCACTTAGCTCTAGTCGATCCTAGTCTGTGAAGTTTCTGTGTAGTTGCCGAAAAACCCTGTCTTTATCCTATAAATGCATGATACAACCAGGGACAGAGCATATTCTGTAAACCCGAAGCAGCGTATCCTGTAGACCTGAAGTTGAATCACCAATCAGCTCTTCTGTATCTAGTTTTACCAGCACTTATGCTGCCCGATATCGATATGTCCAAAAGTATCTAGAGAGCAGCGTCAGTATTTGATGCATCAAAAATACCAAGAAAAAATACTGCACGATGAAAATACTTACGCTTTTTGCCTCGGTAGGCATCATTGCTTTAAGTGGTAACTCAGCCTTGGGTGCTACATTTTCACTGGCTGGGTCAGAACTAAAACTTCGCACCATTGCACAATCAACTCCAAGTAGTCAACTATTTACAACTTCGTTCTCGGCATCTGCAATTGTTAGCAAGTCAGAGATAGAATTTCCTGACGTCGAGAGCTTATTTGACCCAACAAGTCCCGTTCCTCTAGGATTTGCCAGATCTCTGGTAGATGTTTCGATTGATGCAGGTGAAGATTATTTGACGATCGATTTTGATAACGCAGGATTTGGTTTGTTTGCAACTGGGTTTCAAAACACCTATGTGTTTAAATTCGATGCGCCTACGGCTCTGCAAATTACAGACGTTGCGATTGACCTAAGTACCACGCTGAGCTTAACACCTAGTCGAGTTACCTTTTACAAAAATGAACTGTTCGTAAATGTTCAGAGTTTGCGCTTTGACCCTAACTCATTTGCCCGTATCAACTTAGGTGGCATTTTAACTCCTGACTCAGGCGCGACATCAATTCCCGAGCCTGGTTCTATACTTGGACTAGGTATGGTAGCACTGGCTGGAACCCTTCTCAAACGGCATACCAAGCTTAAAGCTCTTTAATAGCTTGAGCAACCAGATACTGTCAGGGCTGCAAACAACAAGCGATGACAAACTAGAGGGCCATTGCTACTGAGTTAGCAGTGATGGCACCTTGATACTGGTTGCCTGAGAGGGTTTGCTAGCCCTCTCAGGCATAATTCCCTCAAATATTTTCTCTCAGCAAAATTTTCTTAATGCCAGAGGAGTAAAGGTTATGACTAGAGTGCTTTCGTCTTTGATGACTGTTGCCCCTATGGTTGTGGGTAGCTTTGTGACTATGCCAGGATACGCATCGTCACAACTGCCTGTGAGTGCAGACTACGAGACACAACAGGTTTTAGCTCAAACAGTGACAAGCGATATTTGTACCAATAGCTTTATCGATACAGGTATATCTGTTAGGGCTGGAGACGCGCTTGAAATTAAAGCAAGCGGTACAGTAAGGTTTGGATTTTTTGTGGGTTCAGGCGGCCCCGAAGGTATTTTTATTGACCCAGATTATAACTACTTTATAGATGTGCCTCACGGCAGTCTCCTCGGCAGAATTAGTCGGCCAGGAATACAAGATTTTGATGGGTGGTTCCTGGTTGGTGAGGGCATAAATATGGTGGCTGAGTCGTCAGGAGTTTTGCAGTTTATAGTTAATGATAACGACTACAACAACAACGCTGGACAATTTTGTATTGAAGTAACAAATTCGAGTTCTGGACAAACCTAGCCAGAAAATTCTGCACAAAATCAAAATGAAATTCTTGTGTTGGATCCAAGCCCTTCCCAATGCAATCACGTATTGTTCAACGGAATGGTAATCGATCGCTGTAATGAATTTCGCATGTTGAGGATTGTTGATAACAGTGTCAACCTTGATGCTTTTTCGCTCGATTTTATGTTCGAAGATAGAACTGTAATTTATGCTGTTAGATCTGAACCTCTGAGAACGGCTGAGCGAAATGGTAAAACATTTACGGTACATCCTGTAGTCGGCCTGTATGAGGAGAAACCGGGTCAGGAGGTTGAAGATCTGCTCAGCGAAGGCGATCGCAGAACTTGCGCGATCGCTTCTGACTATAGCGAATTAGCCTGTGGATATATAGATACCTCATCTATGTTGTACACGCGCTAGCACTAACCCAAAATTCTAAAAGTTGACGAATGATTTTCTATATATATTTCAGCTCTAATCGCTTCAAACCTTTTAATAAAAAGGGTTCTGAGCAACCGAACTATAGTCAGTCAGAAGGAATAGAGTTTTGGTGGCAACTTCATTCATTCAAAACCTATCTCTGGTGGTAGCGCAGCAGATAGCTAAAGCCCTCACCCTGGGCTGGGGTCAGCCAAATATCCGAGGCTGGAGTGGCAACAAACTCACTCCACAGCCCCTAATCTTGTCAGCAACTTCCGGCACCGCACGACCAAATTTTTGGCAGGGTCAAGCTGCACGCACACAGCTATGGCCGAAAATGTATCTTACTGGTCGTAATAATGCAAATTAAATTTTTGACATTGAACAGCAGTGTTATAAATTTGGTGAATTAGGCCAGATCAAGCATGATGTGAGCGATGCTCACCTACAAATGAACGCTGGTATCGGCTGTAAGCTTTGCTTCTGGCAGATGGCTCGACCAGCGACTGGCGATCGGCATACGCCAGCCCATACCAAAAGCGCGATCGGTTACTTTTAGTACAGGTGGAGCCTGACGCCGCTTAAACTCTGCCCGGCTCACTAGCTGAATCACGCGATCGACGACGGCTGCTTCATGACCTGCCTGCACAATTTGCGCGGCTGACTCTTGCCGCTGAACCAAACGCTCCAGAATGTCATCTAAGACTTCGTAAGACGGTAGCGAATCAGAGTCTTTTTGGTCGGGCTTGAGTTCGGCGCTGGGAGGTTTTGAAAGGACACCGGGGGGAATAGGGGAGTGAGTTTTGAGGGTTGAGGGTTGAGTGAGGGAGTGGTGGGGGTGGTTAAGCCAGCGGCAAATTTCGTAGACTTTGGTTTTGGGCACGTCGGCGATGACGGCTAGGCCCCCGTTCATGTCGCCGTAGAGGGTGCAGTAGCCTACGGCCATCTCTGACTTGTTGCCTGTAGACAGCAGCAAATAGCCAAACTTGTTAGAGACGGCCATCAGCAGGCTGCCGCGAATGCGGGACTGGATATTTTCTTCAGCTACGCCAAACTCGGTTCCGGCAAACAGATCGCTAAAGGTAGTGTCGTAGCCCTGCATCAGTTCACCGATTGGTAAGGTTTCAGTGCGAATGCCCAAATTTTCAGCTAGGGCTGCGGCATCGGCTACGGAGTGTTCAGAGCTGTAGGGAGACGGCATTAAAACGCCTAGTACGTTTTCGGGGCCAAAAGCAGCCACGGCGATCGCGGCCACCAGAGATGAGTCAATGCCACCGCTAAGGCCAATCACAGCCTTGGAAAAGCCGCATTTGCGACCGTAGTCTTGTACGCCTAATACCAGGGCTGACCACAGTTCAGCCGCTTCGCTGGTGGGCAAAGGCGTGACTGAGGCAGGCAAAATGTTGGCTGAAACAGGGTCGTATTCGATCACAGCTAAATCAGACACAAAGGCAGGTAGACGGCTCACGAGATTTCCCTGGCGATCGACCCCTAAGCTGCTGCCGTCAAAAATCAGGTCATCGTTGCCCCCAACCTGATTGGTATAAATAATCGGACAGCTGTAGCGTTTGGCGCTGTGACTGAGCATGGCTTCTCGCAGCCTCTGCTTGCCGACGCTGTAGGGAGAAGCTGACAGATTGACGACTAAATCAACGCCGAGCTGATTTAGCTCGGCGATCGGGTTTGTTTTATAAGTGCGCTTACCCCAAAATTCCTCATCGTTCCACAGGTCTTCGCAAACAGTGACGCCGAAGGTAATGCTGTCTAGCTGAAAGCGGTTGACCTGGTAGCCGGGTTCAAAGTATCGGTCTTCATCGAACACGTCGTAGGTGGGCAGCAGCCGCTTATGGAAAATCTGCTGAATTCGACCGTCTAGCAGCAGTGCTGTACTGTTGTGGAGTGGCTTACCACCCTGGTTGGGTGCAGTGACATTGGCTTCAGCAAACCCGATCAAGACCGCCAGTTCGGCAGGCAGTTCAGTCGCCAGACGCTCTAGCATTTGCTGCATGTCGTCAACAAAGCTGCGGCGCATCAGCAAATCCCTGGGCGGGTAGCCACATAAAGACAGCTCCGGCGTCAGCAGCAGTCGCACACCTTGCGAGACTGAGCGGTGGGCTGCCTGACGAATCTGCTCAGCGTTGCCAGCGAGATCGCCTACCGTGGGGTTAAGTTGAGCCAGTCCGATTTTCATAGTTGTTGATTAAGTTAATTAGCTGCGTTTTTTTGACTCCCAGGTATCTGCACAGCTGCGATCGCCAGTGCCTTTAGCAGAGCGCTCCCGGCGGCAAACCACAATCTACGCCGACTGCGTTGTGATCCCTGACCAAACAAACCCCCTGATTAACTGACAAAACTCTTAAAACCCTCATTCTGTCGTAGGTTGGGTGAAGCTTTGGCGCAACCCAACAAAACCGCTAGTGGCGTTGGGTTTTACTTCGTTCCACCCAACCTAGGCGAGGAAATTTTGTCAGTCAATCAGACAAACACCAGCGGCTTATGCTTTAGGGGTTCAAAGGCTTCGGCATCGAAACGATAGAGGCTGGCGGGTCGCCCCGCTCCGCGAGAGGCTTTCACCCCCGTATCTTGCAAAAAACCCAGCTTCAGCAAGCGGGCGCGGAAGTTGGAGTAGTCAGAAAAATCTTCTCCTAAAACTGTGGTGTAAAACTGATAGAGGTCGCCCAGGGTAAACACCTCAGGCAGTACGTCAAAGGCGATTGGGCTATATTCCAGCTTGTTGCGGAGCCGCTGATAGCCGTAGGTCAAAATCTGGTTGTGGTCAAAAGAGAGCTTGGGCACCCGGCTGAGGGGGTACCAGGCAATACCGCTGACGCCATCGGCAATTAGCTCGGCCTCAGCAAAGCGCACTAGGGCAAAGTGGCTGACCGAAAGATAGCGCACTCCAAAAGCCTCTTCAGCTTCTCTGGGATCGCGGTCTGGGCCACCAAAGGTATAAAGCTGCTCTAGGTATAGATTTTTAACCCGAATTTTTTCGGCTAACACCCGATAAGCCGCATCTTCGAGGGACTCACCCTGACGCACCAGCGTACCCGGTAGACTCCAGTAGCCCAGGTAGGGCGCTTCGTGGCGCATCACCAGCAGCACCAAAAGCCGATTTTGCTCAACATCAACTGAAAAGATGACGTTATCGACTCCGACCTTAAAATCCGCCAGAGGCGGCGCTAAGACCGGGTCGGCAGCTTTTCTTTGGAGTTTTCCGGGCATAGGTATAGGTCGTTTTGATCGATATAAGCCTGGACGATAGTGGGCACCTCAGCGTTGTCCTCACACTGGCGATATTCGGTGGAAGAGACGTCGTGCAGCTCCGGGCCTTCTGCGATCGTCACGGCGGCTCCTAGCTGCCTCAACTGCGCCAGATCCTGCTCTTTCACGGTATAACCTGGGCGCGGAAAGATCACAATATTGACCTGACGCAAAATCTCGGCAGCCCGGTACCAGCGCGGTAGCTGCTGTACCAGATCGGCCCCGATCGCCAGATATAGCTCAGCCTGTGGCCAAACCTGCTGGGCCTGCTCAACCGAAAAGAGCGTGCGAGAATGGCTTAGCTCAGGATAGAGCTGCACGTTTTGGTGGGGAGCCTCTAGGTCTTGAATCAGCAGGCTCAGCATGGCAGCGCGATCGTTCAAAGCAGTTTGATGGGCCTTAAAAGGATTATCGGCAGCCCAAACAGCGACTTGGTCAAAGCGTCTTGCTAGCCACTGCAAGATCGCCCGATGGCCCCGGTGAGGGGGATCAGCGCTGGTTCCAAATAAGGCAACTTTGGCCATAGGGGGGGTACGAAAGAAAATATTGAACTTAGAAAACTTAGCGACTGGTCAGCAACTGGTCAGCAATCAGGAACCAGCAATTTTATAGCGAAAGGCAGAGGGATGAAGGCAGAGGGATGAAGGCAGAGGGATGAAGGCAGAGGGATGAAGGCAGAGGGATGAAGGCAGACGGATGAACGAGCAGAGGAGTAAGCTG
>JAAUQI010000055.1 GCA_012032345.1 Leptolyngbyaceae cyanobacterium RM1_1_2 | reverse complement strand
CGCGGTTTCTCACGAATCTGCATCAGGATAGGACGGAAGGTCTCCCAAGGCACTAATGCATCCAACTGATTCAGGAGTGACTTCTTTCGCTCCAGTTTTTGCTGACAGGCTTCAATATCCCAAAATCCTTGCTGTCTCATTGCCTGCAGTCTTCACAAAAACAACCTCATGATCTCATATTGATTTCGCTCTGGCTATTTTTCGAAGTGCCCTATGGCAAGTCAGACTTTGAGCGGCGGCACTATGCCCTGTTGGGGTTGATGTGTATCTATGGTATCGAGTTATTGATGGACAACATTGCTGAGTGCCGCGCCAATGTGCTGGAGATCTTCACTGAATACCTGAGTCTGGATGGGTCGGACGATCTCTATAGGGCGGCGTCCTAAGTACTGTCGTAAAACCTGGTACATGGCGATGCTCTGACGATGCGCACTTACGACAACCAAGCCATCACCTTTGCGGAGTGGGGCTACTTGGGCAAGGGCAAATTCCAACGCCGCGACTTTCGTCTTGATACCCTCACTCTGTCATCAACTCTCAGCGAGGAGAGTTCAATTTTTGCCCATTTGGGCAAGCACGAGATCTTCACGCCGACGAAGACCAACCATCAGCGGCGGTAGACAAAAGGCGACCTGGGCCGACTGCCAACGGGCAGACCATGACAATAGGTTAGGGTCATCAAAAGGTTGATGCGTCGGCTACAAGGCGCTTCCGCAGTAGGTTTTAGAAGAATCGGGATGACAGGATTCGAACCTGCGGCCCCTTCGTCCCGAACGAAGTGCGCTACCAAGCTGCGCTACATCCCGCCATACTCCAGCCAATCTATCACAAGTCGGAAGCGATGTGCGCAGAAAAACAGGCAGGCGATCGCGGCCTAGACAATTTTATTAGTGACACAAGCAATCTTGGATCTGTGCGTAAAGCAATCGATCCTATTTGTAGGAGAAATCGTCAACGTTCAGGGAATTTACTGCTGTGCATAGTCAAACCGTCTCCCAATCGGCTTTTAGTTCTCGGTCTCAGCGCCAGTCGGCCAAAACCCACCGACAGGTTTACGGGCTGCCCTGTTGTTACCGTCAGCTTCAGCCTGACTTTCACCAACTCTCACAGTTTGAGCCAGTCAGCGATCGCTTACAAAAATCTGGTCTTGTCTTTGAAGGCGCGATCGCGCTTTACCCGTCTAATCCCAGATACCTCAACCAGACAGCCTGCCCGGTGATTATACCCAGCCAGGAAGAGGGCGATATTCGGGTTCTGCTGCATCGCCCTTTCTCACAAATTCAAGTTTGTGTTCGCAGCCTGGGTGAAGTGACCCTCAGCGCTCTAGATGTTCGGGGACACTGTATTGCTCAGGGCCACACGCAGGATTTTGCCGCTCAGCACCCAGGACAGTCTATTCCTGCTGTCTGGCTCACCGTGACCGCTAATCAGATGGCCAGCCTCATCATCGGTGCCAAAGCGCCCTTTGTGGTCGAAGCTCTGCAGCTACGGTATCAGTAAGCCACTCGGTATTATGATTGAGACTTAGCTAAATAAAATTCTGAACGAGATAAATTCTTTATAGATTTGCTATCAGACACTGGTGGGTCGGCAGTCGGCTGGTTAAACTCTTGGAAGCAGTTTAAACTCCTTCAGACCCAAAGGTATCGTTATGGCAGTTGCGCTTTCCCCGGCCTCATTTATTGGCAAGCCGATCGCATTTGGAACTGATGGCTGGCGCGGTATGATTGCCGCAGATTTTACATTTGAGCGAGTCGTACAGGTGGCTCAGGTGGCCGCTCAGGTACTCAGACAGCGCTACGGAGAGATGACGGGCAGTAATAAGGTGATTGTGGGTCACGATCGCCGCTTTCTCTCACCTGAATTTGCCCGGACTGCGGCAGAGGCGATCGCTAGGGCGGGTTTTGACGTGATGCTGAGCGAAACCTACGCGCCCACTCCCGCTTTTAGCTGGGCGGCCAAAGCCGAAAATGCCCTAGGCGCGGTTGTGATTACTGCCAGCCATAACCCAGCAGCCTATTCTGGCTTAAAGATTAAGGGAGCCTTTGGCGGCTCGGTGCCACCGGAAGTTACGCAAGAAGTCGAGGCGCAGCTCAACACCGAAGTGCCTGTAGCCGCGACACCCGGTAAGCTGTCTACTTTTGACCCTTGGGCGGGCTACTGCCAGGGACTACGCGCTAAAGTTAATGTGGAACCGATTCGGGCGGCGATCGCCAGCGGCAAGCTAACCGTCTTTGCGGATGTGATGCACGGGGCGGCAGCAACTGGGCTGGAGCGGCTGCTAGAAATGCCGATCAATGAGCTAAACGGCTCTGCCGATCCGATGTTTGGCGGTGGCTCACCCGAACCGCTACCCAAATATTTAACTAAAATGCTGGAAACGCTCAAGGTCTATCAGCCCAACACTCCAGAGGGGCTAGCCGTAGGACTGGTCTTTGACGGCGACAGCGATCGCATTGCCGCTGTAGACGGACAGGGCAACTTCCTTAGCTCACAGATTTTGATTCCTATTTTGATCGATCATTTGGCGACTCGGCAGGGACTTAGAGGCGAGGTAATCAAAACTATCAGCGGCTCTAACCTGATTCCGGCGATCGCCGCTATTCACGGCCTGCCCGTTCACGAGACTGCCATCGGCTACAAGTACATTGCCGACCGTATGCAAACCCAGCCTACTTTAATCGGCGGTGAAGAGTCAGGAGGCATTGGCTATGGGCACCACATTCCTGAGCGCGATGCCCTGATGTCTGCCCTGTATGTGCTAGAAGCTGTAGTCATGTCAGGTCTTGACCTCAGCGACTACTACAGCCAGCTCCAAAAAGCTACTGGCTACCAGTCTGAGTACGACCGGATCGATTTACCCCTAGCCAGCATGGAGGTACGCGCCCGGCTGGTACAGGAGCTTAGCACCAACTCGCCTCAAACCATAGCAGGCAAGGCAGTCAAAGACTGCCTCACCATTGACGGCTATAAGTTTACGTTAGAAGACGGTAGTTGGCTGCTGATCCGCTTTAGCGGCACAGAACCTGTCCTGCGGCTGTATTCTGAGGCCAGCAACCTGGAGGAAGTCCACCAGAATTTGAACTGGGCTAAAGACTGGGCGGAGGCGATTAGCTAAGCTACCTACTGCCAGCCTAAAGGAGGCACAGCAGCAGTCTCTTTAGTGTCTCGGCTTTTGCCAGCCCGTTCACCCGGCTTGCTGACGATTTGAACAGTGCTTGCCTGAGGGCCGTCCTGCCCCTGACTTAAAAAGAAGCGAACGCCCGTTCCGACAGTTAGCCGCCCAAAGTCATCGTGTAAAACGCTGTTTTTGTGAAAGTATATTTCTTCGCCAGACATAGCTTTCAAGAAGCCATATCCCTCACTGGGAAACAGCTTTGTCACAATAGCGCCAACTGATTGGTCAGGATGCTGCTTGACTTTTTGCTGCTGCCTGTCAACCAGCTCTGCAAGCTGCCTACGAACGGCCTCAAAAGCATCTCGAATAAGCGTTTCTGGTGTGTCGTATTGAGTGCCCGATCGGGGCTTTTGTCGGCGGCTAGCTCATGGCCTGGGGGTACGCTCAGATTGATTCTAATGCGGTAAGGCGACCCGGCACTGGGGTGCTCATGAGCCTGCTCAACAGCTACATGGCAGCTAATGATGTGGTCGCATATCTGCTCTAGCTTATCTACTTTTTCTCGAATCAGCGTTTCCAAGGCGTCTGTTTTATTGACGCCACGATAAACAATTTCTAATGGAACCTGCATGGTGTATCCTCGTGCTTTTTCAGCGGTCAATGCCGCCAATAGTTGATTTTTGACGTCGGGCAGTAGCAGTTTCGTCACTGGAGTGCAGCTAGCCCTGTGGCGCTGCCAGAGCTTCACTGCCAAGCTGTTGAAACTGCTTATTTCTGGCCATTTTTTAAGCAGTTAAAGTCTTACAGTTAGAGACTGGGCGTCTTGCCTGTCTCTGCTTGAGTAGCAATTGGTTTGACTTCGCTATAGCCCATAGCGCTGGCGGCTTCTCGCAAAACTGATATCTGTGACTCAAACTCTAAATTTTCGATTTGCTTTAGCGCCTGAGACACTGCATCACTCGCTTCATAATCACCCGGCATGTCCACAACGCGATCGCCCATTGCATCCGCCCAAATATACCAGACTAAAAGCTGGTTATTGGCTGTAAGGCCGCCGTAAGCCCGAGAAGACTCAGAATCTTTGCCTTCTACAATTTCTCGCATGATGGCTAACTGAGCTTCGTCGTCTAGATCAAAGTAGCCCGTGGCTAACCGATTAACCAGTTCAGGCTCTGCCGCATCCGGGGCGGCTGGCGTGACTGTGTCTCCCATTTTTTCGTAAACGTAGTAAAGCAGCGCTAGTTTTTCATCTGTCCCTAGCTGAGAGTAAGCCTGATAAACCTGCTTGGCATCATCTGACAGGATAGAAGATTGAGCATCCTTAGCAGAAACCATAATAGTTTTCTCCAATTTATTGACTATACGTTCCAGCCCTGACCGCTAACGTCTAAATAGCGATCGCCTTTAGAAGTAGCAAATTGTGGGTATGCTCAACTCCTATCCGAAGTTATAGATTTGGTTTACCCTGATTGCCAGCCTTTAATGACAAGTCTTTAATTACAAATCAGCGGGGGTTTCGGGGGCTACCTCAAATCCTCCCTGCTGTTTTACTCGCTGCTGTTCGGTGATTAAATCTTCAATCTGATTTAGCTCAATCCCCATATCTTCACAGGCCTGTTTGAGTACCTGCATGAAACGTTCAGTATCATCACCAAAGCCGCACTGCTTAGCGGCTACTGCTAGCCCTTGCTTAGCGTTTGCCTTAGCACAGTCGATAAGAATGACACCGTCTAAAGGTTTTTTGGAAGCCATGTTGCTCTAGTAGTTTTTAATGATTGACTGTCATGTTGGCTGGGGTTAAAACGTATGTTTTAATTTTTGCAGCTATACGGGTTAGATCTTAGCGATCGCACCTGCAAATACATCCATCTAGGGAGCGACTTAGAATTAGCAAAAATTACTGGCTCAGCCCACAGCAGGATGACTTGCTGAGGCAGGATCGCTTTTGATAGCAGCAGCCTGAGTTTAGTCAGCCTGATTTTGAACAACCATGAACAATAGCGAACTAGCCGCAGTTCAGACTGCTGATGAAAAGTGGACAGTCAGGAAGAACCGGCGGCAGAACCAGTGGATGGTTTTTGGGGGGAAGCTCGTAGCAGTCGTTATGGTAGCGAATCTGCTGCTGGTGTTTTTTAACATTACGTACATCTCTTTAAGAGACTTGTATGTAGAGTATTTTCCCGTCATTGTTCATCAATATGACCCGATCAAGGGCATAGAGCCAAACGAGATCACTGAGGGCTACTTGGAAACTGTCAGCATGCTAGAGGCCGCGATCGCCAGAGACGGTGTTTTTGGCACAAAGACAGCCGCTGTGCTGAAACAGCTTCAAAATCAGAGCCTCGATATGATGGACGACAATCCGTTTTTGATGGCAGATAAGACCGCAGCTTTTGCCCGACTAAAGCGAAAAATGCGCTTCCATACTGGCGCTGAGTCCAATCGAGAGGCTTTCTTGACCTTTTGGAGTCCAGCTTACATAAAATATGCTGGGTGGCCCAATGCTAAAGCTTTTTTTGAGCAAAGTATACGGCCTCTAATTGCGTCAAATTACTTTCGTGAAACCAACGAGATTGGGCAGTTCGTCGATGAGTTTTGGCGGATAGATATTTACTTCGTCGCTTTTTTTGCTATTGAGTTTTTGCTCAGAACAGCCGCCATCAGCCGCCAAAATTTGGGAGTCTCTTGGCTCGATGCGATCGCCCGTCGCTGGTATGAGCTACCCCTGTTTTTGCCTTTTTGGCACTGGTTGCGAATTGTGCCCACGGCGGTGCGGGTTCATCGTTCGAGTTTGTTTAATCTGGAGCGCTTGCTAAGTCAGATTACTCACGAACCTGCTGCCTATTTAGCGGAACGAGTTTCTCGATTTGCTTTGGTTCGTATGGTCAATCAGGCGAAAGAAGCGGTAAACGCGGCTGGGCTGATAGATGCCAATGCGGCTGCTAGTGGCTACGTTCAGGTTGGCGATATTAAAAAAGTTGATAAGCTTACCGATCGCCTGCTGCGCTTAGTGATCTATCAGGTCATGCCCACAATCAAGCCAGATTTGGAAGCGCTGCTGCGTCACAGCCTGCAAAAAGCGCTGAGGGAGTCAGACCTGTACGAAGGCTTGCAGCAGATTCCAGGCATCCAGGCCATTCCTCAGGAGATGGTAGCGCCCATTTCAGATTATCTGGCTCAGACCACCTGCGATGTCCTGGCAGATTCCTATGCTGATGTCGAAGGGCGCGTGTTAGTTGATCAGCTCAGCGATGATTTTCGTCACGCCCTAGGCCGAGAGCTAACCAGCGGCACTACCCAGACAGAAATGAAAACCCTCCTGAGCGATTTGCTAGAGGAGGTCAAGCTGAATTACATTCAGAGGTCGAAGCAGAAAAACCCGGAGGAGACGTTAGAGGAAGTCGATCAGCTTGAAGACAGTTCTCTGATTGTCCCTAACTGACTGCTACAAATACTTTTTGATTATGATCAGAGCTGCCAGTACAGTAGCAGGCTACAGCGGCCATAAAGTTTTTGCCAGAGTGAGCGCGATCGCCAAGCTGTCAGCTCCACCGGCTGACTTTTGAGAAATGCCTGATGAAAAAGCTGCTCTAGCTGACTGACCAGCACAGATTTTGCCGCTGAGAGATTTAGCTCATCATTGTGAAAAAAGCTGCGCGGATCGAGGTTAGCGCTGCCTAAGCTGATCCAGTCTTGGTCGATGAGAACCAGCTTGGCGTGCATCATACTGGGCTGGTACTCATAGATTTTGATGCCAGATCTAAGCAGTTCGCCATACAGCTCCCGCGATGCGTAATAGACATAGGGCTTGTCGCTGAGCGACCCCATCGTCAAAATTCGCACGTCAATGCCCCGCTGCGCTGCTTTAATTAAAACCTTGCGAGTATTGCGATCGGGCAGCAGGTAAGGGCTGGCAATCCACAGACGCTGGCTGGCTGATAGGGCGTATAGCTGCATCAAAGCTCGAATAGACGAGCCGCGATAGCTCGGGTCTTTACCCGACGTTACCAGCAAGGTTTCATCCGCAGCGGTGGTTTTGGCCTGCCAGTCAACGCCTGATAGATCAGCAGACTCGCCTGCATCTAGCCAGTGTTGCAGAAACAGTCCCCTGAGCCGGGTCAACACTGGGCCTTTGATGCAAACTTCTGTGTCTAGCCAGGGTGCGGTTTCGCCCTCGCCCACGCCGTCCCACATGTCTGAAACTCCGGCTCCTCCAATTAGGGCCTGGCTCTGATCGACGAGCAGTAGCTTGCGGTGGTTGCGGGCTAGAAAATCAGTCGGCGATCGCCAGCTAAACGCGTTAAAAAAGCGAACTTCCACCCCTGCCGAACGCAGCTTTTGCCAATAGCGCTTGGGCAGCGATCGCGCTCCAAAGCTGTCAATGACCAGCTGAATGCTGACCCCGTTTGTACTCTGCTGAATTAAAGCCTCGGCAAAGTCGTCAGCCCGCTGGCCGGGGGTCATGATGTAGGTTTCAAACTGGATTGAGCGTTGGGCGCTTTTAATGGCCTTGAGCCGCTCGGCCTGGACGGTGGCAATATCTGACCAAAAGTGAGTAATTTGCCCCGGCAGCTCAATCGAGTCGGAAAGGCCAGCGATCGCCGCCATAAAGTGATCTGCTGTAGGACTGGGTACCCGCTGTAGGGAGTAGTCGGGCTGTCGGCGAAAGGCACCGCGAAAATACAGCACCAGCAAGACTGCAATAAAAATAAAGACGGCGGTGCTGAGTAAAATCGACACAATCACGCGCTTGTAGCCTCAAACCTGCAAATTTGCCTTAATTTTAAGCAGTTCCTGACTGGCTTTGCTATGGCGAAAGGCAGAAGGATGAGGGATGAAGGATGAATAGGATGTCGGTCACGTAAAGATTCAGCGATCTGAGTTGTCTTAACTAGACTGCGGCTTGCTATGTCTCAGCGATGGTTAAACTTGGTTTTGAGGTCGTTTGCCGTAGGAGCGGCTCCATCGGAGCGCGATCTCTTAGCGGCTTTAGGCTTGGGCGCAGATGGGCCAGATGTTCCGGGCGGGTCAGGCGAATCAGACGGCGATCGCATTGACAGGCTAACACGCTTGAGGGCAGCGTTTATCTCTAGCACCCGCACCCTGACAATTTGCCCCACCTGCACGATCTCGGTGGGATCTTTGACGAAGCGCTCAGCTAGTTGCGAAATATGCACCAGCCCGTCCTGGTGCACACCAATATCTACAAAGGCACCAAAGTTTGCCACGTTAGTGACTACCCCCTCTAGCTCCATACCCAGATCTAAATCGCCAATTTCGCTGATGTCTGCTCGAAACTGGGCGTAGGCGAACTGCTCACGGGGATCACGCCCTGGTTTTTCTAGCTCTTGCAGAATGTCCTGAAGCGTAAGATAGCCTGTGGTCTCGGTGACGTAGCGCTGCAGATCTAGCCGTCGTAGGCGCTCTTGGGCCTGTGAGATTTGAGCTAGAGAAAGATCCAGGTCAGCCGCGATCGCCTGCACCACCCCATAGCTCTCTGGGTGAACCGCTGTATTGTCAAGAGGATTCTCGCCGTTGCGAATGCGTAAAAAGCCTGCTGCCTGCTCAAAAGCTTTGGGGCCGAGCTTACTGACTTTGAGCAACTGCTTGCGGCTGCAAAAAGCACCGTTTTGGTTGCGGTGGGCCACGATATTGTTTGCTACCGCGCCGCTGAGACCAGAGACGTAGGTCAGCAGCTCTTTGGAAGCACTGTTCAAGTCAACCCCCACGTAGTTGACACAGCTTTCCACCGTTTCGTCTAGCTGCTTACGCAGCCGCTTTTGATCAACATCGTGCTGGTACTGGCCGACGCCAATAGATTTGGGATCAATTTTGACCAGCTCGGCTAGGGGATCTTGCAGGCGACGGGCAATGCTGATAGCGCCGCGCACCGTGATATCGAGATCAGGAAACTCAGCGATCGCCACCTCGCTAGCCGAATAGATCGACGCTCCCGACTCGTTCACCAGTACTTTAATCGGCGGATTTTGTAATGATTGCAAGACTTCCCCCACAAAGGCATCGGTTTCGCGTCCGGCAGTACCGTTGCCAATGGCAATCAGCTCAATGTTGTGCTGCTGAATCAGCCGCCGCAGCGTCTCAGCGGCTTCAGTGCGCCTCGCGGCTGACTGATGCGGAAAGATGGCCTGGTAGGCCAAAAACTTGCCCGTAGCATCTACCGCCGCCACTTTGCAGCCGGTGCGAAAACCAGGGTCAATCCCCAAGGTCGGCTTGATTCCGGCAGGAGCAGCCAGCAGCAAGTTTCTCAAGTTAGCGGCAAACGTAGCGATCGACTGCTCGTCTGCCCAGGCTTTTTCTCAGCTATCACCTCGCTGGTGAGCGCAGGCTGCATCAGCCGCCGCAAGGCATCGGCAATCAGAGTTTGGTAAAAGGAGCGCACCAGAGGCGATCGCGTCTGAATCACCTGCGCCTCTAGCTGCGCCAAAATTTTCTCGCTGTCAAAGGTCAGCTCCAGCTTCAAAATTCCTTCTTTTTGCCCCCGCAGCAGAGCTAGCAGGTTGTGGGGAGCCGCCTCACGGAGCGGAATCTGGTAGCGGCGATACATCTCATACTTGGTCGTGCCCTCGGCATAGTCTGGCTTAATCGCAGATTCCAGCCGCCCCGTCAGCAAAAAAGATCGCACTGCGGCCCGCAAATTTGCCCGTTCTGCTATCGCTTCCGCCAGGATGTCTGCTGCCCCTTGCAAAGCCGCAGCGGCTGTTTCTGGCCCCTGATCTGGCCCCTGATTTGAGTTGACGTACTGAGCTGCCCTAGATGACAGATCGCTCACCTCTTGGCCCGACTGGTTGAGCTGCTCTAGCCAGTCAGCTAGCGGTTCGAGTCCTTGCTCACGGGCCGTTGTTGCCCGAGTGCGGCGCTTAGGGCGATAGGGCAGGTAGAGGTCTTCTAGCTCTGTTTTTTGTCTGCAGGCTAAAATCTGGCGCTTTAGCTGCGGCGTTAGCCTGCCCTGCTCGTCAATTGCCTTGAGAATGGCCTGTTTGCGATCGCTGAGATCTTTGAGATAGGCGTAGCGATCGCTGAGATCACGAAGCTGAATTTCGTCGAGATTGTCTGTGCGCTCTTTGCGATAGCGGGCAATAAAGGGCACCGTAGCCCCCTCAGCCATCAGTGCCAGGGCAGCGTCCACCTGGGACGGCTGCACAGAGAGTTCACGGGCAAGCTGCTGAGAAATGTCTAACATGGAATCGCCAGAAGTCTTTAGATTCATATTTTAGGGGTTCTTCGACTGCGGCTGATTTTGCAAAACCTCCAAAAAGGCTTGCACCGAGGGTGGATGCGGCGCATTGCCCAGCGTCGCCGCCCCGATGACTCGCTCTAGCGGCACTGGCAGCGATCGCACCTGGATGCCGTCAGGAATCGGCATTGCTGCCAGCCGGGGCAAAATCGCCGCCCCCAAACCCTCCGCCACCATGCTGACAATCGTTGAGTCTTCTTTGATCAAGTAGGCTACCCGCAGCGGCTGCCCCCAGGTAGCCCAGTGATTACGCACCGCTGAGGTACATTCCGCGTAGTTGAGCAAAATAAAGTCGTGCTGCGCCAGATCGCTCCATGTAATCTCAGGAGGCACATAGCCCACCGAGTGGGGTAGCAAAACCACATACTCATCGCGGGCAATCTCCCAGGCACAAAACTCCTCTGAGCGCGGCAGGGGCACCAGCCCGATATCTGCGTCTCCAGCCCGCAGCGATCTTTCGACCCCTGCTGGGTCGTGTTCGCTCAGAGAAACCTCAACGCGGGGAAAGCGCTGGCAGAAGTGGGCAATAATTGCAGGCAGCAGGTGAGTAGCAGCGCTGCGAAAAGAGGCAATTCGCAACTGACTGCCGTACAGCCCTTTTTCTAAATTGACCTCGTAGTCAATCTGTTCGCGCAAATCTAAAATCTGATCGGTATGGGCCATAATCCGCTCTCCAATCAGCGTCAGCCGCGCCCCAAAGCGCCCCCTCACCAGCAGCGGCACCCCCAGCTCAGCCTCCAGAGACGCGATCGCGCGACTGGCCGCCGACTGAGAAATATCCAGCTTCAGCGCCGCATCCGAAAAGCTTCCCGATCGCGCGATCGCGGCCAAAATTTCTAACTGAGAAATGTTCATAAATTACATCTATGCGTAAAGCGAATAGATGCGAACCGGTCTGGTTTTTGTTGCCAACAAAAAGTAAAGCTAGCTTAACTAACAAGCCCATACTTTATCCATACGTTTGAACATGTTTGAGCTAGTTGCTTTCAGTAAATTCCGCAATACTCCCAACGTCCGATTTTTTGATATTACGGTTGCTCGTTCCAACGCCCGCGATTTAGTTTTTCACGATGGCCCTGCTGTCAGCCCCAACAACAGCGCTGAGGGAAGCTGGCAGTTTTATCTCCATCCTCACCAGGAAGACAATTTGCTGGCTGTCAGCGGTGGACGCACGTTTGATCTGGTGAATTTTGCCTGGGATCTGCCTTACCATCGGGTACGGCTGGCGGCCAACCGAGATATCCTACGGATTCCGCCGGGGACTTTCCACCGCTCAGTTTCCGATCGCAAAGGCTCTTTAGTCATCAACCAAGCGGTCAGAAGTGTTAACGCCTCAGTGCAGAGTGAATTTCGCGTCTACAACGCCCAGCAGATTCCCCGTCTGTGTGCCCTGCTCAGCTCTGGATTGCAGCCGCAACTGCACGGCTTTGAGATTCCCTATCTAGAGGCGGCTTAAGTGGCTGGTCTATCTTCTATGGGCTAAGCCAACCGCCTCAGAGAGATGGCTCAAATCATGTGCCTCTAGCTTTGCAAAAGTCCGCTTAAAATGCGGCGGATCATCCCTGGGCCTTCATAAATCCAGCCCGTGTAGACCTGGACGAGAGCAGCCCCGGCAGTGATTTTTTCCCAAGCGTCTTCGGCACTAAAAATGCCGCCGACTCCGATAATCGGCAGCTGGCCCTGGGTTTGCTGCCAGATAAACCGAATCACCTCAGTTGAGCGCGATCGCAGCGGCGCGCCGCTAAGTCCTCCCGCCTCGTTGGCGACGGGCTGACCTGTGGGCTGCAAAATTCGGGTTTTTAGATCGCTGCGGCGGACAGTCGTGTTGGTGGCAATCAGGCCAGCTAGATCATAATCTGTCGCCAGTCTGACAATCGCCGCGATCGCCTGCCAGTCCAAATCGGGCGAAATTTTAACCAGCAGCGGCTTTTGTCCGGGGTTGACTTGCTGAATCGCATCCACAATCGCCGCTAGCTGATCGGTAGCCTGTAGCGATCGCAGCCCCGGCGTGTTAGGAGACGACACGTTAACTACAAAATAGTCGCCCCAGTCTTTCAGCAGCTTAAAGCTGTTTTGATAGTCGGCAGCAGCCTGCTCTAGCGGCGTCACCTTAGACTTGCCCAGATTGATCCCCACCGGAATCGGCACGGCTACAGGGCTGTGAATTCGCTGTAGGTGAGCGGCCAGAGCTGCCGCCCCCTGATTGTTAAACCCCATCCGATTGAGGGCAGCACCATCGGCAGGCAGTCGAAACAGTCGGGGACGCGGATTACCCAGCTGGGGGTGAAGGGTAATAGTCCCTAGCTCTGCAAAGCCAAATCCCAGCGCCGCCCAGGCCCGCAGGCCCACACCATCCTTGTCAAATCCGGCAGCTAAGCCAACTGGATTGTCAAATTTTAGCTGCCAGAGAGACTGCTGCAGTCGCGGATCGGCTAATGTATAAGCCTGCTGCAGCCAGGTTTGATAGACCGAGGGCTGATTAGCGGTGGCCTCATTTGGCCCAGGCCGCGTCATCCAGGCTAGGCTCCGCAAAGTCTGCTGATGCAGCCACTCAGGACCTGCCCCCGGTATAGCAAACAGCAGTGGACGAATCAGACTTGTGTAGATATCTTGCAAAAACCGTCTCCTCTCAACTGCGTATTATATTGTGAGCGATTTAATAGTCGCTGTAGTGCTTGGTAATATCCTGGCAATATCTTGAGAGTAAGGGTGCATTACATTAAGCAGGTAGGGTCGTGATTGAACCAGTAAACTGGGTCGGTAGACCTGCATAGCGACAGAATCTCTGAGCTATTGAGTAATAGTAGAAATAGAAAGAGAGTTAAAAACTGTGCGATCGCAGCAGGATTTCTATAAAAGCTCTCTAAGTCTGGCAGTAGAACCAACTGGGCCGTTAAGGAGTCGATAGGGCATGGGGCAGCCAAAGGCACCAACCACGTTTGATAAGCAAGTTGTGGCTTTGGGACGCATTCTTCAAACCCTCCGCGAAGTGGAGAGTTTAGAGCAGCTAATGGAGGCTGTCTTGGAGTATGTCAGTTCAGAGTTCGACTATTCTCTGCTCTGGGTGGGTTTATATGACCGGGTTAACCATCAGCTCCGAGGCCAAGGAGGCCGTAGCGCCACCACGCTGCGCCTGCTCAACCAGGTAATTTCACTCAGTTCTGGGGATCTGATGGAGCAGGTCGTGATTCAGCAGCGGCCCCTGGCAGTCCCTGATTTACGGGCTGAGCCAAAGGCTGGGGTCTGGCTGCCCCTGGCAGAAAAGCAAAATATTCAAGGCACCCTGCTTTTCCCTATACGCTATCGCAATACCTGCTTAGGCGTCTTGATGTTGGCAACACAGCAGTGGGGCATGTCCCCTAGCTCATCCGAGCGGGCAGTTTTGGCGCTGGTGTTGGGTGCTTTAGCCGAGGCGCTTTATCTACACGAGCAGGCTCAGCAGCGACTACGGGCCAAGCGGCCCGATCAGCCGCTGCTGAGCCTGCTAGGGGAACTAGAGACCTTTACCAACCTAGAAGACAGGCTCAAAGCCACAGCTGAGACCACCCACCAGTTTGTTGCCCCTGCCCGCACCAGTGTTTATTGGTTTGAACCCAGGTCAAGATTTTTCTGGTCTCGGCTGGTTTATCACCCCATCCGGCCTACTCTGCACTCAGACGAGAGTCATCCGGTCGATTCTCGTATTACCGTCAATCAGATTAAGGAATTTTATCAGCTACTGCAGTCTGATCAGCTAGTCGTAATTGGCGAAGCGCAAACCTCCCTCAATGCCAACGAAACCAGCTTTTTGATAAAGCATCTACATGCGCGATCGCTGATTGCCGCCCCGATTCGATTTCAGTCAGAGCTGCTGGGATTTGTCTTGGTTGAGGGCGAACAGGCCCGAATTTGGTCAGAGGCGGAGCGTAATTACCTACAGGCTGCGGCGCGGCTGGTGGGGCTGGCGATGCCGACGGTTGAAATGGAGGAGAAGATTAAAGAAGTTAAGGCCAATCAGATTTTGACGGCGACGGTTTCGCGCAGTGTCCACGATCAAGAAGACTGGCGTAAAACGCTGGATCTCTGTGCCCAAGAGCTGTGCCCCCGGCTACAGGCCGATCAGCTTATGGTGCTGCTCTATAATTCTGAGATAGAAAGGTTTGAGCTGTGCTACTACAGCCGCACTCAGGTTGCTCGCTTCGCCCGGACTCCCTGGCCAGCGCTGAGCGATGTTGACTGGCAGATGGTGGAGCGCAGCCGCGAATCTATCTGCATTGAAGATTTAGACGATGATCTGAAGCTGCTGGCGTGGCACCCTATCCTGGCGGAGATGAAGGCGCGATCGCTGATTGTTTGCAACGTCTCCATGGGTCATGCGCCGGAGGGGTTACTGATTGTCAGCAGCCGTCAGGAGCGCAGATGGAACTCGCTAGAGAAATCTTTAGTGCAGGTGGTGAGCCAGCAGGTGGGTCTGATTTTGCATCAGTGGCAGCTACAGCGGCAGGTAAATCAGCAGGTGCAGCTCTATCAGACTATGCAGTGGGGCTTAAAGACACTGCAGCGAACCTTCCAGCTTGACCAGCTAGAGCAGGGAACGCTGGAGTATATTGCTAATCTTTTGCGGGTGCCGCTGATTGGCCTGATTAGCTGGGGAGCCGGACAGCTAGACGCTCGTATCACCAGCTCAGCGATTGACCAAAAGCAGTTTGAGCTGGTGACAAAAGGGACTATCTCTGTGGCTTCAGACGCAATCCTCAACTGGGCTTTGCAGACAGAAGGCATCTTGCCCCTGACTTTAGAAGAACTCCCTGACAATACCCGGCAGTGGCTACAGGCACCGACGGGTAGCAAAGTTCTGGCTATAGCGCTGAAAACCTCCCCGGAGCATGCTTGCAACGCTGTCCTAGTTTTGGCGGATAATAGCGATCGCCGCTGGTCAGAGTATCATCTCAACGTGCTGGTGCTATTGACTAATCAGCTTGCCTGGTCGCGCCGTCATCTGAGCCTGATGGAGATGCTGCTGACCCAGCGAGAATCTCTAGAGGCGCTCAACTGGTATAAGCAAAAACGCTTTGGCGAAACTCATCGGCTGGTAGAGTACAGCATTCGCCGCCTGAATGAGCTGAGCGTGAAAAAAAATCTGCCGTCCAGCCCTCAGTATCAGCAGGTGTTGCGACAGTTGAGTACTTTGCTCTCGACCCTGGCCCCAATTTTGAAATACGAAGAGTGGCAGCTCCACAGCGAATATGAAACTACGCCCCTAGCCAGCCTGCTAAACCGTCTGATGGAGCGCGCCCGCACGGCGATCGAGCGGCAGCAGCTCTGGGCCAAGGTTCACAATGACAACAATCTCACCATTGGCGGCGATATTCCTAAGATTGAGTTTATTTTGTATGAGCTGATGGCGGCGGCCTGCGATCGCTCCTCTGTTGGCGGCAGAATCGATGTCTGGTGCGACTGCATAACCGCGACTGGGTTGAGGTGGCGATTACTGACAACGGCCTGATTGACGATGCCCTAGTGGAGGAACTACATTCGGGTCGCCCAGAAGACCTGCTTACACCCTCTAAGCTAGAAGATCCTCCAGGTCTGCATTTTGCTATCTGTCAGCTACTGATGCAGCGAATGGGGGGCGAACTCAACCTGTATAAGCTCGATGATGGTCGGGTGCTGAGTCGGGTAATTTTGCCCATTGCCCACAAAAATCCGGCTCAGCGGGTGCCGCTGGAGGGGCCGACGAGTAAGCCGTTTTCGCGGAGTCAGGGGAGGGGATGAGTGGATGGGGGGATGAGTGGATGGGGGGATGGGTGGCAGACGTTCTTGGCTAATCGATTTGCGCTAACAAGTAGGTCGTTCTATCTATTTAAACAACTCTGCTGGGGACGGTATATCAAAGCTTTCAGCGATCTAGAGCGACGTTTGGTTAGGAATACTTACTTAATGCCATAAATCACAAGTTCTCAAGGTTGCACAGCGATCGCCCAATTCAAAACTTACAACCTCACCCTCCCCTTCTCTACTCCCTTCTCTCCTAGGGACGAATAAACCTCAAAGTAATCCCGCCTGTGTTGCCCATTTTGCCGCCGTTTCCGACTAGGCTGACTTGGCCTTCGGCGTTGACTTCGACTGAGAGTTCGACGGTGTCTAGCTTCATGCCGGGGGTGGCTTCGGCTTGCTGAAACATGTCGCCGACGATGCTTATCAAGCCTTCCATCTGGTTTTGCAGGGCCTGAACGTCTAAAGGAACACGCTTGCGGGTGATCGATCGGGTGATGGCTTTGATGGCTTCTTTGGGTGGGCCAAAACCGCCGCCAATATCTTCGCTGCCGCGTCTGCCTTCAATTTCAATTTCTTCGGTGATTTGCTCAGTTTCAGCGATAACCCAAATGGGCGATGGTTCTGTCATGATGCTTTGTCGTGGCTGATAAGTAGGTTAGCAGGTTGCTGTAGACAAACTCGCTATAGTTCGTAGCTGGCGCTTCAGCGCTAAAGCACTGACTACAAACTATGGTTTCTAGTGGTAGCTGTGCTGGTTTTTCTCGCTTGTAGCGAGCGGTAATCAAACCCTTTAGTAAACTATAGAGTTCAGTGATGATGCGATCTCCGAGCATGAATCTATGACTGCGCGGCAACCGATTGAGGATGGGCACGTACCACTTCACCAAGTCGTAGCTCTTTTGAATTATGGGTAAATCTTGCATAGCTCTAAATCCCTAATTTTTAAATTTTAAATTTCCGCGCAGCGCGCGAAAGAGGAAAAAGAATATAGAGCATAGTGCAAAAGTACTATAGGGTAAAGGGCTACGGAAGAGTCACGCCGTAGGCGCTAGACTTCCCAAAGGGTGGAGCAGGCAACACGAAAACCGAGGCTGTCGTCCCTGATGTCCGGGTCGCCCCCGTTGTGATAAGCCGAGCGGCAGTCACTCGGAAGGTAGCACCACGAGCCACCGCGCAACAGCCGCAAATTACTCTCGCCAGAGGATAACCAGGCACTGCCATCACTTGGCGCTCCTGTGTAGTTTTCGTGCCAGTGGTCTAGACACCACTCCCAAACATTGCCATGCATGTCGTACAGGCCAAAGGCATTAGACGGAAAGGTTCCTGTAGATGTAGTTTGCTCTCTGTATTTTCCCTTCGGAGCATTTTTATAGGTGTAATTGCCGTTGTAATTAACCAGTTCCGTTGTGATCGTCTCGCCAAAGTAAAACGGTGTCTTTGTTCCAGCACGACAGGCATATTCCCACTCCGCTTCGCTGGGCAACCGATATTCTTGTCCGGTTTGCTTAGACAATCTGGCGCAAAACTCCACTGCCTCATACCAAGAGATTCTCTCTACGGGGCGATCGCCCCTTTGAACTTTGAGGGATCAGCCTCAAGATCTCGTTCAATTTTGCGCAGCGCTGCTACCGCCTGCCACTGAGCCTGCGTTACCGGATGTTACCCATTAGGAAAGGACTAACGCTTACCGAGTGTTGTGGCCCTTCTGTATCAAAGCGTTCAGCTTCATCATCAGGCGAACCCATGAGAAAGCTATCGCCTGGAATCTGCACTAGATCCAAGCTAATGCCCTTGCCTAAATCCTCACGGTGATATTCGGCTTGGCGCTTTTGGCGATCAATGATTTTGCCCTGATCGTTAACCGTAACAACCACAAATTCAAAGGTGGGAACTAGAGGCTTTGGTGGCATCTCTAGCTTGGGCGTTTGTGTTGATGGAGAAATTGAGACTGGCTCAGGCTGGTTGCTTTCGGGGGCGATCGATCGCGTACCTGAGATTGGCAAGCCAGGTTCTCTGGGGGTTTCTGTAATTGGGCGCGATCGCAGGGCAACTCGCTCCAGCGCTTCAAAAGCTTGTGAATCTGGCCTCACCGCCAATATCCGTCGCCACAGATGCCGCGCCTCTTGCCAATCCGTTCTGGCCTCGGCCTCAAAGGCGTCTAGCTTCAGTACTTGAAGATCAGCAGGTTCTGACAGCTTGGGTAATACCAAATCCGAATCGTATAACCC
Source organism: Leptolyngbyaceae cyanobacterium RM1_1_2 (assembly GCA_012032345.1). Taxonomy (GTDB): domain Bacteria; phylum Cyanobacteriota; class Cyanobacteriia; order Phormidesmidales; family Phormidesmidaceae; genus Sphaerothrix. The sequence goes on along the minus strand of JAAUQI010000055.1, from coordinate 14,275 downwards.
CGATTCAAAGATAGGTGACTTGCCTAGGGGCAAACGGTGTTTGCCCAGCCTAATCGGGGGTAGCCAAAGAGGATTCAGTATAACAGAATCAAATGCCGCTTTTGCATTGGCTCAGCCACCACATAAGGATGCTGCTTGGGCTTGCCGTATTGCTGATTTAGAGCTGGAACCCGATAGTGTAAATATTGATCTAAGCGATCGACCGTAGCGCAGTTGCCCTGCCCTTGAATCTTTAAACCTTCCAGCAGGCTGTGGGTAAATGCGCCCTGTTGCAAGTCATCAATTTCGTAAGACAGTTCATCCGGGCTACAGGCCGAAACGGTGACGACTCCCTGCTGCCGCTCAAAGCCGATCCCCTGACCCGCTCTATCATCCTCATCCCGGCAGGCATCCAGTAGCAAAATCACATTACCCGCACCGCTGCGGCGCAGGCGATCGCCCACTTCTCGAATAGCCAGCGCTGTTCCAAGGACATTGCCCGGATCGGCGTCTAGCGGCAACAGATAGTCACTGCCCTTATGACGCTTGCCATGCCCCGCAAAGAAAAACCAAAAATTATCTTCCGGATTTAAGAAGTCCTTGTCTTCAAACCGCACTCGCAAAAACCGCGATAGCGTCGTAAACGTCGGCACTGCCCGCATCGGAGAGCCATAGTCTTGGCCAATTGGCGGTGCGTCATCAGAGAAGAAATAGACTTTCTCGAACTCAATGACTTTGAGAAAGAAGTCACGCATCTCTACCGCATCCCGTTTGGCGTACTTCAGCGGCTTGGAGATTGTCATATTGGTTAACGCCGATGCAAATAGCCCAGTTTTTGCCCATTGGCTAGAGCGAATTTCTCAAAGTCAGCAGCTTCGCCTCAAGCCTAGCCTTTGGGTGTATTCAAAGGCAACATTTACACCTGCGTATTCAAAAAGCTCAGCTTCAAATGACCAGACAAAAAACCTATGAAGCAAGCTGCTCCAGCACCTGCCCAACCGCCTGTAGCGCCTGATCCACCTCATCCGCACTGACAATTAGCGGCGGCACAAAACGGACAACCTCTGGGCCAGCGGGAACCAAGAGCAGACCTGCCGCGATCGCGGCCTTAACAATATCCACAGACTTAACGGCTGCCTCTGGCTTTAGCACCAGGCCATTGATCAAGCCCCAGCCCCGCACAGTTTCGATCAGGTCAGGGTAGGTCTGAGCCAGCGATCGCAGCCCAGAGCGCAGTTGCTCACCCCGGTCTTTGACATTGAGCAGTAGGTTTTGCTGCTCCAGGGTTTGACAGACCGCCAGCGCCACACCGCAGACAAACGGGTTGCCACCAAAAGTGCTGGCATGTTCCCCCGGCTGCAGCACATCGCAGTGCGCCTTACACAGCATCGCCCCAATCGGCACGCCGCCGCCGAGTCCTTTCGCCGAAGTAAACACATCCGGCTCAATGCCTAAGTTCTCGTGGCCCCAGAGCTTGCCCGTGCGCCCCACTCCCGTCTGCACCTCATCTAAAATCAGCAAAATGCCCGTCTCGTCACAGATCTGCCGCACCCGCTGAAAATAAGCCTGATCCCCAGGACGAACGCCGCCCTCGCCCTGCAGCGGCTCCAGCATGATCGCTACCACTTGCCGCTGAGGCGCATCTAGCGCCGCGATCGCCGCCTCCAGCGCCCCAATATCGTTGTAGGGCACATAGTGAAAACCAGGCACTAGCGGGTCAAAGTTTTTTTGATACTTAGGCTGCCCCGTAGCGGTCACGGTGGCTAGGGTTCTGCCGTGAAAGCTGGCGTTAGCAGTCAAAATTACCGGAGACTCAATGCCTAGCTGAGTGCGGCCATACTTGCGGGCCAGCTTGATCGCGCCCTCATTAGCCTCAGCCCCGGAATTGCAGAAAAACACTCGGTCTGCGCCAGAGTGAGCCGTCAGCCACGCCGCCAGCGCTCCCTGCTCGGGAATGTAATAGAGATTAGAGACATGGTGCAGCTTCTGCATCTGCTGCGTCACCGCCTCCACCATTACCGGGTGAGCATGGCCCAGCGTACAGGTAGCAATCCCTGCCACAAAGTCTAGATAAACTCTGCCCTCAGTATCCCAAACCTGACAGCCTCTGCCCCGCTCTAAAGCCAGCGGAAAGCGCCCGTAAGTGGTCATGACATGCTGGTCAAAATGGCTGGCCTCAAAGTCGGTTTCGTTGACAACAGCAGCGGCCACAGGAGAGGAAATATTCAGCGCTTTTAGCGAGTTGTGGACTAAAGTTTTTAAGCTCACGGGCAGATCCTTAGCAAGAGAGACGTTAACTATCTAATCTAACGATCGCCGCTGGCTTTGCAAAGCGCCAGGTCATCGTGTCACCACATTCGCCTGTCCCCATTTGCCCGAGGCGGTATCTATCTGAGGAAAGACGTTAAGAATTGTAAAATTAAGTTATTCTTTATGTAGATAAATTCGCAGGCATTTTCTGTAGGCACTCTTTAGACACAGCTAACCCATGATCCAAACTCGCAACTTCGCCCCCGTATTTCTAAGTATTTGGATAGCAGTTTGTCTGCTGGTGGTGGGTACCCGCTACCAGCTCTCCCGAGTCGTCACCTCTGACGCATCAGACTACGTGATAAAGCCAGTGGTGCAAAATGTGGTCTATTACGTAGAGCCGCGCTTCTCTAAGCACATGCACCTAGAGCGGGGACAGTACTTCAAGGAGCTAGCCGCCGAGAAGCTCTTGGCCTCCCTAGAAGAAATCTCTCAAAGCAATGCGATCGCTAGCATCCAGCCTCACCTGCGCAAAGTAGATGGGCAAGATGTACCGGGGCTGTTCGTATTCATCGACCAGACACAGATAGCCCAGCAGCCAGCCCCTCAGATGCAGGCAGGCGCAGCTCCGTCCAACACCCCAGTCTCAAAAAAGGTCTAGCCGAAACATACTCCACCGTAGTAGGTGGGCATCGCCCACCTACTGAGTGAATTGCTAGCTGATTCTGAATTGTCAGCCCCCGAAAGCGCTAAATGCTCTAGAGGGGGCTAAACTAGGGCAACGCGGTTTCAGGTAAACTATGACCGGACATCGAGAAATGCCTCAGCGGCCCTCCGGCAAAGATGCTCAGAGATCTGTGCCCAAAGCGCCGCCCTCTGAGTTTTCGTCTGTGCCGCCGCCCAGACGAGAACAGCGCCCCCTGCCCCAGCCAAAATCAACCCGTTTACCTTCGCTGCCGCTGCCGGCCCGCCGCGATCGCCTATATTATCCTCAGCCTGCTCCCAGAGCCTCTGTCCAGCCGCCGTTGACGACGCCTCGGTCTCGGCCTGTAACTCAGCTCCAGCAGCAGATGCAGCCGCCCCGCTCAGCCAAAGTGTCTACAGTCGCTACCGCGATCGCAGCACCCCAAGAGCGGGCTACAGAGCGATCGCAGCGCCGTTTGCCCTTGGGCAAGTTTTTCAGTAGCTGGCCGTTTTGGTCTTTGACCTCCTTGGGGTTGATCAGTGCGGTGGGGGTTGTCTCTGCCATCAGCCTGTTTCGCATTCCCAACCTGCCCAACTGTCGGGCGATTTTCTGGCCCACGGCTTCAGCCTCGACCCGGCTGCAGTGCGCCGAAGCCTATGCCGATCAGGGCAGCGTTGAGGATTTACTAGCTGCCATTCGACTGGTAGATGCCCTGCCAGAAGATCACCCGCTACGGACTGATATCAACGAGCGCATTGAGATGTGGGCCGAGCAGATTTTGCAGCTCGCCGATGACATGTTTCACGCCGGAGAGCTAGAGCAGGCGATCGCCACGGCTCAAAAAATTCCGGCAAAGACCGCTGCCGCCGACGAAATTGAGCAGTCGGTTAGTCGCTGGCGAGAAATCTGGCGCAAAGCCGAAGATATTTATCAGACCTCTGAAGAAAAGCTGGGTGAGCAAAAGTTTCAGGAAGCCTTTGCAACGGCTATCAAGCTGCTTGCAGTCGGTAACGACTACTGGGAGACGACTAAGTATGAAGAGCTAACCCAGCTCATTTCTGTTACCCGTGAAGACGGCAATCGGCTGGGGCAGGTGAGCAGTTTGCTGGAGCGCGGTGGCCTTTCAAACCTCAAAAAGGCGATCAAGCTCATTGCCGAAATCCAGCCTGAAAGCCACCTTTACGCTGAAGCTCAGCGCCGCCTCAAAGACATTGCCAAAGAGATGCTCGACCTAGCCGAAGCTTCCCTGGAGCGTCAAGACGCCGACCAGGCTCTAGCCGTCCTGGATGAGATTCCAGACGGGGTCGATTTTGACGCCCAGACAGCCGACTTTCGCGTTCTGGTAGAAGCTTACAAAAGCGCCTGGGAGGGCACGATTCCGGCTTTAGAGTCTGCTATCGTCAGGCTACAGAGCATCAGCCGCGATCGCCCTTTGCATAGCCGAGCGCAAAAGCTGATCAGTCGCTGGCAAGACCAGATTCAAGGAGTGGCTCAGCTCGACTGGGCCAGACAGCTAGCCGAACCCGGTACCACAACAGACCTGTCAGCGGCGATCGCCCATGCCGACAAAATTTCTCGCTCCAATCCGGTTTGGGACGACGCCCAAGCTCAGAAAAACCGCTGGCAGCGGCAGCTAGAAACCGCTGAAGACCAGCCTTTCCTGGAGCGGGCCGAGCAGCTGGCGCTAGCAGGCGACCCCATGTCGCTGCGCTCAGCCATTGCCGAAGCTGAAAATATCCGCTCAGGCCGCGCCCTGTATGACCAAGCCAGCGATCGCATTCGCACTTGGCGACGCACACTGCAGCGCAGCGAAGATCAGCCCGTTTTGGCTAGGGCACGGCAGCTAGCGCAGGAGGGCAGCTATCAGGAAGCGATCGCAACAGCCTCTCAAATCGGCAGCAATCGGGCGCTCTATGACGAAGCTCAATCTGATATTAGTAGCTGGCAAGGGCGAGTTCAGGGTCGTCAAAAGCTACAGCAGGCATACCGAGCCGCCGAGACAGGCACACCTGCGGCGCTGGCCGCTGCTATTGCCTTAGCCAGCGAGGTACCCGCCGACAGCGCCACCCGCTCTGATGCAGATTTAATCATTAACCAGTGGAGCTGGCAGATTCTATCGCTGGCCACCGCTCAGGCAAGCTCAAATCTTCCCAGTGCTGTTGAGATGGCCCGACAGGTTCCCCCCCGTACCGAAGCCTACAACGCCGCCCAGCTCAAAATTCAAGAATGGCAGCAGCAGCAACCCGTTTTACCTGATGACCTACAGTAGGGTCAAGCATCTGCCAAGGATAAACCAGAGGTAAGAGATAAAGGGCTGTGTGCCCCTACAACAGGCTCCTACGGCTCAGGGCAGCATCAACCGCCTGTTGCTGATCCCGGTGAGTAATCCAGCGGTGGTATGTCCGGTTGTGGACAGTGACCGAGTGGCCCATCATCTTAGCCGATACGGTATCTGGTAGGCCAAAGTGAATTGTCCTGACGGCCCAGGCATGGCGCAGATCATAGGGAGAAAACGGCAGATCGTAGCGGCGAAACTGAGCCGTTACCTGCTGTCCGATCCGCTGCAGCGTCGTGTGGCCTAAATCGGTGTTGACGGCAGGAAGCTGAACATTGCTTAGCTCGAAGCGATCGACCCATTCTGGGTAGAAGGGCCAAACCTCATGGCTACCCGTTTTAGTCACTGCCTGAACCTCAACAACCGCTTCGCTGTCGCCAGAGACCAGCCGCTGATAGTCACAGAAAAAAACTTCGTGGTTACGCAGTCCGTAGGTCGCCATGATGCCGTACACAAAACGCCAGGTGGGATTAGGTATTTGATAGTACCCAGCCATAATCTGCTCATCTGCGGGCAGCGTTCTGGCTGCGGTTTTAGCGTGGCTGTAGCTGCCTGCAAAGTTTTTTAGCGGGGTCGGCAGCTCCAGTCTTAAGAAATCAGCAAAAGCGTTCAGAGCCGTACAGCAAATTTGCCGACTGCGCGAGTTGGGGCGGGTTGACTGCGCGGTTGCGTAGATCCCTTCGCTCAGACTATAGCTAGGATATTGCTGGGCGATCGCCGCTAGTTTTTTGAGATAGGGTGCGTAGGCTTTTGTCCAAGTTGTCCGCAAAGATGCCGCTTTCTGATTCCCCTGACCTTCTGTAAAGAAGTATTGCTGAAAAGAATCAGTTTTTTCTTGCAAGCTCTGTTGAGAAAGGGGCTTACCTGCCGGATTTTTGAGATAGTTACGCCAGTCAAACGTGTTTTGAATCAGCTCTGCCGCAATAATTTTGGCCTGCTGTTCGGTCTGCTTTAGACCCGCCTTAGTAGCTGCTAGCCCCAGAGAAATGCGCTGCTGGTAGGGCCGCAGTCTCATGCTGTCAGGACGAGGCGGTAGGGTACCACGCAGGCTCAGCAGTGCCCCCCGCCGCTCTATTTGAAAGCCTAAACGGGCTGTTTTGAGGCGCTGATTGACCTGAGCAATCTGGGTGTCGATGGCTGAGTTTGAAGACATGCCTTGGAAAAACTTGCGGATCAAAGACACTAAGTCTTTAATTAAGTTAAATCTATTGCAACCCTGTTTGACTCACAAAACTCTTGAAACCCTTATTTTGTCCTAGGTTGAGCATAGCCTAGGTTGGGCATAGCCTAACGGCATAGCTATACTAGAGCAATAGCTAACCTAACAAAACCATTGCCAGTGTTGGGTTAACCTGCACGAAGCAAGCTACGTGGCCTCAGCCCAATCTACGCAAGAAACTTTTGGCAGTTAGTCAGATTGCGAACTCACAAGCAGGTTTCCAGCTCGATAGTGATTTTAACCTTTCCATAAGGGATCTAAAATTTAGTTGAGTCAAGGGATAAGATTAATTGTTACGATACTCAAAGATTATTAGAGACGAAGGGAACTGAAATCATCATGGGCCGTGTTGGGGTTTTACTGCTGAATTTAGGCGGACCAGAGCAGCTTGAAGATGTTCGTCCGTTCCTGTTCAATTTGTTTTCTGATCCTGAAATTATTCGTCTGCCCTTTCCCTGGCTGCAGCGACCCCTAGCTTGGCTAATTTCCTCTTCGCGCGCTCGCAAATCTCAGGAAAACTATCAGCAGATTGGGGGCGGTTCACCCATCCGCCAGATTACAGAAGAGCAAGCCAATGCCCTACAGCTATCGCTACAGCAAAAAGGCGTAGACGCCAGCTTATACATTGGCATGCGCTACTGGTACCCGTTTACCGAAGAAGCGATCGCTCGGATCAAGCGCGATGGCATTGAACAGCTAGTGATTTTGCCGCTCTACCCTCAGTTCTCTATCAGCACCAGCGGTTCTAGCTTTCGGCTACTAGAGCAGCTATGGCTAGAAGATCCCACGCTGAATCGAATTCGATACACGGCAATTCCTTCCTGGTACAGCCGTCCTGGCTACGTTGGGGCAATGGCCGACCTGATTGCTCAAGAACTTGATCAGCTGCCTGAGCCTGATGCAGGTCATATTTTCTTTAGTGCTCACGGTGTGCCAGTCAGCTACGTTCAAGAATCAGGCGATCCCTACCAGCGCGAGATCGAGCACTGCACGGAGCTAATTGTACAGGCGTTAAACCGCCCCAATGACTACACCCTGGCCTATCAGAGCCGAGTTGGCCCGGTAGAGTGGCTGCAGCCCTACACTGAAGATGCGATCGCAGACTTAGCTGAGCGCGGCATCAAGAATTTGGTTGTAGTTCCCATCAGCTTTGTCTCAGAGCACATTGAAACGCTGCAGGAAATCGATATTGAGTACCGAGAAATCGCTGAAGAAGCTGGCATTGAACATTTTCGTCGAACCCCTGCCCTGAATACGCACGCTGGCTTTATCAATGATTTAGCTGATATGACTCTTGAGGCGCTAGCAGCCCCGCCTCGGCTGCTTTCAGAAGTTGTTCATCCCGACAAGCGAATGAAGATGTACCCCCCGGAACGCTCGGCCTGGGGCATGACGCCTATTGCTGAGATCTGGAACGGGCGCTTGGCAATGGTGGGCTTTCTGGCGCTGCTATTAGAGCTGGTAAGCGGTCACGGGCCGCTGCACTTTGTTGGTCTGCTCTGAGCGAATAGAGATGATGGTGCAGTGCCCCAGCTAAAAATTGAGGCTCGTAGTCAGCGCTTTAGCGCTGGAATACCAACAGACTCTAGCTAAAAGCCAAGGGTCGTAGTTAGAGATTTGGCACTGAAGTGCTAACTACAAACTGAGGAATTAGTCTGGAAACTGGCGGTGCTGCGGTAGGGACTTCTTAGCAGTGGGTGCTCTGGCTGTAAGATACCAGTGCCGCCAAATAGCAGAGTTGCGAATAATCAGCCACAGCAGCAGCAAGGCAATCAGCCCTCCCTGCTGGGGAGCATCAAACGCCAGCAGCACTAGGCTAACGCACAGTGCATCTTGCAAAAACAGCAGCCAGACCGCAGGGCGCTGCGGACGATATAGCCAGCCCGTTTGAAAAAGCTGAATTACCAAGGCCAAAAGCCCCCCCACCAGACCCACCAGCCCTGCTAGCCAGCCAGAAAGGCCCACCGTGCGGGCGATTGCAATGCCAGCGATCGCGCCGACAAAGGGGCTAAAAAGCAGTTCAACATTCTGCAGCATCTGACGGCTGCCAAGATCCTTAGAAACCACCAGTTCACACAGCGACCAGCTTGCTAAAACACCCACAACCAGCGAAGGAGAAAGCTGCGACAAAATGGGGACATTAGACCATAGAGAAGGCCCAGACAGCAAGCCAATCAGCAGCAGCGGCAGCGCTAAGCGTAATCCTACTGCCGCTGAAATAGAAAGTACAGCCAAAAGTTCGGTAATAATCACGCAGGCATCAAAGCTTGGTCGGCCCTATTTATTCTGGTGGGGTATGGCTTAGGTTCACTCTCAGGAGTCTACCTACTTCTAGTTTGACACTAGAGAAAGCAGAGCGCGGCTAGCTTCACACAAACTGAACTTACTGAATGCGATCGGGTAACCGTTGTAACAAATTGGCTTCGAGATTAGCGGCTAGCTGGCTCAGCCCATCTCTACCCGCTGCTGCACTGCCTCAGTCGGCATACAAATCAGGTTGTCGCCGTAGTTTTGAATCAGACTGCGCTGTCGCAGCTTACCCATCAGGCGCGTCACCGTCACCCGAGTAGACCCAATAGCGCTGCCAATTTGAGCATGGGTCAGAGTCCAGGGAAGATAATAGCCCTGATCGCAGGGTTCGCCGTATTCTTCGATCAGCAGTGTCAAAAAACCGAGTAGACGATCAATCGTTCGCCGCTGCCCCAGCGTACTCAGCCACAGCAGCTTGCGCTGGTGCTGATGGCGAAAAGCGTCTAAAATCTCTCGGCGAAAGTGGGGCCAGTTGTCTAAGTCGTGCCAGTAAAGCCAGATCACGGCTGTTTGATCGATATGGGCAAAGCTCTGCAAGTTGAAGGGAGACTGAGCCACAATTTCGAAGGGCTGACCAGCACCCACAAAGCCTAAGAATGCTTCCTCTGCTGCTACTAAGGGGATACGAGAGGTGCTGTGCTTTTGCTTCAGACTGGCACTAATCTGGGAGTTGCCCACAAGCCGAATTGCTCCTCGATGCACCAGATAAAGTAAGCCTGAGCGGGCGGGCACTTTTTCATCACGACTAAATACCCGATAGCGATAGTGCTCTTGCGCCCAGTCTAAGATTCTTTGCCAGGTCAGAAAGGGGCGAGCGTTGTCAGTTTGAGAAGATGAATACATAGCTCCCAGCAAGGTTGAGGAATCAGTAGAGTTCACAATTCACAAGTAGAGCAGGCATACAAATTAGCGCAAAAGAAGAGTTAGACAAAACCCTGAGTGTTCGAATCTCGGTTAGAATTGCGATCGCGTGGATCGTGCCTTTCCCTATTGCTGTCTTATCATCGCCATGAGCCAGCCGCTTCTAACGATGCCATTCCTAAAAATTTGGTCTTTAGAACTCAACACCCACCCTCAAGCGGGTCTAAGACTTATGGATCAAGGCTGCGATCGCTAGATGCGCTTAGCTAAAGCTCAAAAATGAAAACCATTTTTAAAAAGCTTGTTTCTAAGTTTAAGGGAAACAGTAATCAACTGTGGTTTATGACGTACCTTTCACTAAAATGGGTGCTGAAGGCACACCTACATCAGGTTCTAGTTCAGGCCCGATCCCAGGCTCTGTATGACAGCACTTGCTCAATTCAAGCGCCTCAATATCGGGTCGCCAACTCCTCAAACTTTTGCTTTGTATGTGCCAGTAATGATATCCAAAATATTCCAGTTTCAAAAACAAAAAAAACAATTCAGGTTATTTATCAGTCTCCCATTGGTCTAAAGCTCAAAAATACTTACCATCAACCTATTCAAACAATCAACCAAAATCTGGCTGGCTGGCTTTTAGTCAATCAGTCAGCTCCGAGTGGCAGTCCCATATTTCAGTATGCTCCAGGTGCCGGGATAAACGCTATCTGGTCACATGTCAAAATTAGGACAACTACTGAGGGCTGGCTACGGTTTTATTTTACAGCACAAAGCATAGCTCTTTGGTGCAATCATTTTTGGGACAAATCTTCTAGAAATGAGAGTTTGCAGCAGGGGATACAAAATTCTACAGCCCACAGTCTTAAGTATTTTCCCCGAATTGACGCCTCCCAGCTTACTCCAGAAGCCTGCTTTGAGCTTCAGTATAATTACGCCCGCTGCTGCTTACTAGTAAAACGAGTCCAGCAAACTCACTCAGGGTGCTTACGCGCTGCTAAAACCTCGATCGGCCAAATTGAACCGCTGCAACTGACGGAGTACGAACAAAATCTTCTCCACGCCCTTGTTGAAGCTACTGATAGCTGCTTTTCAGTCTCTTTGCAACAGCCAGCGCGGCATTGCCTGACTCACATCATGGCCTTGAGTCGCCATACTGAACAGTTTTGTCGGCAGTACTCTTGTGTTCAGGGAGAAGTTCAGAGGCTCACCTATCTCAGGCTACTTTTGAGCGTCCGGGCCGTCTTAAAGCACTGTCTGGTCGCTCTTCTAGGCTTAGAAGCACCCACAGGGCTATAGAGTATGTAGCTTCATCATCCGGGGCGATAAAAAAATTAACTATTCAAATCAGCGTGTAGGGGTGACAACACAAGAGCCTTGCTCTATACTTTTAGTTGTGTGTGAGGAGCGAACCAGTTAGGGCACCGAGACGAAACACGGCCAGTCGTCGGTGCCCTTTCTGCTAAAAATTACTTTTTAACTGCTTTTTGCTCAAAGCTACAGACCTACATCCCCATAATGCTGTAGCCAGAGTCCACATAGATAATTTGACCTGTGATACCGCTAGACAGTTCGCTACTAAGGAAGGCTGCTGTATTGCCGACTTCTGTCTGAGTTACGGTGCGCTTTAGAGGAGCGACTGCCTCAACGTGGTGAATCATATCTAAAATACCGCCAACTGCCGAGGACGCCAGGGTTCGAATGGGGCCAGCCGAAATGCCATTGACTCGAATATTGTGGACACCTAGCTCAGCGGCTAAATAGCGAACGTTCATCTCTAGGGCAGCCTTGGCAACCCCCATGACGTTGTAGTTAGGCACGACGCGAACCCCACCGAGGTAGGTGAGGGTGATGATACTGCCGCCTTTACTCATGAGAGGTTTGGCGTGATGGGCTAGCTGCACAAGTGAATAAGCACTGACTTCAAGGGCTGTGCGAAAGCCCTCACGAGAAGTGGCGCTGAAGTCCCCGGTGAGATCATCACGGTTGGCAAAAGCAAGGCAGTGAACCAGGATATCTAGCTGCTCCCACTTTTCGGCAATGGCTGCAAAAGCAGTCTTGATTTGCTGCTCGTCTTGCACATTGCAGGGCAAAAACAATGAAGGTTGCAGGGGGGCTGTTAGCTCCATGACTTTTTTTTCCATGCGACCGCGATCGTCGGGCAGATAGGTGATGCCTAAATTAGCCCCTGCTGTGTGCAACTGCTGGGCAATACCCCAAGCGATCGAGCGGTTATTGGCAATTCCTGTAACCAGCGCCTTCTTATCCGTCAGGTTAATCATAATCCCCCCTTGATTGAATCAGCACTATGGAGCACTATGGAGGATACTCAAAAATGGGGACACCTGCATAGGTATCAAACGCTGGCACAATAGCAGCCTATCTTCGTTTGAACAGCCAGTTGTGGGGTGCTATCAGCAGCTAAGACCGGCCCACAACGCTAATTTCATCAGCTGAATCACTTAAAGGATTCGATTTGACTGTTTTTTTGAGTAGATAAGTATTTTATTATACAAAATTGGGACTGTTAGTTAAGCTTAAGTGGTCTAAAGTCAACATTCTTTGGCATCCGTAAGCTTTAACAGCCTGGATGCAGAGTTGTCTTTGAGGAACGAGTCAATAGTTTCTAGCGGCAAATTGCTACTCTTGATGGGTTATGGGTATGGTTGTGACGCAAGATAAGCCACTAGCTAGCGTATTTCGTCAGCTTTCTGGAGGCGCTTTTCCGCCCGTTGTTGAGACTTATGAAAGGGGCAAAACTATCTTTTTCCCAGGGGATCCGGCGGAAAGGGTCTATTTCTTATTGAGAGGCGCTGTCAAACTCTCTAGGGTTTATGAGGCGGGTGAAGAAATTACTGTGGCCCTGCTCAGAGAAAACAGCGTCTTTGGGGTTTTGTCGCTGATCACGGGGAACCGTTCCGATCGCTTCTACCACGCGGTCGCCTTTACCCCTGTAGAGTTGCTCTCAGTGCCTATTGAACAGGTTGAACAGGCTTTAGAAGAAAATCCTGAGCTGACTATGTATATGATGCGGGGTCTTTCATCTCGCATTTTGCAGACTGAAATGATGATTGAGACTCTGGCCCATCGTGATATGGGGTCTCGTTTGGTTAGCTTTTTGCTGATTCTTTGTCGTGATTTTGGCGTTCCCAGTGCTGAGGGCATTACAGTTGACTTAAAGCTGTCTCACCAGGCGATCGCCGAAGCGATTGGCTCAACCCGCGTGACGGTAACGCGCCTGCTAGGAGATCTGCGACAGGAAGGCATGATTTCCATCCACAAGAAAAAAATCACCGTTCACAACCCGGTAAATCTCAGCCAGCAGTTTACCTGATTTCAGAAACATGCAGTACGCTGAAATTTGAACTGCATTCTCTAGCTGATGACCACAGGTTACATCCTGATTTTGGCGGTTCTAATTCTGGGGGGTGTGATCGCCACGGTCGGCGATCGCATTGGTATGCGAGTCGGTAAGGCCAGACTGACTTTATTTAACCTCCGGCCTCGTCAAACAGCTACTGTAATCAGCGTTCTCACAGGCAGTGTGGTTTCAGCAACAACGCTAGCGCTGCTGTTTGCCGTCAGCGATCAGCTCAGGACAGGGGTTTTTGAGTTAGGAACGCTGCAGGAAGATTTAAAGCAGGCTCGCCAATCTCTGCGGGCGACCCAGTCGGCTAAATCAGGGGTTGAGGAGGAACTGGCGACATCGGTTAGAGACCAGCTAAAAGCGCGCCAGCGTCTGCGCAATATTAACAACTCACTGCAAACAGTGGTTGAGCGTCAGGCCGTTACCCAGGCTAAGCTGAACCAAACTCAGCAGCAGTTGCGCTCAGTGTCTGGGCAGGCCCAAAATCTGCGCTCAGACATTAGTAGCTTGCAGTCAGAACGTCAGAATTTATTAGCTCAGCAGGCTACCGTGCGCGCTCAAATTGCTGAACGCGATCGGGAAATCAACCAGCGCGACCAGGAAATCAGCCAGCGCGACCGGGAAATTGCTCAGCGAAATCAGGCGATCGCCCAGCGCGAAACCCGTTTGCAAAAGCTCCAGGATCAGCAGGCTTACCTAGAGCAGCAGATTGAACAGCTAGATCGAGAATTTTTAGGACTGCGACAGGGCAGCGTAGCGATTGGTCGCAACGAGCCACTCGTGGCTCGCGCTGTCGAGGTCAATGATCCGCAACAGGCTCTAGCAGTCGTTACCCGACTTTTGCAAGAAGCCAACTGGTTTGCGCTACAGCAGATCAACCCCAGCGCTGAAATGCCCGACCAGCAGATTATCCGCATTGCCAGCAATGACGTCGAACAGCTGGCCGAACGCATCAGCGACGGCCAGGAATATATTGTGCGCTTTTTGTCTGCAGCCAACTATGTAGTAGGCGAACCCTGCGTAATTGAGCGGGGAGAACCCTGCCTCGAAGTCTTTACAGATGCGGTCATCAATCGTCAAATCTATCAGCCCGGAGAACAGCTAGCCGCAACCGCTATTGAAGCCGATAATCCGTCTGATCGAGAACTCCTCTCTAGGCTCCAGCTTCTAATTACGGCTACTCAGTTTCGCAGCAGCCAAGACGGGGTAATCGACGGAGCGAGTTCAGATTGCAGAAGGCCGCTCCGACGTAGTCGTTCAGTTTTTGGAACA